>CAWDQC010000069.1:0-11559 GCA_963804355.1 uncultured Pseudomonadota bacterium | reverse complement strand
ACTTGGCTTCAGGTTGCTGTGGGCCTTTGGGGGCCTTCCGCCACTGAACGCACTGTACATCGCCAACGTCCCCGGTTCGATCACATCGGGATCTGTCATCACATTGACGCATGCGGCACGACCGCAATTGAGCGCACGTTTGAGCGCCGGCGCGACATCTTCAGCACGCTCGACGAACTCGCCGTGAGCACCGAGGCCTTGCGCCGCTCTTTCGTAATGAACGACTCCCAATTCCGTCGCGATCGTGTTTCCGCGCCCCACGCCAACACCTGCCCATGCTTCGGACATACCCCACTGCATATCGTTATTGATGACGACAGTTACCGGCAGATTCTGCCGAACAGCAGTATCAAATTCCGCGAAGTTGAGCCCCACCGATCCGTCGCCGATGACGCATACCACTTGCCGCTGCGGATGAGCGGCTTTGGCCGCCATCGCGAAGGGTATCCCGATACCGAGGCATCCCAGGTAACCGTCGCTGAGAAAGGTACCGGGTTCGCGCGCTTTGAAAGCATTGGCCATCCATGCCGCCGTTTCACCACCGTCCGCCGCGAGGATCGCGTCCGGCGCCATCGCCTGGACCACCTCGCGCGCCATCCGCGCCGGATCGATCGGGCGATCGACCTTCATCGCTTCGTCCCACTTGCCGCGCTGATTCGCGCGCATCGCGGTTAACCGCTCGATCCATTCTTCGTGTCCGTTGAACTTGATGCCGCGCGCGGCTGCGATTGCATAGCGCAGAAATTCTCCGCAGTCGGCCACGATACCGAGTTCGATCGCACGGCCGCGTCCGATCTCCTCCGGTTCGATATCGACCTGGATTACGCGCGCGTCGCTGGGAATCAGGCTGTTGCGCCCGCCCGTAGCGAGACCGATGCGGGTGCCCAGCATGATCACCAAATCGGCGCTCTTGCCGCCGCGCCGCGTATGAGCCGCCGGATGGATCGCGCCGAATGCCCCGAAGCACAGCGGATGCTCCTCCGGAGATTGCGCCGCGCGCCTTCGCATTGGCCATCACCGGCGTATGCGTCAACTCGGCGAATTCGACGAGTTCCTTCGCCGCCTGCGCAAACCAGACGCCGCCACCGGCGAGGATAGCGGACGCTCGGCTTCGCTGAGCCATTGCAGCGCCTGCGCAAGCGACTCGCGAGAAGGGCCGGGAGGTGATTTCGGCCGGTAGCTTTCCGGGAATACGACCTTTTCCTCTTCGGCGCGCGCAAACAGTACGTCAATTGGCAGTTCCAGAAAGACCGGGCCGGGACGCCCCGAAACCGCCTGCCGAAAGGCCATCGCTACGTATTCCGGGATCCGCTCGGTATGCGTAACCGACCGCGCCCACTTCGTGATCGGGCGCATCAACGAGACCTGGTCGATACCGCCCTGGAGCGGCAGCAACTCGTCATCGAGCAACGGGCTGCGGCCGCCGATCAGGATCATCGGGATGGCGTCGAGATATGCGTTTGCCACGCCAGTGACGGCATCGGTGACACCCGGTCCCGCGGTAACCATCGCGATACCCGGGCGTCCGGTCGTGCGCGCCCAACCGTCGGCCATATGCGCGGCGGCCTGCTCGTGACGGGTATCGATGACCCTCAAGCCGTGCTCGAGGCAGGCCTTGAAGATAGCGTCGAGATGTCCACCGTGAAGGGCGAAGATATCGTGAACACCCTCGCGTTCGAGCGCTCGAACCAGCATCTCACCACCGTTTATGCGTGGCATAGAAACTCTCCGGCCTCTAAATGGGGCATTGCCCGGAAGAGTTAGCGATCGTGAGAAAGTTCGCGACCCGATCGAACTACGCCGTGCCGCCGCTCGACCCCCCTTCATCCGTCGCTTGCACAATCGGCCGTCCTGCCCTATTCAGCTTGAAGATCAAAGCCGCAAGGAGACGCCATGTTCAAAATCGGCAAGCTGTTTCACCTCACGCACATTGTCGACGACCTCGGCGCAGTTGACAAATGGTATGACGAAATCTTCGGGGTCACCCGCTTCTATCGCGGCTACGAGCCGCAAGCCGGACGCGACGCTTCGCTGATCGCGATCGGTGACGTGGTCATGGAGCCGATGTCGCCGGCCAAAGTCGCCAACCTGCGCAACCCCTCGGTCAAAAAATTCCACGACCGTTTCGGCCAGCACTTCCATTCGATCGCCTGGTACGTGGATGACGTCGAGGACATCTCGGCGCAAATCGACAAAGCCGGGATGCGCCTGTTCAACATCGTCGGTAGCACGGTTAAGCCTCCCCATAAAATGTTCGCCGTCTGGACCCATCCGAAGGAAACCCACGGCCAGATCGAGTTCGCGGCGGTGCAGCCCTACACGATTGATCCGAGGTTTCAGCCCGCGTGGTCGAACGCCTATTGGAGCGCGCAGCATCCGCTCGGAATCGAGCGCGCCTCGCATCTCACCGTCGTCGTCCGGAATCTTCCGCAAGCCAAGCGCCTTTACTGCGACGTCCTGCAAGGCAAGCTCATGGGCGAAGAGGAAATTTCGGGTCGCAAGCGCAGCGCCTTTGTCGCCGTCAGCGAAGACAGCGTGGTGGAATTGGCGCAGCCGCTTTCCAGCTCGAGCGTCGAAGGGCGTGACCTCGAGCAAAACGGGGAAGGCCTTCATTGCGTGACCTTCAAGACGCGCAGCCTTTCGAAGGCGCGCGATTTCCTGCGCTCGAAGAACATGCGCCCCGAGGACGACGGCGCCCAATCGATCCTTCTCGGCAAGGATCAAGCATTTGGGATGAACGTAGGCTTCACCGAGCGCCGCCTCGCCAACGATCCCAGATAAACCAGACCCGAACCTGAACGCCGTGCGGTGCGAACGGACATGCTGCCGTTCGCACTGCCGGTTACCCGCCTGGTATCCGCACCGATCCTGGCCTAGCCTGATCTGTATCGCCTGAAGCGCCGGAAATCATCCGCAATCGCCACGATTCGAATGGGGTGCGCCTCCAACCGCTGCCCAGACAGCGGAGGTTCGTCCGGCTTTCGCTTGCAGATGGGCGGCCTGCCAGTATAATGGCGATCTGACATCTATTATGGCAGTGAAAGCGGGCCCGCCTGAATCCCTCAACCCTGGAAGGAGACTTGTGATGGCAGCGGCTACACCTTCGTTTGAACGCGCCGCGGCGGGAGCCAAAAGCAGCTCGGTACGCGACTTCCTCCACGGTCCAGCCAAGAATCTGCTGATCGGCGGCAAATGGCTGCCGGCCAAATCCGGTAAGTCTTTCGAGACTATCAACCCGGCCAACGAGGAAGTCCTCGCCATCGCCGCGGAAGGTGATAAGGCCGACGTCGACGACGCCGTCAAAGCCGCCCGCAACGCCTTCGAAAACGGCACCTGGCCCGCGATGGGACCGCATCAGCGCGCGCGTTACCTCTACAAAATCGCGGACCTGGTCGAGGCGCATCGCGAAGATCTGGCCGAGTTGATCACGCTCGACAACGGCAAGCCGATCTCCGAGTCCGACGTCGAGGTCACGCGCACCGTCGATACCTTTCGCTATTACGCCGGATGGGCGACGAAATTCTACGGCGAAACGAATCCCTCCGACCCTGGATTCTTCAACTACACCCTGCGCGAACCCATCGGCGTGTGCGGACAGATCGTCCCCTGGAACGGTCCGGCTCTCGACATTGAGCTGGAAAGTGGCGCCGGCCATGGCCTTCGGCAATACGATGGTGCTGAAGCCGGCCGAGCAGACGCCGCTTCCCGCGATCCGCCTCGGCGAGCTGATCTGCGAAGCGGGCGTGCCCGATGGCGTCGTCAATATCGTAACCGGCTTCGGGCCGGGCGCGGGCAGCTGCGATCGCGGAGCATCCCGGCATCGACAAGGTCGCATTCACCGGGTCGAACCGAGGTCGGCAAGATCATCCTGCAAGCGTCGGCCGGTAATCTCGAAACGCGTCTCGCTCGAACTCGGCGGCAAATCGCCCAACGTGATCTTTCCCTGACGCCGCAATGGAATCAGCGGTCACGCTCGGCGACCGGGGTCTTTCGCAATCAGGGACAGGTCTGCTGCGCGGCGACCCCGCATGTTCGTGCAGGAGCGCATTTATGACGAGTTCGCCGATCGGTTCATCGCCGCCAAGGCGCAGGAGATCAACCTCGGCCAGCCGCTCGACCCCAAGACCACGATGGGTCCGCTGGTTTCGAGCGAGCAGCGCGAGCGCGTCCTAGGTTATCTCGAGCTGGCGCGCGACGAAGGCGCAAAGGCCAGGAGCTCGGCGGTGAGCGCGGCCCAGGATAAAGGCTATTTCGTCAAGCCGACCATTTTACACCGACGTGAAAAACCAGATGCAGGATCGCGCGCGAGGAGATCTTCGGCCCGGTCGCCGTGCTGATTCCCTTTAAGGACGAGAACGACGCCGTGCTCCAGGGCAACGACACCACTTACGGTCTCGGCGCCGGCGTCTGGACGCGCGACGTCAGCCGCGCCCTTCGAGGTCGCGCGGGCGCTTAAGGCCGGCACCGTATCGGTCAACTGCTACGGGCTGATCGATCGATCTCACCTTTCGGCGGCTACAAGCAGTCGGGGTTCGGGCGCGAGCTGGGGCCGCACTGCAATGATATCTATACGCAATCAAGTCGGTTTACATCAAATTGATAGGCGGTTTCGAGCGCGCTCGCGGCGCCGTTCCGGCAGGAGCACGGAATTCGACAATCAGCTTGAGGAGGAAAGCAATGGCAGCAGCAGTACCATCGATCGAAAAGCCGCACGGAGGTTCCTCGAGCGCGGTTTTGGATTTCCTGAGAAAACCCAAGCAGTTGCTCATCGGCGGCAAATGGGTCGCCGCCAAAGTCCGGCAAGACCTTCGAAACCATCAATCCCGCCAACGAAGAAGTTCTGGCGCTGGTCGCCGAGGGCGACAAGGCCGACGTCGATGAAGCCGTCAAGGCCGCGCGCAAGGCCTTCGAGGAAGGCAAATGGCCCATCGATGAGCCCCCATCAGCGCACCCGCTACCTGCTCAAGGTCGCCGATCTCATCGATCAGCATGCCGAAGAGCTGGCGAGCTGGAGACCCTCGACAACGGCATGGCGATCTCGCTGGCGAAGAGCGATGGTCGAGCGGCGCGGCCGGACGTTTTCCGCTACTACGGCGGATGGGTCGACCAAGATTTATGGCGAGACGAATCCCTCCGATCCCTCGTTTGTTCAACTACACCTTGCGCGAGCCGGTCGGCGTCTGCGGCCAGATCATTCCCGTGGAACGGTCCCGTCGGCGATGTTCGCGTGGAAGGTCGCGCCGGCGCTGGCTTGCGGCAACTCGTGCATGCTGAAGCCGGCCGAGCAGACGCCGCTTACCGCGCTGCGCCTGGGCGAACTGCTGCTGGAAGCCGGTATGCCGGAAGGCGTGCTCAATATCATCACCGGTTTCGGCGAAACCGCCGGTGGCGCGATCGCGGCGCATCCGGAGATCGACAAGGTCGCGTTCACCGGTTCGACCGAAGTCGGCAAGCTCATCCTTCAGGCCTCCGCCGGAAACCTGAAACGGGTTTCGCTGGAGCTCGGCGGCAAATCGCCCAACGTCGTTTTTTCCGACGCCGATATGGAGACGCGGTTCCCACCGTCGGTGTTCGGCGTTTCTGCATGCTATCGGGACAGGTATGCTGCGCCGGCGACGCGGATCTTCGTGCAACAGCGACTTCTAGGATCGACTTCGTCGACGCGCTCACCGCTACAGGCCGCGAACATCAAGGCGGGCGACCCGCTCGATCCGAAGACCACCATCGGACCGCTGGTTTCGAAGGAGCAGTTCGATCGCGTCAAAGGCTATCTCAATGTCGGCAAGCAGGAAGGCGCGAAGGCCCGACCGGCGGCGAAGTCGCGCAAGGGCAAGGGCTACTTCGTCAAGCCCACGATCTTCACCGGCGTCAACAACGACATGAGGATCGCGCGCGAGGAGATCTTCGGACCGTCGCCGCGGCTGATCCCGTTCAAGGACGAAAACGACGCCGATTCTGCAGGGCAACGACACCACCTACGGTCTCGCCGCCGCGGTCTGGACCCACGATATCAGCCGCGCCCACAAGGTCGCTCGCGCGCTCAAAGCGGGAACGGTTTGGGTCAACTGCTACGGCATCATCGATCCGATCTCGCCCTTCGGCGGCTACAAGCAATCGGGCTTCGGCCGCGAACTCGGCAAGTACGCGATCGACCTCTACACGCAGATCAAGTCGGTTTACGTCAAACTCTAGTTCGCTCAATCGCGGGCGGCTCGGTAGATCCACCGGGCCGCCCGCGCGTATCACCAGGCCCGCGTAATTTTCTTTTCCAGGAGGTCCTCACATGGCTGCATCGGTTCCCTCGATCGAAAAAGCCGCCGCCGGCGCCAAGTCCGGCAAAGCTCTCGAATTTCTCCGGCGCTCCCCCACCAAGTTGTTGATCGGCGGCAAATGGGTGCCCGCCAAGTCGGGCAAAACCTTCGAAAGTATCAACCCTGCCAATGAGGAAGTCCTGGCGCTGGTCGCCGAGGGCGATAAGGCCGACATCGACGAAGCCGTCAAGGCCGCACGCAAGGCCTTCGAAGACAGGCAAATGGTCGTCGATCAGCTCCGCATCAGCGCCACTCGTTACCTGCTCAAGATCGCCGAGTTGATCGATCAAATACGCCGACGAACTCGCCGAAATCGAGAGCCTCGACAACGGCAAGCCGGTCTCCCAGGCGCGCGCGATCGATGTCGCCGGCGCCGCTGGCATCTTTCGCTATTTCGCCGGATGGCCGACCAAGATCTACGGCGAAACCAACCCTTCCGATCCGGCTCTCTCTTCAACTACACCCTGCGCGAACCGATCGGCGTTTGTGGCCTGATCGTTCCCTGGAACTTCCCGCTGATGATGGCGGTCAACAAGCTCGCGCCCGCCCTCGCCTGCGGCAACACGATGGTGCTGAAGCCGGCCGAGCAGACGCCCTCTTTCCGCGCTGCGTCTCGGCGAACTGATCCAGGAAGCCGGCATTCCCGACGGCGTCGTCAATATCGTCACCGGTTTCGGCCCCGGCGCCGGCAGTTCGATTGTCGATCATCCCGACGTCGACAAGGTGAGCTTCACCGGCTCGACTGAGGTCGGCAAACTTATCCTGCAGGCTTCCGCGGGCAACCTTAAGCGCGTCTCGCTGGAGCTCGGCGGCAAGTCGCCCAACATCATCTTCCCCGACGCGGATATGCAATTCGCGGTGCGCAACGCGATGAACGGCGTGTTTTACAACTCCGGCCAGGTATGCGCCGCCGGCACCCGGATCTTCGTGCAGCGCGATATTTATGACAACTTCGTCTCCGAACTCGACCAAAGCCAGCGAGAGCATGACGCTGGGCGATCCGCTCGATCCCAAGACTCGGCTCGGACCGGTCGTTTCGCAAGAGCAGTTCGATCGCGTCAAGGGCTATCTCGAGGTCGGCAAGAGTGAAGGCGCGCGCGTTAGCGCTCGGCGGCGTCGCCCGCGAAGGCAAAGGCTACTTCGTCAACCCCACCGTTTTCGCCGACGTTAAGAACAGCATGAAGATCGCCCGCGAGGAGATTTTCGGCCCCGTCGCCGCGGCGATTCCCTTCAAGGATGAGAACGACGCAGTCTTCCAGGGCAACGACACTACTTACGGACTTGCCGCTGCCGTCTGGACGCGCGACATCGGCCGCGCCCACAAGGTCGCACGGGCGCTCAAGGCGGGGACCGTTGGTCAACTGTTACGGGATGATCGATACCGGGATGCCGTTCGGCGGCTATAAACAATCAGGCTTCGGCCGCGAGGGCAGCCGCCACGCGCTCGACCTGTTCACGCAGATCAAGTCGGTCTACGTAAAAGATCTGACAAATTGGCACCCGCTCGTCGGCGCTCGCTCGCCTGACTAACCGTTCACGTCAACGTCGGCGGGACCGCAAGGTCCCGCCGATTTGGATATACTCACGACATGCAGTACGCGAAACTCGGCAATACAGGCGTAACCGTCTCGCGAATTTGTCTCGGATGCATGAGTTATGGCGACGGCAAATGGCGCGAATGGACGATCGGCGGCGACGAGGCGCGCGAACATTTCGCGGCCGCGATTGACGCGGGAGTCAACTTCTTCGACACGGCCGACGTCTACTCAATTGGCGTGAGCGAAGAGATCACCGGGCGCTGGCTGGCCGAGATGGCGTACGCGCGACGATATCGTGGTCGCGACCAAGGTCAACGGTCCGATGGGCAAGGGGCCGAATCGCCGCGGGCTCAGCCGCAAGCACATTATCGAGGCATGCGACAATTCGTTGCGCCGGCTGCAGCACCGACTATATCGACCTCTACCAGATCCATCGCTGGGACTTTTCGACGCCGATCGAAGAGACCCTCGACGCGCTGGATCGCTCGTGCGTGCCGGAAAAGTCCGTTACCTCGGCGCCAGCAGCATGGCGGCGTGGCAATTCTCCAAGGCGCTCTACGGCCAAGGAATATGGCTGGCATCGCTTCGTGGCGATGCAGAATCACTACAATTTGATTTATCGCGAAGAAGAACGCGAGATGAATCCGCTGTGTATCGACCAGGGCGTCGGACTGATTCCGTGGAGTCCGCTGGCACGCGGTTTTCTCGAAGGCGATCGCAAGCAGGAGCGGGGCGAAGGCCGACCAAGCGCGCGCAGACCGATCAGATGCAGAAGGAAATGTACTTCCGCGCTAGCGACGATCGAAGTCGCGGTCGCCGCTCAAAGGGTCGCCAAGGCGCACGGTGTGACCCCGACGCAAATCGCGCTGGCCTGGATTCTACAAGCGCCGGGCGTTACCGCGCCGATTATCGGCGCAACCAAGCGCATCACCTGAAACAGATCTTCGACGCGGTCGATATCAAGTTGAGCGCGGAAGAGGTGGCGGAACTGGAAAAGCCCTATCAGCCGCATCCGATTAGCGGCCATCAGGCGACCGCGCGGGGCAAAAATGGTCGATTGAATCGCCCGATCGGCTCCGCTGCGAGATCGGCAAACCAGCCGAGTTCCGCACCATTTCGGCCCTTGTTGGCTTATTGATTCCTTCTGACTAACTGATTCTCTTCACGGGTAAAGATTCATGAGCGAAACGAAAATGCAGCAACGCAAACTCGGTAACCAGGGCCTGGTCGTCTCCGAACACGGTCTCGGATGTATGGGAATGTCGGAGTTTTACGGCCCGCGTGACGATCAGGAATCGATCGCAACGCTCCATCGCGCGATCGAACTCGGGATCAATTTTTTCGACACCTCCGACGCCTATGGGCCTCACCACAATGAAGAGTTGGTCGGGCGCACGCTCGGGCCCCTGCGCGATCGGGTAATTATCGCCACCAAATTCGCTATCGTGCGTCATCCCGACGGGCGTCGCGAAATCAACGGTCGTCCCGAGTATGTCCGCTCGGCTTGTGACGCCTCATTGAAGCGCCTCGGCACCGACTATATCGACTTGTACTACCAGCATCGCGTCGACCGTACCGTCCCGATCGAAGAGACCGTCGGTGCGATGGCCGAGCTGGTCAAGGCCGGCAAGGTTCGCTATCTCGGGCTTTCCGAGGCCTCGGCCAAGACTATCCGCCGCGCCCACGCCGTTCACCCGATCAGCGCGTTGCAGTCGGAATATTCGCTTTGGAGCCGCGATATCGAAAACGAGATATTGCCGACCCTGAGGGAACTGGAATCGGCCTGGTTGCCTACAGCCCGCTCGGTCGGGGATTCCTGAGCGGCGACTACAAATCGCCCGACGACTTCGCTCCAACCGACTTTCGCCGCATGAATCCGCGCTTCCAGGGTGAGAACTTCAAGCGCAACCTCGCGGTGGTGGAGAGGGTTAAAAAGATCGCGGCCGAAAAAAGCGTGACGCCGAGCCAGCTTGCCCTCGCCTGGGTGCTGGCGCGCGGACAGGATATCGTTCCGATTCCGGGAACCAAGCGCCGCAAGTATCTCGAGGAGAACATCGCCGCGGTCAAGATTCGCCTCAGCGCCGACGACCTGAACCGTATTGAGGAAGTCGCACCCAAGGGCTTCGCCGCCGGCGACCGCTATCCCGACATGAGCGCAATCGAGGTCTAACATCGGCTTCCGCAGGGTCGGTCGTCTACGCCTCGCCAGATTCGGGCTTTCCCGGTTGGTAGGGCCGCTCGGTCAGGCCCCGCCCTCTTGCGGAGGTGGCCTATGCCACTATAATGGCGCCCGAACGATTCTTATGGCGTCAAATATACGATTAGGGCTTGCCCCGTTCGCCGCCGGCTTATGGACGAAACCCTTCCAGCAATCTAAAAGATGAAGCGGTTGCAGTTCGTTTCCTGCCGCCCTACTCTGAAAAAAACGACGACCCTTCGAGGAGAACAAACATGGCAGCAGCAGTACCATCAGTGGAAAAGGCCGCACCGGGCGTCACCTCGAGCGCGGTCTTGGATTTTCTCAGAAAGCCCAAGCAGTTGCTCATCGGCGGCAAATGGGTGCCGGCGAAATCCGTAAGACTTTCGAGACCATCAACCCCTCTAACGAAGAAGTCCTGGCGCTGATCGCCGAGGGCGACAAGGCCGATATCGACGAAGCGGTGAAGGCCGCGCGCAAGGCCTTTGAAGAAGGCCCGTGGCCGAACATGGGACCGCATCAGCGCGCCCGCCTGATGCTCAAAATCGCCGATCTCGTCGACAAGCACACCGAAGAACTGGCGGCCCTCGAGACCCTCGACAACGGCAAGCCGCTCACCTTCTCTCGCGCCTTTGACGTCCCGGCGACCGCCGAGACCTTCCGCTACTATGCCGGCTGGGTCACCAAGCTTTACGGCGAAACCAACCCCTCCGATCCGGCATTTTTTCAACTATACGCTGCGCGAACCGGTCGGCGTCTGCGGCAGATATCGATTCCGTGGAACTTCCCGCTGCTGATGGCGGCGTGGAAACTTGGACCCGCGCTCGCCTGCGGCAACACCGTCATCCTCAAGCCTGCCGAGCAGACGCCCTCTCCGCGTTGCTCCTCGGTGAAATCCTGAGCGAGGCCGGCGTTCCCGACGGCGTCGTAAATATCGTCACCGGTTTCGGCCCCGGCGCCGGCAGCTCGATCGCCGAGCATCCGGGCGTCGATAAGGTCGCCTTCACCGGTTCGACCGAGGTCGGCAAGATCATCCTGAAGGCCGCCGCCGGCAATCTGAAGAAGGTTTCGGCTGAACTCGGCGGCAAGGCCCCCAATATCATCTTCCCCGACGCCGACCTCGACCAGGCGGTGCCGCAGGCGATGATGGGCGTCTACTTCAACTCGGGCCAGGTCTGCTGCGCCGGCACGCGTATCTTCGTGCAGCGCGAGCGCTATGACGAAGTAGTCGAGAAGTTCGGCAACTTCAGCAAGAACGTCAGCGTCGGCGACCCCTTCGATCGCAAGAACACTCTCGGCCCCGTGGTCTCGCGCGAGCAATTCGATCGCGTCAAGAGTTATCTCGACGTAGGCAAAAAGGAAGGCGCCAAGGTCTCCGCAGGCGGCGAGGCGGTCAGCGGAAAGGGCTACTTCGTCCAGCCCACGCTGTTCTCCGACGTCAAAAACGAGATGCGCATCGCGCGCGAAGAGATTTCGGCCCGGTCGGCGCGGCGATCCCGTTCAAGGATGAGAA
>CAWDQC010000068.1:0-27562 GCA_963804355.1 uncultured Pseudomonadota bacterium | reverse complement strand
TCGCATGCGCGGTCATCGCGATGATCGCCGGTCCGGGCTTGCCCGCGTGGCGCCGGCGAATCTCGGCGGACGCGGTATAGCCGTCCATTTCCGGCATCTGGCGATCCATCAATACGACTTGATAGGGGACGCGTTCGAGGGCTTCGACCGCCTCCGCGCCGTTGGGGACCGCATCGGCCACAAAACCAAGCTTTTTGAGCTGCAACAGGGCGATCTTTTGATTGACCGTGTTGTCTTCGGCGACAAGGATACGAAGTTTTTTGCTCTGAACGTTCACTCGGTCGGGCGCGGCCGCGCTAACTGCGATTTCGCGGGGACGTTCGGCCGAAGACGCAGTCCTATCCGCATCTTGATATGGCGCTTCCTGACCGTTGGCCAGCCCGATCAAAGCGGCATGGAGTTTCGCCAGCTTGATCGGTTTGTTGATCCAATTGTCGAAGTTTATCGCTCGAGCCGCTATATCGCCGCGCTCGCCCGCGGACGTCATCAGCACGATGCGGGTCTCGGCGATGCGTCGATCTTCCCTGATTTCGCGGCCCAAGGTCAGCCCATCCATTTGCGGCATCTCGGAGTCGATCAAAACGAGGTCGAACGGCCGACTGGAGACCTGGTCTCGAAGACTCGCCAGCGCCATCGTACCGCTCTCGACCGTGTGACACTCGACCTCCCAAGCCGTTAGCTGACTGTCCAGAATATCCCGGCTGGTGGTGTTGTCATCGACGATCAGCGCGCGCAAGCCTTTGAGTTTAGGCAGATGGGTCGCGGCGGAAACCGAGCGCGGCAGCCTGACCGCGAAATGGAACGTCGTACCGCGGCCAACCTCGCTTTCGATCTGGATCTTGCCGCCCATCGCCTCGACTAATTGCATCGAGATGGCGAGACCCAGACCAGTGCCGCCATACTTGCGGCTGGTGGAGCTGTCGGCCTGCGAGAAAGCCTGGAAGAGTCGCCGCTGGGCTTCGGGCTGGATCCCGATACCGGTGTCGCGGACGTGGAAGAGCAATCGCGCTTCGTCATCGCTGACCGACTCGGCACTGATAGTCAGGACTACTTCACCCTGGGCGGTGAACTTGAGGCGTTTCCAACCAGGTTGGTCAGCGCCTGGCGAAGCCTGCGGGGTTCTCCCCTCACCGACAGCGGAACCGAGGGGTCAATCCGCAGCGCCAGTTCGATCTTCTTTTTGCATGCCTGGTCGGCCAGCAATTCGATTGTTGATTCGGCTATCGACAGAAGATCGAAATCTATCTCTTCAAAAACCAGCTTGCCGGCCGCGATTTTGGAAAAGTCGAGAATGTCGTTGACGATCGTAAGGAGCGCGTCGCCGGAGGTGCGCACCGTCTCGGCAAACTCCCGCTGTTCATTGGTCAACTTGCTATCGACCAGCAGCCCGGTCATTCCGATGATGCCGTTGAGGGGCGTGCGGATCTCATGGCTCATGTTCGAGAGGAACTCGGATTTGAGCCGCGCGGTCTCCAAGGCCTCATCGCGGCCGAGGGCCAGCTGTTGCTCGAGGCGCTTGCGCTCTGTGATGTCGTCGACGGTGCCGACGAAAACGGTTTGGCCATCATCTGATGGAAGCCGAGCGGCGCGCGTCGAGACCCATCGAATGGCCCCCGATGGCGTGACGATCCGATATTCGAGCCCGATCTCGCGATTCTCACGGAGCGCGGCCAGGCCCTCTTTCTCGATTGAGGACGATCATCCGGATGGATGTTATGAATCCAGCCTTTGCCGATGAGATCGTCCGATGAAACGTCGTAGATCTCGCCGAGCCGTTGGTTCCATAGATACACGCGCCACATGAATCCAGGAAGATGCCGACGGGCGAGGCTCCACTGAGCGATCGGAAAATCTCCTCACCGGTCCGCACCTCGGCAGTGCGCTCCGCGACCTCGTGCTCGATTTTCTTATTGGCGCTTTCCAGCTTGGCGTGCCGATCCGCAATCAGCGTCATTTCCTCGCGGCTCTGCCAGATGGAGACGAAAAGAAAGAAATCGGTCAGCAAAACGCAGCCGATCTGTTCCAGGCATCGCAATGGTTCGATGGGCGCGAGTCCATTGACGCTTTGCGTCCAGAGAATCCCGCCGCCCATGAATTGGTCGCCGAGAGTCACGATCGAAGCCGTCACCAGCACTCGCCAATCGCGATAGAGGGACAGGAAAGCCAGCGCACCGAAAATCTCGAAACGGGTCTCGATCCGCCCGTCGACCAAAGAGACCAGCAGCGCCGCCATGAGCATCTGCCCGGACGCGACCAGGTGGCGCGTGAACGGCTTCCCGGGTGCTATCGAGACCATCACCAGGGGCAGCAATGCGATCACCCCGCCATTGAGAACGGTGGTGATTAGCCGCCCGCTGACATTCGCCTGGTCGGGTGACATCCACAAAGCAGCGCCGACGGCGACGGTCCATTGGAACAGGATGAGAGTCGCGAACAGCCGATCGACTGACTTGAAGATCCGACTCTCGTCATCGGCGAGGATGGCTTCCGCGCGCGAAGCGATTTCCGGATTTTTTCGAGTCCGCTCATCCATAGGTGGTCGCCGATCAAGGTTCCTTAAGCTTCTGCCGCGAGTCTCCGGCTTGGCCGCTCTATAGGCGTTATTAGAGCTATAACGTCTCTATTTTAGTTATAACGTAAATCTACAGCAATAATATTCGACGCGATCGACGAGCGACCCTTCGCCGGACGTTCGCCAAGATCCGAATTTCGTGCGACGCTTTTTTCGGTCGAAGCTTCCCGACGTGCGCCAGGATCGTTCGGTCGTTAGGATGTTTATAAGTGATTAGACAGTCTTATATGTGCTAGACACATCACGACGTGCGACACGATACGGCGGCGCGGGTCGGCCCGCCCCGGCGTGCGCCGCTAGTCGTCACATTGATACGGTCCGCTCTGCCGCAAATTCGGCAAAGCCGGGCATGCGGATCATCCGCGAATCAGGGTGCTACGGGTGAAGTGCAATGTGCGCATCGACGCGCCTTTAGAGGAATCTCGCTGAGGCATTCCGGGCATTCACGCGTCGTCGGCGCCGCCGGCTTCTCGGTATATGCGAGCAGTCGATTGATTGGCACGACGATCCCGAAATAGACCGCCGTGGCGATCAGCAGGAACGCTATCAGCGCATTGATGAACTCGCCGACCATGAATTTGCTGCCATTCAAGGTGAACGCGACGGTCGAAAAATCCGGCTGCTTGATGATCGCCGCGATGAACGGCGTCAGCAGATCTTTGACGAAAGCAGTGACTACAGTACCGAAAGCGGCGCCGACCACGATGCCGACGGCCATATCGACGACATTGCCTCTCAGTATGAAGTTCTTGAATCCACCCATATTTGCTCCTCCTCGGACCGCGCGGGTGCCGGCTTTACGCAGCCGTCTCTCTTCGAACAGCAGCGCCAGTTGTAAGTTGGCCTCGAGTTCGTCTTCCATCGATGCGGCTCAGGCCGCACAATAACATCGCCGCGACAGGAAAGAAGAGGCGACTCGCGCACGGCGCCTCGACTCGTATTTTGGAACTGATTCCGACCGCGACGGACTTCTCGTGCAGTAAGTTCCCTGATTAGTGATACTCGTCGCCGCAATCTCCGATCGACTTGAACAGGTCTCGCGATTTTCCCAGGGTCGCTTCGATACTCGCATGGTCTTTGTCGTCGAGCGAGAACGAGAACACACGCGCGTTATCATTTATATGCTCTGCTATACCGAGGCGTGTACCAAGGATCACCCCGGCCACCGCCGGCCGCGCGAGGATGTAACGGGTGCCGACGTTCGCGATACTGACGCCGTGCCGCTCCGCGATAGGCTTGAGCACCGCGAGCAATTCCTGAAACAACGGCCATCCGCCCCACATGTCGATCATGTTCTTGTACTTTTGTAGCGAGGCCGTATTCAGATCGCCGCGTCGCGGCTCCGGTCGACCGAGATATTTCTCCGCGAGCAGGCCTCCCAGCACCGTTCCGTAAGTGAGCAATGTGATTTTATGATCGCGGCAAAAATCCGCCATTTCGATCGCCGGCCGCCGATCCACGACCGAATACTGTACCTGGTTCGAAACGATGCGGATGCCGTTATCAGTAATGATGCGCAGGCGCTCAGTGTCGAAGTTGGTGAGGGCGAGATGCCGTATCTTGCCCTCCTGCTGAAGATCCGCGAGATGCTTGAGCGCGTCGAGATAGCTCTTGTCGGAATAATCCCACCAATGGAACTGGATTAAATCGAGCGCGTCGACGCCCGTCCGCGAAAGCGAGATGCCGACCGCGTCCTCGACGACTCGCCGCGTCATCCGACCCGGACGCGGCACCCATTTGGTGAACGCTTGAATTTCCGGCAGCCGCACGGCTCCATGACGGTTGCGAAACTCACGGCGAAACTCGCCGATGAAATCTTCCGCCGGTCCGTAATGGTCGGCGAGATCCCAGGTGGTGAAACCCGCATCGTGGTAGCTGAACATCTCCTCGATCGCGCGCCGCGGATCGATTCGTCCGTGTCCGCCCGACACCTGCCACAAACCGTTCAGTATTTTGCAAATCGCCAAATCGGGAGTGAATTGGTACCGGCTCGATTCGGGTAATGGCATCTCGTTCTCCACTGATCTGCGACGTCTACGGATGCTTGCGCTGCTGACGGATTCGCTCTATCCGTTGCTTACCGTCAGCCAGAATCGGGAAATCTCAACTGGCACGATTCGACGGAACCGAGGCAATAGTCAAATGGCGGCTAGGCATTGGGACGTCACGATTCGCGGAGCGACGATTTTCGATGGCACCGGTGGAAAATCCTATGTTGCGGATTTGGCCATCGATCAGGATCGCATCGCGATGGTCGGGCGCGTTGAGGATCGCAGCGGAATCGTCGAAATCGATGCCGCCGGACTCGCCCTTGCTCCAGGCTTCATCGACGTTCACAGCCATGACGACTTCGCTGTCCTGCTGACACCAGAAATGGATTTCAAGGTGATGCAGGGTGTCACTACCGACATCGTCGGCAACTGCGGGATGGGTGCGGCGCCCTACGCTGCCGCATGTACCTTCTTTCGTGCGATGCACGGCGATGCTCCAGTGCCGGCCTGGGAGGACTATCCGAGCTATTTCGATGTGATCGAACGCAATCCGCCGAGCTGCAACGTCGGCGTGCTGGTCGGGCATGGCACCCTTCGGGCCGCCGCGATGGGCAATGCGCAGCGCGCGCCCGACGCTCATGAGATGGCCATGATGCGGCGGGAGCTTGCCGCGGGGCTCGAATCGGGCGCGCTCGGCCTCTCAACTGGTCTTATCTACGAACCGGGCCGTTATGCGCAGACCGGCGAGATTATCGAACTCGCGGGCGAGATGCGCGAGCGGGGCGGAATTTATACGAGCCATATGCGCAATGAGGCGGGCGCTCTCCTCGACTCGGTGCGCGAGACCATTCGAATCGGCAGGGAAGCCGGCGTGCCGGTCGAAGTCTCCCATCATAAGGCTTCGGGTCATGAAAACTGGGGCCGCGTGCGCGATTCGCTCAGGCTGATCGACGAGGCACGGGCGCTCGGCGTGAAAATCGACGCCGACCAGTACCCCTACACCTCGGGCAGCACCATACTCGGCGCCGTCCTGCAGAATAACGCCCTTAATGATCGTGGACGCGAAGGCGGAATCGGCATCGTCCCTCCCGAACATATTCTCGTCGCCGCCGCGCCGAAGCATCCGCAGTACGAAGGCAAGACCATCAAGCAACTCGCCAGCTTGCTCGATCTTGCGCCCGAAGCAGCGGCCATTCGCATCGTTAGCGAGGAAGGCGGCTCGGCGGTGGTCGTATTGGAGACCATGGACGAAGCGGACGTGCGCACCGTGATGCGCCATCCGACCACGATGATCGGATCTGACGGAATTCCCGCCGGTAGCCGGCCCCATCCACGGCTTTATGGCACCTTCCCGCGAGTACTCGGCCGTTATGCCCGCGATCTCGCTCTTTTTAGTATGGAGGAGGCGGTCCATCGGATGACCGGGATGGCGGCCGCCAAGTTCGCTCTACGCGATCGCGGCGTTATTCGGACCGGCGCCTATGCCGACCTCGTGCTGTTCGATCCGGCAACCATCATCGATACCGGAACCTACGACGAGCCGCGGCGCTATCCTGAAGGAATCAAAGACGTATTCGTCAACGGCATCGGGGTGGTGCGCAACGGCGAGCACACCCACGCGCGTCCCGGTCGTGCGTTGCGCAGGAGCTGAGCGTTCGGGTTGCCGGGTTCGCCCTGCCCCGCTTGTGCGATCTCGGCCTGACCAAGCTATAAGAGACTCTACCAACGCCGCGATTTTGAGGTTGTAAAGAAAGCATGAAAGCCGCGATTTTCCGCGCACTCGATGCGCCGCTCACCGTCGAAGAGATCGAGATCGACCAACCCGGCCCACACGAAGTCTTGATCCGCACGGTGGCTAGCGGGGTCTGCCATAGCGATTTGCATTGCCTGCACGGCACCCTGCCGACGAAAACCCCTGCCGTCCTCGGCCATGAGCCTGCCGGAATAGTCGAGGAAGTCGGCAGCGAGGTCAGCGCGCTCAAGCCCGGCGATCATGTTATCGCCTGCACCTCGATTTATTGCGGCAACTGCACACAATGCCTGTTGGGTCGTCCGCATTTGTGCGTCGGACGCGCGGACTGCCAACGCCGCCGCGACGAGCCCCCGCGCCTGTCGCAGAAGGGCGGACGTCTCAACCAGTTTGCCGACCTCGGCGCTTTCGCCGAGAAGATGCTTTTGCACGAGCGCGCCGTCCTCAAGATCGCCGACGACATCCCGCTGGATCGGGCGGCGTTGCTCGGATGCGCCGTCACCACCGGCGTCGGCGCGGCGCTGAATACGGCGCAGGTCGCGCCCGGCTCGACCGTTGCCGTTTTCGGCGCGGGCGGTGTCGGAATTTCGATTATCCAGGGAGCGCGAATCGCCGGCGCCCGTCAAATAATCGCGGTCGATATCCGCGACAATAAGCTTGAAATCGCCAGACATTTCGGCGCAACCGATGTCATCAACGGTACTGCCGTCGATGCGGTGCGCGAAATCAAACGGCTGAGCGGCGGCGGGGTCGAATACTCGTTCGACGCAATCGGCAACCCGCGAGTCCTGGAGCAGTGCGTCTATTGTCTGGCGCCGCGCGGTCTCGCCACCTTGGTCGGAGCCATCCCGCCGGATCAGAATGTGGAGTTCAAATCGGGCCATCTGTTCGTCGAGAAGCGCGTCCAGGGCTGCTACATGGGCTCGAACCGTTTCCATCTCGACATGCCCAAGTATCTCGACCTCTATCGCCAGGGCCGCCTCAATCTTGACGATATGATTAGCCAGCGCGGTCGCCTCGAGGACGTCAATGAAGCGTTCCGCGCGATGGAGGCAGGCGAGGTCACGCGCACGGTTCTGACCTTCAACTGATTTTGACTGCCTGACCCGATGTCGCATGCCCCGAGGGTTGGTTCGCCATGGAAAATACCGAGCGGCCTTTCGACTTCGCCCGTGAGTACAATGACCTCCTCGATACCATCATTAGAATCGAACGCAACGCCAATCTCGCGCAGCGTACCGATCTTCGAGTGATGCTGAAGCTGGCCGGGACGATAGGGATAGCCGAGTCGTCCAGGCATCCGGAACTACCCGCGCCTTTCCGCAAACGCTAGGGGGTTCATTCTCAGAAACCGAATCAGAATCGAGCTCACAACACCTTTGCGTACGCGACGAGGGCCGTCATGGAAATCCAAACGCGCGATTTGAACGTTAGCCAGCTTCGTTTCACCGTCGATACCGCCGGATCTGATAACGGTGTTCCAGTCCTGATGCTCCATGGCTTTCCGCAAACCCGCTACATGTGGCGTGATCAGTTGCGCGCCCTGGCAGCGGCGGGATTCTACGCAGTGGCACCTGATCAACGCGGCTATTCACGAGGCGCCCGGCCTGCGGAGGTCGATGCATATACGACCGATTCATTGATCGGCGACGCGCTCAATCTAATGGACGCGTGCGGCGCGCGACGCTTTCATCTAATTGGCCACGATTGGGGCGGACAGGTCGCCTGGCTTATCGCGGCGGGCCATCCGCAACGCGTCGCCAGCCTGACCGTCTTATCGCGTCCCCATCCGGCCGCATTCACCCGCGCCATGACGGAAGACCCCGAGCAGGCGAAGCGCTCGCGGCATCACAAGGGCTTTCGTGAAGCAGACGCGATCGCACGGCTGCGCGAGGATAATCTCAGCTCGCTCAGAAAGGGATTGGAACGCGAAGGAATCCCGGCCGCGGACGTGGACGTCTATATGCGGACGCTGGCCGAGGATGGCGCTCTCGAAAGCGCGATCAACTGGTACCGCGCCAATACGCTCGCTTCGGCAGTCCCCCCGGTCGTCATGCCGACGCTCTACATCTGGGGCACTAACGACGTGAGCGTTGGACGGCGCGCGGCGGAATTAACCGCTCAGTTCGTCAGCGGTCCCTACCGGTTTGTGGAGATCGAAGGCGGCGGCCACTTTATTGTCGATCAATTTCCCGATCGCATCGCACCGCTCCTGCTTGAGCATCTGCGCGCCGTCCCCATCTGACCGGCGACCCGCCCACTGTCGGTCACGTCGCGAATTGTGGCCAAGTTGTTGCGTACGACGAGATCGATCGCGATCATTCGTCACGCCTTCGCCGGCCACGGATTGGTCCATCGATCCGCTCGTGCCACTTCGTGAAGCGGCCGGCGAATGACCGGACCGAACTTGTCGACCGGGTATCCAATCGGCATCAGCGCATATGTATCTACCTCGGCCGGAATACCCAGGATCTGTCTGACTTCGTCCTCGTAAAGCAGGTGGTTGGTCGTGATCACCGTCGCAAGACCGAGCGCGCGACATGCCAAAATGATGTTCTGCACTGCGGGATAGATGCTGGCCGCCTCGATTCGGGGACGGCATGCGATTGCCACATCCAACTTTTCGCGAACGTCGTCGGATAACGCCGCCGGCGGCGGCAGCCCTTGTGGTTTATTGCACGGCACCAGCAAAACCGGCGCTTCACCCATGTGATCCCAAAGATACGAGCCCGAAGACATCAGGCGGCGATACTGGTCCTCGCTCATATGAGCGGGACGACCCCGCGCGGCGTAAAAGCCGCTAACGTATCCGCCGCCTTGCGATAGATCGCGCCGAGCTGTTGCTTAACCTCCCGATCACGCACCACCACGAAAGACCACGACTGCGCGTTGCCAGCCGACGGCGCACGTATCGCCGCATCGAGAATCTTGGTGAGCAATTCTTCGGGTATCGGGTCGCTACGGAAACGCCGCAAAGCCCGCGACGAATAGATTGCTTCGAATAATCCGATGTCACTCATCGACTCCTCCAGTGGTTGAGAAGATTCAAACTTTCCAGCGCTGAGCTGTTCCCGACCCGCTTCGTGCCTCTTCGATAACTTGGAGTCCGCGACGGTTTCGGGCAGATTATGGTCGCGTCTCCCCTTTCGGGAGACATCGATTTGGAGGGGAAAACAATGATGCGTACCAAGATTTTGGCAGGAAACCCTCGAACCATCGTTACCGGCCTCCTCGGTGTGGCGGGCCTTCTGGTCCTCGCCGGAGGATGTTCGCAAACCGTCGAAAGCAAGCCCGCCGCGGTCGAGCAAGTCGAAAGCGGACAGACCCCCGCGGCTGTGAGCGGTTTCTTTGGCAGCAACGCCTCCCTGCTCCAACCCGGGAAGGAAGGGCAGGCCTCGATGGTATACGTGAACCCGAACGCGCAATGGAAGCAGTACAACAAAATCATGCTCGAACCCGTCGAATTTTGGGACGACCCGGATTCGAAAGTTTCGCCCACCGACCAGCACATGCTGACCGCCTATTTTTACAACAAGCTAAAAGAAACCCTGCAGAAAAATTACACGATAGTTGACCAGGGCGGACCGGGAGTGCTGGTCCTCCAGGTCGCACTCATAAATGCGAGCACCGCGGTTCCGGGATTGAGATCGGTTTCGGTGGTTGTTCCGCAAGCGCGAATCCTCAACGGTCTCCAGTCCCTGGCGACCGGAAGCTACGCCTTCGTCGGTTCCGCCGAGGCGGAGATGAAAGCGACCGATGCGACGACGGGTCAATTTCTCGCTGGAGCGCTCGACAAGCGGGCCGGCGGCATGGCGCTCAGCACCGCGGCTCAGTGGCAGTGGGGCGACGCCGAGAACGCGATGAATTACTGGTCGGAAAAAATGTCCAGCCGTCTGCTCGAGTTGCAGGGTCGCACCGTTGCAAATCAGTAACACGCGCTTGCCGCGTCATCAGTTAAACGACTCGCGGGTCTCCATCCGACGGAGGCCCGTGACCGATTGTTGCACAGACGATACGGAGGTAATTCAGGTGATGCGCACGAGCGTCATAAGCCGCGCAACCACAACATCTGTTGTTGCGCTTCTGGGAGCTCTGCTGGCGTTGGGACATCCGCTCAGCGCACACGCGGACGCAGGGACAATTTTAAGCGACCGGGTCAACGCCATGCTCAGGGCGGATCCCAAACTTAACGGAGCTTCGTGTTACACCGCCAACACCGGCGTAATTGTCCTTTATGGAACAGTCTTCGACACCAAGGCTCGGGATCGTGCCGAGGCGAAAGCGCGCAAGGTTCACGGCGTGAAGCAGGTCGTCAACACGCTCAGAACCAAGACCGGCAAGTGGCTCGAAGAAGAGTCGCGCATCAACGACACGTTGCTGCTCAATGATTTCCAGGGAGTTTCCGCGCGAGTGATCGGCGACAGTGTTTACGTTTCCGGCACGGTCACAAGTGCAGCGGAGCAACAGAGAGTGTTGCGCGTGATCGGCTCTGTGTCTCAATTGCAAATCATCAACTTCACACGCATCGTTCCCGGTTCGATGTTCTAAACCGATTCGACCGGAACGTTCGCCGCACGAAATAAAATCCGGCGCGTATCGTTCGCGATGCGCGCCGATTTTTTTGCGCGGCAAAAATTCCGCGCGGATCAAAACATCATAGTTTTCGTGCGACGGTAACTTTGTCGCGATGCATTTTCGACATCGCATGTGTCGCGCGCGCTGCGCGACTGCAACAAATTTCGAGGACGCGGATCGCCGATCGCCGAATTCACGTGTAACTTCCACGATCCAAATTACGGCTCAGATTGTGCACTACTCCGCAACACTAAGTGCTTGCGTGTGCATCCGTGCAAATCTGCGCGCGGATCCGCATCGCACTGTTGAACAAACCAGCTTAGCGCATCGCAACTGAACTGCTCCGACCGGGCTCGGACCAGCCGGCGGCAGCGGCACTGCGAATCAAGGCCGTAATTGGCCTGATACGGCGTTAGGCAAAACACATAAATGGGGGGTGGGGTTGGATGAGTTGACGCTGGCACGCGTTTAGCGACTGCTTTGGGCGACGACGGCGACTATAAGCATCAATGGGACTCGATTCACATTCAGAAATTAGTGTCCGCATGCAACACTACTGTTGCGCTACGTCACACCGCCGGGAAAGCATCGCTACTATGCGGCTTTTCGCTCGTAACCAAAGAGCCACCGCGTTGCAGCCAAACAACGGTCGCGTGACGCAACATTTCACGCATTACAAAACAAGGTGTGAGTAAAACCGGTATGTGGACATTGTTGCGCAGTTATGCCACAGTACGCCCAGCAAAAGGTGCAACTTTGCGCCAGTGGATGGTGGCGGAGCCTGTGGATACTTCGAAAGCGCGGGTGCTGATTGTCGAGGAGGAGGCGGTAGCGCAACTTGCTGCGCGCGCTCTGACCAAGGCCGGATGCGAGTGCGAAACCTCAGGTAACGGCGAAAGCGCGCTCAGCGCACTCGAACAGCGCGGCGCTGACGTCGTCCTCTGCGCAGTCCATGTAAACGGCACCGACGGACTCGACTTCCTACGCAAGGTCCATAGCAAACGGCCCGATGTGCCGGTCGTGATGCTGACGGGCGACCCGAGCGTAAGTACCGCGGTCGCCGCGATGCGCCAGGGTGCCTTCGACTACGTGACCAAGCCGCTCGACGACGAGGAGCTGGCGGCGATTGTCGCACGCGCGCTGGAGATGACCAGCCTGCGCCGCGAGAACCGACGCCTGCGCCAGCAGTTAGATGTCGCCAGTACGGCGGCTGGCTTCATCGCCGAAAGCGCGCAGACCCGGCAACTGGTCGCGATGATTCGCCGGGTGGCGCCCTCGCGTTCGACCGCGCTCATCGAAGGCGAGAGCGGTACCGGCAAGGAACTCGTCGCCCGGATGCTCCACTACTGGAGTAATCGCGCCGAGGGTCCGTTTATCGCGGTCAATTGCAAGGCCTTTGCCGATGGCGTGGTCGAGAGCGAATTGTTCGGTCACGAGAAGGGGTCGTTTACCGGAGCTATCGCGGCGCGCGCCGGATGCTTCGAGCGCGCCTCGAATGGAACGCTGTTCCTCGATGAAATCGCGGAAGCCGGCCCTGATTTCCAGGCCAAGCTGCTTCGCGTCCTCGAAGATGGCGAAGTTCTGCGCGTGGGGGCTTCCAAACCGCGCAAGGTCGACGTTCGGATCGTCGCCGCGACCAACCGGGTTCTGCGCAAGGAAGTCGCCGAGAATCAGTTCCGCGCCGACCTCTACTTTCGCCTCAATGTCATTCCCGTGCGTATCCCGCCCTTGCGCGAACGGCCCGAGGATATCCTGCCGTTAGCACGGCATTTTCTGGCTTTCTATTCGGCCGAGGCCGGACGCCCGATTACGCTATCCCATGAGGCGGAACGAGCTCTGAACGGGTATTCATGGCCGGGCAACGTGCGCGAGCTGGAGAACGTCATCGAGCGGTCGATCGTGATGAGTGGCGCCGAGGTGCTTACTCCCGACGCGTTCGCGCTCGACCCGATCGTTACCCCCGACCAGGTGCGTGCGGAGCCGAGCCCGCTTCACGAGGATACGGTCGACCCGGTCGCGGCGGTTGCGGGTGCGAGTACGAGCAAGGCCGACGAATCGCTGCAGGAATGTCTCGATCGGGCGGCGGCGGCGAAGATCAAGGACGCGCTGGAGGCAGCAAAGGGAAATCGCGCTGTGGCGGCCTCCGCCCTCGGAGTCGACCGCACGACTCTGTACCGTCTGATGAAGCGGCTGGGCCTGTCGGAAACTTGATCGAGTATTTTCGCCTTTCCTTCTAATCCCTCGAAATCGCCATAAGGAGACGGCCCGGGTTGCCGTCTCCGCCGAAGTGGCAATGCCCAAATGACCGCTCACGGCCGCGACGTCATCGTTGGCCGCCGAGCGGCAACGCGCCCTGCAGATTTGCTCTCGAGACAAAAGAAAAACGGGCCCGGAAGCTCCGGGCCCGTCTCATTCCAAAGGATTCGCCGATTATTTGCCGAGCGTGCGGATAACCTGAACCACCGCCGGTCCGACGATTACCAGCAACATCGCGGGCAACACGAAGAGCACCAGCGGGAACAGGATCTTAATCGTGGTCTTTTGCGCCTGTTCTTCCGCCCGCAGCCGCCTGCGCGTACGCAGCGCGTCGGAACTGGCGTGAAGCGCCGGGGCGATCTGTGCGCCCAGCTGCTCGCTCTGGATCAGGGTCGCGGCGAGCGGCTTGATATCTTCAACCGAGGTGCGCTCCGCCAGATTACGCAAGGCCTGTCCGAGCGAGGCGCCGGCAGAGATTTCAGAGGCCACCAACGCTAGCTCACGGCCGATTTCCTGCTTCTGCCGCTCGCTTTCGCCGCCCACGATTTTGATGGCTTCATAAAGGCCCAAGCCGGCTTCGACGCAAACGACGAGCAAGTCGAGGATGTCCGAGAGCTGGCGGGCGATCGCGAGTTGACGGCTACGGGCACTGCGTTGGACGTAAAACAAGGGGCCGAAAAATCCGAGCGCCGCGCCAATCAGGCCATACAGCATCACAGTGCCGCCACCCTTGCCGGTCACGACCGCGATCAAAGCGCCGGTGAGGGCCATGCCGGCCATGAACAAAAAGCGAAAAACCTGGAAAGTATGAGGAGAGGCCGAACCGACGTAGCCGGCCTGGCTCAAGGTCTGCTGCAACTTTTCGCCCGACGGGGTGTCGGTACGCGGCGCTGGGACGCGCGAAGCGGCCCATTTGAACAGCATCCGGCCGAAAGTGTCATCGTGCTCGGCGTCTTCATCGAAGACGCCCTGGGAGGCGCGAATCTTCACGGCCAAGTCGGCGAAGCGCTCTTCGAGAACGCGATGGCTGCCGTAGAGAGCGTAATAAAGCGCGTAGGCTCCGGCGCCGAGCAGGCAAAATACGGACAAGGTCACGAGTATCGCTGACGACATTCCTGGACGCCTCCCGCTAATATTTAATCTTCAGCAAGCGACGGATCGTGATGAAGGCCAATACGTCCAGGACGATCGCCGCTTTGAGGATTTTCTGTCCGGTCGGGTCATAGAAAAGCGCCTGCGCATAACTCGGTTGAACCAAACTGAATGCCCCCAGCACGATGATCGGCAAGCAACCGACGATCATTCCGCCCAAGCGCGACTGCGCGGTAAGCGCGTTGATCTGAAGCCGCAGGCGCTGGCGGTTACGGACGATCTCGGACAGGCGTCCGACGATTCCCGCCAGACTCGAGCCGACTTCGTTCTGGACTTTCACCGCGACGATCAGCAGCCGCAAATCCTCTTCGGGGACCCGTTTGAGCATGTCTTCGAGCGCCCGCGGCAGGGGCAGACCGATACGGGTCTGTTCGAGCACCGTGCGGAACTCGCTGCCGAGCGGATCGCCGAACTCCTGCACCACGACCTGGAGACCGCGGTTGAGCGAATGACCCGCTTCGAGCGATGACTTCATCAGGTCCAGTGCGAAGGGAAGTTGCCCGATGAACGCACGCAAACGCCGGCTGCGACGAAAGCGGATGTAAAACAGCGGCAGGATGCCCAAGCCGATTGCCGGCGCCATCGCCAGCGTCAGGTCGCGCCAGATCGCTTCACCGACGAACAACCCGGCGAGGAACATGAGCAGGATGATGAGCAGCATCTCGGAGACCCGCATGTAGATGCCGGCCTGCCACATGTTCTCTTCGAGCTTGCGCAAGAGGTTCAGCCGGTAGACGAAGGAAAAAGCACCTTCGTCGCGCGGCGGTCCCTTGCGCGTGATATCGACGTCGATATCCTCTTCCGGTCGCGCCATCCGGCGCAGCAAGCTCTGCTTCTGCTCGACTTCGCCGCCGCGGCTGCTAAGCCATACCAGCAGGCAGACGAAGACCAGCGCGAAGACTCCGCTTGCGAGCAGTAGGTCCATCTAGTTACCCCCGGCCAACCGGCTGAGTCTCGATACGGTAGCCGGCTGCCGCCACGCGGTCGGTGTACATCGAGCGCACACCGGTATTGCGGAACTGTCCGAGCACCTTGCCGCCCGGTCCGATACCGGTGCGCTTGAACTCGTAAAGGTCCTGCATCATGACCACGTCGCCTTCCATGCCGCTGATCTCCGAAATCTTCATGACTTTGCGCGAACCGTCGGAGAGGCGGCTCACGTGGATGACCAGGTTCAAGGCCGAAGCGATCTGCTGGCGCATCGCGCGCTGCGGAATATTGGCGCCCGACAGCAGCATCATCATCTCGAGGCGCTGCATCGCGTCACGCGGAGTATTGGCATGGAGCGTACAAATCGAACCGTCGTGACCGGTGGACATCGCCTGGAGCATGTCGAGAACTTCGGCGCCGCGGACCTCGCCAAGGATGATGCGGTCGGGACGCATACGCAGACAGTTCTTGACCAGTTCGCGCTGGGTAACTTCGCCCTTGCCTTCGACGTTGGGCGGCCGCGTTTCCAGCCTGACGACGTGCGGCTGCTGGAGCAGCAATTCGGCGGAGTCCTCGATCGTGACGATACGTTCGTCGACCGGGATATAAGAGGAGAGGCAGTTGAGCATCGTGGTTTTGCCCGAGCCCGTACCGCCGCAGACGATCAGGTTGAGACGCGCGCGGATGATGGCTTGCATGAACTCGACCATGTCCGGGGTGAGCGTGTCTTTATCGAGCAAATCGTCGACCGTGTAGCGCTTCTTGCCGAAACGACGAATCGAGAGCGCCGGACCGTCGAGCGAAAGCGGCGGAATGATCGCGTTGATACGCGATCCGTCGGGCAGACGCGCGTCGACCATCGGCGACGATTCGTCAACACGGCGGCCGACCTGCGAGACGATACGGTCGATGATCAGCATCAGATGCTGGTCATCGTTGAAACGCACGTCGGTCAGATAAAGCTTACCCTGGCGCTCGACGTAGACCTGGTTGGGACCGTTGACCAGGATATCGTTGACGTCATCGTCCCAGAGCAACGGCTCCAGGGGTCCGAGGCCGAGCAGTTCGTTCTTGATTTCCTCGACCAGCCGGGCGCGATCGGCCTCTGTCAGGAGGCGTCCCTCTTCATCGAGGATCTCGGTGATGGCCTGGGTGACCTTGGTCGCCGCCATATTCGCTTCGAGGCTCTCCAGGCGCGAGACGTCGAGCGTCTCGAACAGGCGGTTATGCACCGCCAGCTTGAGTTGCTGGAAGCCGTCGGCGAGCACGTCGCGTTGGCGACGTGGCTGGCTGTTGCCCATCATCGATGGACGTGCGGCGCCCTGAGGCCCCGTAGTCTGCGAAGTTATGCGTTCGACAAGTTTCATGGTTACACCCTTAGTTCCGCTGTCCAAATGCGGATAAAAGTCTTGACATAATTCCACCGTGCTCGATTGCGACCTCGCCACCACTCGCCAATCGACGCGCCAGATCCTCCACCGAACGAGCCAACGGTGATCCCGGTCCTACCTGCCACAGGTCCTGGGCGCGTAATTGAACGCGCTCGAGCACCTTTTCATCGCGTGGCACTTTCGCGTATATCGGCCGCCCCAAGGTATGCGTGATCTGTTCTTCGCTGATCGGATGATGCGGCTGGTAGCGGCCGAGGATGAAGCTGGGTTCGACCGCGGAGAGTCCAAGCCTTCCGAACAGATCAACGAAACGCCAGGCGCAGCGCGCGGCGGCGATCGACTGATCGAGCAGGTAGAACAGATAGTCCGAGCGCTCCCACGCGGCGACGGCGTTCTCATCGATATAGCCGCCGCAATCGACCAGCACGAAGTCGAACAGTTGGCGCATCAGCTCGAGCACCGCGCCTATGGTCTTGTCGGCCACCAATTCGCTGTCTTCGATCCGCTTGGGAGCCGCCAACAGGTACATGCCCGACGGATGCTTGGTTAGCGCGGATTCGAGCTGGATCGAATCCAGCTTTCGTTCACCCTCGCACAACTGCATGATCGTGCGCTCGGGCTCGAGATTGAGGAAAACCGCGAGTCCACCGGTCTGCAAATCGAGGTCGACCACGGCCACGCGCTTATTGAGCGCATAACGCAGCGCGAGACCCAGATTGGCTGCAAGGCTGGTGACACCGACGCCGCCGACCGTACTCACCAGCGACACCACCACCCCGCCGGTCTGGCGCTCCGCCTTGCGGCGGGTCTCGCTGATTTTCAGCAACGCGCGGGTGGCGTCGCCGATATCCAGCGGCAAGAAGAGCAGTTCGTCGGCGCCGGCCCGAAGAATCCGGCGCATCAATACGGGAGAACGCTCCTGCACCAGGGCGAAAAGCACCGGGCGGGATTCGGAATCGTCCTCGGCTTGCGCCTGCAGATAGCTGAGCGAGGCTTCTTCGTTGCCCCCGTTAAAGAGCACCATCGTCACATCGGGTGGAGGCCCGCCGTTGGCCGCACGGCCCGGACCGGGCACCACTTCGATGATCTCCAGCGACGGGTCGCCGAGGGACGCAAGCGCGGCCTTTACTTCCTGGCGCTTCTCGTCCGCTTCTCCGACCAGCAGGACACGTAACGCGCCATGCTGTCCCTCGCCCTTATTTGCCAACGCAGCCAATGGATATCCTGAAGGGCCTCCTCCTAGAACCGCGGCCGGCTTGCATCAACCGGGCTCACACGGTCGGTACGAATCTCCTGATAGCTCATGGGGCCACGGTCCGTGGGTAGCGCGACCGTACCATTGGACGGCAGCGGCTGCACCATTTGTGGCGTCACGCTCATCACGAGGTCCGACTCCTGATCATTGTAAGAAGTATTCTTGAACAGCGCGCCGACGTAGGGAAGGTCACCCAGGTAGGGCGTTTTGTTCACTTCCGAAGTCTTGGTGTGCAGGATTAGGCCCGCGATAATCAGCGTCTGGTTATCGTGCAGGCGTACCACCGTCTGCGCACGCCGCGTCACGAACGCCGGAATCGTGAAGCCGAACATGCTCACACCATGCGCGTAATCCGGCTCGGACACTTCGGGCTTGACTTCCAGCTCGATGGTGTCGCGGCCAATTACTGTCGGCACAAAGATTACCGAAGTTCCGAATTGCTTGAAAACGACCGAAGTATTCAACGCCTGGGCGATAACGATCGGGATCTCGCCACCGGAGAGGAACTCGGCCTTCTCACCCGAATTCGCCAACAGATGCGGCTGGGCGAGAATCTTGGCCAGGGCGTGATCCTCGAGGAATTGAAAGAAGGTCTGGGTCTGGACGTTACCGTTACCTGCCGCCAGCGCGTAGTTCACGTTCGACGACAGCAGCATCGGGATGAGCTGGCCCTGAGGCGGTACCGTGCCGGTCGCAGTACTCTGAACCAGCGCCTGGTTGGCGGTTCCTGCTCCGAGCAAGGTGCTCGCGGTAAGTGTCGAAGTGGCCGAGTACGGGGTCGCGGGGCTGCCGCCGCCGAGACCAACCAGCGAGATCCCCTGATGGGGCAACGCGGCGGTCCAGTTGATACCTTGCTGTTCCAGGCGGCTCCGATTGAGTTCGGCCACGATCACATTGAGCAGCACCTGCTGCTTGCCGAACGGGTCGACGCGGATTTCACGCTCTTCATAACGGCCCTGGGCGTCCCACACCGCGAGGGTGGTGAATCCTTCCTTATGGCCGATCAGGTTGACCTGATAAGGGTTGATGACCTGGAGGTCGGCAACCTCGGTATCGGCGATCGATACGCGACGGATACGACGCGGAAAATCGAAGATATGCGAGGAGCCCGCGCTCATCAGCACCGTGTCTTCGGGCAGATAATGGGTTCCGCTCGCGGCGGTATCCACCGGCGAGGCGGGTTCCGCCAACGGATCGCTCTTGAAGCGTTCGGCCGGCATTGATTGGTCGGGGCTCGAGGCGCCCTGGCTCGGAATGACCGTGCCGCTATTCTCGGCGGTGACGACCGGAGGCGGACTCGCGGGAGATACTGGAGAACCCGCCATCGCCGCTGCCGGCGGTGCCGCCGAGGGGCTATAGGTCGAAGGTTCGATGCTTCTGTCAGAGGACGCCGTGGGGCCGGAGGCACTCGAAGGCGCTGCCGACGCCGACGCGGCTGCAGCCGTTGCGGCCGGAGCGGTCGCAGTTACGGCTCCCGCCGTCAAAGCGGCAGGACCGGAAGGCGGTACCGACGAGGACGCGGAACCAGCGGCTGCGGCTGGCGCAACCGGCGCGGTGCCGGCACTGGCGACCGGGCCGCTGCCCGAATCAAGCGCACTGCTGCTTGACGGGGCCGATTCGCTACCCAGGGCCGGACCGCCCATCGCCGCCGGAGCCTTGCCGGGCACCGGTGGGGACTTGGCGATCGACTGGACACTGACGTTGTAACGGACTTTTTCGCCGTCGGCCGTCTTCACATCAATAGCCCATTGCCCAGTGGCCGCTCCCAGGAGCACCAGCTCGCCGGGCGCGTCGCCATGAACGATAAGGGCGTTGGGATTATTGAGGACATGAACGGCAGGCGTGCCGCCGGTGCTGAGACCCTTGATTACATAGGACTCACCGGCGTTCAGATTAACCGAAACCTCGCGACTGGCGCTGTCGTCGGCGCGAACGGAGGCAGTGCTGAGCGCCACCAGTCCCAGCGCACCAATCAAGCTTATAATCATGCCATTACGGCGAATGCGGCTCATTTTCCTTGTGTTCCTCCCCTGTTTTCCGGTTGTGGTCACGGGACGTCGATGGTCTTGGAATGCGGCTTGTTAAAGCCATTGGGGCCTGGATCGTCCATCGGCGCCGGAACTCCTATCACGCCTAAGGTATGACCACTGGAACCGGGTGGCGCCACGTCGGAAGCGCTTGAAGTGGTAGTGGCGCTGGCCGGGGCGCTATGCGCCGCATGAGTATGTCGCAGCGGCGCTGGGGCCGGGGCCGCATCCGCTCCTTATCGGGGGAATCCGCCTCACTCGAGGAACCTGAGGGTGGAGCCTCGGCAGGAGCCTGATGGCTACTGCCGTCGCTACGAATAAAAGAGATGTTCTCGGTGCTCTTGCCGTTGCGCAAAACCTCGACTTCGATGGGATTGGCGCGCGGCGCGCGAACGATCGGGCGTTCGACGTGCTGCGCCTCCATCATCGGCATCGCGGGTTGCGGACCGCCGTACGAGCGAAGCATCTGCGAAACGTCGACACCGCTCGTCATCACGATCTTGGTGTCATCGTAATTACGCATCGCCAGGCGCAAAGTGCCTTCACGGCTGGCCAGGGCAAGGCGCTCGGCTTCTTCCGGTGAAACCAGCAGCGTAACCACCTTAACCGGTTGCGCCTTGTCGCCTACCTGCTCGATATCCTGCGCGATCGCCAAAACTTCGACGTTTTGCAGAACGATCTTGGAGAACGGCTTGTCTCCGTTGCTGCCACCGGAGGAGACCGCCACCAGCACGTCAACCCGCGTGTGCGGCAGGACGAAACCGGCGATATCACTGACTTCGTCGACCGGCACCGACATTGCGCGCATTCCTGACGGAATCAGCAGCGGCAATACACCAGCGTTCTTGTCACCGGCGAACAAACGGTCGGCCACGATCGGCTCGTTCTGCACGAAGCTGGTCTTGGTGTACTGATTCATGACCGACCGGGGTCGGTCTCGCACCCGGCGGAACCGCCTCGCGCGACCACCTCACCAACTTGACCGAGCCGGCATCGAGCTTCGTGCCAATCGACAGATCGTGATTGGCGACGACAATCTCGACATTCTTGACCATCGCCTGCTGGACTTCGGCCTCTCGTTTCTTGAGAGCCGAGTAAACCACCAGGGCAGCCACCAGCGCGGCTACTCCGGCGAGCAGAACCGAAAATGATCGGTCGTCTCATCTATTCCTCCCCCTCGACAACTGCCCTTCCCGGCAGCGTTGGCGCGAGAAAATTCTAATACCGCATGCACTCAGTCATCGCGGTTTCTAAGCTTTGAAGCCCGTCGGGAAACGGATTTTCCGACAAGGCGTCATTCCCCTGCTTATTCAACGCACACACAATAGATATCGAAGATGTGTTGATGCTCGCGCCTGGCCGGGACGGATCGCCGTGAACATAGCGCGCTTCTTCAAAAGAATTGATCCGGGCCAGCGCAAACATCGTCTGGCGGATGGGTGCTAATCGTTCGGCCGTCAAATGATCGGGCGGCGCGAAGAAAAGCTTCGAGGGGGTAATCAAAAGATCTGAAAAAAATGATGCATCGATGGGCTGAAGCAATTTCCAGCGTGATCCTTCGACACATCTGAGGAGGCGTGATCGCTAGAAGCGGTCATTCCGTCGATACCGCGAGAACTATGATCTTCACTTTAATCTGGTCTCCGAATTCTCGTGGCTCCTAAATGCGTTCCGTAACCATCTTTAAGGCAGGCTAGGGAACATGTTCGGCTTCGCGGCCCCGCTAAAGGCCGGAAGTCACCGAGAACATCATCAAATCAGACAGAACGTCAAGGTTCCCGCCGTATCTTTCTATTTCCCCCAAGTTTCATCGAATTCTCTGTCGCACCGACCATCGCACAATCCGTGCTCCGATAGTTGGGAAACTTTTGCACAATAAACGGTGACGAAACTTTTGTTCACAGCACTGCCTGTTAATACGTCAGCTTCGTCCGGTGACAGGATCGCTGGCATGAAACTTGGCGAAATTCTATCTTTTGTGCTCTTATGCAGTTATGCGAAAAGCTCAGAGGGTTTCGATCGAGTCATGCATCCTAACGTTAGTCTCTTTGTGTCTGCTGGGATTCTAAGACTGCAACTCTCTGGGAGTCAAGCAAATTTCATCAAATCTAGTCTTTTCCATTCTAGGCTTATTTATGCCATCTTTTTTCCCGTAAATCTTTCTTTAGCCTTGTAAATCATCGTTCGAGAAACCGCGTCTAGTTTCGGCCGCTAGACAGCGCATCTATCGTGCCACTTTCGAAACCGTATTTTAATATGTATACCAGGTGAAAATCGGTCGACAATCCGCCCCTCTGCAACGTTTTGTTGCGCAAAATGCAACCAAACGCGGGATTCGCTGAGCGTTTATGTGCAGCCGATGGACGGGGACGCGCTGAATTCTTGGAGGCACAATTCGCGACACGCACCCGGGCCATTCGGCTGAGCGACTTCTTCGAAGCTGACCTTGTCGCCGACCACGGTTCCGCTCCGGGCCGCCTCACCGGCGGCGATCTCGAGTGCCCCGGCGCGCACTAAAAACGACCGAGGAGACGCGCCATGGATTAAGGCGATGATTTATCCGGACCACCGTGTCGTCGCCGTCGAGGAAAACGATATCGATCGGGAAGCGCATGAAGAACATATGCATCCACATGAACGGCTCTATACGGCCGCGAACGAAGAGCATCCCTTCGCCAGGTTCGAGGCCTGTTCGCCCGAGCAGGCCACGGCTCTGGCCCGGAGATACCGCCAGCATCTTCGAGTCGCGCGCACAAAATGGTCGAGCGAGTTTGGTTAAGTGCGCGAAGGATCCTTTGCACGAAGGGTCTTTGCACGAACGGTCTTGGCGCTCATCGGGTCTATCAGGGGCGATAGTTGTAGGCAAGTGTCATGCAGCCATAGAGTGAAAAGGTATGCACGCAAGCAGAGCAACTACTAAAGTGTGCGTTTGAGCTGACAATTTAAATTCTCTTAGCAATAGAATTGGTGGCCAAATGGGTTTTATCCCGTTGTTTCTCGACGTAAGGGCTCGTCGAGTGCCTTGTGATGGGCGGGGGCGAGGCGGCGGCGCGCAGGGCGCGGGCACTGATAGAGGCCGGGGCGACTGTCACCGTAATGACACGAGAGCCGGGGCCTGAATCACGGCGCTGGCCGAATGTGGGGCACTGCGGCGTATCCCGAGCCTGTATTAGGCCGGGATGCTTCGCGATTTCGTACTGGTGTATGTCGCGGTCGTCATGACCCAGGAGGTTACCGGGAAGCATCGGGGGAGGCGCGCGAGCTGAAAATTCCGGTTAACGTCGAGGATCGTCCAGACCTTTGCACTTTCATCGCACCAGGCGGTGGTAAAGCGCGGCGATTTGCAACTAGCTATATCGACCGGCGGCGCCAGTCCGGCGTTGGCTAAAATGCTGCGGGAAGAGTTAGAGGAGCGTTTCGGCCCGGAATATGAATTCCTGGCATTGATCCTGGCTGCCGCGCGTCGCCGGCTGCGGCGCAGCGAACCGGACGGCGCGATTCGCGCGCGGATACTGGAAACGCTGGTACATTCCGGAATTGCGCGACCATATTAGATCAGGTGACTATCAGGCCGCCGAAGAGATCGTGACGCTTCATCTCGGCTGCAGCCTGACTGATTTAGGTTTCGATCGCGCGCGACTCGCGGCCGCTATGGCAGACGCGCTAACCATTCCGAATGAACCCAATTTGGTACCTGCCGGCGATCATCTGTTATGGTCTTGCGGCCGCGAGCTTTGCCCTAGATCGGGTGGAGGGCAATCGCGCCGGTCGAGGGGTCGAGTCGCGGGACGGCGCTGCTGATCGGCGGCATCGCGATGCAAACGGCGGCGCTCGCTGTGAGCAGCATCCAGGCAGGAACGGTACCGGTTACGAACTTCGCACAGTCGCTGGCATTCCTGGCATGGTTGACCGCGTTGACCGGCCTCGGGCTTATCCTTCGATTCAGAATGGCAGTGATCGGCGCCTACGTCGCGCCGGTTGTTTCGGCGGTTTTGGCGATAGCGATCGTAATGATGAAGCAGGGGCAACGTGGTGCCGGAAAGCCTGCGCAGCGCGCTGGCTACCGGTACACGTGACGAATGGCATTTATCGGTTATGCGCTGTTCGTGCTGGCGGCCGCAAGTGAGTATCCCTCTACCTGGTTGCCGGAGACGACTGCCGAACCAAAAGACCGTTGACCACAATGCCGACGAGACGCGCGCCGAGTCCTCGAAAAGCTCGATCGAGTAAATTATCTACCTATTGAGGCTGGGGCTTCCTGATGCTGAGCCTCGCGATCGTGACAGAGGCGCGATTACTTGGGCAGACGCGACGTGGGGACATTTCTTTTGGTCGTGGGAGCCCGGGAGTCGTGGTCGCTGGTGATTTGGGTGTCTGTATGCGGCGCTGCTGAATCGCGCTTGACGGTAGGATGGCGCGGGCATCGCGCGGCGACGCTTACGATCGTGGTATTTGCGGTGCTGGTGGATCGTTCCTGGCGTCAGCCTGGTGAACCCGGGAAAACATGGAGGGAGCTTTCGGCTAGATGGAGCAGATCGGGTAGATGGACAACGCTCTTCATCTTTGGGTTAATCATCGCACCGCCGCGGTCGGCGTGCGCGAGCGCCTGGCGTTTGCCGACGACGAGATCGTGGACGCGCTGTCGAGGCTCAAGGGACGCGCGCCCGCGATCACCGAGAGCGGCCCTGCTCTCGACCTGTAACCGCGTCGAGATGATCACGGTCACCGGCGACGCGGCGCGGGCCGCGAAAGAAGCGACCGAATTCCTCGCCTCGGATCGCGCGGTGGAAGCCGCGGCCTTTGCGCCGGCGCTCTATCGCTACAACGATCGCGAAGCGGCGCGGCATCTGTTTCGCGTCGCCGCGAGCCTTGATTCGATGGTATTGGGTGAGGCGCAGATCCTCGGCCAGATCAAAGTCGCCTATTCGCAAGCGGCGGCGGCGGGAAGCGCCGGCCTGGTGCTTCATCGCGCGTTCCACAAGGCTTTCTCCGTGGCCAAGCGAGTGCGCAAGGCGACGCTGATCGGCCACGGCGCGGTCTCGGTGAGTTCGGCGGCAGTGAGCCTCGCGGGCAAAATTTTCGACAGTCTCAACGATAAGACCGTGATGCTGATGGGCGCCGGCAAGATGGCTGAGCTGACGGCGCGGAATCTCAAGCGCCTGGGTATTCAATCGTTGCTCATCACCAGCCGCACCTTCGACAACGCGGTCACCTTGGCGCGCCAGTTGGGCGGCACCGCGGTGCCCTTCGACAATTACAAGCCCTACCTCAAGCTCGCGGATATCGTTATCGGGTCGCTGGCGGTGACCAAGCCTGTGCTCGGCCCGGAGGAAGTCGAGGCGATCATCCGGGAGCGGCGCTATCGGCCGATGTTTCTGATCGACCTCGGCGTCCCGCGCAATTTCGACGAACGGCTCAACACCACGCAAAATACCTACCTCTACGATATCGACGACCTGAGCTCGGTGGTGGTCGAGTCCCGGGAAGAACGCGAGCGCGAGGCCCTGAAAGCAGAGACGATCGTCGAACTCGAAGTCGATTCCTTCATGAAATGGCTGAGCGAACTCGACCTCGTACCGGCGATAAAAGACATCCGATCGAGTATCGAGCAATTGCGCGACGTCGAACTCGCGCGTCATCGGGCGTGGCTCGCCGGGCTGGAGCCGGAGGCGCGTGAGCAGATCGAAGCGCTGACCCGTGGCATGATCAACAAGTTGTTGCATCGGGTGCTTTCGGGCCTGCGCGGCGCGTCCACCGCCGATGGACTCTATACCGCGGAAATCGCGCGACGCCTGCTGACGACATCGGGCGACGACTCGCTGGTGCTGCCGGAGGATCCCGACGACGACGAGGAGCTCTGACCGGTCGCCGGAAAAGTCCAATGGCGTTCGCGCTTCGTATCGGCTCTCGCCCCAGCGCATTGGCGATGGCGCAGAGCCAACCTGATTAAGGACCGTCTCGAAGGATCCGTCGACGGATTGCGTGCCGAGATCGTGTCGATCAACACCACCGGCGACAAGTTGACCACTCCTTCGCTGGCGCAGGTCGGCGGCAAGGGCCTTTTCATTCGCGAACTCGAGCAGGCGCTCAGCGATGGCCGGATCGATATCGCCGTCCATTCGATGAAGGATTTGCCGGCGGTGCTGCCGGGCGCGTTTCGGATTGCGGCGATCCGCAGCGGGAGGATCCGCGCGACGCGCTGATCGCGCGCAATGGCGGCGGATGGGACACACTCGCGGCGGGCGCGCGCATTGGAACTTCCTCGCCCCGCCGACGGCTGGAGGTCCTGCGCCTGCGGCCGGATCTCACGGTGACACCTTTGCGCGGCAATGTGGATACGCGTCTCAAACGGCTCGAGGCCGGCGACTTCGACGCGATCGTTGTCGCGATGGCGGGACTGATTCGACTCGAGCGCCGGGCAGTGGCGAATCCGATCGAGCTCGACGAAGAGAATTTCGTGCCGGCCGGCGGACAAGGCGCGCTCGCGATCGAAGCGCTGGCGGGGAGTGTCGTCGGCGCCTCGCCTGAACTGGAAAGCGCGATAGCCGCGCTGAATGACCTGGGGGCGACGGCCGAGGTCACCGCGGAGAGATCTTCCTCGCGACGATCGGCGCGTCTTGCGTCTCGCCGGTCGGGATCAGGGAAGTATCCAGGGCGATGCTCTGCGTTTGCGGGCGTTACTGTTCAGCCTCGACGGAACGCGGAGCCTGGCCGACCAGGCCGCGGCGGCTCATCGATTACCCGCGTCGCCGGGCGAGTCGGTGCAACCGGCAAAAGCGATGCTGGAAGCGGCGACCGAACTGGGCGCGTTGCTGGGTCGGCGGATGTTGGCTCAGGGAGCCGATGAGATGATCCGGCCATGAGCGGGCAGGTGGGCAAAGTCTACCTGGTCGGAGCCGGGCCGGGCGCTCCCGATTCGATTACGCTGCGAGCGGCCGCGGTAATGCGGCGCGCGGAAGTGGTGGTACACGACTCGCTGGTCAGCCCGGAGGTGGTCGCGCTCGCGCCTGCCGATGCCGAGCTAATCTTTGCCGGCAAACGCGGCGGTGTGGGGCGCGAATTCGAACAAGAGGAAATCAACCGGATCCTGGTCGATTGCTCGCGCGCCGGAAAAATCACGGTGCGCCTCAAGGGCGGCGGTGGCTTCCCTGTTCAATGGCCGGCGGTCGGCCAGATCCGGTTGATTTCCCTATCTCGGTCCCGCCGCGCCGCATTCGGCAAAGACTCCTCGGCATGGCGGCGCCGACCTCGGGCTGGCCGCGCAAGTGGGTGCCCGACCACTTCCGCGCCCGCGTTCCCGGAAGTGGTCGTACATGACTCGCTGGTCAGCCCGAAGGGTGTGGTCGCGCTGGCGCCTGCCGATGCCGAGCTAATCTTTGCCGGCAAACGCGGCGGCGTGGGGCGCGAATTGGAACAAGGAAATAAACCGGATCCTGGTCGATCAGCCCGCCACGTCCGAAGATAAAAGGATCGCCGCCCCTTGAGCGCACGTGCAGTTTTTCGCCGCGATCGAGCCAGGGATCCGGGTTGATTTCCTCTTGTTCGAATTCGCGCCCAGCGCACCGCGTTGGCAAAGATTAGCTCAGCATGGGCAGGCGCCAGCGCCACCTACCGGGCTGACCAGCGAGTAGTGTGCGACCACTTCCGCGCGCGGCATTTGCCG
>CAWDQC010000067.1:0-22335 GCA_963804355.1 uncultured Pseudomonadota bacterium | reverse complement strand
CTCGAGCTGCGGGAACGGGAGCAGCGTGAACAACTGGACCGGGCGGACGATCTCCAACTAAAGGCCCGAGATCTCAAAGTAACCCTCCAAAGCCGCTCGAACGGAGCAAAGTGAGAAATGAAAAAGCGTCGACGTCGGCGGCCGCGAAGGGTTTTGAACGAGCTTATCGAGCGGCCGCGGATCCGCCGGTTCCTGACCGAGTATTTGTCGAACGGCGGCAAGAAGACGGCGGCCGCAATTGCCGCTGGCGTTCCGCCTCGCACTGCGCCGGTATGGGCAAGTCGTATTTTGCGCAGGCCGGAGGTGTTAACCGAGCTCGAGCATCAGCACGCCGCCGCTGGAGTGACCCCGGCCCGCGTGATCCGCGAGTTGGCGCGCATCGGCTTCCTCGACCCCGCCGACCTCTACGACGAAAACGGCCAGTTGTTACCGGTTCCGAGGATGTCAGAAGATGCACGACGAGCGATCGCCGGCGTCGATGTCGAACTGGGCAAGGATGGAGGAGTGACAAAGAAAGTGCGGCTGGCGAACAAGCACGTGGCACTGGAGACACTGGCGAAATACACCGGCGCCATCCCCAACGAGAAGGAGCAAATCAATTTCGGCATAGGCCTGGAAATTCACATGCATCTCGACGAAATCAAGAACTCGCCGGCACAGTTGCGGGAAAAGCCTGCGATCGATCTGCCGGCACTGCCGCCGCCGCGTGACCGCGATCCCGACCCGACACTGAACTGAGTCATCTATTCGGAAATAGAGGACCGAGAGAATCGAGAAATCGTCGAGTTCGCTTTATGGTCGACTAAACATCGCTACAGTGCTGCTTAGGGTTGCAGCCGGGCGGCCCGAGCCGACCGGAAGAGGGGGTGGAGTATCAGCTGCCCTTCAATCGCTCCGCCCCCTCTCCATTCAGAACGAACTATCGAGAATGCACGCTGGGCGCCGCGGTCCCTGGCGTCAAACTTTTCTTCTTCCAATATCGAAGATAAATTGTGGAGCGCGCGGGAGGAATCGAACCATCCGAATAGCCCGGGTTGTTACAACGGGTCCCTCTGCCACTTGGGTACGCGCGCTTCAAACCCAAGTATATCTTAAAAAATTGTTCTAGAGCATGCCAATAAATCAATTAGATTAAAAAAGCGCAGATTCGCCGAGTAAAGCCAATGGCGCTTCCGCCCTATCGTTGCGCTCATTCTGAAGTCCTTAGCCTGGCTCATCGACCGGCGAAACTGGTGAAATAATTGCGCGGCGTAGGTCGCCGCCGTCGCCGTCCGCGTTGTGAAAAGAGAAAAGCCCCGGCTCGTTGTGGAGCGCGGGGCGTTGTAAGACTCGTCGGGCGCGGCCGGATTGAAGTCAGGACGGCGCTTCGCCCTCGATGAAGACCCGTCGAAAAGGAGCCTCTTTGATCAAATACTGCCGCCGCGGATGCGGACGACAAATGAGTCATCCTTGCGCAGGGCCGAGCTCACCGCGTTCGATGATTTTATACAGCGTCCGGTAGTGCAAGCGTGCGAGTGTGGCCGCTTCCTTGATAGTCAGATACCCGGGTTTGGGTTTCCGCATCGCGCTAAGCCACCCCTCGGCGCACCGGCTGAACTAACCTTTCCGCTCAGCGTCTTTCGTTGGTCCCCTCGTGCCCGACTCCGGATACTTGCCTGCAGTCGAAATCGTTGACGAATTTGCGCAGGATCGGCGGGAACGGCACGACCCAGCCTTCGCAGTCCTTGTGATAATATTTCGCCGAGCGAAATCGGGCTTTTCACCCCCCCGTTTCTGCAAGAGCCTTCGCAGCCGCAGTATCTCGTGGATCTGCTCCTCCGGTTCCGCCCAGGTGGGCGCGAGGGGGATGCGGTTGGAGAACGCCAGCACCTCCAACCCTCGCGCAACAACGCAGTACTCGGGCAGATTGCACATTCCCCTCGGCAACTCCTCCATCGGCGCGAAACCCCAGCACGCGCGCCCGCGATTGAGCAAATCCAAGACCTCGGTCATAACCTTCTTCTTGTCCGGCATTGTGTTCCTCCCCTGATTGGTATCGACAGAATTAACTACCGATAATTAATACAGTTGTCAAACACAGCTATAACGAGCGCTCGCATAGTGCGCCTGCGTTGGGTAGATTGGTGCCGTGAAGAAGAAGCATCCCGCGGCGGTAGCGCTCGGCCGCAAACGTTGGGAAGGGGTCGTCACCGCACGAGCGTTCGCGCTTGATGAAGCTGGCCGCTACTAAGCCGCGCCAGAAGCTGAGTGAGGAGCGCCGTGAGAAAATCGGCGCGGCCTCGCGGGCCTACTGGGATTCGCTCAGCCCGGAGGAACGCTCGGCCGAGATGAAGCGGCGGGCAAGGAAGAGGAAGCGGCGGAAGAGATAACAGGCTGCGCACGGACTACCGGAGGCGAGGCGATGTTCTCGAATCTCTCACATTTCCCTGGTCGATCTCTGTTCCCGGTGGATGATCACAAAATCGTTGCCGGGGATGTTTCTCTTCCACGAACCCATGAGTGGATTCATTACGCGCATCGATGAGCTGAAGGCAGGCGAGTTCCAGCGTGAAGGCGAAGGAGCGAGCTTCTCGGTGCCAAAACCAGGGGCAGGAAAGATCCAAGAGGCGGTCAGTCAGAGCTACCGTGGCCGACGGAACGCATCTGGATGCAGATCGCTTGGTCATTCGCGATTCTAATGGCCATGTCCGCCTGATTGCAGGAGTGCTCGAGGGTTCTGGCGAGGCTTATCTGGCAATCGCAGACGCGGATGGCCAGATTCGCACCAGCCTAGCCTCGAGCTCCGAAGCGGACCCGGATGGGCGCGCCATGCTCATGTTTTGTGGGAAGAGCTGAGGGGGGATGGCGTCCTTCGTCGGCGCGGAGGCGGATGGCAGCGGTGCTGTCGGTATTCGCGATTCATCGGGAGCATGGAAAGAACTATTTGAACTCGACACGGTACCGTTTAGCGGCAGCCGTGTGGTGGCGGAACGCTGCCAGTGATTCCGGCGTTGAACGACCCACACGGATTGCGGTCTGCGATCCATCTGATCGCGTAGCGGTCCCCGGCAGAAATGGCCTCCGCGATCGTGAAAAACAGAATTAACATCCCAAGTATGCCCCGACCTTCATGGAAGTTCTTGTAGTCAGGTCCCGCCGAATCCATAGCCCAGGGACGTTTGGCAAGAGACTGTAAGTTATGACGGCAGGGGCAAACGCCGGAATCCATGCGAATAAAACGGCAATAAATGCGGCGATGCTCCCGAAAGCAGCTTCGCTCGCTCTGACCATCGCAGGGTAATCGATACATCCTGCCCAAACGCACTTCAGCCACTGAACCAGCAAGAAGAAAAAGAGTGGGATGGTGAGTGCTGACAGAGCGCGCTGCGTGAAATACCACGGTAGCCAAATCGATATCGATGGGCTGGCGAACGGGTATTCTTGAGGCGGCGGCGCTGGGCTCATCATTTGATTTGTTAGGATGCCTGACCGCGGACCTATCGCATATCGCGCACGGCAATCTCGCCCTTCGCAAGCGCGCCCGAGTGATGCTCGCATAGCTCGACTTGTCGCAGAGGGCGCCCCTGCCCGTCGAGATAGCGGGCGATCACCAGTCGCCGGGGCGCGGCACCACCATCGCTTGCAGCGCGCTGTATAACGGCAGGGCCAAAGCTCGACTTGACTTTCGAAGTTCCTCACTTTGCAATTCTCACCCACTATGAAATTCTTGCACGCATGCCAGGGACCAAAGCGACGGCAGACCTTCCGGCTCGGGATTCCGGCCCCGCACACCGGCGTATACGTAGTTACCCATCGTCACCCGCCGCATGCTCCTCCGCATGAAGTCGCCATTGTCGCGCCAATGATCCTGCCGTACTGCAACGTCTGTGCTGACGCACGATTTAGCCTGAAAGCACTCGCCGCGCAGCCGATTAGGGACAACGAGTTCTTCCGTCGTGAGCATGGCAACGATTAGGCCGCCGGCACCTTGAGCGAAAAGCGCGAGGGTATCGCAATTTAGAGTTTTTGAGCCAGCCGGGTTCATGCTCGGGCGTACCCTGCACTACCTCCCGGCTGGCATCGTCCAGAGAACTATGGAGATCACATATGGTATCGAGCGGACCGGCGAGCCGGAAGGATTTTTCCACCCGAAGCCCGATCGGATGCCTTCGATGCGTAATCAGATTAGCTGCTTCGCGAATACGATGAGCCTGTGTTTTGCTGAGGCGCTGGCTACCAAGCTTGACCGCATCGTAAACAAGGCCGTGCGCCGGATCGTTTCGCGATCGCGAACTATGGCTTTTTTTGCGAATGATCAGTGAATCCGCAATATATGCCCCAGGATTCAACGACCGTATTGTCTGTAGGTTTATTCGATCTGAAGGAAAAACTGACATCTCTTCGGTTCTGAACACCTGAGCCGAAATGATACGCAAGCCGGTATTCGGGTCGATAGGAGCTCAATAGGATCGACTAACCGCCAGACCGCGAGATGAGATGGAATTGAGGGATCGTCTATTCTGAGGTGAGCTGGCAGCAGCGGAGTGACGGGCGCCAAGGTCGTCTCGGATGTTCGGAATCTGCCGTCGAGTCGTTATAGTCGAGCGAAACCAACTCATAGATTGGCTAGACCCACCCCGAGAAGCATCCACAATGCTCTCCTCAGGATTCTTCGCCGCTGATTTGCAGACATTCGAAAACGCCAACCGGAGTAACCCCGATCTCCAAGCTATATTTTCCCTTTGTCCATTCAAACTGGACGCCGCCTTCGTTATCTGGCGCAATTAGCCGAGGCGCGGGCAAATCGGATCCTGGCTGAAATCAGCGCATTAAATTGACTGCAGCGCGGAAAGGCAAGAGGTAGTGAGGCCGCCGGGCGCGCCAGTCCTCCGCCGGCTCTTACATGGATGAGCCTCAGTGAATTCCGCAAGTCGATAGCAAAATTCTACAATGCTTCGGCGCAACCAGTGATCGCGGGTGGCGTTTTACCGTATGTTACCCGCCAATCTTGCCGTTCCGACTCGCTGCAGCGTGGCGGGACTGTGCCCCGGATTGATTTCAGGGCTTACGCGTAAGTTTCCTCCTCTTGAATTCCAGAACACGTCGAGGACGCTCTCGTATTTCTCAACCTTTTGGGTTCGACCAGACAGACCCGTCGGTCTCCATCAGCGCCACCACATCCGCCGATTGAGTCGCGGCCCGGTCTCAGATATCTCTCATTTGTCGGAGTCTTTGCGCCCTTCGGGCAAGAAACGCGGTCGTCGGCTCATCCGCATACGCCTCCCCATCACCTCCGTGATTCTAGCCCTTAGCCTGAGAAATTTTCGACTAGTCGTGCTACCCAGCCACTTCCGGTTCCTAATTGGTACCTTTAGCTACGTCTCACCTTCGGTCCACAATCGCGGGAAACCCTTGTATTTTATTTGGCGCGCCCTGAGGGATTTGAACCCCCGACCCACAGATCCGTAGTCTGTTGCTCTAATCCGCTGAGCTAAGGGCGCGCTGCGGGAATCTCGAAGCGTTTCATATCATACGCATGCTCGCAAGATAGTGCGACCCAACACCTCACCTTCAGCCGCGCCTAATCGAGCGAACTATCGGACGAATTCGAACCGTCGGGCAGCCATACCATGACCGTCGTGCCTTCGCGCAGCCGGCTTTCGATTTTGAGAACACCGCGATGCAGCTGAACGATATGTTTGACGATCGCGAGGCCGAGGCCGGTGCCGCCCAACTCGCGTGAACGGGCGCGATCCACCCGGTAGAACCGCTCGGTGAGCCGCGGTATATCCGCCGCGGGAATTCCTTCGCCAGTATCTATCACGGCAAATTCGACTCCGCCCTTCCCCGCTCCGTTGGCGACCGGATCGCGAGCGGTTGCCGTGACGGCGCCGCCGCGTGGGGTGTACTTGAGCGCGTTGTCGAGCAAGTTAAGCATCACCTGGTGAATTCGATCGCGGTCGGCCAGCACCGGAGGCAAATCCTGAGGACACTTAATCTCGAGCGTGACACCCGTGCGGCGCGCCTGCTCACGCATCAACTCGGCCGCTTCCTCGATTACGCGCGCCGGCACCAACTGCTCGATTTTGAGCGGCGTGAGCCCTCGCTCCAGGTCCGAAAGCGAAATGAGGTCGTCAATCAAGCGAGCGAGGCGGCGCGCCTGCCGTTCGATAATGCCGAGGAAGCGGCGTTCCGTGGCGGGATCGTCAACCCCCTTAATAAGCGTTTCGGCGTACCCATAAAGTGCGGTCAGCGGCGTGCGCAGTTCGTGCGTCAAGTTCGCAACGAAATCAGTCCGGGCGGTCTCCGATGATTTCAGCCGGCTGATATCGTGGAACACGAAGACCCGCGCCGCCGGAATGCCTCGCGCATGCCGGACCGGCGCCGCACTTATCTCAAGGTGAAGAACCGCGGGAAGCTGGATCAGAAACTCGGCGGTGGTCACATTGTCGGCCTGCGCATCCGTGACTCGTGCAATGAATTCCTGCAGCCGCGGATCGCGACATAACTCGACGAAGTGCCGCCCGCGATAGCTGGCTTCGGGCCCCAAGGCGAACATGCGTCGAGCGGCCCCATTGAGCAGCACGACGTCGCCGCGCGCCCCGGTGACAACCACCGCCTCGGTCATGCTGCGCAGGATCGCCTCGAATTCACCTCGTTGCTCTTCGAGTGCAGCTATCTGCTCGGCGACCGCATCGGCAGCCTTGAGCAAATCGCGCTCGGCGAGATCCATCGGATCGTTCTCGGCAGGTACTAGATGAGAGGGCGGTTCGTGACGTCCGATCGCCTGCGCCATCGCGGTGACGCGCTCCGAATGACGCGTCCATGAATTCGCCACCGGGTAGACACAGATCATCCCGGCGATGGCGCCAAGCGCGACTACGAGGACGATCCAAATAAATCCGATGGCGCCGGCGAATCCCAGCGCTACGAGAGCGACCGCCGGTGGAAGTAGGCTCAGAACAACGGCCGCTGCCAGCCGGAGGTTAGACGATTTACCCAAGCGCGTCCGGATTAAACCGATAACCGACGCTGCGAACGGTCAAAATCAACTCCGGCTTGGAGTCGTCGCGCTCGACTTGCTGGCGCAGGCGTCGTACGTGAACGTCCACGGTGCGTGGCTCAACGAATGTATCGCGACCCCATACGAGATCGAGCAATTGCTCACGACTGTAGACACGCATCGGATGCTGTACGAAGAAGCGCAGCAACTCGAACTCGCGCAATGCCAACTCGTGCCGCTGGCCCTCGACGAACACTTCGTATGTCGAAAAATCGATGCGCAAACGCCCATGCTCGAAGACCGCGGGAGCCGCCGGCTCGCTCGCCGCTCCGGAACGCCGCAGCAGCGCCTTCACCCGGGCAACTACTTCGCGCGGGCTAAAAGGCTTGACCACGTAGTCGTCGGCGCCGATCTCCAGACCCAGAACACGGTCGACCTCGGCGCTTTTTGCGGTGACGACCAGGATCGGGAGACGCGCGGTTTCCGCCGCGGCTCTCACCCTGCGGCACAATTCGAGGCCGGACATCCGCGGCAGCATCAAATCGAGGACGACTAAATCAGGCGCGCGCCGGCCGATTCGATCGAGGCCCTCGGCGCCGTCCGCCGCCTCTTCCACCGCGAAACCTTCCTGCGCCAAATTGTAGCGCAGCAGCTCGCGGATATCGCCCTCATCTTCGATGACGAGGATCTTTTGACGCAATCGCTCTCGGGTTTGTTCGACAGCCTGGTTCATTGTTTTTGCTTCTTGTCCATGTGCCGGATTGTCCTGCCCTTCACCATATACACCACCATCTCGGCGATATTGGTCGCGTGGTCGGCAATACGTTCGAGATACTTTGAGACAAACAGGATGCGAGTGGCGCGAGCGATTGTGGCGGCGTCTTCCGCCATGTAGCTCAATAGTTCGCGGTAAATCTGGTAATTGAGGGCGTCTACCTCATCGTCGCGCGCGATCACTTCGGCAGCAAGTGCGGTATCGTCCCGCATGAAGGCGTCGAGACTGTCCTTGACCATCGTTTGGGCAATCTCTGCCATGCGCGGGATATCGATGTAGGGCTTGAGCTGCGGTTCTTCGTTCAGTTCGACCGCGCGCTCGCAGATATTGACGGCGTTATCGCCGATGCGCTCGAGGTCAGTCGTGATTTTGAGGCCGGTGGTGATGAAGCGCAGATCGCTGGCCGCTGGCTGATGGAGCGCGAGCAAACGAATACAACGCTCATCGCTCTCGACGTCCATGCGGTTGACTTCGGCGTCACGGACGATCGTTTCACGCGCCTGATCGGTATTACGATTTACCAGGGAATCGACCGCCTCCGCGATTTGCCGTTCGACTAACCCGCCCATCTTCAGAAGACTGGCGCGCAACCCGCGCAACTCTTCTTCATAGGCACGGTTCGTATGCTGCGGCTGATTGTTGTCCATAGCTGCCTCCGGCCCTAACCAAACCGACCCGTAATATAGTCCTCGGTTTCCCGACGAGTCGGATTAGTAAAAATCTGCTTGGTCTCTCCGTATTCAATGAGATCGCCCGCATACATGAAGGCCGTGTGGTCGGAGCAGCGCGCCGCCTGCTGCATGTTATGCGTTACAATTACTATCGTATAATTCTCTTTTAGTTCGAGGAGTAGTTCTTCTATACGTGCAGTCGAAATCGGATCGAGCGCGGAGCATGGCTCGTCCATCAGGAGCACTTCTGGCTCGACTGCCAGAGCGCGCGCGACGCACAACCTCTGCTGTTGCCCGCCCGAGAGACTGGTCCCCGGCCGATGGAGACGGTCCTTGACCTCTTCCCAAAGCGCCGCCTGGCGCAGGCTTTTCTCGACAATTCGATCGCGCTCGCTGCGGCTCATCGAGAGCCCGTTAAGCTTCAGACCCGCTACCACGTTGTCCTCGACCGACATGGTTGGGAAAGGCGCCGGCTTCTGAAAGACCATTCCGATTCGCCGCCGTACCTGAACCGCATCGACTGAGGTTGCGTAGATATCCTCGCCATCCAGTAGTACTTCACCTTCAACCGTGGCGCCGGGGACCACTTCATGCATCCGATTGAGACAGCGCACCAATGTCGATTTTCCGCATCCCGAGGGCCCGATTATCGCCGTCACATGGTTTGCGGCATATCCCAGGTTGATGTCGTGGAGCGCGTGATTCTTGCCGAAATACGCGTTGAGATGGCGGACAATGAGCTTATCAGGCATGGCCTATCGTGCCACCCGTGCCGTCCCTCTTGTTACCCATCTTACGCCCAGTTCGAGTGCTAGTACGATAACGGTCAGTGTCAGCGCTCCCGCCCAGGCCTGGCGTTGCCAATCGGCAAACGGCGAAATCGCGTAGGTATAAACCTGAACGGTCAGCGAGGAAATTGGTTGCGACAGCGCAGTCGACCAGAAGTGATTGCCGAAAGCTGTGAACAACAGCGGCGCGGTCTCCCCTGACACGCGCGCGATGGCGAGAATCACGCCGGTCGCAATACCCTTGGTGGCCGTCCTCGCCACGATCGAGAGGGTCGTGCGCCAGCGCGGAACACCCAGGGCCAGCGAGGCCTCCCGCAACTCGTGCGGCACCAACACGATCATTTCCTCGGTGGTGCGCGCGACCAGCGGAATCATGATGATAGCGAGCGCGATCGCTCCGGCGATCATGGAAAACCCACCCATCGGACGCACGATGACCGAGTATACGAAGACGCCCACCACGATCGAGGGGATACCCATCAGGATGTCGGCGGCAAAACGAATAGCATCGCTCCAGCGCTGACCGTGATTTTCGGCAAGATAGATCCCGCCCCCGATGCCGATCGGGACGCCCAACAGGCAGGCAAAGCCAACCAGTTCGAAGGTGCCGACGATGGCATTCGCCATCCCGCCGCCGGGCTGACCCACCGACGCGGGCATTTTCGTAAAGAAGCTCCAATTAAGGCTGGAAGCGCCCTTGCCCACCAGGTAGCCGAAAACCAGGAAGAGCGGAATAAGCGCCAGGATAGTCGCGCCAATTGTCACCGCGACCATAAAGTCGCTCTTGAGCTTCCGGTAGTAATTGCGCCGGCGCAGTGAGGGATTTTCGATCATTGCTCTGTCCCACGGAAGCGGCGCTGAGTTACTCCATACACCAGCATGCGCGCCGCAAGGTTCAGAATCAGGCCCAATAAAAGCAGGACGAGACCCAATTCCATCAGCGCCGCGACATTCAGCGACGACGTGGCCTCGACGAATTCGTTAGCAATTACGCTCGCGAGCGTGGTGGAAGGCATAAACAGGGAGCCGGAAATCTCCGGCCGATTGCCGATAACCATCGCAACCGCAATCGTCTCTCCAAGCGCGCGGCCCAGTCCCAAAATTATCGCCCCGATAATTCCTGACATACCAAAGGGCAACACCGCTGTCCGCACCATCTCCCATTGGGTAGCGCCAAGCGCGAAGGCGGCCTCGCGCTGAGTCTGCGGCACAACGCGGAAAACGTCGGTGCAAACCGCCGCAATATACGGCAACACCATGATCGCCAGGATAACGCCGGCGCTTAACATGCCGACCGATACCCGCGGCCCCTGAAACAAGGGCAAGAATCCGAAATATTTGCCGAGAACCGGCTCCAAATGGTCTCGCAGCCAGGGACCCATCACAAAAACGCCCCACAATCCGTAAACCACGCTCGGGATCGCTGCCAGAAGTTCCACCAGGAATCCAAGCTTGCGAGAGAGCCATTCCGGCGCCATCTCGCTCAGGCAGAGACCGACGCCCAGGCTCAGCGGCACGGCGATGAGCAGTGCGAGCGCCGACGACACGGCCGTTCCATAGATAAAGGGAAGTGCGCCGTATTGATCCGAACTTGGATCCCAGTCGGTGGAGATTAGAAAAGTCAGGCCAAATTGCCGTATCGACGGCATCGCTTCCACCACCAGCGCGCAGGTGAAGGCGAACAGCAATCCAAGCGTCACGAATGCCAACAGAGCTGTCAGCAGATTGAAGACCCGGTCGCCTACCGCACGGACAGTAAAGCCCTTCCGGCTCACCTCCCTCGCCACCACACGGTCCCGCACAGTTTCCGCCAGTTCAGCCAAGATCTTCTCTTTCAGGTTTGTTGGGTAAAACGGATCGCACCGCTGGATAGCTTACCCTATAAATGTACGGCGCAAATATTAAGACTCTGTTACGGACGGGCGAACTGGCGGTGAAGGATAGAATTTCTTGTCGCTATTTCATCTTAAGACTAACGGTAATATGGCTAGATTCGTCCAAATCACCGTAACTATCGTGACTGGCCTATCGTCACCGCTCCGCCCATGTAGGGTCGCAGAACTTCGGGAACGATAACGCTGCCATCAGCTTGTTGATAGTTTTCGAGCACCGCTATCAAAGTCCGAGGCAGACCCAAGCCGGAGCCGTTTAGTGCGTGGGGGAACTCAGTCTTGCCGCCCTTCTGCGGACGAAAGCGGATATTCGAGCGGCGCATCTGGAAATCCGTGCAGTTGGAGCAGGAACTTACCTCGAGCCACTCGTTAAGCCCCGGGGCCCACATCTCAATGTCGTAGGTGGCGGCGCTGGCGAATCCCAGGTCCGAGGTGTTTAGCTGCAACACGCGGAAGGGAATTTTCAAACGGCGACACACCTCGCATGCATCTTCAAGTAATGCATTGAGTTCATTGTCCGAAGTTTCGGGCCTCACCAACTTCACCATCTCGACCTTGTCGAACTGATGACCGCGCTTGATTCCGCGAACGTCGCGGCCCGCCGACATCTTCTCACGACGAAAACATGGCGTGTAAGCCGCCAGATTTATCGGCAACTGATCACCGTCCAGAATCTCATCCGCGTAGAGATTGGTGAGGGGAACCTCCGCGGTCGGGATAAACCAGTAGTCGTCCTCTTCGTCGTGATACATGTTATTGCCGAACTTGGTCAGATGGCCGGTCTGAATCACCGTATTGCGATTGACCATAAGCGGCGGCGCGACCTCGACGTAGCCTTGTTCCCGCTTGAGGTCGAGCATCCAGTCGATCAGAGCGCGCTCAAGGCGGGCACCGAGCCCCATCAGCACATAAAAGCGCGTACCTGAAAGCTTGACCCCTCGGGCGAAATCGATAATTCCGAGCCGCTCGCCCAATTCCCAATGCGGCAAGGGAGAAAAATCGAATTTCCGCTGCTCGCCCTCGATTCGAATTACCGGATTGTCCGCTTCGCTCTTCCCCACCGGCACGTTGGGACGCGGGAGGTTGCGCAATCCTTGGAGGAGATCGTTGAAGCGTTGCTCCAAATCGGCCAGTTCACGTTCGCCGGCTCCGATTTTATCCCCTAGCTCTCGCATCTCGGCGCGCCGCGCATCGCGATCCGCGGGCGCGAGACGACCGAGTTCCTTCGATTCGCGAGTCCGACGTGCTCGCAGGTCGTCGAGCTCATGCTGAAGCCGACGACGTTCGGCGTCCGCCTCGAGTAGCCGGTCAATCTCGCCTTCATCCACTCCGGTTTTAGCGAGTTCCTCCTTGACGAATCCGGTTTGTTCGCGAATCAGCTTGATGTCCAGCATTCAGAATGCGTCCCTTATGAGCTCCAACCGGCGATTATGGCCGGTTCCGACCATCGCGACGACGTCGAAGCGAATCGGGACTTCACCGACATGTCGGTGCAAAACATAAGCTTCCGCCGCGCGACGAATTCGCGCTTGCTTTGCGTCATTGACGGCCTCGGCCGGGAGCCCAAAGAGCAGTCCACTACGCGTTTTGACTTCGACGAATACCAGCGTCTGTCCTTCGCTCGCGACCAGGTCGATTTCCGCCCCGGCCGCTCGATAGTTGCGCGCTAGTATAAGGTAGCCGCGTCGCCGCAGATAGCGGGCAGCGACCTGCTCGCCGCGTCTGCCGAGCGACACGTGCTTACGCCATGGCAGTTCCTCATACCAGCCGTCGAGGAAGTCACCCGCGTAGAGATATGGCACTCGAATCAGCACGCGTAGCAAATGCGTGCGTTCTCGAACCAGCGACGACATAGCGACGTCGCCCCCCTTTACTAATATCCGAAACGCCGACGTCTCCGCCCCGGATAATCCTCGCGACTAGAGCTGCTTGGCGTCGACCAGAACGGCCGCGATCAATGCCGGCTCTTTGCCCTTGTTCACCCAGGCGTGATTCGTGCCGCGCTGAACCACGACGTCGAACGGCTTAAGATCCACTTCTCCCTTGTCGAGGAGCAGTGTGACCTCGCCAGATAGTAGTATAACGTAATCGACGGTACGTGTCTTGTGCATACCCGGATGCCGGCTGGTGTCCGGACGGCAATGCGCCGCGCCCATCTGTTCGAACATCTTCGCGGTCGCCCGTTCCCGATCCGCCGCTGATACCTTGGGATCGTCGGGCGGAATCGTCGCATAGCGAAATATCGAACCGCCGGTTGGCGGTTCAAGGGTGCGCACCGCCTGCGCGGTGTCATCGCCGTTCGCGTTGTCCGCGGGCGCGGCATCGGTGAGCCAATAGGCTTGCGCTCGTGACGGTGGCCCGTCGATCACGACAATAGATTTACCTTGGGCGTCATGACCCGTGACGACTCGACGCATTTCTCGTGGCATTGCTGAACCTCCTGGTTAAAAAGCGAATTTTTATCGAATTTCGTGGCTGAGAGCTCGAAAACTTTGCTCTACGACTCCGTCTTCAGGCACGACGCTTAGCCGGTTTCGCGCGCGCCTTTCGTCGGAAGTGCGGAATCACCTCTTTCGCGAACAGTCGCATGCTGGCGCTGACCTTTTTCGGATCGACCCCGGGGAGCGCCATCGCCATCACCAGATGGGTGATACGGGTGCGCGCGAAATACTCCTCCAGCATCGCGATGGTCTCATCCGGCGTCCCGATAATCAGAGGCTCGCCGAACAGCGCCGAAGTATCGGAATGACGAAACTCCCCGACTGGAGGTAACGCGGCGCCGCCGGAATCTCCCGGCAAATCGTTGGCCTCGGCGAACCATTTGCCATAACAGCCCATCATGTAATGGGCGCCCGCCTCGGCTGCGTCCCACGCATTTTCGCGTCGCGATGCGACAAACACGGTGCGAAGTTGTGCGATGTTATATTCCTGTGGATCTTTACCGAACTCGGTTAGGGCAGCATCATAGATTCCCTGCTGATCGGCTCCGCCGGTACCCATGAAATGATAGCCGTGGCGGGCGGCGCGACGGATCGACTTGGGACCTCTCGCCGCGAGCCAGATGGGTGGATGAGGCTTCTGCACAACTCCGGGAGTGATCGTCACGTCGGTCACGCGGTTGAAACGCCCTTCAAAGGTCAAATTCGATTCGGTCCAGGCGCGACGGACTATTTCGGCGCCCTCTTCGAGGCGTGCGCCGCGTTCGTTGCGCGGAATATTGAAACCGGTGAATTCGGGCACGCGATAACCCTGCCCGAAGCCGGCGTCGAAGCGTCCCTTGGAAATCACGTCGACGGTTGCGCCGTCCTCTGCGATACGCAGTGGATTGTGCAACGGCAGCAGGATAACGAAGGTGCCGATCCTGATCTTTTTTGTGCGCCCGGCGATCGCCGCTGCGATCGGCAACAGGGACGGCGAATAACCGTCGTCGACAAAATGATGCTCGGTCAACCAGACCGAGTCATAGCCGAGCTCTTCGGCCTGCACGGCCAGATCGAGTTGTTTGGCGTAGATTTCCGTGAAGGGAACCTGCTGCGGAGGCGGGTTCCTGAACATCAATGCGATTCCGAAGTTCACTCAGACCATTCCTTCCATCTCACAATTAAGTCGGACTCCGAACGGCACTGTGGATGGGAAGCTCCTTCCCCTGCTCCCTCTGCTTCGGCAGCCCTCTGAGTGCAATAGCGCCGGACGCATCTGGATGACAAGTTGATTCGCCGCGAAAAAGCCGCCCGATGCTCCCAGCGTACTCGCTGCCGGGGGCCGTTGCCGACCAGATCAATCAGTGCGATAAGCTTTTGCAGGGCGATAAGGTTTTTGCACTGAAGAACTATCTCGAATGGAGTAGAGGCCAGCGCGATGTCGAAAGTCGATGAAGAAAGACGGCGTGAAGTGGAGAGGATGGCGAACGACCCTGAACGCGCTGGACGAAGTCAATCAGCGCGTGATCGCCGACTTCCGTGCGAACCAGGGAAAAGTGAGCGGCAGCGTTCTATTCGAAGGCATGCCGGTGCTTCTGATGACCATGACGGGCGCAAAATCGGGTCGAACTCTAACCCGCCCTGTCTGTTACTCACGTGACGGCGATACGCTCGTGGTAATCGCATCTTATGGCGGTGCGGACCAGAACCCGCCGTGGTATCACAACCTTGTCGCCAATCCGGTTATTACTGTCGAAGTCGGGACCGAGAAGTTCAGGGCAAGGGCTACCGTCACTTCCGGTACGGAGAGACAGCGATTATTCGATAAGGCGGCAAAGAGATGCCCCCCTTCGCCGAGTACCAGAAAAAGACGGCTCGTCAGCTACCGGTGCTGACTCTCAATCGCATCGACTAGAACGCGTTCAACAGCTCCTTCGGATTGAGGTAGCAGCGAGGATTACTCACTCCTCGCCGAAGAAGCGGCGGCGGACTCTATCGTCGCAGGGCAAATCGGGTCCACTCGCGCCATGGTCGGGGAATCGACCTGGCTCCTGCAAGAGCAGTGGAAAAGCCCGTGCGCGCCGGGCGTCAGCCTCGGGCCCCTGCCCGAAAAAGAACTCGAATTCCCAATCCTCTACCGTCAGGCAGGTCTGGAAGTACAGGTCGCGCGCTCGTGCGTAAGCATGACCCGTCGCATCCCAATCTTCGCTGCGTAAGAGTTCCTCGGCGAGTAAGCGAACGTCGCGCGAGGTCACACTCAAGCCCTGTCCCCAGGTAGGATCGGTCGCGCCGGCAGCATCGCCGATCAGCGCGATCCCGTCCCGGTAAGGATGATCGACCCAATGCTCGGTCATGTCGAAGCTGGCTAGCGGCGCCACCGCGCGCGCCCCGGAATAATGCTCCGCCGGCATCCCCGTCCGCGCGCATCCTTCGATAAATCTCGCCACGTCCGCCTGGCCCTGAAGCCTTACGAGTTTCCGGTGCATATACAAGATACGCGCGAACACGTCCTTCGCCTTGGGGAAAGAGGAAGGCCTCTTGCTGCAATGGGGGATTGAAGACTATTACGCCGGTGTCGTCGGGTATTCGCATTTCCTCGAACATCACGCCGGCGCCGAACAGTCGTTGTTTGCCACGATGGGTCGGAAAGCCGCCCCAGCTCCGGCCCATCGAGTTTTTGCCGTCCGCGCAGACAACCACCCTTGCGGTGACTTCGCGGACGGTATTGCCCTCCTCGACCGTCACGATCGGAGACTGCCCCGGCTTCACCTGGCGAACGCTGACTCCGCGCCGCACCTCGGCCCCAGCATGTCTCGCCATTTCCAGGACTGTCTCCTGCATCGCTGGATGATAAAAATTCAGCCCCGGGGAGACCCTGAGGAGTGGTGCTGCGAAAATCGCGGGGCGGCGAACCAGTGCGTGCACGTTGGGCTGCTCGTGAGCGCAGCTTTCTCGCAGGCGATCGTATAGTCCCAAGCTTCTGGGCCTCCGCGACGCCCCACGGCGCCATCGTTTCGCCGCGGATGCGATCCTTGAATTCGACTTCGCGCTCCGTCACCAGCACTCGCAAACCTTTCTCTGCGAGCACTTTGGCCAAGGCCGAGCCGCCGAGTCCGCCACCCACCGTGATCACGTCATAGTCAGGCATTAGCGCCTCCGGTCACTGTGTTTTTCTGATTCGGAAATCTCGATTCTTTGCGGCTCATCGCCATGGATCAGGACCTCAGAGAGCATTGAGTTGTGGGACTTCAAGACATGCTATGGCGAGTATACAGTACTGGCGGCGGATTGCATCGGCTTTGATTCCGGGGCAAATCTGCCCACTCAGGGCTCAAATCGACAAGAAAGATGGACCTCGAGGCCAGAACGCTTTTCACCAATGCGAATCTCGTGCTGGACGGGTTCGGCGAACTGCAGCGATCGTTCGAGGTGCTGGTCGAAGGCAATCGAATACTCTCGGCATCGCAAACCCCGCTCGACCGGCGCGATGCGAACGTGATCGACGTCGGTGGCAGAACCTTGATGCCGGGGCGATCGATGCCCATGCCCACATAACCGGATTGTCACTCAGTCCGCGAAACATATCGTACCCGGCTTCTGAAATCGCGATCGCGGCCGCGAACTATCTGCGCTGTAGCCTGATGGACGGGTTCACCTCGATCAGAGAAGCGGGCGGTGCGGATCATGGCGTCGCGCGCCTGCTGGCAGAGGGAAAGATCATTGGTCCGCGGCTGTTTTATTCCGGCCGCGCGCTCACGCAGACCGGTGGAGGTGCGGATTTTCGCAGTCCGGATGAAACCATCGATCCGTGCGGCGATTCCGGACCGTTCTCCGTGATGTCGGTCATCTGCGACGGCGTCGATCAAGTGCGCAAGGCGGCGCGCGAAGAATTGCGCCGGGGAGCGTCGCAAATAAAAGTGTTCGTCTCCGGCGGCGTAGTATTTCCCTCGGAAGCCCATGCCACCATCTACGAATATTCGCTCGAGGAATTGCGCGCGATCGTCGAGGAGGCGAAAGGCCGCGGCACCTATGCGATGGCGCACGTCTATACTGACGAGGGCGTGCGACGATGCCTGGAGGCGGGGGTGCGATCCATCGAACACGCCAATTTCGTCGGCGAGGAAACGGTCGCGCTGATGGCGCAACGGGGCGCCTATCTCGACCCCACTTTCATCTCCCTCGTACAGCGTATCGAGTCCGCTCCCGCAAACCGGGCTGCCGCGAAGCATCGTCGAGAACCTGAAGACAACCGTGTCAAAGGGGCAGCAAGTGTATCGATGGGCGAAACAGTACCGGGTGCCAATCGCATTTGGTACCGACCTCTGGGGTCCCGAGGCGCAGAAGTCACAGGTGCGGGAATTCGAAATGAGAATCGGACTCGACGATGCCGCCAGTATCGTGCGGTCGGCCACGCGTATCAACGCCGATCTATTGATGCAGCGCGGGAATCTGGGAGTCATTGTCCCGGTGCCTATGCCGATCTCCTGGTGGTCGAGGGTGACCCGCTGAGTGACGTAAGAGTCATGACCGATCCCGCGAAGAACCTGAAGCTGATCATGAAAGATGGCGTGATCTACAAGTGAGCTGGGACCCGCGGCGCCGCGACCGCTAGAGCGGGCGCTACTTCCGAAACCTGACATGGATCGGCGCAGGTGTTACGATTGGAATTACCATGGCTGAGAAGAAAATCGACGTCGAGCAGGTTCGCCACGTTGCCCGGCTCGCTCGTATGGAGCTGAGTCCGGCCGAAGAGCAAAGCCTGCTTGCCGACCTCAGTGCGATCCTGACGTACGTGGAAAGCTCAACGAGTTGGATACCAGCGCGATCGAACCCACTACGCAGGTGGGCGAGGCGGGAACTGCGATGCGCGAGGATGAAGTCACCAACCGGCCGGCGCCGGCGGAGATGCTGGCGAACGCGCCCGCGCATCAGGGTCATTTGTTCGAAGTGCCCAAGATAATCGAATCATGAAGCGCGGCGCAGGGGTTACGAGTGGCTGGTGAATTGTCCCGACTGACTATCGCGCAGGCGCGCGATCTGCTGACTCGCCGTGAGATTTCCGCGGTCGAGTTAACCCGATCCTGCCTCGATAGAATTGCCGAACTCGAGCGACGGCTCAACGCTTTTATCACCGTATGTCCGCGCGAGGCGATGGAACAGGCGACCGCGGCCGACCAACGTCTCGATCAGGGTGGCGCGCCGGCACTATGCGGCATCCCGGTCGCGATCAAGGACATCTACGCGACTCGCGGTATTCGCACTACCTGCGCGTCGAAAATTCTCGAGAACTTTGTGCCGCCCTTCGACGCCACGACTATCGCAAAGTTGCGCACCGCCGGGGCGGTTTTCGTCGGGCAAGGCCAACTTGGACGAGTTCGCGATGGGATCGTCGACTGAGAATTCCGCTTTCGGCCCCACGCACAATCCGTATGATCTCCAGCGCGTCGCCGGCGGCTCTTCCGGCGGATCTGCCGCGGCCGTCGCGGCCGACGAATGCCTGGCGTCACTCGGAACCGACACCGGCGGATCGATCCGCGAACCGGCCGCTTTTTGCGGAGTGGTCGGCGTCAAACCGACCTACAGCCGGGTCAGCCGTTACGGTGTGATCGCCTACGCCTCCTCGCTTGACCAGGTCGGTCCGTTCGCCAAATGCGTGCGCGACGCGGCCATCGTTCTGCGCGAAATTGCCGGCGTCGACCCGCGCGATTCGACCTGCTCTGCGCCGTGCGGTGCCGGACTACGAGCAGGCGCTGACTGGTGAGATCAAGGGTCTGCGTATCGGATTGTCGCGTGAATTCTTCGTCGAAGGGATGGACCCCGAAGTCGAAAACGCGGTGCGATCCGCGTTACGCCAGTACGAGACGCTGGGCGCGCGCACGGTCGAATTATCCATGCCGCATACCGGCTACGCGATCGCGGCGTACTATCTACTCGCCACTGCCGAGGCCAGTGCGAACCTCGCCCGTTACGACGGTATCCGCTTCGGCCTGCGCGTACCCGCCGACAACAATATTGAATTGTATAATCGCACACGAGACCAGGGCTTCGGCGCCGAGGTGAAACGGCGCATCATGCTGGGACGTTCGCGCTCTCGGCCGGTTACTACGATGCGTACTATCTGAAAGCGTAAAAGGTGCGAACGCTCATCCGTCAGGACTTCGAGCGCGTGTTCGAGAGTTGCGATATAATAGTCGACTCCGACGGCGCCGACTACCGCCTTCAAGATCGGCGAAAAAATTGACGACCCGCTGCAAATGTATCTTTCCGACATATTTACGATCTCGGTGAATCTCGGGATTGCCCGGCCTCTCGATGCCGTGTGGATATGACAGCCACGGCATGCCGATTGGGCTACAGATCATCGGCGCGCCCTTCGACGAGACCGGTATCCTCCGCGCCGCCGACGCCTACGAGCGCTCGGGTGCGTACGTGCGGCGTCCGCCCGCAATTTGAATCGATGAACCAAGGATGAACGCGCGATGGCTCCCGAAGCATACGAAGCGGTAATCGGACTCGAAGTCCATACCCATCTTGCCACCAATCGAAGCTGTTTTGCGGATGCTCCGCGACCTTCGGCGCTGGGCCCAACGAAAACGTCTGCCCGGTATGCATGGGTATGCCGGGCGTGCTGCCGGTCCTGAATCGCAGCGCGGTGGAACTCGCGATTCGCGTCGGACTCGCCGCTCATTGCAGCATCTCCGAATACTCAGTTTTCGACCGCAAGAGCTACTTCTATCCCGACCTGCCCAAGGGCTACCAGATTAGTCAGTACGAGACCCCGGTATGCCGCGGCGGATATATCGATATTCTCGGCAATGGTGATAGCCGCCGGATTCGCCTGGTGCGCATCCACATGGAAGAGGATGCCGGCAAGAATATTCACCAGGACGGCAACAGCCTGGTCGATTTCAATCGTTCCGGCGTGCCGCTGGTCGAGATCGTGAGCGAGCCCGATATCCGCTCGGCCGAAGAGGCGGGCGCCTACCTGCGCGAGTTGCGCAACATCCTGCGCTACGTCGGCGCCTCGAAGGCCGGATGGAGGAAGGCGACTTCCGCTGCGACGTTAACGTCTCGGTGCGGCGCGCGGCCGCTTCGGAGTTCGGCACTCGGACCGAAATCAAGAATCTCAACTCCTTCCGTTTCGTCGAAAATGCGATCGAATACGAGGTCGCGCGGCAAATCGACCTGCTCAACGCGGGCGGCAAAATCAGCCAGGAAACCCTCTTGTGGGATCCCGCACGCCAGGAAACGCGACCGATGCGTTCCAAGGAATTTGCCAACGATTACCGTTATTTTCCCGAACCGGATCTGCCACCGTTGCGAATCTCGAGCGAACTCATCGATCGGGTAAGGAGTGCGATGCCGGAGTTGCCTGCCGACCGGCGCGCCCGTTTTGTCCGCGACGTAGGCCTCAGTGACTACGAGGCGACGCTCCTGACCGAGGATCGTGATGTCGCCGATTACTTCGAAGCGATGCTCGCGGCTGGTTTGCGCAATCGCAAGACCGCGGCGAACTGGGTGATGACCGAGGTCCTTCGGGTCGTCAACAAGAGGTGGAAAATCGATCGCCAAAGCGGTCCCGACCCGGTCGAAACAGGAGCACTGCTCAAGATTGGTCGAGGACGCCGCTTCTAAGTTTGAGCGCGGCAAAGACCACCTTCGCATCGATGTGCAAATCAGGGCAAGGCCGCCAAAATAACGTCAGCGAACTCGGCCTGGTCCAGGTCTCGGACGAGGGCGCGAGATCGCCGCCGCATGCGACAAAATTATCGGCGCCGAACGAGATATCAAAGTCGCGGAATAGTCGCACAGGACGAGCAGTGGCCTTGCTCCACCGGTAATGAAATCAATGGCGGTAAGGCAAATCCTCAAGTCGTGAACGAGATTCTGCGGCGCAAGCTCAACGGCTGACACTTCTTTTCACATTTCCGTCCCGAGGGATCGGCTATCTTGACTCGCGTTGATTAATGAACATTGCGGGTTGCACCATTATTTTCATAGTAATCGGTGACGGTGCCGAAACTCGCGAGCAACTCCGTCGGGGACCTGGAGTAGTCACGGTTTAGCACAGATTCTCTTTGGACCGCTCTCGCGATCCTCCCGATGACTCCTGCCACTGCAGTGGCTGTTCACAATGTACGGTGCAGTCAGCAGGCTCATCCGTCGCGGCCGGTCGGCCGGCGAAGAACCCATCCCGCGGATGTAGAGGGAAGCCCGCCGCCACTGTGGCAAATATGGCGACTTAATGATCCAATGTACAAGCGCCCAACCTCTGGTCAAAGCCGCCACAATATAGAATGGAAAACGAAGACAAGACGTAGACCAATTCGGTGACTGACGATCCGACCAAGGCTCTCAAACCTGAGGATTCGCTGCTACCGACACACGCCAAGCCCTTCTTCTCCGGCAACGTGATGCCCGGGCGCGCTTATCGCCATACATTCCTGATTCCAGGCCGCTATCGATATTTTTGCCTCACCCATGAAGTGGACAAGATGATCGGGGAGATACTCGTCGAACTCCCTGGGGGGCCCCCGCCGGCGCATCCCGGTATCTTGGGACGCGAGGCGGCGCCATATGCGCCCGCCATCAGTATAAACATCCCCACCCCCGCGGCGGCTCCGACACAGAAACCCGCCTATCATCGCAGCCTTGGCGGAAGCTCGAACGCGAGCGCGAGCTTGACGGGGACGATGACTAGGATCGCCGCCCGCCCGCTCGCTCGAATACTCGAAAAAGGCACTTCGCTCTATTAGGCAATCCCAAGTGACGCCCGCCCGCAATATTCTTCCGGATCTCGCTGGTGC
>CAWDQC010000066.1:0-54284 GCA_963804355.1 uncultured Pseudomonadota bacterium | reverse complement strand
TTCGTCGCCATAAGCGAGTGCCCTTTCACTCATTGGGGGTCGGCACAGATATGCGCCGTCGGGGAAAAAGCGGAGCACCTTTATCACTAGGTAGGATTTACCAGCCGACGAGATTCCCTTGATCGCCAACGATACTGGGTGCTCAAAGACTGGCTGGTACCGGACAAGTAGATAAGCTTTGCTGCTGGTCCCTCTACGGCAACGCCTTGCTTTGCGAGGTGTTCAACAAAAAGGTCCAGTAGGTTCGGTTGTACAGCCAGGTCCTTACATACTTCCCATGCTGAACTAGCTGCGGCCTCATTCTCAGCGTCGAGTGCTTCCGTGAAACGAGCCGCCTTGCGGATTCTCATTTTCCACACTTCCGTGAAGTGCTCCTGGAAGCGCAGATAAAGACCACTCGATCTTTGTAAGGCCTTGGGATGTTGACTAACCAAACGCGATCGTTTATGCGTGACCGTTTCAGCGATTCCTTGACTGCAATTCCCCCATCGTCGGGTTCGATCACGACGTAGATCCGTTCGAACCCGTCGAAATGCCTAGCGTCACGATCCTCGCGCCAACAGTTGGCACCTGGCAGCCCAACAGCGGGAATACCGTGCTGCCACAGCGTCTGGCAGTCGCTTTCGCCCTCGACAAGCACCACGTAACCAGCTTTACGTGCTGCTTCTAAACGCCATAGCCCATACAGTGATGTTTGAACCCCTTTTTTCCAGGTGAATCGGTCCCCTTCGGCAGTCAATGAGACTCGGTAGCGAACAGCGGTTTCTTCGCCTTTGGCATCCCGATACGGAATCCTAACCCCTCGACCATCGTGAGCATTGGTCAAGCCGAGGCTCTTAAGAAAGCCCATATCGAGTTTTTTGGTAGCGGCATACGCTTCGAGTGTACAAACGGTGTCAGACCCGTCACTCTTAGCCTTATTCTCGGCCCCAGATTTGGCATTTTGGTCAGACTCAGCTTTGTACTTTTGCTCTTCGTGCTTCTTTCTTAGGCCAAAGCCCCTGCTCTGTGAGCGCCTCAGTTATTGCCTTGTACGAACAACCCGTGTGGCAATTAAAGAGTAGCTCTCCGTTATCGCCATCGGCGATGGATAGGGATGCGTGCGAATCGTTGTGTGCTGGGCATTGACACAGCCACCCATCACCTGCCTGTCGGGCATCAACGTCGATCTCATACGCTAGTTTTTCTGCATCAGACATAATTTCCTCTCCTCTACAATCTCCTTGTTTTCGTTGGACAAATACCTTGTCACTGGTTTACTCTTTGCCTCCTGGTTCTCGACCAGGTCGCTAATGGGTGACTCACTAAGATAGATTTGGTTTTCGTTCATTCTCGTCTCCTCTTTTTTTTGGATGCAACTACGCGCCCTGTGCCGAAATCGGTTTAAGCCGAGGCACACTTTATTGACAATCTATAATTATTAAACGCGGAATCGGTCAGATGGCGGATATCAAGCGAAGCGATCAGCTTCTATCATAACGCCGTCACGTCAGACGGCTTACCGCCAATTTTAACTAAGCTGTTTGTGGGTAGCCTGTACATCATGATCCGCATTGGCACCTTCCAGTTCGACCACTTCAATTTCACCCTCCGCAAACATCCATAACCGCAGTCCTGGAATAAATCGGGCGGGATTTCTCAAAAATTGGTCTACTGCATCGAGTTGGCTGGTGGCCTCGATTTCACAGTATCCAACGCCAAACTTCGTGGGAACTTCTAGCTGATATCGTTGTGTCGATTGATTTTCTCCTGTGTGAATAGCAATCATTTAATTTCTCCTTGGTTAGTAAATGCGCGTTCGGGGTCGCCTGCTCGTGTGTGTTCTCTGCGATCCACTTTTCCAAAGCAGTCGCCGAGATTCTCACACAATTGTTGCCCAACCGCACGGTCGGAATTACGCCCTGCGCGATCATTGCGTAGATCGTCGATCTACTGACATTCAGCACGCGCGCCGCGTCGATCACTTTCAAAAGTTCGATATTCATAATGTACTCCAGATTTGCGGGACACTGTTACTTATCGGCCCCACTTTCAAAGTATAGCAAGAACGACTAGTTCAGTCAACTCTAGTACCCTTTTGTTCAGTCTAGACTAGCTATGCCTCTGTGTTGGTCACGTCACACTAGACACTCTACTACGATACAGATAGTCAGAGTGAGCCAGGAGGTCCTAACCTAATATGGTAGACACTCTAGGTATAAACCCTGCCATCAATTGTCTCGGCTTTGGCTCTCGATCTAGAACTGTAAGCTAAACATTACTTGGTATGATCGTAGCTGCGATTCCCGCACTATTAGTGGTCGAGATCCTGAGCACGAAATCGCCGCATGTTACTAGCTTTAGATCGAAGATCGAGCTGTCCGCTGCGCTAAAATGTCGAGAGGCTGTCGGATCGCCCATTTCTGGACGTGAGCAATCGCCCCTTGCGGCGCGGTTAGGCGATTAGTCATTATGAGACTTTCTCAGGTAAAATTAAATGTCCTTATTTTGCGACGGGAAAAGAGTTAGCCAAGCCGATCTGTCTTTGTCGGTAATGATCTGCTCCGCTTCGGGCAGGCTAGGCATTTGCGATTGTACTAAGTTCGGACGGTTTCTCCAAGCTATGGCGCTTTTGAGTAACCCTCGGCCCGTTGACCAGGGCAATCATGTTGCTGTTGGCCACCACCCAGTTGTAGTTGCAATACATAGTTCTGATAGTTACCGACTGAAAGCTAGTTTTGTTGGATGTGGATGAATGTGAGATGCTGTACCAATGTACGCTACAGTACGAATGCCAGATACAAGAACAGTATTAGATATAGGCGGCCCACCATTATTGTTGCGCAGCGACCTAAATAGTGTGCGGTAACAATTATTAAGATGACTGATAGAAAAACATATTTCGATTGCGCTTTTCGTTTCGGAGAGGGTTCTGTTGTACTAGGCGGGAGTAAGATCTGTCATGTGTAGGGCAGTTAAGGTTCCACCAGGACGCGCGAAAATAACTAAAAATCACGGTCCAAGCGCTCAGCACGCAGACCGTTCATGGAAAATCCAGTTAGGCATTTCGAGCCTGGCAATTCAACACTATAACAGCCAGCTCTCGCTCACCGCAAAACGGTCTTCTATCGGCTATGCCGCGAACGGACAAAGCTGCGGGGAAAGATCTCACCAAAGGCTCGCGTAGGATACCCCACCTTGGCCTATGCAAGGATCGGTCAGTCGGCTATCCCATAGAGCCGAAAGAACAGGCCTACACCCAGCAGGGTCGTAACCTCGTCTGGCGGATCTAGCTATCTGAGAGCTGCTTCGAGCCGATTTACAGCTTAATAGCAGTGCAGAATCGGGCCGTGATGGTTATTCTTCAACGAAGACATACAATTCGCCTGTCTCGATTTTCTGACGGCGAAATATCCGCCCGCCGACAACAAGTCAACCGCGATGCTTTCTTACAACTGCCCGGTAAGCGGTGTCCGCAATCAGGCCGTCAGGCGGCACTGGTTCGGCATTCAAATAGTCTTGCTGTCCGTCAAAGCGAGCCGACGTCGCGCCAGAACAAAGCACGAGATTAAGAGGTAAGGTGCTATACTTGCGGGTCAGAATCGCCGTAGGAGGACGACCATCGAACGGCTAGAATTAGTATACGACAATTAGTTAGGCGCGTCAAGTCTTCGCTCTTTTAGACCGCTTCGACTAGCTATACTGGTGGGAGGCATCGTCAGGTGCGGAGGCTTTTAGTTTTCACAAGGATAGGTCGGTACTTTTCAGAGCACATCGAAATATTGTCTCGCGTTTTGAACCGAAAATCAAGTAAGGTTGCGCCACTGATTGAGAGTGGTCTCTCTGGTAAGCGGACGAGTACTAGGCAGCAGCATGATTGATCGTCTAGTTGCAGGCTGTAGCTCTCGTTTCAAGAGGGATCGGTAGTTTCAATCACTGAAACTATATCTAGCTGGGTCGGAATGTGGTTGGAAAGGTAGTCAACACGCTACAATGGCATCTGGTTGGGTATTAGCGAGGCCTTACTCGATAGAGATGGCATCGAATGTGTCTCTCTAGCCATATGAGCAATTGTCAAGGCAATATAGTAGACTATGTGTCTCTAACCATATTAGGTGGCTTGGTGTACTTGAGACTCTGCTAGTGGCAACTTCGCACGAGCTCAAAATGCCCTTCTTGCCAACTTGGACCAACTCAAGATAGCGGTCTTAGCTTCTTCGACTTTTCACAGAGAACATCTCGGCGTGAGTTATTTCTGCTCTGCTCCGACTTTGCTAATGAACACTGAATGCACGTCAGGCGCGCCCTTGGATTTTGAGACGTTGGGACCCGACGGGCATCTGCCCAATCGAAGCTGACAAAGCAGCACGAAAGCCGACCGTCACGGTCCTTGCGTCGCGGTCTGGCGACTGGCCCGATAAATTCCCCTTATCTTCGCACGGATGAACGCTTCAAAAGACTTGCCTAATTGGTCGTGGTCCGAGTTCGCCCATCCTTCCTGCCCCAACCAAGAGGTTGCTTCAATCATACCAGGGGCGATGCGTCATCTTTATGCGGAAAAGAGATTGCGGAGGTTATCGGTTCGAGCATATCGGGCGGTCTCTTTTCGTTTAGGCGGCTTGGCTATGGGCCATCTACGAAGCGTTGACTCGCCGAAGCCCCAAAACTTAAACGACGCTCGGCGAGGACGGTGGCGCTGGGCAAGAAGGACCATTTGATGAATAATGGTCGGAGCGCATACACGGCGCATACACAAATCGGCAGCGAGTGGCTAAGTCTCTGATTTATAAGCGGAAAATGCAGCGGCACACGTGATTTCGAGTCACGCCGATTAAACCAGGCTCTCGAACCTCTCCGCGTTATGGCAGCATTTCCGTTTGCACCCCTACAGTCAAGGACGGCTCGTGCGCTGTGAAAGCACGAAGTGTTGCGACAGTACCCGGTTGCGTTCGACTTATCGGGCGGGCTTCTTGATCACGCGTCGTCCAGAAAACGCTTAACGCTGGCATCGCCATGACTTGAAGCCCTTGCCGCATCGATGCGAAAGTTCATTCGAGCCTCTCGTGAAAAAAGGGCTGCGACCCCCTGGTCATTTTTTCGCAGTAGGAAACCCCTCATGCCGATAACAACTGGGACTCTCGGGCGGCTTATCAATGTTTCTCAAACCCCCAGAGACGTCGTTTTTTCTTTCGAGAGTTCCGACCTGATTTTGACCCCCTTGCTATCGAATCTCGTGCGCCATACTTGGATACCAAGGCATTGGCGTCTCTATGCCGAGCACCCTGCTGGCACCTTCGCCGCGCAGCGACAGCTATGGCCGGCAGGTCCGAAGGCGGCGGTCATCGAAACACGTGAAACCGTAATAGTGCAATGCGGCGATCTGACCATCGAAGCGACGCGCAACCCGTTCCATCTCCGTTACTCTACGACCAATGGCGACATCTTTCTCGAAGAAGCGCCGGACGGAGGACTATCTTGGAATTACTGGAACTACAATCTTCGCTTCCGACTCGCACCCGACGATCATTTTTACGGCATGGGGCAGGTGGATCAATCCGATGAACCGGTCGACCTCGACCATCGCGGCCATCAGCGCGAAGTATGGAATCAGCATTCCCCGCCTGCGACGACGATCTTACCTACCGTGCACAGCCTGCGCGGCTATGGACTGCTGATCGACAATCCAAGACGGGCGACATGGGATTTCGGATGCGATGATCCGTCGTTCTTTTCCTACAGCGCCGGCGGCGGCGGTTTACAATACTATGTATTCTTTGGACCGGACTTGCCTCGCTTGCTGCATACCTACCTCGCACTGACGGGGCATCCGCCGATACCGCCGCGTTGGACGCTCGGACTCCTCCAATCCCGCTATGGGTATCGCAACCGGCAGGAGCTCGAAGAGATAGCTAGAACCTTTCGCGACAAACAGATCCCGTGCGACGCACTAATCCTGGACGTGTACTGGTTTCGCGAGATGGGAGACCTCGCATTTGATCTTCTCGATTGGCCAGACCCGACGGACATGGTCGCCCATCTCAAGCAACAAGGGTTTCGCCTCATGGTAATCGAAGAACCGTATCTCACGACTCGTAGCCGCAACTATGCGCAGGCCATGTCGAAAGGGTATTTGGCCAAACGCTACGACGGTTCCGCGTATACCTTCGACTTCTGGCCGGGACAGTGCGCTTTGCTCGATTTCTCCAATCCGGCCGCTTGCGAATGGTGGACCGAAAAGCATCGACCTCTCTTTGAGATGGGTATCAGTGGCTGGTGGACTGACCTCAACGAGCCGGCGAAACACTTTCAAGATATGTTGCACCACGGTGGCTCGGCCCCCATGGTTCATAATCTGACTGCGTTATCGATGCATCAATCGGTCTTCGAGGCTGCGCAACGATATGCATCAGGGCAACGTACGTTCGTCTTGAGCAGGTCCGCTTTCGCAGGTTCTCAACGTTATGCTGCCTCGCTCTGGTCCGGCGACGTCGACATGACTTTCGCCGCGCTCCGCAAGCAAGTCGCAGTGGCGCTCAACACCGGGATGGCCGGCTTCCCCCTTTGGGGCAGCGACATCGGAGGCTTCGGCTTCGACGGCAAATGCAGCGCGGAACTATATACTCGCTGGTTTCAGTTTGGCGCTTTTAGCCCAATCTGTCGGCCACACGGCGATCAGACTGAATTGCGCGAACCATGGCAATTCGGATCACAAATCGAGACCATCTGCAAAAAATACCTCAACTTGCGTTACCGTCTATTGCCTTATCTCTATACGGCGCTTCATCAAGCGTGTACCGAGGGAATTCCGATGATGCGCCCATTGGTGTTGGAATTTCCACAAGATCCGACGGTCGTTAATCTCTCCGATGAATACTTGTTCGGTTCGGAACTTCTCGTAGCGCCAGTGGTTGACGAAGGAAGTACTCAACGAAAAGTCTATTTGCCCGAAGGGGGTTGGATCGATTTCTGGAACGAGACAGTCTACGTCGGGCCTCAGTGGATTGAAGTGTCGGCCCCTATAGACACACTTCCCTTGTTTGTTCGCCGAGGCGCAATCATTCCGTGCGGACCAGACGTGCAGTATTCTTCACAACGCGAATTAGATCCCTTGACGATTGAGATCTATCGAGGCGCCGATCGATCCTTCGCTCTGTACGAGGATGACGGCGAGACCTTCGCATATCGGAATGGGCAATGGGCCGAGACTTCTATAGTAACTAGTGAAGAGGCTGGAGTTTTCACTTGTAGACTTGATGAGACGCGCGGTGATTTCATCGTTGCCAAGTGTGAACGAGCAGTGATCATGAATATTCATTGCCAAGCCTCGGTGCGAGCTGTCCGCTGCGACGCGATCGTGCTGTCAGAGATGCCCGACGTCGAGTCGATCGAGAGGATGCCGACCGGCTGGTGGTGGGATAAGGCGCGACAGATACTGACCATCAAATTGCGGCGAGGCGCCCAGGCGCTCACTGTTGGCGTTGACCGCGATTGATCCATGGTTATTGCTTCGCCATCATGCGACGAGTTCGCGACAGGCAGGTTAATCGAAGTGATCTAAGCGCCATAAACAACAGGAGCAAATTCGGTCACGCTGATAGATCTACAGGCCTAAGCGTTGGGCCGCACTTCCGTCATTACAGTGCTTGCTCAACAGGCATCCCAAGTGATGAAATGATTCATTCGGTGAACGACACCTGGAATATAGACGAAGCGAACCGCCTGGTTCGTAACGCGCTCGTCGAGATCGACGCCGTGGCCGAGCAGATCATTCCCGCCCGCGCGGAGGCTCTCCTCGACGAATTCGAGCGCGACATCAGGGACGGGTTCCTGCTCAAAAGCATCGCTGTCGTGAAAGCAACTTGTGAGGAGTATGGCCGTCGCTTTCAGGCTTTAGTTGCGGACAAGTAGCCCTGCCATCGCTCCGGGAGTAGTTGTTTCCATTTCACAATCCTGACACTGATTCCACTCTCCTCCGCGATGTCCCGTCGTGACCCGCATAAATGGCAACATTACTATTCCGCTCATTGCGCATCGTGAAAAATGATGCCGAGTGTCATTCTGTGTCCTGATCGTAGTCGACTTACCCCGTGACGTAGATTGACCCGATATACACCTCGTGTTCCTTGCACGGGACGCTGATGCACCGCGAAAATGACCCCGTCTCCCCGTTGAAGAGGCACTACTTCGACGCGCGACTGCATCCGTGGCCGCTGCTCCGACAGTATAAATTCTCCACCGGTGAAATCGCGTTGCGGCGCGGAAAGTAGAAACGCCACCTGCAACGGGAACACGTGCTCACCATAGAGGTCTTGATGGAGACAATTGTAGTCCCCTTCTTCGTATCGCAGCAGGAGTGGGGTCGGCTTGGTCTGCCCGGCGCGATGACAGCGATCGAGAAAGTCTGCGTGCTCGTCGGGATACCGCACTTCGATCTCCATAGCCTCATTCCACCGATTAGCTATTCCCGCGAGACGCGAATATAGCGACTCACGCAGGCTCGCGACCAGGCCAGGCAGTGGATAATCGAAATACTTGTACTCGCCGCGGCCAAAGCCGTGGCTTCCCATGTCGACTCGGCTGCGGAATTGCTCCTCAGCCCCGTAGAGACCAGCCATCGATTCGCATTGCTCCGGCGAAAGTATAGTATCCACGATCGCATAGCCGCGCTGGTCGAGATTCTCCGCAACTTCTCGCCAGTCGCATACCCGCAAGCGCTCTACACTGTCGCACTCCGGAGAACTCGAATTTCGCGCGTGCTGCGGCTCGATCATAATCGACTCCTCTTGAGCCTCTCCATCCTTTAAAGCCATTTGGCGCTTGCTCATCTTCAGTTGAACCGATATCCCGGCATTGTACGCACGCATAGCCCTTAAGCTCTGTAACCCCGATCACTCGGAAATGTGAAAACTACGTAATTCGACTCTTCGGCGTCCTCCTGTCCAGTCCGGGTTAATGCCCATCCCACGGAGCGCGATATTAGCGTAGCGAGATCGATCTCAACTGCCCCGCGAAAATGCCGACGAGTGCCGCGATGTGCGTTCGCGCGAGTTCGTCCGCGACTCCCATCTCGGTTGCATCGACTGCCTCGGTTGCAACCATCGTACGTAGCGGTGCGATCTGTAACTGCTCGGGTTCGAGTTGATAGCGCAGACTCGCGAGCCACGCTTCGAGTTGGGCATGTAGCCTGATCGAATTCGTGGTAACCATCCGCCTTGAGATTCCCGAGCGCGAAGGCGAGACGCATCATTGTGTCGAGAGCTTCTACGAGATTGCCCGCGTCCACCCCCGTAGTACGTCCCTGGAGTTGCGCGTCGGTCGCCACACCCAGTATCTCCTGTATGCTCGAGAGCATCTCCGCCTCGGCTATCGCTATATCGCCGGGATCGCGCTCTATATGCGATGGCGCTAATCTGACTAGTGCGGCGATCGGACGCTCGAATTCTTCCGCGAGCGTGCGGTTGGCGCGTTCTTGCCAAAAGGTGGAAACTACAGCGCGCAGGATCATCCCGAAGCTGATCCCCCATATAGTCCAAATTGATCCCACGATCTCCCGTCGCGGGCCCGGACTGCTGAACGCAATCACGAATGCGGTCCCGCCGATAGCGAGATAGGACAACTCGCCGCCGCCTTCCCCGATATAGCTAATCAGGATGATACCGATGAAGATCGCCAGCATATACGACGGCAGCGTCACGAAGTTGGGTGTCAGCACCATTGTAGCGATCGCGGCGAATACCAGTGCACCCGCCGCACCGATTGCGCGCACCGTGAATTTTTTCACCGTAGCGCCATGACTCGGCGGCCCGCCGATCATCAATAACCAAAGTGCGGCATGAAGCGCCGCGTTGTTGTCGAACAGTCCCGTCACGAACGCGAGTGTCATCGCGATAGTATGTCGGGCGCAGAATCGCGTGAGGAATTTCGACGAATGTGATCTGACTATTGGCCTTGACTCTTCGAGCCTGTCGTCGGACGGCTCCGGCAGATCGTCGTGCGCGTGGTCAACCTCATCAGCTATCTTCATCAGTCCGGCCGCGATCGCGATGAGGTCGCTGGTCTCCTCACTTACAGCCGGTACGCCGACCATTCTGGCCAGCTCCCCGCGGATTTGCTCCGTAACATTGCCGCGGCCATCATTGATGTAGCCTTCGAGAATCGTATCCAGACTCGTTGCTGCCGCGCGCAGATCGCGCTTGGCAGCTTCTTCGAGTGCCACTCCGTATTGCCTGCAGGCAGGCTCACACAGCCGCTCGATCTCGTTATGAATCCGTTCCGCGCCCATCACGGCGGCTATCGATTCCGCACGCTCGCGGATCGTTCGAACGTCGTGTGTCGCGGATTTGAGCAGCGTCAGGTGATAGCCGAGCTTCGAGGCAACGGGGCGGTCGTCAGCCGGGACAGTGTGGTCATCGCCGAGAACAATCGCGATTAGCAACTTGAGTCGACGCCGCGATCGCTCGAGCGTGTTGCGTAGTGAGTCTTTCAGCACTACTGCGACCGGTTGCGGCCACATGACCGTGTTGATTAACCATAGTATCGCCGCCCCGACCGCCATGCCGGCGAACATTTGGGCGTTCTCCCAGCCTAAATTGCGGTAGTCGAACAGCACCAGGTAGAAACTGGTTATTGTCGGGATTTGTGCCCACAACCATAGCCGCCCCAGCCGCGGCACCCCATAGATGAGGTAGGTAGTCACAAAGGTATAGACTATAAACGCGCTGACGTGCGCGACCGGAGAATTCGCCAGGGCGCCGACCAGCGCGAGCATTACTATCTGCAACACGCCGGCGACCGCCAGAAATGAGACTGCGGTTCCCAGGCTGAAGGCGGACTCGGGGGCGGCGAAGCTCAACACCAGCGTGAGACCGAGGGGATTCGCGATCTGCAGCGCGGCCATCACACCCGCTCCCAGCGTCGTCACCAGTGCGATCCGCGCCGCTCGACGCCATCGATTTGGAAACGGCGTCAGCTCCGCATGCCAACGCCGAAACATGGCTCGAAGCGAACGCCCCGGTCGCACCTCTTCCTGCGCGGGAATCGCGCCTATCGACGCCATCGCAGCTCGTACTCACGCGGGGCGCTGGACGCCGCGTTTCTTTTCAAAGAGCTTAGGATGGAGTTTCCATGCGCAACGCCTATTTGATTGGAGCCGTCGTCATGCAGTCTGATTTCCCTAACGATACATCCTTCCAACGGTCGATCAGGGCCGCCGCTCTTATCCGTATTCGCGCCGCGATCGCGCTGCTGATGATCCTCGCTTCGATCGGATGCGCTCGGTACGCGTCTGAACCCGAGATCAGTCCACGCACGTGGGCTCCCCAAGCGGTCGAGCGGGAGTGGACACCGCCGGCCGGATCGCGCGCATTGGCCGGCCCGATCGGCGACTACGCCATCCGCTCCGATCGATTGCCTAAGGACCAAAACCTCACTCTTGCTGAATTGATCGGCTTCGCGCTCGCCAACAATCCATCCACCCGCAGCTCGTGGCGATCCGCGCAAGGCGCCGCCGCCGCGGCCGGTATCGCGCGCGCCCCGTTCTATCCGACCGTCAGCGCGCAAAGCGCAAATAGCTATCAGCGCTCGATCGATTTGGTTCCGCATCATTGGGGTTCGCTCAAGACTTGGCAGAGCAGGAATATCATATCCCTCGACTATGATCTGATCGATTTTGGCCGGCGCGACGCGGCCGGCGCGGCCGCACTCGATCGACTCTTCGAAGCTGATCTGCTCTTCAATCGAACGGTTCAGCAGGTTGTCTTCGAGGTCGAGCGTTCCTTTTACGCCGACGAGGCCGCTCAAGCCGGCGTCGACGCCGCGCTCGTAACCGCGAAATTGGCGCGCACCGATCTGCGCGCGGCTAACCTTCGCCATCAGCACGGTCTCGCCACGGGGCCCGAGCTGCTGCTCGCGACGCAACGCGACGCGCAGGCCGAGTACGATCTCGAGAACGCACGACTGGCGGTCAGTCTTGCGCAGGCCGATCTCGCCGTCGCGCTGGGCGTTCGCGCCAGTGAACTCTCCGCCATCCGGGCGCCCAACCCGCAACCGCTGCCACGATCGCTCGGCGCCGACGTCGATCAGCTGATCGATTCGGCCGTTCGTGATCGTCCCGACCTTTCGGCAAAGGTATCCGAGGTCCGTGCGCGCGAGGCCGACGTCAAGCTGGCGCGCGCGTCGCTCTATCCGACCATCAGCGCTACTACCTACTACGGAGAGCAAGGTTTTACCTATCGGCTCTCGAATCCCAGTCCCCCGACGCTGACGCAAACCGCGATGTCACCCGAATACGGCGCGGGACTCACTCTGAAATGGGATATTTTCACCGGATTTTCCCGGGTTAATTCGATCAAAGAAGCGGAGGCTACACAGGACGCCGCACGCGCCGACCTCGAAGCCGCCGAAGTCGAAGTCGCCGCCAATGTCTGGCGCGCATATTTTACTTATGTTACCGCCCAGCGAAAGTATGACTATGCGCAAGCGCTCCTGACCGCATCTCAGTCATCGTACAATTCGAATTTCCAATCCTATCGGCACGGGCTGGCGACGATTGTCGATCTCCTGTCGGCCGAGCGTGAACTTGCGGCCGCCCGCTTCACGATGATCGGGGCGCGAGCCGATCTGATGATTTCCGCCGCCGCCGTGAGCTTTGCCACCGGCGCGACTCCTCCCGCAGCGGCGCCGACCCCGTGATTACTCACTACGACGATCATCGATTACCCTCGATAGTCACTACAGCCGTCTCGCCCATCCGGAATGGATAGCGCGGATCGTTCCCTTCCAGGCTGATACGCACCGGAAAACGCTGCGCCAGTCGCACCCAGTTCAGCGTCGGTTCCACCCGCGCCAGCCCCTCTACCGTCGCGCCATTTTCCTGAAACAACGCCCAGCCGACGCCTTCGACCCGCCCGCGAAATCGCACGTGCGGATAGCCCAGCAGAAAGACCTCGGCGTGCATCCCGGTGCGAATCTGCGCGAGGAAGGTTTCGCGAAAATTCGCCAGTACGTACCAGTCGCGGTTATCGACCAGGCTCACGACCTCTTTGCCCTCGTTGGCATATTGGCCGACCGCGATATTGAGATTCGTCACATAGCCATCGAACGGCGCCCTCACATAACAGTACTCGACATTGAGCCTGGCCTTGTAGGCCGCCGCTTCCGCCGCCTTGCGCCGTGCGTTGATATCTCCATACTCCCCTAGTTCATTCGACGCGCGCGCGACCTCGCTCTTCGCGTTCTGCACCGCTGCGCGCGCCGCCGCGAGCTTGCTCTTCGCGCTCGAGACCTCGTTCGCCGTGACGAAATCCTCACTGAGTAACGGTACGATGCGATCCAGATACTGCTGATCGTATTCGCGATCGGCTTCGAATTGGATCTGGCGTGCCCTGGCCGCCGCGATCGAATGGTCGGATGCCGCAATTCCGAGATTGGTCAGTTCGACATTTGCCACCGCCGCATCGAGATCGGCTTGGTAGGGGCGCGGATCGACTACAAACAGCAGCTCGCCCTTCTTCACCCGTTGATTGTCACGAATCCGCAAGTCGACAATCGGGCCGCTGATATGCGGTGCGATACCTATAGTGTTGGCCCGCACATAGGCGTCGTCGGTCTGCGGAAATTCGAAATAGATCTGCGTTACATGGAAGGCCAACGCCGCCGTCACCAGGTAGACCGCCGCGGCAAGCATCATTCCGCCGATCGATCGCGCCGTCCAGGCCTTTCTTTCCGCGATAGCCATCCGCATCTAAACGCGATTGAAGAAGATAGTCCAAACGATCATCGCGAACATTACGATCAAGCTCGAATAGAACATCGGAAGCGGCCCGAGATGAGGTTCGAGACGCGAAATAAGCAGCAGCGGCCGGATTATTGCGGCGAGAATCGCGCCCGCTATCAGGCAGATCAACCAGCACGGAAAATCGGCGCCCGCAATCGCCACAATCGGATCGCATCCCGTGATCCATATGCTCGCTATCAGCCAGACCGGCCACATTCCAATCGAACTTTTCCGTTTCGCGGGTCCGGGTTTTTGTCTCAAGAGCTTTCCAATCATGGGAGCACTAGTGAGCTCTATAAGGAGCTACGCCGAAGTTCCGCCCCCAATTGGCACCAATATACTTGACGGGATCGATTCGGTCAGGAGCCCACCCGAACCTTGCCGCCCCGCCCAAAAAAATCAGCGCAAACTCGCGCCGCTGTTTCGAACGCGCCGACCACGCCAGCACTTGGCCCGGTTTCTCTGACAGTAAAATAGTCGGTGTGACAGCTCAGCAACAACGCCGGATAGACCCCTCTCCCTTTTCTCCTCAACATGTCGCGCGCCGAACTGGTCAACCGCATCATCGCGGACCGGAAGGAGAAAACGGTTCACGATCCGAAGTAGTGCGCCTGGGCATCGACGGCGGCGCGGTGCCTGAACCGCGATTCAGCCAGGTCACTGAAAAATAGGCCCCGATCCACGATCCGGTCGCCGCAAACAACACATATAACGCGTTGTTCGTGTAGCTGATCACCGCGAACGCCGACAGCAGGTACCAGATACTGCTCCAGGAAGCCGCCCGAACTCGCCGCCGTTCCGAAACCGCCGCATTGAAAAAAACATAAACGGCGTCGGTCAACGCGGTCGAGACCACGACCCCAATCGCGATAAGCGGGCTCAATTTCATCGTCGTTTCACCTTTCGCCATCGGCATCATGCGTCGATCTGGCGGATGATCTTTTTGAGTGAGCGCAGAAATAAACGCATCCTGCGTTCGCGGGCGTAGCGGTAACTGATGATCGATCGGACCGAGTCGGGTCTGTATGAGGCGTTGAACCACCGCGAAAACCACCGCGGTCGAGACCCCAAACATCACCATTCCATTGGCCGCCTCGAGCGGGTCCATCAAGCGCCACTCTGGCGCCATGAGTGCGCCATCGCCGAGAGTCGTGTAGCTGCTCGCGGAATGATAAAAAGCCGCGGAGAAATGAGAAAACTGGCCGCATCCGAGAAAAGCCAGCGCCCACACCGCTATTTCGATGAGATGCGCCGCGAACATCATCAATGTCGCTCCGGCCACGAACGTCAGATTCGCCGAGTACCGTGAACCGAGCCGTCCCGACTGCAAATCGCGACGCAGCTCTCTTACGATCACTCCAATGACGAGCGCGTGTATTACGATGTTGCAGCAGACCGCGCCCAGCGCCACGAGCAATGGATTGAGGATGAAAACGTAGCCGGAGTGGGTCATCTTGATTCGCGCCGCTGTGCGTTCCTCTGCGAACTGGTTTCACTCATCATGCGAGAATCCTGGCTTATATCGATTGCCGCGAGCGATCGCGAATGCCATATCCGCGGTGACATACGGGAGTGACGGCGGCAATTTCATCGAGAGGCAAAGCCGACCTATCGAAATGGTCACGGGCATATTTGATTTGTAGCTACCGCAGAGCCGCCAACGAATCTCCTGCCGCGCCCGCCCTTCCGTAGGCATCGAGTGACCCTCGAAGACGGTTCAAGTCATAGTTTTCGATGTCAATACACTGCTAGAACATGCATACAATGGTTTGATAAACTATATTGACTCAAAGTTAGCAAACCCGCACAATCACAGTTAGCAAGACGTTCAGAGGGGGCATACTTATGAACCGTTCAGCTAAAGATATTCAAATTCCTCGCAATGGTCGGAATGAATCTTCCTCGCAGGGCGATAATTCGACGGCCGCGGAAGTTCGCGCGCGCCTGCATCGCCTTGGTGGCCGCAGCCGTATGCCGCTAACCCGCCGAATCGCTCGCGCAGAACGCGGCGAGTAGCCTTTTCGGCGAATCAAGACCACCAAGCAAACGCTAGCTTGCTCGTTTTTTTCACTTAATTTCACGATATTCGGCTCCCGTGGTGTCGATCGCCGTTTGATCGTCGACAATCGACACCTCGGTGAGCTATCTTGCTGCCCGAGTTTGACTGACTATGCGTTCGACCCTCGGCAAGATTGCGTTACTATCGCTACTCTTCTTTCTCGCAGGCTGCGCCACCCAGGAGACTCCCACGCAGCGCGCCCAACGCATCGAGCCGATGCTCGCGGCGGCCGGCTTTCATGTTCATCCGGCGGATACCCCGGCGAGGGTCGCGAACCTTCAGGGATTGACGCCGCTCAAGGTCAGCTTCGCTCCCAAGGACGGCAAGATGCGCTACTGGTTTGCAGATCCGGTCTATTGCCAATGCCTCTACGTTGGAAATGAAGACGCATACGATCGCTATCAGCAGCTTCGACTTCAACAGAAGGTCGCAAACGAGCAAGAAGAGACCGCGCAACTCAACGAGTCCGCCGCTTCGCAAGAGCAAATGAATTTCGGGCTGTGGGGCGATCCGTTCTTCTACTAATCCCGCTCCGTCCTTTTCGCGTAAGACAACATCATCCGCGCGAGCACTCATCACGCCTGTTTCGTGCAGTGACGAGATCGATCATCGACTCGAATTGTGATTGTGTCTGGGGACGGCAGAAGACTGCAGTGGATGGCGTCGCGACTCGCGACTGGATTGGAATTGCCGGCACCACCCGTTCCTCAAGGAAAACAGATGATGCCGGCAGTATGTGTCCGCGTTACTTTACGATGAGGCCGTCGAAATCGCCCTTCTCGCGCCAGCGCGCAAGCATCTCGTAAAATGCCACTGCCCCTTGCGGGTACTGGCTGTCGAGAAAACCCTGGCCCTCGTTTTTGCCTTCGCCGTTGTAATATCCCGGCGTGCAGGTGTTCTGATACTCGGTGATGAACGTCGGTGCGGTCACCAGCTTCACCCATTCGGCTTCCGCTTCTGGCGTGGGCTCGATTGACCTCGCTTCACGCGCACCCACTTCGGCGACGACGTGGGCGATGTGCGTCGCCTGTCCGTTCAGCATGTAAGTGAAGTTAGGGGCAAGGCCGGTCTGCGTCAGACCCATGTGGAAGCAGTTCGGGAAGCCGTGGCTCAGGAAGCCATGATGCGTCTTCATCCCCTTCGCCCAATACTCGGATAGCGACTGTCCGCCGCGGCCGTACAACTCGAACTCCGACCGACGGGTGTAAGCAGTTCCAACCTCGAAACCGGTCGCGAAGATGAGACAGTCCACCTTGTATTCGACGCCATCGACGACCACACCATCTTCAGTAACCCGCTCGACGCCCTTTCCCTTGGTATCCACCAGCTTGACGTTGGGCCGGTTGAAGGTAGGCAGATACTCATCGTTGAAGGTGGGACGCTTACACCATTGGCCGTACCAGGGCTTTAGCGCTTCGGCCGTCGCGGTATCGCTAACCGTCGTGGAGACGCGATCGCGAATCTCGTTCATCTTCTGGTAATCGGCGATCTCGGCCATCAGCGCCATCGCTTCGCCGGAGAGTTCCGAATTGTTCGTGCCTGACAGCAGCCGGGACAGATTCTTGAAGAGGCTCGTCCACTTGTCGCCAACCAGATCTTCCTCGACCGGAATCCCCGGCGAGAATCGAGCAGAAGTTATTATTCCGATAGTCCTGCCATCCGGGCTTCAGCGACTTCGCCCATTCCGGATCGGTAGGCTTGTTTCCGCGTTCGTCGACTGACGACGGCGTGCGCTGAAATACGAAGAGCTGCTTCGCGTACTGACCAAGATGCGATACGCATTGAATCGCGGTCGCGCCGGTACCGATGATACCCACGCGCTTGTCATTCAGCTTGTTCATCCCGCCGGTGGTATCGCCGCCGGTGTAGTCGTAATCCCAACGGCTGGTATGGAAGGTGTGCCCCTTGAATTTTTCGATTCCGGGAATCGCGGGAAGCTTGGGACGATTCAGCGGTCCGCTCGACATGATGACGAAGCGGGCCTTGAAGATATCGCCTCGATCAGTAGTGACCGTCCATCGCCTGTTTTCGTCGTCCCAGCGAGCCTCTTTGATCTGGGTCTGGAAACAGGCGCGATCGTACAGGTTGAAATGCTTCCCGATCCGCTGGGCGTGTTCAAAGATCTCGGGTGCGAAGGAGTATTTCTCCTTCGGCATGTAACCGGTCTCCTCCAGCAGCGGCAGATACACGTAGGATTCGATATCGCACTGCGCGCCCGGATAGCGGTTCCAATACCAGGTCCCGCCGAAATCTCCACCCTTTTCGACGATACGAATGTTGGTGATTCCCGCTTCTTTCAGGCGAGCGGCAGCCAGAAGACCGCCGAAGCCGCCGCCTACTACCAACGCATCGAGCTCTTCCTGCAGCGCCGCGCGCGTGAAGCCCGGCTCGACGTAGGGATCGTTATTGTAGTGCTCGAGCTCGCCGGTTATTTCCTGGTATTGATTATTGCCATCCGCGCGCAGACGCCTCGCACGTTCCGCAGCGTACCTCTGACGCAGCTCGGATGGGTCGAAACCCAATTCTTCGGGAGTGGGAATTCCGTTTGGTTGTGCTTGTGCTTCACTCATCGCATCAGGCTCCTTCTCGATTTGAATGCTCTCCCCGAGCACCCCAATCTTTTTTAATTCTTTTACATGACGATTTCGCAATCATCTTATGCCATCTGAAGGTTGGCACGGCCTGGCGGACTTTGACCTTCATGATCATTTCGTCCGCAGAATCAGCGAATCCAACCAGCCCGGAAATGATACTACCTTTTCTCTGTCCTGGGGAAACGGTTGAACGGGTCCAACTAAAGACGGAGAACCCGAGAAGCGCAACTGGCCGCTCGCTGGATCCTCAAGGATGGCGCTTCGGGAACCGGCGCTAGTAGCCCGGCGGCGAAGATGCCGACGGCGCATCGCACCGCACTCAGTTCTGGTCTCGAAGACTGCGCCGCACACTCCGTCAACTGGAGTGAGGCCGGCTATTCTTTCAACGGTACTATCAGCATCTCCCGTGGGCCGTCGCCGATTGCGCGGGTCGTATGACCCTTACCCGTTAGATCTTCCGCCAAGATACCTTCGCCGGGTCCAAATCGATGCGTTGAACCATCGCCCAAACCGATCTCGACTCCACCGGCCAGGGTGATCACGTACTGACGACGGGGCGCGTTGTGCCAATCGACGAATGCTCCGGGGGCCATCCGTGTGAATATCACGCCGGTCGCGGGCTGAAGCTGCGTTTGATCAGCAAATTGCCCTGGCGTGAAGGCCATCTTCAATTCTTCCAGATGGGATTGTTGATCGTCACCGCTGTAAAGGCGAAAGAGTCGCATCTTTGTGACCTCCTGCGAGTTGCTTCTTCCCCCCTAACGCGATTGCGGATTGGGGGCAAGGTTGAAGCGTGCTATCGAAAAGACATCTGGGATGGTTGGAGGCAGCAATGTACGACCTAATACTCAAAGGCGGCACAGTGGTCGATCCTTCAGTGGGACTTCATGGAGTCCATGATGTCGCGATTGAGCAGGGACTGATTGCGAATATCGCGCCGACGTTGCCCGTCGCTGAGGCTCGCCGCGTCATCGAGGTGGGTGGCAAAGTCGTGACGCCCGGCCTGATCGATCTGCACGCGCACGTCTTCGAAGGCTTTACCCGCTTCGGCGTTCATCCGGATATGGCGGGCGTTCACGCCGGCGTAACGACCCTGGTCGACGCGGGTAGTGCGGGAAGTGCCACCTTCGAGGGCTTTCCGCGACATATCCTGCCGAACTGTCGCACCGATATCATACCTTTCCTCCACATTTGTCAGACCGGTCTCGCGACGATCCCGGACATTACTTCGGAACACAGCATCGACCTGGAAGCCACGCTGCGCGTCACCGCCCGTCATAAGTCTCTGATTCGCGGCATCAAAGCCAGAATGGTGTCGCCGGCGCTGGAAATTCTAGGGATGGAGATGCCACGGCTCGCAAAAAGAGCGGCTCGAGAAAGCGGCATTAAGTTGATGGTGCATATCGGCGATACCGAAAAGCGCTACGACCCAACTGTCATACGGCGACTGTTACCGCTACTCGAGAAGGGAGACATACTCACTCACTATTTCACCGCGAATCCCGGCGGCGTGCTCGACGGTAATGGCCGCCTGGTTCCCGAAGCCTGGGAGGCTGCCAAGACTGGAGTATGGTTCGATACCGCTCACGGGCAGATGAATTTCAGCTTCGACATCGGGCGTCGCATCATTGATCAAGGCTTGCTACCTCACTGCATCAGCACCGATATCACCGTGCCCGGGCGCATCCGAACGGTGCATAGCATGACCGAGATGATGACGCGCTTCATCGGCCTCGGCTTTACCCTCGACCAGGTCGTTGAAATGTCGTCGCACAATCCGGCACTCGCAATCGGCGCCGGCGATCGATTAGGCAGTCTCAGAGTTGGGTGTCAGGCGGATGTGAGCGTACTTCGGATCGAAGACGGCGACTGGACGGTCTACGACGTCCTTGGCGCCAGCCTGAAAGTGAACAAGGCGGTGATGCCAGCGTTGACGGTCAAGCGCGGCGAAGTATTCACTCCCGAGTGGGGGCCTCGTTCATGGGGTTGGGAACCGGATCCCGGTCCGGTCGCCGCCACCCACTTCAAAAGTTGCTGCTGAGGATAGTGACTTTCGCCAGCCGTTTCCCAAGAAAGGGCGAGCGGCTCGAAACATCGACGAAACCGATGGAGAGGCGGGCCGCGTGACGAAAGCGGCCTATCTCCCTACAGATTCTAGCTATAGTCGTGTCGAGCTAACTCTTGGACACTTGTCGCGGATCGTTGGGAATAGTGCGATCGGTGAAACCGATTACCATCCCAAATGCGTCTTCGCGATTAATAAATAACGTATTCGCCTCGTCGAACTCTATTCTTTGGTTGTGGGAGCGCAGATGATCCGCAGCGCGGTTCAGGTTCTTGGTTTTGAAGGTAACCGAGAAGATTCCCTCGCCGGCCTTTTCAAGGTCGAGACCTTCGGCGCTCGCCGCCGAGAGCGGCTGAACGGCTTCAATAACCGTATCTTCACCGATCGCGAAAAACATACAGCGTTTCAGCTTTGAATCTTCCTGGAAGATCAGCTTCCCTCCGAGTGCTTCCTCATAGACGCCGCGCGCATCATCGAGCTTCCGGAAGAGCACTGTCATATGCGAGGCACGTTCGATTCCGAGCGGATGCTGATCGCGCGGAAACTCGATCGACCATCCTGGTTGGAGCCGTGGGTCGATAAAGAATCGTGGCGCGACCGCGAGTTCGAAGGCAGCATGCGTATCTTGCGGATGAGTCCAAACGGCATCGCCATGCGTCGCCTCGACGACCGGCTTTCCAACCATGTCGAACATACGAATCTTACGTCTGCTAAGCTCGAGGGAGGCTTCGCGGAGATCGTCGACATACCAGGCGATGGAATGAAAATGCTGTCCGTAACGTCCGTAGAATTTGCCGAGCGCGGATTTCTCCCAGCCTTCAGATTTTACCGGTTGAGCCGGTTCCATGACAAAATCGCCGATCAACACCAGCGACGCCTTTCGCATCGCGGCTTTCATATAATTGCGCACGAAACGGCGGACCGAAAAGACGCGATCGTACCATTCGTCTACGGCGTTCAGGTCGCTCACGACGTGCAGCAGATGGAACTCTTTGCCGATTCTGAACATGGCGGGGGCCTCCGCGTTTTAGAACTTAGACTCAGTCTTGATTCATAGTGCGACGGGTAGGAACTATGCAACGTTTCACTGTTCGATCCAACCGCCCATTTCGTTTGCTGAAGATGGCGGCTCGTTCGCTCATATAAATTCGGTGCGGGGCTCGGTCTTAGTCGGGATCGTGGGAGTGTGGGTTCGGGCGTTTGGCGCGAATGGAGAAGATGAATTAGATTTTGGAGTAAGCGCGCGAGAGTAAAAACATGTGCAGAAATATTAAAAATCTATTCAACTTCGAACCGCCGGTAACTGCCGAGGAAGTTCGATCGGCTTCGATCCAATTTGTGCGAAAGATCAGCGGCTTCAACAAACCGTCGAAGGCCAACGAGCGAGCGTTCGATCTCGCAGTGGACGCGGTGAGTGCCGCGGCGAGTCGGCTTATCGATTCACTCGAAACGACTGCGCCACCGCGAAATCGTGAAGAAGAAGCCGCCAAGGCCAAGGCCCGCGCGAGTGAGAGATTTGGCGCGTGAGCGGATGGTGAGCGGCCATTATGACGTCACAGTGGTGACGCGTGCGCCGTCTTCGAGGTTCGCCGGGGGATCAAGAATCACCTCTTCGCCACCCTCGAGTCCGCTACGAATTTCGATGCCGTCCTGGAGTTCGCGGCCGGTAATGACGGCAACCCGGTAGGCATCGCCGCCACGGATCACCCAAACGGCTTTACCCGATGCATTAGCCACGATCGCCTTCTTCGGGATAGTCACTATGGGAGCGGTTTGAGGCGCTGCCTCACCCGTCAGAAATGCTACCTTGGCACTCATTTCCGGGCGAATAATGTTAAGGTCCGGATCGCGAAGTTTGACCTCAACCTTCACGGTGCCCTTCTGCCGGTCGGCTTCCGGGTATATTTTCGCCACATACGCTGCAAAGGACTTATCCGGGTAGGCATCGGGAGTAACCAGGGCCGGTTCGCCCATCGAGACTTTGGCGATATCCGATTCGTTGATATCGACCTCGGTGCGCATATCGGTTGTATCCGCGAGTTGCGCAATATCAGTGGCGCCGCCACCGGCCTGGACCTCGCCGCCGTAATTTATGGTGTCGCCTAACTCGCGATATTTCTGAAGAACAATCCCGTCGATTGGTGACTCAATCTTGCATTGCCCGACGTTGAAACGTGCAAAGTCGATCGCGCCCTGAGAGCGCTTGAGGTCGGCGCGCGCCACTGCCAGAGCATTTTCCGCAACGTCCAGTTGATCCTGCGAGACCACCTGGCTGCCGAAGAGTGCGCGCAACCGCACAGCCTGCGCCTCTTTCAGCTTGACGTTGGCAACCGCCAAATCACGATCCGCGATCGCCTGTCTGAGTTCGGCCTGATAGTCACGATCGTCGATTCGCGCCAGCAAGTCACCTTTGCGAACGTGCTGGCCTTCCTCGATCGGTTCTTCGACAATCTGACCCAGAATCTTCGTGCCGATGATAATATACTTGTGCTGTGTGACTACGTATCCCGATCCAGTCAGAAGGACACCCGGCTGCGCCGCTGACATGGTTGTGGCTATAGCAGTATGGACTTCCGGCGGGCGGCCGAGTGTACGCGAGTAGACGATATAACCAAGGCCAGCGAGAACACAGATCGCAACAATCGCAATTACAGGAATCAGTCGGCTTCTCGTCGGCGCCGACGTGGGACGATCGATGCGAAGCGAATCCAGGTCGCGAACGTTCGGGCCGCGCGGCGATCCTTCCGGCACTATCGGCTCCTTAGTGCGTCCACCACGCTCAGACGCATCGCCTGACGCGCCGGGAGCCATCCGCCGGCCACGCCAATTACAATCGCGAATAGCAAGGCATCAATGACTATGCGGACGGTGATGCGGAAGCTGAAAACCATCGCCGAAAAAGTCTGGAGATTGGAGACGCTGGCCGAAATTCCGTTAACGGGAAGCGCGAGGATCACGCCGATCGCTCCCGCCAACATAGCAAGGATTAGTGACTCGATTACGAAGGATAGCATCACGGCGCCGCGACTGAAGCCGAGAGCCCGCAGTGTACCGATCTCGGTCGTTCGCGCCGAGACGGCCGCATACATGGTGTTCATCGCGGCGAAGATCGCCCCGATCGCCATGATAACAGCGACCACCATTCCAAGTGTGCGCATGCGGTCCGCAGTCAGCGTCTGGTCGTGGTAGTAGTCGGCTTCGGTCTCGGCCTCCAAATTTATTTGCGGATCATTAGCTATTCGTCGAATCAACGCGGGAATGTCCGCCCCGGGCGCGACCTTAAGCCGCACCGCCGAGTAGTAAAGACCGCGCTGAGTATCCTTCTGCACCTGGTAAAGATCGCCCCATACCTCGGATTCAAAGGAACTTCCGCCGTCGGCAAAAATTCCAACCACCTGCCACGCCCCTCGCCCAATATGGAGCGTCGACCCAATGGCGGAATCACGATATCGGCCGACCAGCGCCCGGCCGACAATCACTTCGCTCAGCCCAGGTTTGAACATCCTGCCTTCGATGATGTGAACCTTATCGTGCACCAGCATCCCGATCGGACGCACCCCGCGCAGGACAACGTTATCGCGAACGCCGTCGACTCGCGCCGTTAACGCTTGTACCGGTAACTCCGGCGACGCGTAAGGCCGGCCGTCAGGGGTGCGACGAATACCACTGAGAAACTTGAGCGCATCGTATTGCGCGATCGAAAAGCCTGAAACCGTCTCCGTGGTCGCGCCTCTGCGCAGCACCACTAGGTTGTCCGGGGAGCCGCCACTCTCGATTGCGGAATCGAGCCCGGCCACCATCGCCATAACGATGGCGAACACCGCGACGACAAGCGCGATGCCTGCGCCGGTCATCACGCTGGATACTCGCCGCACGAGCAAGCTGCGAATATTGTATTTTAATGGAATAGCCATCTCAGGCCACAGCGCGTAAGGCATCCACTATATTGCGCCGCGCCGCCGACGTCGCCGGCACGATCGCACTGAGTATTCCAATCAAGGCCGCCACACCAAGGGCCATGAATAAGACCCACGCCGGCATCTGGATAGCGCCGATCACTCCCTGCATGGTTATGACTTTGAGGACCAGGTAGGCGCTGCCGCATCCGAGCAACCCGCCGGCCAGCGCAATAATCAGTGATTCCGCCAGGAGCATCGAGAGAATCACATGGGCGGGAAACCCAATCGATCGCAAAACCGCGATCTCGGAGCGGCGCTCGCGAATCGACATTGCCGCCGTGTTCGCCGCCACCAGGCCAATCGTAAAAACCACCACTATCCCCATGAGTTCGGCGATCTCAAAGAATACGCGGTAGCCGGCCAGGAAGCCGCCGTAAAAGGCAGCCTCGGGTTCGCTCAAAGTCTCGGCGGAAGAGTTGGCAAACCCCTCGTCCAACGCGGCGATCACCTGTGGAACGTTCGCCGAGTTATCAACCTTCACCCAGATAGTATCTACGAAGCCTGGTCGTCCGGCCGCCTCCTCCAGGTAGTCGCGTCTGAAGATCAGAAAGTTCGGGGGCGCCTTACCATTCAACGTCCCGACGATCGTGAGCGTGACGTTGAACGGATAAACCGTCCCTCGCAGCATTATCTGTTGCCCGATGTGGAACCGGAAGTTCTTCATAGTCTCGGGACCCACCAGCGCCGCGGTACGAATTCTTTGAAAGTCGTGCAACGCCTGGGGCGAAATATCCCAGTCAGACCACATCTCGCCGACCATCTGTGGATCCACTGACATGTTAGGAAACTGGTCGGAGACTTCGTGGTAGATACCGCCGTACCAGCTCTGCGTTGTAACTGCGACAACGTGAGGTGTCGTTGCTATTCGCTGCGCGTATGCTTCGGGGATTGCGTAGGTTACTCCCGCCTTGTTGTGGCATGCGAGCCGTGTCGACGACGCCGAATCGGCGAGAAATCGATTCGCAACGGCAGGCATACTGACTAGTGCCGAGAAAATAAACAAAGAGACCGCGATCGATAGCACCGTCAGAATAGTTCGGCGCTTACTGCGCGTGAGATTCTTAAGGACCAGAATCGCGTATTTCATTTTAGTCTGTTCTCGCTGTCGCAGCGCTGTTTTCCAGTCGCTAGACCGAGTTTGCGCGTGCGGTTGCGGAAGAAACAGTATCGACTCCGATTAGCGCACCCTTGTCGAGGCGATAAACCTCGTCGACGTGACGCTCGGCACGTGGATCGTGCGTTACCATCACGATGGTCTTTTTGAACCTGTGATTGAGTTCGCGCAACAGCGTAAGAATATCCTCGGCCGAAGCCGCGTCGAGGTCACCGGTGGGCTCGTCCGCCACCACGATCGTAGGATCGGTGACGATGGCGCGTGCAATTGCGACCCTCTGTTCCTGACCGCCGGAAAGTTGCCGCGGATAATGATCCATGCGATCGGCAAGTCCGACCACGCGAAGCGACGCCTCCACATGTTCGCGTCGTTGCGCTCTAGTGAGATGGGTCAGCAGCAGCGGGAGTTCGACATTTTCGAACGCGGTCAGCACAGGTATCAAATTGTAGAATTGAAAGACCAGTCCGATATGTCGTGCACGCCATGCCGCGAGCTCGCGTTCCTTCATGCCGGCAATCTCTTCGTTCCCAATCGCCACACGCCCGGAGGTCGGACGGTCAATACCGGCTATCAGATTGAGTAGCGTAGTCTTTCCCGACCCCGACGGGCCCATTATTGCGACGAAATGCCCGGTCGGAATCCTGATCGTGACGTTATCGAGCGCGTGTATTTGAAATTCGTCACGCTGATACGTTCGCGAGACATTTTCGATCTCAACGACGCAGTTAGGATCCATTTCGTCCTTCCTTCAGAACGCCTTGGTGCCGGCGTGCTCGAACGGACCGGAAACTCATCGACGGCAATCTGGCTAATAGCGCATAGACGCAGGTCCGGTAATGCCGCTCCACCCTTGTGGATTCTAAAGTACTTTACCGAACCCCGCCATAAGGAAAATGAGGCAAGCGGCGCCGGCCCGCCGGCCCCTGACCAATTGAAAATCCGACGCTAAAGAGAACGTCGGGTCACCCTGGCGCTACGATTCCGAACGGTTCAAGGATTAGCAAGATTTCGAAGCACCGCGACTAAAAGGCCTTCGCGGGCCATCGGAATCAAAAAGGGAAGAGATTGTTGCCGACCAGGAGCGCGGGCGCCGACTTCGAGGTTCATCAGATGGGCATAGGAGATTGATAGGAAAATCGTGACGATGAGCGCCAGGCCAGTCGCCACGTATAGCCAAATGGCGCACGCATCGCACGCCCGTAATAGCAAGTGCGATGCGCGCGCGAACTTCTGGCTACGAAATTTGCTTGGTAAACGTTCCCAGATCGAAATAGTCACGCCATACGGTAATCTTCCCCGCGTCATTCAACTCAAACACTCCAACCACGGGAATCGCCGCTTTCTTGCCGTTCTTCATGACGACGGTGTCGACCCGCTCGTTCACGAGGACGTTGCCCACGTGAAGCGTCTTCAACAGCTTTACGTCGAAGCTCGTCATATCCTTGAGGAAGCCTTGGGTCATCTCACGAATCGCCGCGGTTCCCTTAGCCGGCGCATTCATCGGCACGTTGTCCCATACCGCATCGGCGGTAAAGTACGTCATGATTTCGTCCAAGTTGATGCGCGTCCATGCGGCGAACAGATCACTAACGGTCTTTTCACAATTAGCGGCCATAACAGCTCCCTTGATGGTTGTTGATTGGTATCCTCACCCACCTAGCAGGTTCGAGGTTTTCTTTCAAAAGGCCGCGGCGTTTCGCATTTCGCGGCCTGGACGCAAGGTTTCCTGTCCCCGCTAGAAAGAAGCTGGAACCCCCTGCTCAGATACCAGGGGACGTTGACGATGACGATACGATGCGCGCCCTGCACCAGCAGACGAGCTGCGAGGATGCGTGCTCGTTGGTTGTGCAAAAAGTACTGATACCACCGCCGTTCGACGAGTTCCGGTAGCAGCACCGCGATTTTTCGATCGGGATTTCGTTGCTCGACCGCGATTACATGGTCCAGGATCGGCTGGACGACGAATCGAAACGGCGACACCAATACCGTCAGCTTCGGCGGCCTCCGGCCAGCTCGGCTCGCCGGCTCTTCGACGCGCGAAGGCCAGATCAATCTGAGTGATTTCTCGGTGCCCTCGCTTTCAATGTGCAGTACTTCGACGTCTTCCGACAGCGTCATCGCGAACCGCACAGCATTCTCCGCGATACAATTCCATTCGACTATCGGAATTATCGCGATCGGTTGCTTCAGGTCTGTCAGGTTCAAGTCGTCGGGCTTGCCTATTTGTTCTTCGATTCTTCGGTAGTGACGATGTACCGCAAGCATCAAGGTGACTAGCCCCGGCACCAACAGCACGACGATCCAGGCACCCGCGACAAACTTTACTGCGGCAACGACGACGACGGTAATAGCGGTGGCAATCGCACCCAGCCCGTTTACCGTCATGCTGGCTAATCTGTGACGTTCCTGGCTATACAACCAATGTCCAACCATCCCGCTCTGCGACAATGTGAAAGCCAAAAAAGCGCCGACTGCGAATAACGGGATTAGCCGGTCGGTGATACCGTCAAAAAAGATCAGGAGCGCGCCGGCCAGCACTGTCAGCGTCACTATCCCCTCTGTATACACGAGACGCCGACCTTGGTTGGTAAAGGAACGCGGCAGGTAGCCATCCTCGGCAACTGCGCGACAGAGGCGTGGGAAATCGGCAAATGAAGTGTTGGCGGACATGCACAAGACCAGCAGGATCGAGGTCATGCTCACCCAGTAGAAAACGCCGCGGCCCGCTACCGCGTCGAGCAGACTGTGACAGAACGCTACGATATTGCGGTGTTCCGGGATCGATTGCGCCGACACCATAGGCATGCGCGAGATATGCGATACCCAGTAGCAGCAACATGAGTAGCACGATGATGATAGCGAGAGTACGGCGAGCAGCCGGGACTACGGGTTCGCGAAATGCCTGAACTCCATTGCTCACCGCTTCGACTCCCGTCATCGCGGTACAACCACTGGCGAAGGCGCGTAGTAGTAGCCACACACCCACGGCTCGAGTCGCCTCGCGAAGATGCGTTGGCGGAAGCGTGGAATGCGGATGCCCTCCCGACATGATCGTTGCGATCGTGCCCCAAACTACTAACGCTCCAAGGCTGAATACAAAGACAAGAGTCGGGACCATGAAAACCGTGCCAGCTTCGCCGATGCCGCGCAGGTTCACGAAGGTCAGCAAGACAAGAATTACGAGACACATTTCGAGCGTGTACGGCTGAAGCTTTGGTATTGCCGAGATCAGCGCGCCCACGCCCGCCGAGATACCCACGGCGACATTCAGTACGTAGTCAGTCATCAAGGCGGCGGCAGCAACCAGACCCACTTTAGCGCCGAGGTTTGCACGCGCGACTGTGTAAGAGCCACCGCCGTTCGGGTACGCCGCGATCGTCTGTCGATAGCTGAAATAGACAATACCGAGTAGGCAAACGATCGCGAGAGTAATCGGAAAAATATACGTGAGTCCCGCGGCGCCAAGCGGGATTAAAACCGTTAATGCAGCCTCTGGACCGTATGCGGCCGAACTGAGCGCGTCGAGTCCGAAAGTCGGAACACCGGTCGCCGAGCTCATTCGTTCGCCTGCCGCTTCATTCGAAGCAAGCGGCCGCCCCAGAATCGTATCGATTAGTGACATCGCTTTCCCGTGTCTCCGGCCGGAATCGACGAAGGTTACTCTCAGCGATCCGTCAAGCTCAAGTGCGGTAAGAATTACCTATTGTAGCCAGTACTCATGGATGAGGATCGGCGACGATAGTCGCATACCCTCGCAACGGGAAATCAAGGCTGGCGGAAGCGAGTCCCGGGAGCCGGTGGATTTTCGGGTGGGCCGGCGAAACACTGTGCAATCGCCATCCATTTCGCTGCAGTTTCGCCGATGACTTTTAAGGATGTATCCGCAATGTTACGAGTCTGCGCCACAACCTGGCAGAACTCGGTCGCCTCTCCCTCGATGAGATCGTCCGAACCCGCAGTGAGCCACTCCCATCGCACTCCTGAGGGCGAGATCAGCGCTACATTCGGTCTGGCCGCCGGTGTCGCGATCTTGCGGTTGGCAAAGGTCCATCCAAAGGTATTTATGCCGATTACCGCAATATTTTTGATGCGGTCAGCATCCTTGCGGGTCTGACCGAACGCATCGTAGAGGGCCTGACCATGCGCCCACGTCTCCATCAGGCGCGCCGAAATGCTCGAAAGAACGCTCATGTCGGGTCCAAACCATTTGACGCGCGTTTTCGGCTCGGCAACGGCAAAGCGATCGGCCATTTCATGGCAGAAGCGCCGCCAAATCGTGAGCAAATCTCCGCCTTTTACCCCTCCCAGCCAGGTGTGCGTCGCGTCTAGGTGACGCCCGCTGCCGCGGCCCAATTCGGCGAGCCGTCGTCCAAACGCGGAGAAGTCTTCACTACCTTTCAATGAAAGATCGGCGGCGTAGTTGCCCATATGAAGGTGAGCCACGATGTCATTAGGCGTCCAGCGTTGAATTCGTGTTTCACGTTCCAATCGGAATCGCCTAAGCTCTCCAGAAGAGCAAATAGCGCGTCACTTTCGTCACGAAAATCCAGAGCTTGCTCGATCATAGTGCTCGTGGCCGCAGGAAATCCGCAGCATCAACCTCTTTGAGATACATAGCACATCCGGAAAAGATAAGGCGGATGCGTTGCGACTTCCTCGATCCTGCCTGATATTCAGTAGTGATCCGCGAAATATGGGTCGCGCCGAAGCCTCTATCATGTGAATCTGCCCGAATTGGAACTACTCTGGCTGGGCAAATGGAAAATTCTCTCGTCCGCGAAATCTTAATCGGAGATGCAAAATGATTCCTTTCGCAGGCAATCCTCTCGACCGCGCGAGTGAAAAGCGCACCGATGTGAACTGGATCGAATCGAAGCGGCGCGACCCATCTTCGCTCATACTCCCGGTGTGGCGGCTGGAACCGTTCCTGCGCGAAGCGAACCTGACCTCCGACGTCGGACTTGGTTTGGTGCAGCCGGAAATCGCGGACTCGCTCGTCGGAAAGGACGCCATATCGATCTTCTTAGGCCTCGATGGCGACCGGGCAGTATTCGCGATTGACGTCTCCGAAGTGGAAAAGCCAGCGAACTCCACACCGCTCGCTGGTCAAGGTTATTTTCGCGAAGCGCGGACTGCCGCGCAGATGGTCTCGATAAAGGACGCCGCGATCATCGCGCAGGCCAAGGCCCTCATTGATTGGCATCAGCGGCATGGCTTCTGTCCTCGTTGCGGCTCGCCGACCCAGTTAGTGGATGCGGGTTATCGCAGGCTTTGCGGCCAATGCCACGCCGAACATTTCCCCCGCGTCGACCCCGTTGTAATCATGCTGGCTACTCACGGCGAAGCTTGCCTCGTAGGGCGTGGGAAACAATTTCCCTCTGGAATGTTTTCCGCTCTCGCCGGGTTATCGAGCCGGGCGAGACGATCGAAGAGGCCGTGCAACGCGAATTGATGGAGGAAGCTTCGCTCAAAGTGCGCGACGTTACTTACTATGCGACGCAGCCGTGGCCATTTCCTTCCTCGCTGATGATCGGATGCTTCGCCAGGGCTGAAAACCGCGACGCCAAGGCGGATGAGAACGAGCTCGCCGAAGTCCGCTGGCTCGAAGAGACCACGTCCGTGAGCTCATCAAAGGAAGGGAAGTGCGCGGGGTACGGGTTCCGCCGCCAATCGCGATTGCCCACCATCTAATCAGGACCTGGGCGCTCGAAGGGTAGCGTTTCATCGGTCGCATATGCGTTCCGATAAAACCCTCTTGTGATGTCTTCTCCGGCAACTCCAACGTTCGAACCCTTCGATACGCTGCTCCGGCGCGGCTTGACCGGCTTCGTGGAGCCGCTTTCATACCATGCTCGTCATGGCGCTGGGCGTAACGTGGATTCTCGACGGCCTGGAAGTAACTCTCATGTCGCGATCGGGGCGGTTATTCAGAGGCCGGATGTCTTCGGTTTCACCGCGGCGCAGATCGGTTTTATCAGCTCGCCGGCTATCTGATGGGGGCCGTCCTCGGCTCACTTACCTTCGGGCATCTGACCGACAGATTCGGACGACGCAAATTTTTCTTTCTCACCGTGCTTACTTACTATTGATAGGCGTCGGCCTCACCGCGATCGCCTGGAATCTCACGACCTTCGCCGTCTTTCGTTTCATCACGGGAGCCGGAATCGGCGGTGAGTACTCCGCCGTCAACTCCGCGATCGATGAGCTGGTCCCGGCGCGTCTGCGCGGCCGTATCGATTTGATCATCAATGGCAGTTTCTGGCTGGGAGCTGCGATGGGATCGGCGTCGACGTTCGTGATCCTGAATCCCCGAATCGTTCCCTACTGGCTTGGATGGCGCTTCGGCTTCGGCATCGGTGCGGTCATCGGCATCGCGATCATTTATTTTCGCAGATTCATTCCCGAGAGTCCGCGCTGGCTTCTTACGCACGGCCGGGTAAACGAAGCCGAGTCTACCGTTGGTGCGATCGAGCGAACTGTTGTGACGATGACCGGCCATCCGCTGGCCGATCCGCTTCCAGAGCTCTCATTGAAGATCAGGCCGCGCCGTCAGTTCGGTCTCGAAGCGATCCTGAAGCCGATCTTTGGGCAGTACCGTTTGAGATCGATACTCGGGCTCACGCTCATGGTGGCGCAAGCATTTGCCTACAACGCGATCTTTTTTACCTATGCGCTGGTTCTCAGCCGCTTCTACAAAGTCGCACCCGATACTGCTGGGCTCTGCCTCCTTCCCTTCGCCCTGAGTAATTTTCTCGGGCCGCTCCTGCTCGGCCGTTTCTTCGATACGATCGGCCGTCGACAAATGATCGCGGGAACCTTTGCGGCATCGGCAGTTTTGCTGATTCTGACGGGATGGCTCTTCTCGCTCGACGTCCTGACGACTTTCACTCAGGTATGCCTGTGGACGCTCGTCTTCTTCTTCGCCTCGCCCGCGGCAAGTTCTGCCTATCTCACCGTAAGTGAGGTTTTTCCCCAGGAAGTCAGGGCGCTGGCGATTGCGGTGTTTTATTCGGCCGGCACGGCCACGGGAGGAATCATCGCACCGTGGTTTTTTGGCAGACTCATCGATTCCGGGTCGCGATCGGCGCTGTTGCTGGGCTATCTCGTCGCCGCCCTGCTGATGTTTCTCGCTGCCATCGTCGAACTCCTGCTCGGCGTGCCGGCGGAAGGAATGAGTCTCGAAGAGATCGCCGCGCCGCTATCCTCGGCGGGCTGATTCTCGCCTTTACCTGCCGGTGGTAGCTACGGCCATGGATGGCTGCTTATCCGCGGTCGCGAAGCCGGCGAGTACCTCGCTATGACGCCGCAGCAGCCGTCCCGCGCCTTTGGCGTCTCCGCGTGCGAGTGACTGCACTATCTCCCGATGCTCGCGCGCGACCGTCATCAGTTCGGACGAACTGCGGCTGGCGCGGCCACGCGCCCCCACTGTGAAACTCAGCGACTCCCATGTGCTTCGCAATACGGTATTGTCGGCGGCCTCCACGATAATTTGATGGAAGCGGACGTTGTGATGGAGATAGCGCACCACTTCGTTGCGCTTCGCCGCAGCCAGTGTCGCGTCGGCTTCGACTCGTAATTGACGCAACCGCTCGTGCAGGCGTCCTGCCCCCAGTTGCGCGGCGAATTCCTCGAGCACCGCTCGCACTTGGTAAGCCTCGCGGCACTCCGCGATCGCTCACCTGGCGCACGCGCGTGCCGCGATACGGTTCAGTTTCGACCAGGCGCGCGGCTTCCAGCACGCGGAAGGCTTCGCGCACCGGGGCCTGGCTGATTTTGAGTTCGCGCGCGATCTGCATCTCAACCAGGCGCGTACCCGGCGGATAAGTACCATCGATAATCCGCTCCATCAGGACCTGGCGGACGCGGTCGGCGAGCGACTCGCGGACGATATCGGCCGGCTTGAATTTCACTATATTGACTCCATAGAATCGATTATCGATAATCGATTGTTCTGTCAAACTATCGATAATCGTCGCATTTGGCCAAATGAGTAATTTTCTGGGCCACCGATCTCAGCGATGCTCAGTCGGATTGCCGGCACAAATGATGCATCCAAAGATGCATGCCCGCCGCCAAAAATGACCTCGTTAGCCCGTTTTGACTGAGTTCGTGGAGTAATCGATTATGATGTGGCTGGTTCGTCTGGCGCTCCGCCGCCCGCTCTCGGTGGCCGTGATGGCCCTGTTGATGCTGGTACTTGGCGTACTTTCTTTTGCCTTGATGAACGTCGACATCTTTCCTGCAATCAACATTCCGGTCGTGATGGTGGTTTGGAACTACCCGGGTCTTTCCGCCATCGACATGGAACGCCGCATGGTGATCATCAGCGAGCGGGCCTATTCGACCACGGTTGACGGGATCGAACACATCGAGTCGGAATCGACTCACGGGCATTGGGCTGCTTAAGATCTATTTCCAGCCCGGCTCAGATATTGGCAGCGCAATCGCGCAGATTAATGCGGTGTCCGAAACGATCCTGCGCCAGGCGCCGCAGGGAACGACCCCGCCGCCAAATTATCTCCTACAACGCGGCCAATGTTCCGGTCGCGCAATTGAACATCTTCAGCGATACGTTGTCCGGCCAGCAGCTCTTCGATTACGGCCTGAATTTCGTGCGCCTGCAGCTCTTCACGATTCCCGGTTTTTCCTCGCCCGCCCCGCTCGGAGGAGTGCAGCGCGCGGTAGTCGTTAATCTCGATCCCAAGGCGATGTACGCCGACAATCTTTCGCCGGTCGATATCGGCAACGCGCTCGCAACTACCAACGTCGTGATCCCGTCAGGCACCGCGCGGATGGGCAATTACGAATATAACGTCGATCTCAACATGAGTCCTTCGAAGGTCGCCGAGTTCAACCGCTTGCCGGTTCGGTTCGTCAGCGGAGCACCAATCTTTCTGGGCGATGTCGCGCCGGTCAGCGACACGCATCAGCCGCAAACCAACGTGGTGCGCGTTGACGGGCGCCCCGGCACCCTGCTGCTAGTTATCAAGCATGCGGCTGCCTCGACTCTGGCCGTGGTCGACGCCGTCCGCGCGCGTCTGCCGGATATCCATGTCGGTTGCGCCGCAAGGAATGAAAATCTCGCTGACCTTCGATCAGTCGGCCTTCGTTCGCTCTGCGCTGTGGGAGGTTGTGCGAGAAGCGGTCACGGCCGCAATCTCTGGTCGCGCTTATGGTGCTGGTCTTTGTCGGCTCGCCGCGCAGCATGATCATCGTGATCACCTCGATCCCCCTATCGATTCTCACCGCCATCGTCGGACTCAAGCTCGCCGGCCAAACTATCAATACGATGACGCTAGGTGGAATCGCGCTCGCGGTCGGGATGCTGGTCGATGATGCGACCGTCGAAATCGAAAACATCCACCGCAATCACGCGATGCACAAGCCGCTGCTGGCTGCGATTCTTGACGGCGCCTCCCAGATCGCGACGCCGACCTTCGTTGGCACCATATCCATATGTATCGTGTTCTTTCCCGTCGTCCTGCTGAGCGGGGTCGAGCGCTACCTTTTTACGCCGCTCGCCCTGGCCGTGGTCTTCGCGATGCTGACGTCGTACCTGCTTTCGCGCACATTGGTCCCGACCATGGCCTCGTACCTGCTACCCGAACAACACGCAGGAGAATTCCGGCGACACCGTTGGGACCGATTCTTACAACGCTTTGAGGCAGGCTTCGAGCGTGTACGCGGCGCTTATGGCGCGTCACTCGAAACCTTTATCAAGCATCGGCGTCTTTCATTAATTGCCGTCGGACTCCTTATTGTGGGAACGGTCCCGCTGCTGTGGGTCGTCGGCGAGGATTTCTTCCCGACCGTGGACGCGGGCCTGATGAAACTGCACGTGCGCGCGCCGACCGGAACGCGCATCGAACATACCGAGTTACTCGTTGATGACGTCGAGCGCTCGATCAGACAAATTATCCCTCCCGATGAGCTGGAGGGCATCAGCGACAATATCGACGTGCCGATCTCTTACGATCTCGCGTTCTATCCAGACCGACAACATCGGGCCTCAGGACGGCGAAATACTCATTCAGTTGAAGCCCAAACATCAGCCCACCGCGGCATATGAGCAGCGCATCAGACAGATGTTACGCACTGAATATCCGAGCGTGGTGGGCTATTTTCAGGCGGCCGACATAGTCAATCAGGTACTCAATTTCGGACTGCCCGCGGCTATCGACGTACAGGTTATCGGCAACGATCTTAAATTGGATTCCGCCATTGCCAATCGCCTTCAATCGACCATGGCGCTGATTCCCGGGCGTCACCGACTTGCGTATTGCCGAACCGCTCGATCAGCCCGCCTTCAGAGATCAAGGTCAATCGCGACAAGGCGCTCGAAATGGGTATTACCGAGCAACAGGTCGCGTCGGGGTTGCTCTCCTCGCTCAGCGGCAACAGTTTGATATCGCCGAACTACTGGCTCGATCCGGTCAATGGCGTTAACTACGGCGTCATTACCCAGGCGCCCATAGAGACTACTCAGTCGGTTGACCAGATCGCGAACATCCCGCTCACCAATGGCACCGCGGCGCAGCCGCCGCAATTTCTGGGCAACGTCGCGACGATTCGCCACACCACTGACCCTGCTGTCATCGCGCACTACACTGTCCAACGCGTTGATTGACGTCGATTGCGCAGTCCACGGACGCGACCTCGGCAGCACCACCGCTGACGTCGATCGCGCGATTCGAGCCCTGGGCAGTTGCCGCCCGGGACCAGGATCGCGATCCGCGGTCAGAGCGCCGCGATGCGCGAATCGTTCATAACTATGGGCGCCGGGCCTGATTCTGGCGATCGTCCTGGTCTACTTGCTGATGGTCGCGAACTTTCAGTCGTGGCTCGAACCTTTCATCATCATGATGGCGATTCCGGGCGCGCTCGCCGGAGTCGTCTGGATGCTGGTATTGACCGGCACCACCATTAACGTCGAGTCCCTGATGGGCGCGATCATGGCCGTCGGCGTCGGCGTCGCCAACGGCAACCTGCTGATCACCTTCGCCAACGAGAGTCGCGAAGAAGGCATGGGACCCGTCGAAGCCGCGCATCAGGCCGGCTACATTCGCTTCCGTCCGATCATCATGACAGCACTCGCGATGATCCTCGGGATGCTGCCGATGGCGCTCGCGATCGGCTCCGGCTCCGAGCAAAACGCCCCACTCGGCCGCGCGGTAATCGGCGGACTCTTCGCCGCGACCCTGATGACCCTGTTCACCGTGCCTGCCGTCTACTCCATTTTCAGTCGTCAACTTATCGGTAAACGTCAACGAGACGCACGTATCAACGCGATCTCGTTGCCGGGAGCATAGGACCATGGAATCTGAAAACGAACACAAGGCCGCATCGAGCCGGTTTCTCAGGCTGGGATGGACCATCGCGGTGATTGCGGTTTTTCTCGCCTCCGCCGGCTTCGTTTTCGCCCACCAGGTGCGACTCCGGGATCAGGCTAATCAGCTCGAGACCACGAGCTCTGCAGGGCCCGCGCGTTTTAGTTGAACAGATTTCCAACGCCAACGCTCCGCGCACGATTCAAATCCCGGCAAGCGTGCATGGCTATATCGAGACGCCGGTCTACGCCAAAGTCGCCGGCTACATGAAAACCATCAAGGTGGACAAGGGCGATCATGTCCGCAAGGGCGACGTAATCGCGATCATCGAATCTCCCGAGACCGACAAACAAGTGGCGGACGCGCTCGCCAGTTACCGTCTGCAACTCGTGACGGATCGCCGCTACCAGTATCTACTGCACAGTCAGGTCATCGCTCAGCAGGACGCCGACAATGAACGCGCCCTGATGCTCCAGGCCAAGGCCACCTACGGACAGGAACTCGCACTACAACGCTACGAGATCGTCACCGCGCCCTTCGACGGTATCGTCACCGCGCGCTACGTCGATCCCGGCACATTGATTCCCCAATCCACCACACCCTCTTCCGGCAACCCAATCGTCGCGATGGCGACCCTCTCGCCCTTGCGCATCTACGCCAACGTCCCGCAAAGCGTCGCGACCTACGTCAATGATGGCGACGCCGCAACAGTGACTGTCAACGAATTGCCGGGGCGCATCTTCAGCGGCACGGTGACGCGTCATCCGCAAGCGCTCGACCAGAACACGCGCACGATGCTGGTCGAGGTCGATCTACCAAATAAGGATCAAAGCCTGCTCCCCGGCATGTATGCCGACGTCGGAATCAAAACCACCGTGACGGCCCAGCGTATTCTCGTTCCCGATGACGCGCTGGTTTTTCGCGACGACAAGACCTACGTGCCGATTGTGCGCAGCGGCCATCTCCATTTGGTCGACGTGACTCTGGGTCGCGACAATGGCTACAGCGTCGAGGTCACTGGCGATATCCAGTCCGGCGATCTCGTCGCGATGAACGTCGGCGAAGCCGCGCGCGAGGGCGAAACGGTTCAGCCCGTACAACAGCATGGCCTCCAGGCGGCGGCCTCTTCCTGACGCAACTCGACTGTGTGAATCGCGCGGCCGCTCGTCAACGAACCAGCGTCTAACATGGATGATGCCGGACGTCGGCGGCGGGCGGCTTCACGAGCCGGCCCGCCACCAATACCCTTCACAGGGTACTTAGAAAGCTCAAGAGCTCCTGCTGCTGCGCGGAAGACATCGCCGCGAAGGCCGCCGCTGCCGCCTTACCCTGTCCGTCGTGCAAGCTGATCGCCGTGGGCAAGTCGGTCGCCCGCCCGTCATGCAAAAAGATCGCACGCGATCGCAGACCCCATAGCGGCATCGTCCGCATCAGTCGCTCGTCGTGAGCGAGTGAGGGATCATCATTGACGCCATCGCCGAGCGATCCCATGTCATGCAGCAGAAAATCGCCGAACGGATGATACGTGACGTTTGTCAACGCGCTGGCGAGACCCGGCGTCACCGGGATACCGCTGATGCTCGGCGCCAGAAACGCCGTGGGATTCCGCGACGTCGTGATCGATTGCAGATGGCATCCCCCACAACCGGCCTGGTTAAACAGGGCCTGTCCCTGCATCGCTGACGAATTCATCGGAAGCTGCGGCGGTGGCTGCAGTGATCGCATGAAGTCCGTGAAACGATCGATGTCGGCGCGTCCCGTCGTATCGACGGTGTCTTCGGGATCGTCCGCGGTCTGCAGAACCACGCCATACTGCGTAACCCCCATCGCACAAGTAGTATTTGGTACTGAATTCAAATCATTGGTGATACCTACTTCGTTGAAATAGGCGTCGGCCGAAAATCCAATCAACGTCGAAAAAGCGTCTTTCCATCCGAACCGCGCGACGTGCGCGACGCCCAATGCCGTTCTCGTCACATCGCTCACTTCACCGGCTACACCGTCGAAGTTGTCCAGGTCGGTCACCATCCGCACGACCCCTCTGATCGACGCCGGCTGCGCGGCCGCGATTGCCGCAAAGGTGGAGTCGTCCGTTGCTTCCACCAATCCATCGCCGAACAGCGGCAGGCTCTGCCTATGCGCAATACAGGTGGGCGTTCCCGTCAGTCCGCTATCGTTCGGGCCATCCGCGATACAAATCGGCAGATTCGGTGTGAAGCCTCGCGCCATTTCAACCTGCTGGCACGGCGAAGGAACATTATCCGGTATGCCGATTTCCCCGCCCAACGGCGGTGCCGTCACGCCGAATGGAAATGCAGTTCCCATCTTTGCTTGTGCCTGCGGCCAGCCGAACAGCATGTGATCGACAGCGAAGATCTTCACTGGTGGACCGCCCGTCGATAGGCGCTGCTCGACTATCGTTAGCCCGCCACCGCCAACGGCCGGACTGTTATGACAGCCGGTGCACGAAGTAGAGTTGAAAAGCGGGCCCAACTGTCCCGCAGGTCCCGAAGGTGCGTCGGCCGGATTCAGTGTTTCCACCTCCTGGAAGTTTACGAACCCATCGTCGAAGTTCGTCAGGTCTGTGGAGCTGTTCGCCAAGCCGGGAAGCGGAGCCCCCATACCGGCGAACAACGGAGTCTGACTTGGCTGTGGGTTTCTATTGCGAAAATGCGACCCCATTCTGTTAAAACCTCGTGGGACCTGCGCATTGGCGCTTTCTGCGCATATGATTGCCGCGATCGCCACGACAATCACTTCGACTCCAATCACTAAGCGATTGTTCATCGGATCCTCCCCATCCGTATACTCAGTGTTTGAGTCCGACGATGTCTGGTTTAGACTCACCACTCAAGACGCATTTTGCTACATGATAGTTACTACGTAATCATGAAAGTCGCCGATAAGTATCGAGTGGATAAGCGCCAACGCCGCAGCGCTAGCTGAATGTCGATGAAGGCTGAGTTATGTGGCCAGCCGTCCCTCGTCCGGGCGACAAGCCGAAGCGTTTTGCGAGTGGTGGTTTTGACACCTGGGACCGAATTCGGGCCCTTGCGTCGCCGCGCGGGGTCAGAATGACGCTGCGGCAGGAACGCTGACAGCCCTCTCGTCCGATACCGGCGTCTTCTCGTGGAGGGGCTTCCGCCGCGATCCCGGCAGTGTGCGCCGTCCCGAGGTCAGACTCTTCCCGCCTTGAACGGCAGGTCCGGCGTCGAAGGTCCACCAGGTTTCGAGACTTATTGGCGGCCTTGCTGGGAGGTTCTCGGCTGAGTCACGTCATCGCCACTACGGTCGGGCAGGTCTTCAGCATAGCTCCCGGCTGCCCTCTTCTTGGCAGATTTGCCAGCCCATTTCTTGGCGGCCTCTGTCGATGCGGTCGTTCACCTGGTTCTTCCCCGAGGCCTTCACGGCGTTTGCGACGCTACTCCCCTGACTCAATGCCACTGCAAGCCAACCATCCCGGCGCCCAAGTGACAGCGAGGGGATCCCCGGCTCGGACTCGGCCTCACGATTTTTATAGTTTCGAGCCATTCGGAAAGCGTCTAAAATACGAAACAACGGTTCACGCGTTTTGGCGGATGGTACGGGCTGGTTGGCGGAAAATGAGGCAACTTTAGCTCGAGGTTCAGGATTATCCGTTGTTTTCGGCCTTCTCTCGACGGCAGTTACGATGCGTAAGCGAGCAAAAACGTCAAAGTGCGCCTTTAAATGGCCGATTGAGTCAGGGCGTTCGGTGCTTAAAAGTAGCCTTTTGCACCTTAATGCGCCCGAAGACTGCTCTAAAATCACCGAAGGCGACGCCTCAGGTGTAATCAATTTACGCCTGAATCGACAACCATTAGGATTTACCGTTACTTTTCTTGCTCTGTGTTAGCCTAACATGAATTTGATTTGTCTATCCATTGCTGGCAAGCTATATTTGCTTAAGCGCTTCCTCGACAACGTTTAGGGAGCGACGACGCGAGTATGTGGGGTTCGTTGTGGTCGGAGATGAGAGCGCGTTCTTTAGAACCGGCTTCACTATACGGTGATGCCTGGGATGGCGGACGCGTGCTGAGAGACTCAGCGAAAACTCTGGCCATTTCCAACTGAAGTAAATAGATAAAGGGATTGCAAATCCGTTCGTAAGGTTAATTCGATGTCTGTAAGGTCAGTAGTATTATCTCAACTCAAGATAGTTGCAGAGGAGCAGAACAAGAAACTCCCTCCGCTTACCGACGACCTTGCACTACTAGACTCGGGTCTTGATTCTCTCTGCCTCGCAATTGTCGTTGCGCGCCTGGAAGATGAGCTGGGATTCGACCCTTTCAGCACCGACGAGGAAGTTGATCTGCCGGTAACGTTAAGCGACTTCATTAGGTTTTACGAGGATGCTCCTAAGTGACTCCGGCTCGCTCTGGGAATTACTAAGCGCAGCCGGCCGCCTTTCAGATCGATATCTCTGGGGCGCCAACGCGAGCGTCAGGCTGGACGGCCTCGCGCGACATACCAGCTTGGGCGGCAAACTCGAGGAGTTGCGCGGCCGCTCCGTACTACTCATTACCAAAGATCAATTGAGCACCGCCCTGGCGCTGATCGAACTGGACGGTGTCGCGCGGCGAATGGTTCTCTGTCCTCCCGATCTCCGCGCCGAACATCTCCCGCTTATTGCCGAAGATACCGCTGCCGACGCGATTGTGTCGGATCGCCCCGCTTCTGAAGCGGTCTTTAAAGACGTCGAATGCTACGTCGAGTCTGGTCCGAACCTGCTCCCGTGCGAGTCGACTCGAACCGCGAACGTCCAGACCGAATGGGTTCTTCTCACTTCCGGTACTACCGGTATTCCTAAAACCGTTCTGCATACTCTCCATAGTCTTGCAGGAGCGATTAAGGGTGTGCAGGGACCAGGTCAGAATGCGGTTTGGGGCACCTTCTATGACATCCGCCGCTATGGAGGCTTGCAGATTCTTTTGCGGGCACTGCTCGACGGCGGTTCACTGGTGTTATCCAGTGCCGAGGAATCGCCGGAAGACTTCCTGGTCCGCATGGGCAGCCATAACGTCACTCATGTTTCGGGAACGCCCTCTCACTGGCGTCGTGCGTTAATGAGTCCCTTGGCACGCAAAATATCGCCGAAGTACGTGCGGTTGTCTGGCGAGGTCGCAGATCAGGGCATCCTGGATTCCCTGCGCGAGTTTTTTCAGGGCGCCAATGTCGCTCATGCCTTCGCCTCGACCGAAGCAGGCGTAGCTTTTGCTATAGACGACGGCCTCTCCGGCTTTCCCTCCAACCTGATCGACCGGCCGGGCGCGGCGGTGGAAATGAAGGTGTCGGAAGGCTCCTTGCGCATACGTTCCGCAAGAAACGCCACACGCTACCTGGGCAATCGCGACGGAAACATCGTCGACCAGGACGGCTTCGTCGATACTCGAGACATGGTCGAGTTGCGTGACGGTCGCTATTATTTCATCGGTCGTCGTGACGGCGTCATAAATGTCGGCGGTCTCAAGGTCCATCCCGAGGAGATCGAAGCTGTTATCAATCGCCATCCGAAAGTTCGGATGTCTTTGGTTAAACCGCGAAAGAATGCTATTACAGGCGCAATTGTAGTGGCTGAAGTGGTCCTCGAATCCAAGCCCGAGGATAACGCCACTGGCGGCCAAAACGATGCGCTTAAGAAGGAGATCCTTGAAACCTGCCGTGGTGCTTTGGCCCCTTATAAGGTCCCCGCGGCGATCCGCTTTGTGTCGTCACTGGACGTGGCGGCCTCTGGTAAGTTGGCTCGCGTCTAGCGCTTAACGCGCCGCCGGCGATGGCCGGCGAACAAGCTCGGCTCTATACTGGGTGTTTAATTTGGATGCTTTCCCCTCATCTGGTCCGGGTCGAAAATCTGAAGCCACTCCTGCGGCTCCTCTGCCCGTGCGGATGCGACGTCGCGAAATCGGAGCGGCCGACCTCGACGGCATCGTAGACCTGCTCAACGTGGGTTTCCCTGCCCGTGGACGCGACCATTGGGTGAACGCCATCGAGCGCCTGTCGCAGCATCCGACCCCTGCCGGCTACCCCAAATATGGGTTTCTCCTGGAGCGCAAAGGCCTTCCCGTCGGCGTCAGCCTTCATATCTATTCGTCGGTGCCGGTGAACGGCGAGGAGCGCATTCGCTGTAATCTCTCGAGCTGGTACGTGGAACCTGCGTACCGAAGCTACGCATCGGCATTGGCCTCGGACGGGCTCAAGCGCCGCGACGTAACCTTCTTTAACGCCACCCCTGCTCCTCATACGCTGCCAATTCTCGAGGCGCAGGGTTACAAGCGCTACTGCAATGGATGGTTCGCCGCGTGCCCGTCAGTATCGTCACCACTCGCAGGCGCTAATATCGTGATGGCTACGCCTGAGACCTGCCGCGACGCCAACCTGCAACCCTTCGAGAAAGATCTCTTGCTCTCTCATGCGAGTTACGGATGCACGAGCCTGATTTGTACGATGGGAGATCAGGCCTTCCCGTTCGTCTTCATGCCACGCCAAAAGTTTGGGCTGCTGCGCTTCGCCTACCTGGTGTATTGCAGCGACGTAGCTGATTTCACCCGATTTGCCGGCTTAATCGGCCGCTTCCTCATCAAGGCTGGCTTTCCCTTCGTCATCGTCGACTCCAACGGTCCGATCAAGGGCCTGGTCGGCAAATATCTCGACGCGCGGCCGAAGTACTTCAAGGGCCCCCGGGCTCCCCGGCTCGGCGACCTCGCCTACTCGGAAGTCGCGATGTTCCCGGTGCGCGGGGACAAATTCTGGCGCTCGTGGAGACGCAACTCGTCCGAGAGCAGCCTTAGCATCAGGCGCTGGGTCCATTCGAAGTAGTCCCAGCCCGACACTTCCCGACCTCATCTTCACTTTCCGCACCTCCTGTCAGCCGACCGTCTTTGTGCCAACCTTGGTTTAACGACCACTGGATTTGTAGGTCGGGCAACGAAAAAGGGGAATCCCTCAAGTGCGTAAGGAAACTATCGCCGTACACGGCGGCTACACTATCGACCCGACTACGAAGGCGGTCGCGGTGCCTATCTATCAGACCGTCTCTTATGCCTTTGATAGCGCCGAACATGGCGCAGCCTTGTTCAATCTCGAAGTCGAAGGTTATCGCTACTCTCGAATCGCCAACCCGACCAACGATGTGCTCGAGCGGCGCGTCGCGGCACTCGAAGGCGGACTTGAAGCGCTCAGCGTGAGTTCTGGCCAGGCAGCGCTTCATTTTTCGGTTCTAAACCTCAGCGCACCCGGCAAGAATATTGTCTCCGTCCCACAACTTTACGGGACGACTCATACGCTGTTTGCCCATATCTTACCGGGCTTGGGAATGAAGGTTCGCTTCGCCGAGGGCGATCAGCCCGGAGATATCGAGAAGCTCATCGATGACGACACCAACGCGGTGTTTTGCGAGAGCGTCGGCAACCCCGCAGGAAATATCTGTGATATCGAAGCTTTAGCCGATGTCGCGCACAGACATTCGGTGCCGCTGATCGTCGACAATACGGTCGCGAGCCCGATCCTGCTGCGCCCCTTCGAGTTCGGCGCCGACATCGTGCTGCATTCGCTGACCAAGTTCCTTGGCGGTCATGGCACGACGATGGGCGGTATCGTCATCGATAGCGGCAACTTTCCCTGGGCGAAGTATCCCAAGAAGTTCCCCATGTTCAACGAGCCCGACGCTTCGTACCATGGACTGGTCTACACGGAACATTTCGGCAAGACGGCTTATATCGCGCGATGCCGCAGCGTATGCCAACGGGCGCTCGGCTCGGTGCTGGCGCCGCTGAGCGCTTTCCTGCTCCTCCAGGGAATCGAGACGGTCGCCCTTCGCGTCGATCGTCACGTCGAAAACGGCCGTCGCGTCGCCGAGTTTCTGCATAATGATCCTCGTGTCGAATGGGTCAACTACGTAGGTTTCCCGGATAACCAGTATCATTCGCTCGCGCAGAAGTATCTCGGCGGCCGCGCCTGCTCGTTGATGACTTTCGGTGTTAAGGGCGGATATGACGCGGCAATTAAATTCTACAACGCACTTAAACTGATTATTCGCCTGGTCAATCTCGGAGACGCGCGCTCCCTCGCGTGCCATCCGGCTTCCACCACGCATCGCCAGATGTCGGTCGAAGAGCGGCCAAGGCCGGCGTTACCTCAGAAATGATCCGTCTCAGTATCGGTATCGAACACGCCGACGACATTATCGCCGACCTCGATCAGGCATTGTCGGCGGCGGCCGGACGCACCAAACAAGCGCAACGGAATTGGGATAGCGACTATGTCAGAAGCAAATGACAAGGCTGCTGGTTTCCAATCGCCCCTGAAGTCGGCCGGCGAGACGCTGGCGATCGGTTTCGTCAACAATATGCCGGACGCGGCGTTGCGGACCACCGAACGGCAATTTCGCGAGTTACTTTCGGCGGCGTCGGAGACGATCCCGATTAGCCTTCGGTTCTTTTCGCTGCCGGAACTTCCGCGCTCGGAGGCGGGTCGTCAGCATATCAATCAATACTACGAGGACGTCGGCGAATTGTGGACGAGTCAGCTCGACGGCCTGATCGTTACCGGCACCGAACCTCGCGCCCCCGAGTTACGCGACGAACCCTACTGGAACAGCCTCGCGTCGCTGGTCGAATGGGCCGAAAATCATACGATTTCGACGGTATGGTCCTGTCTGGCGGCTCATGCGGCAGTCCTCGAAATGGATGGCATCGGCCGACGCCTGCTCCCACAGAAACTCTCGGGAGTTTTCGATAGCGCCAGACGGTCGATCATCCGAATTCCTGGCCGGCTCGCCGTCACGATGGCGGGTACCACACTCGCGGCACAACGAGGTTCCGGAAGAAGAGCTCGTCGCGAACGGTTATTGCATCGTGTCGCGTTCGCCCGAGGCCGGTGCGGATATCTTTATCAAGCAGCGAAAGAGCCTTCGTTCTTCGTGCAGGTCCATCCAGGTCGACCCGGAACGCTGCTGCGCGAGTATCGCCGGGACGTTCAGACGGTTCTGTCGCACGAGCCAGCAGACCTATCCGGAAATGCCGCGCGACTATTTCGACGAGAAGACTTCCAGCGGCACTTGAACGAATTTCGCGATCTGGCTTTGCGCGATCGCAATATCGATCTGCTCGAAAAGCTTCCCCTCGTTCGCGGTGAAGGCAAGATGCCTCATCCGTGGCGCGATTCGCGATCAAGCTCTACGCGAACTGGCTCGCGTACCTGACCAATCGACGAGCGGAGCACGATCGTCCGACAAGGTTTCAGTAACTGCTCCAAACGGTCGAAAGTCGAGATCAGTCGCTTGAAGACAAGCGCTGGTTTCTGAAATTACCCGCAGAGCATGAGCGAGACCCGCAAGCTATCAAAGAGCGTTGAGACGCTCTTTCCGAGCCGTGCCGATCGGAGCGCGTGGAAGACGCTCTCACGCGGGATCTTGCCAATGCCGACGACACGGTCGTCAGCCGGGCCGGTAACGCCGACGCTCAACCTCGCCCGCGTTCAGGATCGGTTCGCGTCCTTCGACTTCCGCGCGCCCGCGACCGCTCGAGGATCTCCTGTCGTGGACTATCGCCCAGATGGAACAGGGACTCGTTCATGTCACCATCCTCGCTATTTCGGACTGTTCGGATCCGGCGCCGACGTTTCCTGCGCAATGCGCAGATCGGTCGCCGCCACCTTCAATCCGCAACTCGCTACCTTCACGACTTCACCAGTTGCAGTTGAGATCGAGGCTCACGTCATAAAGGCCCGTCACACAGCGCGCCGGTCTCCAGGCGGAAGCGGCGGGTCACTTCACTAGTGACGGCTCGGAAGCCAACTATACCGCCTTATTTGTGCGTTGACCCGAGCGAACGAGAGGATTCGCGACGGATGGTGCGCGTCCGTTCGAGGGTCCCGCCGACCTTTTATGTCTCGCGCGAATGCCATCTCGCATGGCTGAAGATCTGCTCACCAGGCAGGCATAGGGCGGTCGGCGTGCGCCTGGTTGCGACGGACAGGTCACGGTCGAATGGACCCGTACGCGCTGAGCGATGCGATCAACGCCGACCGCGCGACCGGTTGCGTTCCCGTGATGATCGCGGCCACGGCAGGAACGACCAATGCCGGGATGATCGACCCGCTGCCGGCATGCGACGAGATCGCGCGCACCTTCGGACTTTGGTACCACGTCGACGCGGCGTGGGGCGGCGCGCTGATTGCCTCCGAGCGGTTGCGTCACGCACTTCAGCGGTATCGAGAACGCCGACTCGGTGACGATCGACGCGCACAAGTGGTTCGCAACGACCATGGGCTGCGGGATGTTCCTGACGAGGCATGCGTCGCTACTGTCGTCGACCTTCCAGGTTTCGACCAGCTTTATGCCGTCGAACCTGGCCCACCTTGACCCGTATGTAACGTCGGTCCAATGGTCGCGACGCTTTCTGGGCTGCGACTGTTCCTTTCGCTCGCCGCGGCCGGATGGTCCGGTTACGCCGAGCACGTCGAGCGATCGGTCGATTTGGCCGAAGATCTGAAGGACAGCTGGTCGCGCGCCGGTTCGAGGTGGTAAACGCCTCTCCGCTCGCGCTGTTGTGCTTCAAGCCTCCGGCAGGTCTCGGTGACGCGCATGCGATGGCGCGCCGAGTCCTCGAGTCTGGTCGTGCTTTGGTTGCGCCAGCGAAATTTGAGGGGAACGAAATCATTAGAGCGTGCGTTACACATGGCGAGACGACGCGAGATGATGTAATAGCATTGGTGCATGCTTTAGAAACCGTAGGCGCGCAAGAACAGCCGAGTTTGTAAAGCATTTGAATCTTCTTATTTATTCGGACGCTTTTGACGCGACATTCTCCTAACGGGTGATGGCGCTTTTCAGAAGCGAAAACATCAACCGCAGCAACCTGATTCGGTTTCCATCGACGGGTATTTTTGTCGTCGAGGCAGCCAGGAATGCCGCACTAAACAAGGATAGCTCGTTTTAATTTCAGGGAGACCCAGCGATGATTGACAGTTTAAATGACAAGACTGCTTCCCAGACAAATTCGGCTTCGGACGAATTTGCCGCTTCACCGCAGAGTCGGGTCATTACCGCCGTTCACGAACTGCTCGCGGAGCGATCGATCAAGACGGAGGTGAGCCTGGACGACAACCTTTTCCAGGTCGGCCTGAACTCCCTGGACATGCTCGACCTCGTCCTTTCGCTCGAGGCGATGTTCGATATCACGATTCCGGAGGCGCAGATTACGATTGCGAACCTGCGATCGATCTCGACGCTGAGTAGCCTGATTGTTCGTTTAATGAGTCCAATGACGCAGTCGCCGCGAAGCGTACGTTTTTGGATGATAACTTTATCCAACGCGCAGTCTGCCTCAAAAAAATTGATGATCATAAATTCGTTGCAGTTTGACACGCTCACACATGGTATGATTGGCCTGAGTGCGATTTTGTCGTCGCTATAATCATTTCCCTTTGTAACCTTTAAGTCTGCCGCGAGAATCTGAGCATGGGATCTTCGATTACAAAAGACCTCAAATCACGAGCTGAGATAATGGCCGCGACCGCTGCCGAAAGTGCCGATGCGGTCGACCGCGAGGCGAGATTCCCGCGGAGGCTTTCACCGCAGCGCGGCGCAGCGCCTGCTCAGCATGCAGATTCCAACCGAGCTTGGCGGCGACGGCGCGAGCGTCGGCGACGCGGTAAACGTTTGTTACATGCTCGGGCGGGTCTTGCTCGTCGACCGGAATGATTTTCGCCGATGCATCAGATCATGGTCGCGATACTGGTGCGGCACGCTCAAAGTAGCGCGTGGCATCAGGAGTTCCTGCGGCGAATCGCCGACGATCAACTGCTGCTGGCGTCGTCCACAACGGAAGGGCAGACCGGCGGTGACCTGCGCAACAGCTCGTGCGCAGTTGAGCGATCGGGTTCGCATATCAGTCTGAGCAAGAACGCCACCGTGGTATCGTACGGCGCACAAGGCGACGCGATCCTGACCACCGCGCGACGCGCACCGGAAGCCCCGTCCTCGGACCAGGTCCTGGTTGCGTTCGTAAAGCCTGAGTTTCAGCTCGAGTCGAGTGGCGAATGGAACGCGCTCGGAATGCGTGGCACCTGCAGCCCGGGCTTCACCCTTAAGGGGACGGAGTTCCCGACCAGGTTTTGCCCGACCCGTACCAGAAGATTCATACGCATACGATGATGCCGGTGCGCACCTGACCTGGAGTGCAGTGTGGTCGGGATCGCGGCGGGAGCTGTCGAGCGCGCACGTAAACTAACGCGCGCTGCCGCCCGACGTGGAGGCGGCCAGCTTCCGCCGGGAATAACGCATTTCACCCGCGCGGCGAATGTCCCTGCGGTCGCTCAGTGATGATCGTTTCGGCGGCGCTGCTAAGGTTCGAGACCGCCGAGAAGAGCGAAGAGATCGAATCGAATCGATTTCCAGAACGCCTGAAACCTGCTCAAAGGTGAACGCCTCCGAATTGGCGACCGCCACGGTGTTGAGCGCGATGCAGGCGTGTGGACTGTCGGGTTACCGCAATGACGGCGAGTTCAGTGTGTCGCGGCATTTGCGCGATGTGCTCTCGTCGTCGGTGATGATCAAGAACTATCGGATACTTGCCAGCTCGGCGTCGGGCGCATTGCTGGTCGAGGTTCCGAGTCTATTAAGGGATTGACGAGGGGCCGCTTTCGCGAATCCTTTTCGCGTTCCGCGAGCCGCAATAGTATATCGAGTGATACATCCAAAGACCGTCTTCGACCCGATGATCCATGCTCTGTCTTTGCGCAGTGGCCATGACGGAGTGACAGCGCGGACCGCATTGTTCGAGCAGGCGATCGACGGCTTGTCGGCATTCATCAACCGGCTGCGCGAACCGGACTCCGAAGTTTTGCGCTTCCCACCGATAATGAGCCGGGCGCATATCGAAAAGCACGGCTACCTGCATAGCTTTCCGCACTTGCTGGGCTGCGTAAGCTGCCTCGACGGTAAAGAGGCCGATATCCGTGCGCTGGTCGAGCGGCGCCAGTCGGGTAGCAACTGGACCGACGCGCTCGCAGCCAGCGACCTGGTACTGACGCCGGCCGCTTGCTACCCGGTCTATCCGATCGCGGCGGAACGCGGGAATATCCCGGCTGGTGGTTTGAAATTCGATATCGCCTCGTATTGTTTCCGGCGCGAGGCGACTTACGAGTCGGATCGATTGCAGGCGTTTCGGGATGCGCGAGTTCGTCTGTATCGGCAATCCCGAGCAGGCCTCGGAATTCCGCGCCCGTTGGCTCTCGCGCGCGACCGATATCGCCAATCGGCTGGGGCTGCCTCATACGGTAGCACCGGCGAGCGATCCCTTCTTCGGACGCGTGGGCAAGCTCGCGGCGATGATGCAGATCGAGCAGGCGCTCAAGTTCGAGATGCTGATTCCGGTTAACTCCGAGGAACAGCCGACCGCGTGCATGAGCTTCAACTGTCATCGTGAGCATTTCGGCGAGATTTGGGGATTACACTCGGAGAATGGCGAAACGGCGCATACCGCTTGCGTGGCGTTCGGCATCGACCGCTTGGGTCTCGCGATCTTCGCGACGCACGGGCTGGATCCGAAAGACCTGGCCGCCGATGGTTCGCGATACGCTGGCGATGTAAGGTAATTCGAGCGATTAGTCACTGGGCTGATCGCTCGATTTTCGAACCATTCAGAGTTTATTCAGCGATCTGTCGGCAATCCGCCTGGGCCGGCCCCTTCCCGCATAGTCACTTCATCTCTTACTTTCCCCGTCGTCTTTCTTTTTCGACGATTCCGACATAGCCAGTCTTCGCCAAGAAGTCAGTCTCGGGCCGGGATAGCCAGTCGCGGTTGAGATAGTCAGTCTTCGGCGACTGCGTAGGCAATCGCGGTCTCGGCGCTATGACTCAGGCTGAGATGAAACCGGCGCACACCGCGTCGGCGAGCGAACTCGGCCGCGGTGCCGTGGAGGACGATTCCCGGCGCGCCGCTGGGCTGCCGCGTTACTTCGATCTCGTTCCAGCGTGCGTTGGGACACCCATCCGGTGCTCATCGCCTTCATTACCGCCTCCTTGGCGGCGAAACGGCGGCATAGCTCTCGAAACGGGGAAGTCCGCGCGACTCGCAATAGACAGTCTCACCCTCGGCGAAGACGCGGGCGCGAAAGCGTGTACCGGTTCGTTCGTGCATGAGCGCGCGCTTTACCCGCTCGACTTCGATTATATCGACTCCAATTCCAACTATCGGCATGACGTTCACGCGACTTCATGGCGTCGCCAGTGTCTACGCAGTATTCTAGCAGGTAGCAGTTTCGAGGATATGTCCGAGGAAAGAGAAAACAAGCCGGCGCAGAGATCCGAATCGGGCAGTGCCGCTCCGCTCAAGTCATGGGTGCGCGCGCTCGAGATGACCGCACCGATCGCTCAGAATCCCAAGGTCACGCTACCCGTTCTGATCGATACATTGGCGGACAAGTTCGAGAATGCGGAAGCGCTGGTCGGTGAAGAACATGCGACTTACCTATCGAGAGCTCGCACAGCAATCCAATAGGTATTCGCGATGGGCCTTGAGCCATGGGATTCGCTTCGGCGACGTGATCTGCCTGATCATGCCGAATTGCCCGGAGTATCTCGCGATTTGGCTTGGCCTGACGCGCGTCGGCGCGATCGTTTCCCTGATCAATACCAATCTCTCGGGACAGTCGCTGGCCCATTCGATCAATATCGCGAAGCCACGGCATGTGATTGTCGCGGCCGAACTGGCGGAGACAGTCGCGGAGATAAGGTCGCGCTTAGCCGATGGAATTGACTATTGGATTTATGGCGAGGGCGGCGGTCAGTTTGCGCGCATCGATGAGGAAATTCGCGGGCTGACGGACGCTAGTCCGGATCTGTCCGCTTTTCGCGCGCCGACAATCGGCGATACTGCCCTTTATATATACACCTCGGGCACTACGGGACTGCCGAAGGCGGCACGCGTCAGTCATTTCAGGCTGATGCAATGGAGCCATTGGTTCGCCGGGCTGATCGATACTCAGTCGAGCGACCGCATTTACAACTGTCTGCCGATGTACCATAGCGTGGGCGGAGTAGTAGCGACGGGGGCGGCGCTGGTTAACGGCGGAACGGTGGTATTGCGCCGGCGATTTTCCGCGAGCAGTTTCTGGGCTGACGTGGTCGAGTCGAAGTGCACGATCTTCCAGTATATCGGCGAGCTTTGCCGCTACCTGGTGAATAGTCCGCCGCGGCCGCACGAAACCGATCATCAATTACGCCTATGCTGCGGCAACGGCATGCGCGCCGATATCTGGGAGAAATTCAAGAGCCGCTTTCGGATTCCGCGGATTCTCGAATTTTACGCGGCGACCGAGAGTAACTTCTCGCTCTACAACTGCGAAGACAAGACCGGCGCGATTGGACGTATTCCGTCGTTCCTCGCGCATCGCTTTCCCGTGGCGCTGGTCAAGTTCGACGTCGAGGCGGGAGAGCCGATTCGTAACGAGAAAGGGCTGTGCGTCCGCTGTTCGGCGAACGAAGCGGGCGAGGCTATCGGCAAAATTCCGGGCGGGCGCTCGAGCGAGGGTAGCCGCTTTGAAGGATATACCGACAAAGAGGCGTCGGCGAAAAAGGTTCTGCTCAACGTGTTCGAAGAGGGTGACGCCTGGTATCGCACGGGCGACCTGATGCGCAAGGATGAAAAGGGCTATTACTACTTCGTCGATCGCGTTGGCGACACCTTTCGCTGGAAGGGCGAGAATGTCTCGACCGCGGAAGTATCCGAGGCAATAGCAACTTGCCCCGGCGTGACCGAGGCCGTGGTCTATGGCGTTGCGATTCCGGGCACGGAGGGGCGCGCGGGAATGGCCGCGATCGTGGTCGACGACGCTTTCGATCTGGCGAGGCTGCGCGCACATCTCGCCGAGAGTCTGCCCGAATATGCGCGTCCGCTATTTCTGAGAATTCGCGGCGAGATCGTGGTGACGGAGACCTTCAAACCGCGCAAGGGCGACCTCGCGCGCGATGGTTTCGATCCCGCCGCTTCCGCCGACGAGATTTTCTTTCACGATCGTGACCGCGAGGCTTTCATCAAGGTCGACGCCGCGCTGCACGATCGCATTCTCCAGCGCAACGTGCGCCTCTAAATCCCGCCTCAGGCCGTGTTGCCGGCATCGACAGTCAGCACTGTTCCCGTAACATTTTTGGTCTTATCGTCGAGCAGGAACTCGACGGCGGTGGCGACGTCCTCGGCCTCGGCGAGACGGCGCAGCGCGCTGCGGCGCATGATCTGATCGCGTCCGCCGTCGCCGAGCCCCTGCGTCATCTCGGTGTCGATGAAGCCGGGCGCGACCGCGTTGACGTTGATCCCGAGCTGGCCGACTTCGCGGGCGAGCGATCGGGTAAAGCCGATGAGCGAGGCCTTGGTGGTGCTGTAGACCGAAAGGCCGCTGAAGCCGGTGAAGCCGACGATCGAGGCGACGTTGACGATGCGCCCGCCGCCGTCGGCCATCATCGAGCGCACGATATATTTCGTCAGCGTCAGCGGCGAGAGGACATTCAGGCGAATCAGGCGCTCGATCTGCGCGTCGCGCATGGTAGCCAGCACGCCGCTGGTGCCGAGACCGGCGTTGTTGACCAGTGCGTAGATCGAGCCGAATTCCTTGCGCAGCTCCTTGACCATCGCGGGAATTTCGCCGACCTTTTCGAGGTCGAACGGCTCTGAAATGCAGTGATCCGGCTTGATTGCCGGCGAATTCCTGCGCGGCGGCGGGTCAGTTGATCACTCTCGCGCCTCGCCACGGCGATAACGCGCCAGCCTCCGCCCGCGAGTCTGCGGGCAATCGCAAGACCGAGTCCGCGGCTGGCGCCGGTAACCACGACACTACGCATCCGAGGCCGGTCCTTTCCGCATGAAAATGTTCACGCCGAGTAGCAGCACATCACAATAGTGGCAGAGTTCTACGGATCGGTACACTCGATTTTCGATGCGCTGCGGACTTGACAATTTTATTTCACTTATGCGTTAAATATTCCATCTGACTAGTTAAGGAGATCTAACCGTGGAAAATCCGTATCGACGCCCCACTTTCGGCTCCGCGATCTTCGACAAAGATCCGTTCGCTGCGCTCGATTGGCTCGAAAAGGCCTTTGGCTTCGAACGTTCTGATGGTGATCACCGGCCAGGACGGCAAGCTTGCCCATTCGGAGATGAAATTCGGCGACGGCTATATCATGGTCGGCAGCGAATGGGCGGAACTTCGTCGCCAGCGCGAATTCGGTCGGAAGCAAGAATACGCAGATGCTCCATGTTCATCTCAACAGCGGCCTGGACGCGCATTGCGAGCGCGCTGCGCGGCAGGTGCGGTGATTCCGATGGAGCCCGCGGACCAGTTCTACGGCGACCGTACCTATATGGCGAGACAGACGACGGTTGAGCGGCAAGGCAAA
>CAWDQC010000065.1:0-44547 GCA_963804355.1 uncultured Pseudomonadota bacterium | reverse complement strand
GCGAGCAACCCCAGCACCCGCTTGGCAAGGAGGGTGCCACGAAAAGTTATTGACTTTAAGCTGGCAACACGTACCAAACTGCGCATCGCTTAGGCATCCGCCCATTTGTTTGGCAATTGGAAACGCCATTTTTTTGTTGGGTTTCGGCGACCCGCGATTAGATGGCGGTAGTGAGAAGCCGATTGGGGTACGTCTCAGGATGGTGCGATAGAGAAAGTATCCGAGAACATGCTTCCGCTACTGAAAGAACCAGACGAATATTGTAATTGCCTAGTGAGAGCGATTAAGGATAGAGAGGAGTTTCCTTGACGATATAGCGTCACTGTTAGTATTTCTGCATCAAGTGGACGACTCGCACGACATGTGGGGAGGCAATCACATCCGATCGGATATTCCCGTTGGTCGGAGTCCACTCTTCATCCTCGGTGCGATCACAGTCGTCGCGCTAATAGTCCGGCTGGCTCCTCTACGGCACAGCGGAACCTCATGGGCGATGCAGCCCGACTCGGTTAAGTATATCGCGCTGGCGAACGGCTTAACGGCGGGTTGTGGTTTCGCGCAATGGGCAGGACGTTGCGGTCGCGCGGAGATGAAGCGGAGCCGGGTTATCCTCTCTTCCTGGCGGCATCGCGGAGTCTGCGCTCGTCGATCGTCGCGCAAGCACTGCTCGGCGCTGGGACGTGTCTGATGGTGGGGCTCTACGCCTGGTGGCGGTGGGGATGATCGTTGGAGCATTGTCGTCTCTAGTCCTGTGTCTCGATGTACCTTCCATCGTGATCGGCAGCTCGCTCGTTTCGGAAGCACTGTTCACGACCCTTTTGAGCGGAGCGATTGTGCTTTTGCTCATCGGAGTATCCGAGCGGGTTGGGAAACGCGGGACCTCTTTGATCTTTTTTGCCGCCGGCTGTGTTTTTGGCCGTGGCCACGATGGTTCGACCCATCGGCGAGACGCTGTTCCTGGTGATACCGCCGTGGTTGCTGCTCGCTTGTGATTTCGATCTGCGCAAGACGATCCGGTTATCACTGCTATCTTTGGGTATTCCGGTGTTCGTCATTTTGGCCTGGTCATATCAAAACTCTTGCGCGCGCGGGATCTGGACGATCAGCAGTCAGGGTGCGATCCAGCTTTACGACTATCGTGAGGCGGGCGTGGATCACCTACAGCCGCCTCTCTCACAACGGCCGCACCCTTGGCGATGTGATGATTGAACTATCCGGCAAGACTGGAGGTTGGGATCCCGATCATCCGAAGGAAATGGAGCGGGAAGCGATTCGAATCATGATCGCGCATCCGACGGAGTCGTCAGGAATTTCGTGTTTCTGAAGCCAGTGGTTGCTGAGCGGAGCAATTGCGTAAGCAACTGCCTAACTACCGTATGAGCCGGAGCGCCAGTCGCAGTCAAGGGCGGCAACAGGCGGCGCGCGCAGCGCGCGGACCCTTGACTGCGTGCCGGCGCGGAGGCTATCCGCCACTCGCTTGCTACAGCCATTTCAGTCGGCCACCTGAAAGCGATCCTCGAACTGGATTGCGAGCTGGGTTTTTGCCGCCTGCCACGCAATCGGCGGATTTTTCCAGCGCGCCTGCACCTTGCGCAGCACCAGATAAATGAGCTTGGTGGCCGCTTCCTCGCTGGGAAAATGGCCGCGGATTATTACCGCCTTGCGCACTTGCGCGTTGAGGCTCTCAATCGCGTTGGTGGTGTACAGGATTTTTCCTGAGCTCGGGGGCGAAGGCGAAGAACGGAATCACCTGCTCCCAGTTGCGCCGCCAGCTCTGCGCGATCGCCGGATACTTTTGTCCCCACCGGCTGCGATGGGATCGACCAGTTGCTTCGCGCGCCGCCGCAGCCGATTGCGCCTGGTACACCGATTTGAGTGCCGCCGCCACCAGCCGATGTTCTTTCCAGGAGGTGAACTGCATCGAGTACCGGATTAGATGCACGATGCAGGTTTGGACCACGGTCTTGGGAAACGCCGAGGTGATCGCCTCGGGAAAGCCCTTGAGCCCATCGACCACCGCAATCAGGAGGTCCTGGACCCCGCGGTTGCGCAGCTCGCTCATTACCCGCAGCCAAAACTTCGCCCCTTCGGTCTGCTCGATCCAGATGCCGAGGATCTCCTTGTGCCCCCAGCAGCGTACGCCCAGCGCCAGATACACCGCCCGGTTGTTGACCATCCCTTCGTTGCGGATCTTCACCCGCAGCGCGTCGACCCCCACCATGGCATAGGTCGCATCCAGGCCCCGGCTCTGCCAGGCCGCGACCTCCTCGAGTACCAGATCGGTCACCGCACTCACCAGGTCGGCCGAGATCTCCGCCCCGTACAACTCGCCGATATGCTCGGCGATCTCGCGCGTCGTCATACCGCGCGCATACAGCGCGATGATCTTGTCGTCGAACCCGGCGAAGCGCCGCCGGTATTCCCAATCAGGACCGGGTCGAAACGCCCGTGCCGGTCGCGCGGTATCGCAGAGCTCCAGCTTGCCGGTGTCGGTGATGACGGTCTTGCTGCCGTAGCCGTTGCGATGATTGCCCGCGTCCTCTTCCGCCGTGTTGCCCAGATGATGGTCTAGCTCGGCATTCAGCATCCGCTCAGCCAAACGCTTCTTCAGTTCATCGATCAGCCCGCCGTTCTCAAACACCGTTGCCGGATCGCGCCCGGCCAACAGTTGATCGACCACCTCATCCGCGATTCCTTCGTCCTTGATGTTCGCCGCCATACCCTTCCTCCCGCCCTACTGGGCGTCATTGTATGGCCCCGAACACGAAATTTCCGACACACTCGCATCCGCTGATCACCGCGGGCATGACCTTTAAAGGGATCGCCAAGAACTGCTTTCTACCCGACCGCACGGACGTCGCGAACCTGATGAACTGTACGTCCGCCGAGGTTTCCGCGACGGCCGGCAGTATTCAGAAGATCAAGGCCGCGATCGGATGCCCTTCCGTATTCGCGCTGATGATCTTTCACTAATCACTGCGTGACGTATTCTGACCTGGAGCGGCATCATCCTGACGCTCCGATGGGCCGACCCGGCTACAAGGAGCTTTGTCTGTTGCTGGCGGTTGCGGCGCTATTGCTACTCGCAGCGGCTGGGCCGGAGGCGTACTCACGCTACAGAGTACCGGCAATGCCGATGATAGCGATCGCGGCGTCGTACGGTTGGGTCGCACTACGGCGGCACGCGCCGTCTATTCGACAGGGTCCCCAGACAGGGCTCCCTAGTAAGAAGATCCTCGCGTATCCAGATCGATACTCTAGGTTGCACGACGGCGATCCGTCGAATAAGACTGAATAGTTTCCACGAGACTCTACCCCGTCCGCCGTGGTGATTATCTAGTTAGTCTTCCGCCTCGATATCATCACGAGTAACCTAGTCGTCTGAAAATCTAATCACACGTGTTGGGCCATACGGCGAAGTAGTCATTCGCCGAGGAAGATTACGCGATCCGAAAGCTTCGTGCGGGTTCTCGAAACGCGGGGTATTTGCGAGTTCAAGCGAGAGGCCGATACGCGGACAAACCTTCACTCTCTCCCGTCTCCAGACCGATCTCTTCCGGTTTTTGGCCGGGATTTTTGATCACGACGAAGAAAACGAGATAATATTGATTCTTAAAAGCAAACAAAGACGAGTATTCAGCATCCCTGGCGAAGGTCGGCTAGAACCGAAGCAAACAGTAAAGAACCTATTCGCCATTCTGGTCCCTGTTCACCTATAATCTTGTTTATTCAAACGACCCTCGTCTAGTCATGTCAGCAGTACAATTAAACACTTATTATTGCGGATTTCTTTGGTCGCATTTGGCTATTCTGATGGGCTTTGCAAAACGTTGACTCAATACCGCGGATGTCACGTCTTGGAAGGAAGGGGAAATAAAAACATTATTGAGGATAGGCGGTTTTTACGACCAGAAAGCCTCTTAGCGAAAGCGGATAGCCCCGGCTTTCCACTTCGACAAGTGGGCATTCACCACCAACACAGCGGTTCTGTCGATTGCTCGAATTTCAGCTATCCGCGGCGCGTTGAGAAGGCAATCAGTGGAAGCCACCGACGGTATCGAGCCGCGGAAGGCGACTGACTAGTCACTGGTTAACGACCTTCCATATCCTGCCGAGATTGGCTGAACCAAAAGCACGAGGAGTGGCTATCGTACTCATGCGACGATAGACAGCCTCGAGCGACCGGCCATGATCCCCATCGGGTGTTGAGGTTTGGCGGGGTGGGTCCGGGGGGACAAAAGGGGGACCAATGAGGAAAATCAGTTTGGGCATAGTTATGCTCGCTATTTCCGCGGCTTATGGAACGCCGGCGTCCGCGAGGCTGCACAACAGCCCGTGGTTCCGAGAGATTCGGCAAACACGGGGTCACTGACCCGACCTCTTCACCCACTCCCGCACCGACACCGACACCAGCTCCGAAAGTCCAACCGACCCCCAATCCGACCGTCACACCAGTAAAAACTCCGACGCCCAAGGCAACGCCGACACCTACTCCTGCTCCCAAAGTACAGCCCGCCCCTTCGCCTACGGCCACGGTAAAAGCCACGCCTGCGCCGACTGCGACAGCCAAAGCCACGCCTGCGCCGACTGCGACAGCCAAAGCAACGCCGTCGCCGACTGCGACGCCGCAGCCGACTCCCTCGGGTAACTACGGTGCGGGAGCGACCCCATTGCCCCGGCTGAGCAACCCGCACACTTACAACTGCGTGTCGGGCGATAACTCCTCTGGCTTGCAGTCTGCGCTCAACGCTTCGGGCGACGTGGTGATTGCAGGCTCGTCCTGCACGATCAGCCACGAGGTCGATGTGCCGAGCAACAAGAATATCCAGTGCACGAGCCGCAGTGTGACCCTGATCAATCCGAACACCGACGGCCAGACTTCGATGTTTCTGTTCGACAATGTGTCGAACTCGTCCTTGAGCAACTGCACGCTACAGGGTGCGCAAGTCGTTCAGCCGCCGACTTATCCGAATGGAGAGGCGTTCAATATTCCTGATCATCGTCGGAGGTTATACCGGAAAATCCACCAACCTGACCTTCGTCGACAACCAGTTCTCGCATTCGTACGGTCAGGCCGCGATCGAAGCGTACGGCGGTTCCTCGGGAACCGGTCTGCAGCCCTCGAACATCAATATCAGCTATAACAACTTCAGCGATTGCGCTCTCTACGGAGCAAACTTCGACAACGTGGCGAACTCGCAGATCAACAATAACTACTCAATGGATTGTATCCTTGGGCCGAGCTGGATGACGGCAACCAAACTGTGCCGAACACCAGCGTAAGCTACAACTATGTGACCCGTGACCAATATTCGACCGGATATGGATGCCAGGTGAATGGTTGCTCGGATGGGTACTTCGTCGGCATGACCTGCGGTACGGTGCAGGAACATTCGGGTGCGAACTACAGTGGTTGCATGGCGGTAGGTAACACCGTCAACGGCACCGGCCACAATATCTCGATCCGGCAGGGAATAGGCCTGACCGGCAACTACCAGAACACGGTCTGCGAAAACGGGTGTTATTATATCCAGGAGAATTGAGAGGCGATCCGAGTAAGGGCTTGGTCGAACGGGCCGGTGGAACAGGTGTCCACCGGCCCGTTTCGTTATAGGGGCTTGGAAAGATGGATCTCGAGTCTTCAGGTAAGTCGAAAAGATAGAAGGGCGGGGCGGGAAGGCGGGGTGCGTGAAAACGGCGGGGCGAAAACGGCGGAGCGGAAATAGCTGAGAGAAAGCGGGATGCGAGAAACGCGCGGTCAAGAAAACGGGGAGCTAATCCCGTCCACGAGGTGGGGGGTATCTAGTAGATTCGGGCTATGAAGCGCGACTGGGGATCGAGATGGATGGCAGGGGTTGAAGCGGGGCGATGGGTCAGGACGGAATCCGGACGGGAGACCTTCTATCGCGAAACCACCCGACCGCTGCGACGATTGCGAGGAAAGGAATTGAAGGTACGCGGAGGCGAAAATCGACGGCCTCGGGTCCTGCGGCCAAAGCGATCATGCTGAGACCCAGAATCAAAGGATAAAGCACCAAAACGTCCGCCGAGTTTCGATCAAAGTGCAGGACGAAACGAAAAATCCCGGACCACAGGAACAATACCATCAGGGCGCAGAGGCCCGTCAGTAGCACGATGCTGGGTGAACCCAGGATCTCCCGGTATCGATGATTGAAGGAATCCGCCTTAAGTCTCGGCACGTCCAGTACGTTGTACAACTGACTACTATATGGTGTTACTGAAACGTAGATGAACGAGGCGAGACTCACCACCGCCACCGCCGGAATGTCGCTCAGGCAAATTTGCATGCCCCGCTTCTGCATCTCCCGCAAGCCATCGGCGGTCTTGCAATAATCGGGATTCGCAGCGCAGAGGTCGTTCGTCAGGCGGTCCTGAATGCGGTGAAAGTTCTCGATGTTGAGGGAGCCCTGCCGATACCAAATGACTCCAGCAGCCCGGTAGAGATACACATTCTCGGCCTGGATGGCGCTTTCGCCGTACCATCCGCGCTCGAGTCCATTGCGTCCGATCCAGGCGCCCACCAGAAGCAGGGGAAGAATCAGTGCCAAGGCCGACAATTGAACCTTTCGCTTACGACTCAATTCCGACATGAAGAAAAATGGTAGTGGAGCGAGGAGAACATAGATTTGACCGATAGGTCGCACAAGTGCCGCGTACCCCAACATAATCGCGGCCAGCAGTCCCAGCGCGACCGCCGCGGAGTCAAACTTACGGCGCCAGATCAGCGACATCTGAATCAGAACGGCGGCGACGAAAAGGCCGGTGAAGAGAGTTTCTGTGAGTATGTACGAACTCGCGATGATCGAGGGTACATCGAGTGCGACCAGCAGTGCCGCGGCGATGCCCGCTTTCGATCCCCAGCGTCGCCAGACGAAGCGTCCGAGACAAAAACTTAGACCTCCCCCGATGAATGCCTGAACCGCAATCGCGTAGCGCAAATTTGGTATACCCGCGAGCATCAGGGGAAACCCGGGGGTGCGCAGAATCTCGGGCGCGCTGCAGGCCCCATTGATCAGTCGCGCAAAGCCACATCCCTTGCGCAGGCCATCAGCGAGGCCAATATATCCGACCGAGTCGGGAGCGACGGCGAAATCAATACCGGTCTTCAGCAAACTGACAGCGCGCAAGCCGACGCCGGAGATCGCGATGATCGCTAATGTCAGCAATTCCCGGGCGCGTGAGGACATCCGGTCACGGACCATCGGGCTCACCGGGGGAATCTTGACAGCGGCGGTATCCGAGGTCCTGGTCACTTGCCGGCGTGCTCTGGCGCAGAAGGGAAGCGCTCTGAAGGTCGGAGGTAGGTGTCGTTCAAAGGGTTCGGCCGACTATGGTCGTCGTAGACCGCGTGGGAATCCGTTGAATACTCTTTATCGGAATGCTGATTTTCCATTACGGCAATTAAGCTAAGAGGGGGCAGCGGTAGAAGCTTGTCCATCAGGCGGAAGATCGGTGTTAGCCAGTTCAAAAACCACATCTCCATAAACCCGAACGCTTTGCGGCGAACGATGCGTCCATTGAGAAACCATACGGCCGATCCGACACGATTGAATCCGACCAAATGGCTTATGGTCAGGCCGCAGTCGCTCGCCAATTCCTGCAGCGTTGCGGCGGAATAGCGGCGAACGTGTCCCAGTACCTTGTCGAGACTGCCATAGTTCCATGCGCCTTGCGGCACCAGGATAATGGCGCGTCCGTCGCGAGCGAGAACTTTTTTGATGTTCGAGAGCGCGGCACGGTCATCCTCTACATGCTCGATCACGTTGAGGCAGATCACGGTGTCGTAACCGCCGGCGTCCTTTGGAAACGAGTCAATCTCAGTGACATCGCAGTAGGCCGCCTCGAGATACGGTCGATCCTCGCCGCCGAGTGTCTGCAGGCGCTGAAGATACAGCGGATTAATGTCCGACACGACATAGCGGAAACGCGGAATCAATTGCATCGTCAGATTTCCGGTGCCGCCGCCGATCTCGAGAACACGTTCGCCACAGTAGGGCCGGATCGCATCGGCCATCCATCGGTTGAAGCGATCCGCGCGTCCGAGACGGCTGAGCATCTGGCTCAGACTCGAGTCTTCTTTGTATATATTGTCGCTCAACGAGAATCGGAAAATTGCGAACAGGGCCAGCAGCGCGTCTTTGATCCCAATCTTCTTGCCTTCTTTGTAGGTTCGGCCGACATAGCTAATCGGGACTTCGAACAGTCGAGCGCCGCGTTTCGCCAACCTCAGCGTGATCTCCGGTTCCAGCCTGAAATCATTGGAAAGAAGCGGAATCGATTTGAAGAGGTCGGTTCGCACCGCCTTGTAACAGGTCCACACATCGGTGAGATTGAAGTCGCTAACGAGATTACACAGAAGCGTTAAAATCCTGTTGGCGAGCTGATGTCTAAAAAATAGCACGCGCCGAACGTCGCTACCGGCGAAACGCGAACCGAAAACCGCGTCCGCGGAATGTTCGACGAATACGCTAAGTAATTTCGGGATATCCTTCGGATCATATTCGAGATCGGCGTCGTGTATGATGGTTATGTCGCAGGTCGCATGGGCCAAAGCGGTGCGAACAGCGGCGCCTTTTCCCTGATTCCGGTCATGCCGCAAGAAGATCCAGTCTATTTCTGCGATGCCGTCGTCTTTGGAACTGGATGCGAATTCGCGACGAAAATCGTCCAAAACCTGGGGGGTAGAATCGCCCGAACCGTCGTCAACGATGATGATTTCCAGCTTTGAGAGATATTCGCTCTTAGCTAGTTGAACAAGTCTGAGCAGAGAGCTGCGGATAAGATACTGTTCGTTGTAGACGGGTACAAGAATCGAAAGTGATAGCCGCTGGATACTCATAAAGAATCCTCCTTCGGTATAGACGAGTGCGATCCTCGGGCGACGTGCCGGAGGTCTCGCCTATAATGATTAGGATGGGCTACAAACTGAAAAGAACGACCGAAATTCTTGTGGACAAGCCGCCGCTAAATCGGGCGCATCCGGAAGACGCTTCTCAGAAGACCGTATAGATAAATGGGGCAACCGCGGAAAATTCCGCCAAAATCGTCAAGACACCCACGATTAACAAGACGAACACGATTGGAATCAGCCAGAATTTCTTCCGCTGCGCCATAAAGCGCCAGAGATCTTTAAGCAGATCGATCATCAGGGAAGGCCGTGTTGCATAGGTTGGTAATCACCGGGAGAAGTGACGATCTAGTGAAGTGTGGACGGTTATAGCAACTTTATTGGGCGCACTAGAATGGACGATCCAGGCTTTCGGCTGAGATCTGACCGCTGGGAATTCGATAGCTCGTTGCTTCCGGGTCGAATTCTCGTGACGTTGGGTCGTGCCCCAACAGACGCGCGAGAAGTCCAATGGGTACAATCAGAAGGACGAAGATCAATCCCAGGATTATTCGTGAGTTTATCCATCCCAGGATGATCCCAAAACGCTCCCACGCCAGGAAGGGATATTTGAGAAGGCGCGGGTAGGTTAGCGCTGACCCGCATAGGATCGCGGCCAGGAGCCAGGGCCAGAGCGGAACGGGATGCCTCTTCAAATATGGCAATCCCAGTCCAAACAGCGACACGAACAGCGCCCCGGTTATCAGACCGAAGTCGCGCAATTCCCGGTCGCTTTTGCCTCGTCGCTCAGTCAAGTTCGAACTCCTCTTCGGGCAGAGAAGTCCAACTCTGATCGGGCTGTTCGATTTTGGACAGAAGGAAATTCTCGAGCACCAGGTAGTCCATTTCGGTCCGCATGAAACAGCGGAAAGCGTCCTGAGGAGAACATACCATGGGCTCGCCACGCACGTTGAACGAGGTATTCACGAGAGCGGCACACCCGGTGAGAGCGTCGAAATGTTTCAGCAGACCGTAGAAACGTGGATTGGTTTCGCGATGCACCGTTTGGACTCTTGCGGAATAGTCCACATGGGTGACCGCGGGAATTGATGAACGAGGAGTGTTTAATCTGGCGATGCCGAACAGCGATTCTTGTTCAGGATCAGACTGAGTTCGTAGAGCAGATCGCACAGGCGCAACCAGGAGCATGTAAGGACTAGGGCGGTCGATCTCAAAATAGTCCGCAGCGCGTTCGGCTAGTACTGCTGGGGCAAAGGGCCGGAACGACTCGCGGAACTTGATTTTGAGGTTCATTACAGACTGCATCCGCGGACTACGAGGATCGCCGAGGATAGATCTTGCACCCAGGGCCCTGGGGCCGAACTCCATTTGCCCCTCGAACCATCCAACTACCTTTTCGTCAGCCAGAAGTTTGGCCACACTACTTAGCAATTCCTCTTCGTCAAGGTACTCGTAGACCGCACCAACCGAGTCGAGAAATTGCCGAATTTCATCGTTACTGGAGGCAGGGCCCAAGTACGAACCGCACATACGATCGCCGTCGCGAGCCGGCCGCGGATTGTTGTGATATTCATGCCAGACGGCCAGGGCCGCTCCCAGAGCTCCACCGGAATCGCCCGCGGCGGGTTGGACCCAGAGATCGCGGAAACGCCCCTCGCGCAGAATCCGACCGTTGGCGACGCAGTTGAGGGCAACGCCTCCCGCCAGGCACAGATATTCGACGCCCAATTCTCGATGCACAGTATTGGACAAGCGCAAGATGACTTCTTCGGTGACGCGCTGGGCGGAGGCTGCAATGTCCATGTCGCGTTGAGTCAGCGCCGTCTCCGCCTTCCGCGGCGGTCCGCCGAATAGCGAGTCGAAGCGACTATTGGTCATCGTCAGCCCGGTGGCATAGTCGAAGTAGTCCATGTCGAGCCTGAAGGTACCGTCCTGCTTCAGGTCGATGAGCTTATCGAGAATCAGGTCCGCATACTTTGGTTGGCCATAAGGGGCCAATCCCATGAGTTTGTACTCACCCGAATTAACGCGGAAACCGGCATAGTAGGTAAAGGCGGAATACAACAGGCCGAGCGAATGAGGAAAATCGATTTCCCACTGGGGGATTAGCCGATTACCCTCACCCAACCAAACGGAGGTAGTGGCCCACTCTCCGACGCCATCGAGACATAGGACTCCGGCGCGTCCGAAAGGGCTGGGGAAAAAAGCAGAAGCGGCGTGAGCTTGATGATGTTGCGTGAAGCGCACCGGCGGTAACATCGCGGCGCGGCATTCACCCAATTCGCGAAGCTCGCGCTTGAGCAGCGACTTGAGATTGAGTTTGTCTTTGAGCCACACGGGCATCGCAGTGACAAAAGACTGCAGCCCGCGCGGTGCGAAACCGATATAGGTCTCGAGTAGCCGGTCAAACTTCAGAAGCGGCTTGTCATAGAAAACGATGTCGCTGAGGTCAGTGAGCTTCAGACCAGCGGTCTTGAGGCAGTAGCCGATGGCATGCTGAGGAAATCGAGCGTCGAACTTTTTTCTAGTGAAGCGTTCTTCCTGGGCCGCCGCGACGATAGACCCGTCGACCACGAGCGCTGCGGCGCTATCGTGGTAATACGCGGAGATTCCCAGGATATAACGACCCTTCTCCGCCACCGCCTTGATCCCGAGATTTAAACCCTAGGAGTGCGTCCCGTTTTTGGTTAGCAAAGGCCTCCACATCGCAGCCATCATCAGAGGGATTTCGGCCACAGCGGGGAGGGGATCGTCTTTCGCGAGAACGGCATATTCCGAGGCCTGGGCTACCGATTTCAAATAAGCACCAGGTGAAAGGCGTCCAGACCAGACCTCATTTACGCCAGCGGGCACATCGAGAAGCATATGTATCCATTTCTGACCCGGCCGCGCCCGTACCTCAGATTCGCTTTTGTTTTGCATATACTGCCAAAGAAGGTACGGGAAGTCGACCCCAGCTCGGCCTCCCAGCGTATGCCAGGCCCAGATCCGAGCGTTCACGTCGAGAAGTTTGAAGCACTTATCGTCCGGGTCGTGCTTGAATTCGACTTCGACCACACCGGTATAGCGCATTGCTTCCAGCAGCAGCTTGGCGGCTGCCTCAATCTCGTTTTGTTCGACGGTCTCCACGTAGGAGCTGGCGCGCCCAAAGTCCGCAGGAAATTGCCGAGTGCGGCGAGCCACCAGCGACGCGGCCGGGCGCCCATCAAAATACAGACCTGCGTACGAGAACTGATTTTCGCCGCCGCCGTTGATCATCTCCTGAATCATGATCAAGTTCGGATCGATCAGTGACGCAGCCTCGTCGTAACGTCGAATTAGATCGTCTCGATTATGCGCCAGCCAGGCCTTTGCTCGAGTAAACCGATTGAGGTTCCGCTTGAAGGCGGGCTTGAGAATCACCGGGAAGCGGCATTCGAGCGCGCCGACTTCGTCTCGATTTCGTGGATAAAACGTAAAGGGGTAATTGAGGCCGAGGCTCGCGGCGAGACGGTAGGTCAGGCGCTTGTCGTAGGCCCAGCGTAAAACCTCCCAGCAAGGCGTCGTAACTCGAAACGATCGCGATAAGAGGTCGCGATTGCGCGCGAATAGCGCCGCATGCTCGTCGCCCACCGGGAAGAGTACCCATCCGTCGAGCCCATACTTGCGTTTCAGGTCAATCAGGAATTCCAGCTGTTGCTCTTCGTCGCCTTTGGGCCACGGCAAGGTTCGATTTGAATACCGAGAGAGTCCCGCCAGCCGATGTTTGTCGACCAGGGTCCAAACGGGAACGTTATGACGGCCGAGACTTCTTACTATGCCCAAGGCTCCATAGTCACCGCCGACTACCAGCGCGCCTACGGTTTCCGAGCTTCGCGAGGGCCGATGGTTGGCCGGACCATTGCTCCCCGAACCGTTCCCGCCGCCTGAGCCGTTGGCGCCGCTCGAACCGTTCGCAAGCGGCGCGGCCGAAGGCCGACCTCGATTCGCCAGAATAGACTTCGCGACAGCACGGCCGGAATATTTTGTCCCGGCAACAAATCGCACCAGGGGACCGAAACTGTGGGTGGCGGGAGCGCCTACAAAATAAAGGCCGGGGACCGAAGATTCAAATGAAATACTCAGCACCGGGAAGCCGCCAAAGCGCTCGATCGATTTGAGCAAGTCGGGAGCGATAAAACCGTAGCGGGATATATCGATTCGGTACCCGGTGGCCAACATAACGTGATCCGCGTCGCGCGTGGTGCCATCGTCGAGGGTAAGCTGCAGACCTTTAGCGGCTTTAATCGCGGAAGACACCGTGCGGCCGGTATCGATGCGCGATCCGGCGACCCGCGGCGCCAACCAATCCGACACCATCGGGCGAACCGCGGTATACGTCAAATACTTTTGAAGGTTGTACGGAAGCTGCCGGAAAAGACGAGGATGAGCGATGACATGGTTGAACCCTAGCGGGCCCACCTCGGTTTCGGGATAGAGAATAGCGTGAATCGCATGCCATTCTCCGTGAAACCCCGCACTCTTAAGCCATCGAATCTCCGGTGCACGAACGAGTATCTCGACCGTAGCGCCACTTTCCGCCAAAAGCGCAGCCGACTCGAATGAGCTTTGACCGGCACCGAGCACAATAACCTTGGCGCCGGCAAATTTGCTGAATTCCGCATGGTCGGCGGAATGGAAGACTAATTCTTTGGGCAGGCCGTCAAATTGCGGTGGGCGATGCGCAAATGGTCCGATACCAGCGGCCACCACCACGCGACGTGCCTCCACCTGCTCGCCGTCTTCAAGGACCAAGGTGAAGCCATTCGAGCTTGTCCGCAATTGCGTGATGTTGCGATGATTGACGTCACTAACTTCGTTGCGTTGGAACCAATCGCCGTAGTTAGCGAAGTCTTCGAGGCGTACGCGTTCTCCGACGTCGATTCCGGCGGTCGTTCCGTAGTCTTCCAGGCGCTTGCCCGCTATCGGCGCGCCAATACTGGAGGCGCGTCTGGATGAACGGAGCAGCATTCCGCGAGGCATTTGACCTCGCCAGAACTCCATCGGACGGCCGAAGATTAGCGTTTCGACCCCGGCCCTGCGAAGGTGTGAGGCCACGGAAAGCCCATAGGGTCCAGCGCCCAGAATTGCTACTTCGCAAATAGGATTGGACAACTTTGCTTCCTAACCTTTCGATTGAAGAGTATGGGCCGAAGCCCTACGCCGCCGGTCAAAAGATTCCCTGGCGGCTCGAAGGTAACCAGGCACGAGCGCGTACTCGATCGCTGTCACGCGAAGCCCTTGCAAGAAAGAACACACGACCTTTGTTTCCGAGCGAGTCAATTATCCATTGATTCGCCCTGGACGGCGCGTGCATTAGGACTTTGAGCACAAAAATGGATTAGGCCTTAATCACTTGGCGAGCGGCGAGTCCACATGCAAATCCCACGAAGAACCGGCAGCAATGACTTGCTGGGGAGGTTGAGCCCATTCTTTATAGTTGATAGCCGCCCTTGGTTATCGAAGAGAAACCCCAAGAGCCAGAGCGAATCTGTCGCATGGCGTAGAAGAGCGCGACAGCGGCATGCCCCGGTCTCCGCGCGAGAACGTAGTTGTGTTCCAGTACTCGACTGCCGCCGAACGACTGTTTGAAATAGGCGATCGCGGCCTTTTCAGGCGTATCGGTGCCGAGTCCGCAGAGATCGTAAGTCTTTATTCCCTCAGCCTTGCATTGAAGCATTACATACCAATGCAACCAGCGGTTGAGAGAACTGATGAAGGTTGAATGCTCCTCGTGTTTGAGACGGGTCGATGCGGTGTACAAGACCCCGACTCTTTGTAGTTGCTCGTCACGAAGCACCAGGTGACCGCAAATGGGACGGCCTTCGAAATAGGCGACAAATACGTCGCTCACTGGCTTGAAGACTTCGAGGCGATGCGCTGAAAGCTTTTCGCTGTGGCGCTTGAGAACTACGAAGTCATTGTGAATCGCCAGGAAGTCACGATAAGCCGCCGCGTCGTTGCGCCGCACCTCAATCTTATCGCGTTGGCGATCCGCTTTTCGCACCTGGTGACGGCTGGTGCGGTTCATGTCCGCGAGCAGACTTTCTTCGTCACGTGTCAGGTCGAGCAAACTGGTTTCGAAAGGAACATAGCGTGTGGAAAACCGGCTGGCAGGAAGGCTTGCCGGCATCTGACGCATGTAAACGATTTCGTTGACGCCGAGGCCGTCGGTGAATTTGGCGATCTCATCTAAGCGGGGGTAGAAGACTTCCGTCACCCGGAAAAGCCCCCGCATTGTCTCAACAATCACCACAAATGGCTGCACCCACAGCTTGGAGCAATTGATCGAGGAAAATTCCTCACTGGGAGAATCGGTCTGGACCTATAGGCCTCCCCCGCTACTCGCCACTCCATGTGTTGTTGCCCCCCGGGCTCCAGCGGACACACCGCGGCTGTCGCCGCGAGTCTCTTGCCGATTCGGTATAATCTCGGTCTCTAGATTATGCAATATTCCGTCCACGTTAAAGTAATGCTCGGCGACGAAGAACGAGAAGCGCCAGCCAATTATGAGTGTCCCTAAAAGATACGTGTCCAGAAGTGAGATCAGGACATTAGGTTGCCAGCCGAGAATCACGAAAGACGCCGCCCAGCTTGCAACGGCCGCTATCACTAGCGCCTTGATCAGCGCCAAAAGCTCTCCGACGCCCGAAAGACGATAAGCTCCGCGATAGAGACCGCTTGCCGCAAAGGCGACTATCTGCACGAAACAGATCAACGGCAGCGCATGAATGACAACGTGGGCCAGCTGCGCCGTCGATCCGGTGCGTGACCAGATCAGCAGCGCACAGATATACGCCGCGGTAATAGAACCCAGATCGAGCAGGACCTGGAAGGCGCGAAGCTCAAAAATTGGAGCGCCCAGCAAGGGCAATAGCAGGCCGTTACGAAGCGGCCGAAACTCTCTGTATCCCAAGCGCCGGACCGCGACGATCGCAGCCACGGAAAACGCTCCGAGGATCAGGCTTTCCTGGCCGCCGCGATGAAAGATCAAAGCGAGTGCGCCCAGACAAAAGAAGGTGCATACACCGTAGAGAAACAGCACAGCCTTGAGTTGGTTAAGGCCGAGATCGATAAGCCGGTGATGGATATGTGCTTTGTCAGCGGTGAAGACGGCCGCCCGTCCGAAGAAGAAGAATTCATATCGTTTGCTGTCGGAGCCGCCTCGAATTACGTGGACCACACGCAACAATCTGCGCGTAATCGTCAGCACCATTTCGCCCAAGGGCAGCCCGAGTGCGAGTAGCGGTATCGATATCGCCACTGCCGCGGACGACTTGTCGACGTTGCGAATAGAGATCAATGCGAAAAGGAATCCGAGTAAAAGACTCCCCGAATCACCGAGGAAGATTTTTGCCGGGAAGAAATTGTAAGGCAGAAAGCCAAACAATGCCCCGCACAGGGCGGCGAGAATAAGAGCGGAAACCGCCTGTGAATTGTAAACCGCCAGGGCGAAGAGAGTCGCGCTGATAATTGCTCCGATACCCGTGGCGAGACCGTCCAAACCATCGATCATGTTGAAGGCGTTGGTCAGGGCTATGATCCATAAGATGGTCACCGGTGCCGCTGCCCATCCGAGGTGCAAGCCGAAGAGCACCTCGATCCGATAGCCCGACGCAAAAGTAGCTATCGCAATCGCGGTTTCAACTACCAACTTGACGGACGGCCTGACTGAGACACAGTCATCGATTAGCCCGAGGATCACTATAGCTGCGGCGGCAGAGGTCAAAACCAAAATAGCCGGAGCTTCCTGTCGCAGGCCTGGGTCGATCAACAAGCTGGCGCCGAGTCCAAGTGCAATGGAGGCGAAGACCGCCAATCCACCTAGTCGAGGTGTCGGCGCCGAATGCATGCGGCGGGCGTCGGGGCGATCAATAGCGCCGAGGACTCCTGCCAACTGCATCATCCTGGGTGTCAGGGCGAGCGACAGGAGCGTTGCTACTGAGAAAACGAGCGTATACTGAAACATTTCTTTGTCAGTCCTGGTTTGTGACGAGGAGATTCTGTCAGGTCAGAGATAATGCGAACAAAAACAAGTGCATCTAAATCTTTCGGGAAAACATCGAAGGAATCTCAATATCCTTTCATAAGGGACGGTCGCTTCGGAGAATCGTTGCAATTAAATGTCCTGACGAAATTCCAGGCCATTTCCATCAAGGCATAGGTCTGGATGGAAGAATCAGAAGTGCGGTGCCGTTTAAACTAAACGGGACTTAAAAACCGTTTGCCTTGACGAGTTCGCTGAGACCCTCTTCGGTAGTCACCCGAGGCTGCCATCCAAGCACTTCGCGCGCGAGTCGATTGTCCGCCAGCGTGTTTCGCGCATCACCCGCACGAGCCGGAAGATGCACAGTGGGCCCGCCGATCTTTTCGGCGATCCAATTTATGCTCACGTTCCTGCCCTGACCGATGTTGAGCGCGACACCTTTGGCGTTGCCGGCGTCCATCGAGAGGACGTTGGCGGCAACTACATCGCGAACGTGTGTAAAGTCGCGAGTTTGTCCGCCGTCGCCATGAATCGTAAGCGGCTGTCCGGCCTTGCGTGCCCGTAAGAACGCACTGATGACGGTTACATAGGCGCCCTCAGTCGCCATCCTCGGGCCAAACACGTTGAAGTACCTGAGAGCGATCGTCTCCATTCCATACAGATGATGGAACAACTGCGTGTACTGCTCCGCAGCCAGTTTCTGAAGCGCATAGGGATTCAATGGATTCGGCTTCATCTCCTCATGCAGCGGGAGTTGAGCCTGATTTCCGTACACCGACGAGGAACTGGAGTAGACTACGCGCCGAACACCCGCATCTCGCGCGGCCAGTAGTACGTTTAACGCCCCCACCACGTTAGCCATATGCGTCTCGAGGGGCTTTTCGATCGACAGCGGCACACGCGGCAACGCTGCGACATGGAATACGCAATCCACGCCCTTGAACGCGTCGGTTATGCTCGCCGCCTGGCGAATATCTGCCCTGATCAACTCGGCGGTTGGATGGAGCTGTGAGGCGTTGCCGGTGGCGAAATTGTCGATGACACGGACTCTACAACCGCGGCTAAGCAGGGCCTCTACCAGATGCGAACCGATAAATCCGGCGCCGCCCGTTACCAAAACGGTGCGTGAATCAGAAGATTGAGTTGTGGCTGAAGTATATTCGGGCATGAACGACTTGCCCTCCCTTTCGTTGGATGTCAGCGGGAAGTCGGAAGCGATAGTCTCCGAACCCGCGAAATTATCGATCTGTTAGTCGGTGAACCGCGATCAGCGGGTAACGAATCGGAGCTCAGTTTGCGGCGGCGGCATGCGCGGTAATTACCGATGCCGGCCTGTTGCCTCGAACACCATTCGCCGCTTCGCCCATATGCGCGCTCTCAAATCCGTAGCTCTCGTTTAATTCACGATAGTGCTCGAGAATTTGGCGCAGAAATGCGAGGTTGCGCTCGGTGTCGAGACCAAAATTATGCGGATGCCACCACAGGTGGTAAAGCAGTTTGTTGCGCGCCGCCATAGTCATCTCACCTTTGATGCGGCGAAGTCGCAACGGCTCGAACCGATCCAGCGGCCTTGAATACGGCCGGAGAAACCTGCTGGCGGCCACGTTCATAGCAGCGTCGGTATCTTGAGCCGTGAGCGGATGACAATTTCCGGAGGTCAACGGTGCGTATGTATCCAGCAGCCGACCGACCCGTCGCGCTGATGATTGATCCGCATGCGCGGTGTCGCGATAGAGCCATGACGGCGGATTGCCGCGGTAGGCCGTGATTCCCGCCTCGATGCACGGCTGGATATATTCCGCTCGAAACTCATTCTGCGGAAAGACCAGGCTCCGCAACTCGAATCCCAATTTCTGCGCGGCCGCGCGCGCCGCCAGCATATCCAGACGGAAGGTCTCGATATCCTGGCCTTCCTCGAGGCAAAAATAATGGGAGAAAGTATGAGTTCCCAGTTCCTGGTGCTCTGTCTCCGCGATGAGGCGGATTAACGAGGGTGCAAAATAGATCGAGTCGGCCGTTTCCTTGGCATCGTCGGGAGGCAGATGCGAGTAGGGATAGAGCCTTGAGTTCCGATACTGTGGCCGCTGTTCCGGAGCATACTCAAGCAATGTCCGCGTGCGGTCAAAGAACAGAAAGCCGACGGTCGCCCAGGTCGCGCGGATCGAAAACTCGGTAAACAACTTCAATAACTGCGGAATCGCGATGCGCGCGCCTACCAGCCGCGGGATGTAATCCTTGACCCCGGCTTCATGTCGCATTCCCCAGTAGAGCTCGAAATCCAGCGAGATCACGAACAGTCCGCGCTGTCCGGGCAGGCCAGCCACCGACTCAATGTTATGTTCGTGCGGAGTCACCTATCTCCCTTACTCAAGATGCCTGGATGCCTTACTTTGCCACTAATCGCTTTGGTTTGCCCTGCGCGAAATGTTAACTACGCACGCAAGATATTATCGTTGAGATGACGGAACGGCGCGGTCGCATTGCGCGTGTCCACGATTAGCTTGGCGTTGCGCACGATCATTTCGTAGTCGACGGTGCGATGGTTGGTAACGATGACCAGCGCGTCGGCGGCCTTTATCGATTCGGCACTGAGCTCCGAAGAGGACATTTCGTGCTCGAGATGTCGCGAATGAAGTCTCGGAACGAGTGGGTCGTGGTAATGGACGCGAGCCAGCTTCCGATGCAGAAGCTGGATGATCGCCAGCGCGGGTGATTCGCGCACGTCGTCGACATTGGGTTTATAGGCGACGCCCACCAGCAAAATGTTTGCGTCCTTCAAGGGTTTACCCTGAAGATTCAATCCACTTGCGAGACGATCGACAACGTGTGCGGGCAGCGAGTTATTAACTTCGCCGGCCAGCTCGATAAAGCGCGTCTGGAAATCGTATTGCCGCGCCTTCCAGCTCAGATAAAAAGGGTCGATCGGAATGCAGTGACCGCCGAGCCCCGGACCCGGGTAGAATGGAGTAAACCCGAAGGGTTTGGTTGACGCCGCATTCACCACTTCCCAAACATCGATATCCATGCGCTCGAACAACAACTTAAGCTCGTTGATCATGGCGATGTTTACGCATCGGTAAATATTTTCGAGAAGTTTTGCCGACTCGGCGACACGCGTCGAGGAAACCTCCACAACGCGGTCGACGACTTCACCATACGCAGTGGCGGCGACTCGAAGGCAATTGGGAGTCATCCCGCCGACGACTTTCGGAATAGTCTGAGTACTGAAGTTCTTATTTGCGGGATCTTCGCGCTCCGGCGAAAAAGCCAGGAAGTAGTCCTCTCCCGGGGTGAATCCGCGCTCGGCAAAGAGCGGCAACAGTACTTCGTCGGTCGTGCCTGGGTATGTCGTACTCTCGAGTACGACCAGTTGCCCTTTGTGTAGATAAGTGGCGACCATCCGGGCGGTGTTCGTGACGTATTGCAAATCCGGCATCTTGCCTTCGTCCAGAGGGGTCGGCACGCAGATTATCGCCGCGTCGCATTCCGCCAAACCGGCAAAGTCCGAGGTCGCGACAAAGTGTCCGCTACTAACCAGCTGCTTGATCCCGGCAGGGTCGATATGGGCTATGTAGCTTTGCCCGCGATTCAACTTCTGGACCTTTTGGTCGTCGATATCGAAACCGGTTACTTTGAAACCGGTCTGAGCGAAAAGACAGGCGAGCGGCAAACCGGCATAACCTAGGCCGATTAGTCCGATCCTGGCGCGATGCGTTTTGAATCTTTCGCAGGCTTCTTCAAACAGATGCATAGATTGCTCCCGGAAAATGAGTCGTCGTTTTCGTCGTATCGATGTACCCGCCGCGAAAACGGCAGGTACTCAGATTTGTCTCAGTGCGAGGCGGCAGGTTCAGCTAGTTGCTGATACAGGGATTCGTATCGGTCGACCACTGACTTCAATGAGTAATTGTCTTCGATCCGCTTTCGCGCCATGCAGCCAAGATGCTGGCGTTGAGAAGGGGCTAGAGTTACTAGTTCCTGGCATGCCTTGGCGAAAGCTTCGGGGTCTTTCGCGGAAACTATCTTGCCGGTATCGCCAACGAGTTCGGCTGAATCACCGACGTCAGTCACCACACATGGCACTCCGCTCGCCATCGATTCCGCAACCGTATTTGAGAATCCTTCTCCGTAGGAAGAGGAGCACCCAATGTCGAATCCGGCGGTCACGCGGTTCGCATCTTGACGAAGTCCCAGCAAGTGGAATCGATCGGCGAAGCCAGTAGCCTTGATCCATTCCGCCAATTGGGCATTTTCGGCGTCTACCCGGCGACCCACCAGCACGAAGTGAGCGTTCGGATTGTCGCGAGCCAACCATCCGGCGGCTTTCACGAAATTCTGATGGTCCTTCATCGGGTAGAAGCGGGCCACCAGGCCAACGATCAACGCATCCGGGGGCAGTCCAAGCTCGCGACGAAGACAGGCACGCGCGCGGGCGTCGGGCTTAAACTGTTCGAGATCCAGCGCGTTCGGGATCCACATCCATTTCCGCGGCTTATAGCCAAGTTCTTCGTGAAAGCGAAGTCCGGAATGAGAATTCGCCAATACCACGTCAGGGGACGATGACAAGGAAACCAAAAGACGCAATACGTATTTTGATATCCACGAATGCTCATTCATATCGATGAACGAGCAGCGCAGGTTCCAGGCGATAGCCGGGACCCGCGCGGATTTGCCTACTAACAGTCCCAGTAGATCAGCGTGGTACATCCAGGTCTGGAGGACGTCCGGCTTGACCTGTCGAATTATGCGAAACAATCTCGCGGCCGACAGAGGATCTGGGATGCCATTGCGCATTTCGAGGGCGTGAAGCGGGATTCCGGCCTCTTCCGGAGTCGGCTGAACGATGCCTGTTTCGGCCCTCATTGGCACCATTGTCACGACCGTGTTTGAGAACCGCGACCGATCCATATTGCAGACAAGACGCCACAGATTAACTTCCGCGCCACCGAGTCCGAAGCTGGTAATAAGATGAAGTACCTTGATCATAACAAATTGAGTAAAGCAGTTGAGGTATTATCGACCAGTGCCGACAAGCTCATCTGTGAAATAATACGCTGACGAACGGCCTCGGCGATTAGCGACTTCTCCGCGATAATCCGGGTCATCTCGGTCCATGCGGCCGCAAGCGCCTCTGCATTCCTGGCCGGCACCACAATCCCCGTGTCGCCCACGATCAAGGGTGAGTCACCAACGTTAGTGACCACGCAGGGGACGCCGCAGGCCATCGCCTCGGCGACGGAGTTGGAGGTCCCTTCGCCATGGGATGACGACGAGCAGCAGATATCGAGCGAGTTATAAACACTCGACATATCGTCATGAGGGCCGGCCCAAATAACCTTGTCGCCCACTCCAAGTTCCACTGCCATCTGGCGCAGGGATTGTGCGTACTCTTCGCTTCCGCCTCCGACGCATACATAGCGCGCGTCAGGTCTCGACTCGCTGAAGATCGTCGCCGCGCGTAGGAACGTTGGATGGTCCTTCATCGGGTCCAGGCGGCCGATCACACCAATCAAGAGCGCGTCTTCGGGCACCTGCCACAAATCGCGCATTCTTGACCCCGAAGCCTTGTCCGGAGCAAAGCGCTTCGTATCTGTCCCGTTGGGAATGACCACGGTTCGCGACGAGGTATAACCTCGCGAAAGATGATATTCGCGGCCCGCATTCGAATTGAAGATGGTCAAGTCCGGTAGGTTGGAAAGTAGCGCTTGCGCCCGTTCAACCGGCGCCGCCAGCCAATCGCTAATACGTTCCGTGTTCGAACCTCGTATCCCCCAAACTACACGCGCCCTCGGCACCGCCGTTCGGACAACCAAGGTGAGTAGGTTTTGGACCGGGAGGTACGAATGCACGATATCGGGGCGCAGGCTGCGCAGTAGTTTTATAAAGCGCCAGAAAAACCCCGGGATATCGTAACGTCCCTGCTTCGAAAGATGGGCAATATGAACGCCCGACTCAAGCAACTCCTTGGTGAATACGCCTTGGTCGTAGAGACAGACTACCGAGACGTCGAAGACGCCAGGATCAAGGCTCTTGGCCAGAGCTACGAGTTGCCGTTCCGCACCACCTATCCGCAAATCCCTGATGAGTAAAACGAGCTTTACTCGTCGGGAAGGCTTTGCTGTCCCATTCTCCGAACGATAATTGGGGGACTCGGTTCTGCTTACTTCGGTTCGTGATAATTCACTCTTTTGCTTCAATCAGAAAACCAACTTTTCATGAAGTGGAGGATTGTCAAATCCTAGAAGGAGTCGAGCTCGGAAAATCTCATCGGTACAAAACGCCGAGTGGCGAAACGAGTAAAGGCTTGATTGTATTCGGCGGATTCTGCGGCTTCGATCGCAAAGCACATCAGCGCAAACGGTGAAGTCATAATAAAATGGTCGAACAGGCACCATAGAAAGAACACTATGGCGAAGGCGTAAAAGTCCCATGATTTGCGCCGCAAACTGAAAACCAGGGCGGGAATTATCAAAAGGCCTATGATCCCCTGGTCAGCCATCAGGCGCAGATACAAATTATGCGCCGGCTCTCCGCTCCAATATTCATCGGTTCCAATACCCTGGCCGAGAATTGGCGCCTCTTCGAAGGCGTTAAGCGTCTGTTCCGCGTCCTCGAGTCGATGGGCGGTGCTGTTATCGGCAGTGCCCATGCTGAGGCGACTCATGTTGTCGGAGCTCAGTACGCCTCCCTGCTCGAGAATTTGTCCGAGGCTGAATGCTGCGAATAGCGCGATTGCCAGCGCTCCTCCTACCGCAAGCATCCGCATCGATACCGCCCGAGCGATTCCCGCACCGACGACCACGATAAACTGGGCTAATATCGCCTCTCGCGAAAAGGTCGCGAGAACACCCAGGCTGGAGACGACCAGGAATAGTTCCCGCCAATATTTCGGCAGGACGGGTAGGCCTATCAGACATCCAACTACTATAGCCATGCCCGCGCCATTCGGATTGATAAAAAGGCCGGCGCCGCGCCCCGCGACCTCGCTGAAGGTGCCCGGGTACGCGAGATCATATGCGTTTAGAACCACGGCGCCCAAGGTTGCAAACACGACCAGCCATTTCGTGATCCGAAGAACATCCTCTCCGTCGAAGATCACGATGCAGCTAACCATGAAGGCCAACATGTTGGACCGCGATAGATACGGCAACATCAGGTCATAAATCGGCATTCCCGGAGGTGCTTCCATGGTCCGGTGAAGCATCGCCCAGGTGTACAAAATCAGAATGCAGAAGGCCCATCGGAAGAGCGGACTCTCGATTAGACGGCGGAGTTGCGCAGGATCCAGCATAACAACCAGAGCCGCGATTACGAATCCGATATCGCGAATCGCATAGGGAGGCACGCCGAGACTTCGCATGTGTTGCAAATTAGCGTGCGCCGCTGCGTAGTCGCTTTCCCCGAGGCCGGTGAAAAAGGCGAACAGGTTGGTGAATACCAGAAATACCAGGACGTACGCGAAACCGATGCGGATGACCCGCGCCATCTTAAGCCGATTCATGTCTTCCTCGCGTACTTTCCAGAAGACATCGCAACCCCGACTGAAGTTGCTTCTGGTTGTTCAATGCCTAGTCCGTCCATATCGTAAATAGCAGTGAGTTAGTAGCTCTCTAAAGGACCAAATTCGCCGCAGTGGCGACGTAATTCGATTGCGCCGCGCTCTCATGATGCTTCAGCGTCCGGGTGAGCATCAGCCACAGGTAAAAGCAGGAAATCGCATAGACTGCACTGGTCGAAAGTGCGATACCCGGCAGCCCAAGCACCTTCATGAAGAGGTAATTCAACACCACGTTGATGACGACACTGATGGTCGTACCCCACATCAGGATCTGGTTCCGCTTGAGCGCGGAGATCGCACGCACGTAAAGCACGCCAATCGAATAGAAAGGTACCTGGATACACAGCAATGCCGCCACTCGGCCGACGAGCTGGACGTCCTGTTCGGTGAACGCTCCGCCATGGAAAAGAAGTCCGACCAGGGGTTTCGAAAAAAAGCACAGCGCCAGGGTTAGCGGCACCGTGATAACCGCCAGCAGTAAGCTGTAGAACTTAAGCGCCCGTCGCAAACCGGGCCAGTCCTCTTTTGCGGTCAACAGCGAAAATGTCGGGAAAACCACGATCGATACCGAGTAAATACCAAGGTTCAGCGGTATACCGACCAGTTTGTTGGCGTAGTTGAGTGCGGAGACGCTGCCCTTCCCGAGCATCGCCGCCATCGCCTGGTCAACCAGTACGGTCGACGCCATCAGAACTCCACCGGCGACCAGCGGCGCATACTGACCAAGTACTTTCCGTACCGACGAATCGAAGCCATGCCACCACGGAAGCAAGCCGGCGCCGCCGCCGATTGAAAGTGCATAGCCGGTCAAGGCTAACTCCGCGCATACGCCGATTATTGTCCCTATCGCCAGCGCATAGACTCCCCAGATGCTGCCGGCAACTACCAATAGCACCAGAACCACAAGGGGAGTTAACGCCGGTACCAGCGCCGTCAAGGCGAAATGTCCGCGCGCGTTCAGCGCCGCTCGCCACAGTGAATTGAGTCCGCCGAGCGATAGCCAGACCAGCAGCATGAAGAAGAGAGATCCGGTCAGGGCGAGCTTCTTTGGCCCGAAACTCGACCCCAACAGCGGCAGCAACCAGGTATGCAACAACGCGAGCACGATCGCAGCGCCGATCAGCACCGCGAGATCGAACGCCGCGATACTCGAAAGCAACCGTTCCGCCGCCTGTGCTCCTTCCTTTTCGCGAACCTCAATATAAGTTGGGATGAATGCCGCGTTGAAGGTGTCCCCGACAACGGTCATCAGATAAGTGGGCAATACCAGCGCGACGTAAAACGCATCGAGCGCATCGGCAGCGCCAAACCATCGCGCCACCGCCATTTCCTTCGCCAGCGTACATGCCTTGACCGCGACCACCAGGGCAGTGATTACCAGGGTCGCTCGCAGCATTTGCCCGCGATCCGACGATCGCAGACGGCTGATCAGCTTCGCCAGCGGCCGAGCCAACGGCAGCGCCCTGTAATTGGTGCTTGAAACTGTCGCGCTCATTACTCAGTCACAGCGGTATCAACCGTAGCCCTGTCAAAATTACACATGCGAATGCTTTTGCTAGAGCGCAGCGGCCGACAACGAGGTCTGCTGCCTTGCAGTCATCGGTACGTCTATATGCACCTGATGCCACAGTTCAAGCATCAGTAACGTCCACAAGCGGCTCTGGTTGTCGCGAGTTCCTTCCATATGCTCTTTGATTAGCTTCTCGACCGCCGCGGGTTTGAAGTAGCCTCGCTGCAGCGCCCGGCGGCTCATAAGCGTGTCACGCAGGAGTTCGCTGAGCTCATCCCTGAACCAATGCCTCAGGGGCACGCCGAATCCCATCTTGGGGCGGTTCAGAATCGAAGCCGGCATATTCCCTTGAGCGCCTTTCTGAAAATCGCCTTCAGAGTGAGACCGCTAATCTTGAAACGCGCGGGCAAGGTCGCGACGAACTCGATAAATTCGTGATCGACCATCGGCGATCGCGCCTCGAGACCCACCGCCATCGAAGCGATATCGACCTTCACTAACAGGTCGTATGGCAGATACAGGTTGAGGTCCACGTTGAGCGTGCCGTCGATCATCCCCTTTGCATCGGAGCTGTTGAACGTCGACAGAATCAGGTTTTCGGCGGCATAAGACTCAGTCGACTGCGCGAATTCCTTCGAGTACAACTCCCGTCTCATGTCGGCACTGAGAGACGTCATCAGCCGCGCATATCCGAGTCGCGGATCTTTTTCGAGAATTTCCGCGAGGATCCGCAGTCCCCTCGACATTTTTCCCTTGGGCATGAAGCTGTTTGCATGCAGCGCCGTCGCCGCGCCCACTTTACGCAACGCCGCGGGAAGAACGTGCAGATGCTGCGCCATCAGCGGCAGCAGGTAACGCTGATAGCCGCCGAAGTTTTCGTCGCCCGCATCACCATTCAAGGCGACTGTTACATGCTCTCGTGTAAGCTTCGATAGATAGTAAGTCGGCAACGCCGACGAATCCGCGTAGGGCTCGTCGTATTGCCATACCAGTTTATTCAAAACATCAGTGGCGTCGGGTTCGACCTTGAATTGATGATGGTCGGTGCCGAACATCCGCGCGATTTTCCTCGCGTGCTCGGTCTCGTCGAACTCGGGTTCGTTGAATCCAATCGAAAAAGTCTTTACCGGTGCGTTGCTGAGTTTCGCCATGATCGCAACCACGGCGCTCGAATCGATACCGCCACTAAGAAAGGCGCCCAGCGGAACGTCGGCAATCAACCGCAGCTTGACCGCCTCGGTCAATCTCTCGATGATCTGGCCGCAAGCCTCTTTTTCCGTGATCTCCAGTTTCGGCTCGTAGTGCACCTGCCAATAGCGCTTTATCTCGATCTTGCCGTTGGCGAAAACCAGGTAATGCGCCGGCGGCAGTTTGTTCACGCCTTTGAACGCACTATTGGCGCCTGGCACCCAGCCAAAGCTGATGAATAGGTCGAGCGCGTCGGCGTCGGGTTCGCGCGTCACTCCTGGATAAGCCAGGACCGATTTGGCTTCGGATCCGAAAATCAAGCGCTTGCCGTCGAAATGATAAAACAGGGGCTTCTTGCCGAGACGGTCGCGTGCCATAAAGAGCAAACGTTTGGACTCGTCCCAGATAGCAAAGGCGAACATCCCGCGCAGGAGTTTCAGGCAGTCGACGCCGAACTCCTCGTACAGATGGATGATGACTTCGGTGTCCGATCGGGATCGGAAGCGATGCCCGCGCGAAATCAAAAACTGGTAGTGGTCGGCGAAGTTGTAGATCTCGCCATTGAAGACGATCTGAATCGTACCGTCTTCATTGGCCATCGGCTGCCGCCCTTCCGGACGCAAGTCGATGATCGAAAGCCTTCGATGCCCCAATGCGACACCGGGCCCGAGGTAGGTGCCTTTGTCATCGGGCCCGCGATGCGCCAAAATATCGCGCATGCTGGTGATGACGTACGGATCGATACGTTCCGATCGGTCACTGACTTACTATGCCACAAATTCCACACATAGTGTGTTTACCCGGCCTAGTCCGCGATAGCAGTTTGATCCGGGGCTGCGCCCCCGTTGTTCTGCAGAAGTTCTTCGTACAGATTCGCGGTATCTGTCACCAACCGCGAAATTGAATACTCACTACTGACTATCTGGGAACGCCTGGACGAAATAGCTATTCGACCGCGCACCGCCTTGGACATCGCCGCGGCGAAGGCCTCTTCGTCACCGGATGCGACCAGTTCGCCGTCCGATCCGTGCTTGACCACGTCGCCAACTCCGCCGACCGCGGTCGCCAGAACGGGCACTCGTGCCGCCAGGCTCTCGATCAGACAGACCGGCGTTCCTTCGTTATGCGAGGTCAGGCAGGTTACATCGAGGTCGCTGTAAATCTTGGCGCGATCGAGTACCCAGCCGCAGAAGGTCGTGCGGCTCTCGATTCCGAGTTCGCGCGCCAAGGTCTTCAGTGAATCGGCCAGTTCGCCGTCGCCGATCACCACCAAACGCGCGTCAGCTTGCGTATCCTTTTGCATCTGCGCGAAGGCGCGCAGGATCATTTCAGGATTCTTGATCCTGGTCAGGCGGCCGACGAAGCCGAATACCACCGTCGAATCCGAGGCGCCGATCTGCTTGCGCAACCATCCGCGATTCTGCGCCAATTCGCTTAACCAGGCGAAGTCCAAACCCAGCGGAACCACGCGGACCTTGTCGGCCTTGGCGATATGGTATTCCTCGATCAGCTGTCGTCGCGTGGTCGGACCGACGGTGACGATCATGTCGGTGAGATTCGCCAACTGCCGCTCGATAGTGATAAACGCCTTGGTCACCGGCGCGTTGAAATAGTCATGGAAGACGTGGCCGTGAAAGGTATGAATCAGCCGCGGCCGTTCCCGCGTCGTCAAGTGCCGCAACAGGGCCACGCTGCGGCCGAGTGCCCCCGCCTTGGCGGTGTGAGTTTCGACGATCTGCGGTTTGATCTCGCCCAATAGCCGGTTGAGCTTGAACGAGGCCGCAAAATCGGAAAAGCCGACTTGCCGCTTCAATCCGTCGATATAAATTGGTTTCGCACCGGCTTCTGCGGCGATATCGATTGCGTCGAGTTCGCCCTTTTCCGGCCGTCCGCAGATAAGCCAACTCTGGTATCTCTGCGGATCGAGTTGTGCGCTGAGGCAGCAAACGTGGCGCGCAGGACCGCCCACGGCCAGACGGCTGACAATGCGAGCGATCCGAATAGGATTCACATTCATACTAATTTAGTCTGTCGCGAAAAGAGCTACTGTATTGACGATAAGCCGGTTAGAACGCAGACCGGCAATTAATCAATAGTAGACGTAGGGCGCGTAATAGCGCTGATGCTCCGGATTGACGTTATTCAACACCACTCCGATAACCTTCGTTCCGACGTAAGCGAGGCGCGAACAGGCGTCACGCACCAGTTGCCGCACCGTCTGCGACGCCGCTACCAGCACCACTCCGTCGACCAGCGTCGAGAGTACGACCGTGTCGCTCACCGGCAGTACCGGAGCCGAATCGATCAGTACATGCTCGAAGGAGGCGCCGGCGGCCGCGAGAATTTCGCGCATCCGCTTCGAACCCAGCAGCTCGCTCGGATTCGGGCGGAGTCAGACCGGCGCTCAGCAGAAAGAGCCCCTTGATATTGGTCGGCTGAATAACGTCGTTGAGCTCATTCAGTCCGCTCAAGACCCGGCCAGCCCGGGATGTCCCTGGCGATCGAGCAGTTCATGACAGCGCGGGCGTCGCAAGTCCGCGTCGATCAACAGAACCTTGTCCAGCATGTTCGCAAACGCGATCGCCGTGTTGAGCGTGGTCATTGATTTGCCTTCACCCGCCGTAGCACTGGTGAAGAGAATCGTCTTGGGCGGCTTTTCGGAACGCGACAGCAGATCTCCCGTGCGCACTGCGCGATAGGCCTCGCTTGCCGCACCAAAGAGACTGCGCGCCGGCAATACCCCTTCCGGACTGTTGCCGTTGGCGGGAAGCTGCTGCGCCGCAGGCGACCAGCGCAGGAGAGATAATTCCTTGGGCAGCCGCGTCTTTTCGCTCGGACCCGAAAAGCGCAGGACGGTCGCCAGATTCGGCAAGTGAAGATAGCGCTGAACCTCTTCCGCCGTCTTCAGACCCTTGTCCGCTCCTTCGATCATGAAGGCCGCGCCGATACCGATCAGCAAGGCCAGGAACCGGCCAGCACCATCGATAGCCGCTTCTTCGGGCTCGAAGGCCGCAGCGGAACCGAAGCGCGATCGATCAGTTCGACGTTGGTGGAGCTGCGCCGCACTCGCCACACCCAAAACCTTGATACGTTCGAGCACGCTCTGATACAGCGCGCGGTTGGTCTCGAGTTCCCGTTCGAGGACGACGTCATGCAACGATGCATCTTCCAACGCCATCGCATGGGCCTTTCTTGTGCTCGAGGTCGTCCCTGATATCGTTTTCGCGCGCCAGCGCCTGGTCGTAGCGCGACTTCAAGGCGTCGACTACGCGTTTGACTTCCTGATTCTCTTTTCTCTGTACTTCGAGCAACTGCGCATGAAGCTGCGCGACCGGCGGATAGTCGGGCGTAAACTGATTGGAGAGACTCGCGTATTGTCCTTCCAGCCGTGACGCTTCCACCTTCAGACTCTGGATCAATGCATTGTTGACGACCGCGGGAACCGAGTCGTAGTTGTTGTTCTGAATCGTGCCGACGTCGGCCTGCAGCGAGATGCGGGTTTCCTCCGCTTCCACCAGCGCCTTGTTGAGCGCGGTCAGCCGATCGCCGACCATCTCGTCCTTGTCGTCACGCGTCACGCTGACGATTCCGCGTTCGCGGCGATACTCATTCAACGCCGCTTCCGACTTCTCCATCTTCTTTTCCAGCTCGCCGAGCTCGCCTTCCAGGAAGTGCTGGGTGGTGGCATTGGTCTCCGCGTGCAGCTGATAACCCTGGCGGATATAAGCCTGCACGTGAGCGTTCGCCACCGCCGCGGCGATTTCGGGATCGGGACTGGTGAAAGAAACCGTCACCAGACGAGTCTCGAGCTGCGGCCGAATCGTCAGGTCATCCATGTACCGATCGACCAGCTCGGGCTTGACTCCCATGATATCGGCGCGATGGTCGACCTTGTCGTCGGCAAAGAACAGCGACATCAGCCGCTTGAAGATATTCGGCTTCTTGCCCGACTCGGTGAATAGCGGATTCTTGTCGAGTGAAAGATCCTTGATTACCTGTGCCGCGAGCTCCTTGCTCTTCAGCACTTCGTACTGCGTCTTGTAAAAGCTGTCGTTGGGGTCGGCTTCCAAATCTTGCCGGTTGGCTCCGGTCTCAAGCGCTTCCGGCTGCTCCCGCTCGATCTGGATCGTGCTCTCGCCCGTGTACTTCGGCGTCAATACGAAGCAGACGATCAGCGTGAGAATTTCCGCCGCGACTATGATCCCCAGGATCATCCGGACATTACGCCGGATGACGCTCCAGTAGTCCCAGAGTTCAAAGTCTTCCTCGTGCGGAAATACCGTCTGATGCGGCATCAGCCGATATTCCTGCGGAGGTGGATATTGATGCTGAACGAGATACGGAGATGGTTCTTGCACGTTTGTGTCCTGGTTCGGTTTGTTTGAACGGAGCGCCGCGGCTTCTCGCCGCCGCGCCCCGGTTGCCTCAACGTAGATCGGCCGGGATGGTTTTAAATGGCCGGGAAGCCTATGCCCATGCCGATATGGCTGATGAGAAAGTAGAGCGAGTAGGGAACGGCGCCCACGGCCGATCGTTCGACCACTACGACGTCGCCGCTCTGTACCTGCACGTCGGGCTCTTCGCCGCTCTTAATCTTCGACAGGTCGAGCGGTATCTGGATCTTGCGGCCGTCGTCCTGCTCGCGCAGCAACGTCGCGTGTCCCGAAAACATCGCACCGCCCGCCGCTGCGATCGCGCCCATCGCCGTCATCCCCGGGTCGATCTTGAAGGATCTGCCCTTGTTGACCCATCCCTGCACAGTCACCTCGCCGGCCGCCGGAACGATAATGACGTCGCCGGGCATCGCGGGAATCTCGAGGTAGCGCTGCTGGCTCGCATTGACGGTGTTGATAATCACCCGCCGCGACATCATGCGCAGCGCGAGTGCGTCGGCCGAATCCTGATTCATCGATACCGGCGAGACTTTCGTCGGATCGGCAGCCGCCAGCCGCATGTCGGGTGGCGTCTGCGCGCTGGGTTGATCCGGCAGAGCGCTCTGACCCTTGGTCGGACCGTCGCCCGCCGGGATGAGAATAATCCGCGTGCTGGATTCGTCCGACAAACCGCCGGCATGACTGATCATCGTCATGATCGTGTCGGAGCGGCTGCTCAAGGTGTAACGGCCGGGGACTTTGACCGCTCCAATAACCGCCACCTGGCGATTTTCCGTGTGCTGCAGGAAGACTTCGACCTGCGGATGATACATGTACTTGGAGACGCGCTTGGCGAGTTCGTTGCGCAAGTCCTGCTCGGACATGCCGCTCACGTTGATTTCGCCCACCAGCGGCAGCGCAATCGTGCTTTCTTCCGAGACCCGCACGTCGCGATCTTTGAGCTGAGGAATCTCGGGAACCGACACTTTCAGCAAATCGCCGGGTCCCAGCGCGAATTGCGATTCGGCATTCGTCGGCTGCGCCGCCATCCGGCTGTTCCAGAGGGCGTCGAGGTCGCTCGAGTCGTCATTTACAGCGGTAGTCGTAGTCTTGAGAACCGGCCCCGAAGGCGGGGCGGTTGCTACCCGTGGAGGATCACTGGCAGCCGGTTGCTGAGATGGTGAAGGGGACGAGGCCGAACAGGACGCCGCCAAAATCAACGAGGCGATGCTGATCAGCCCAAGGGCAATATGCCGAGTCTGTTTTACGGGCGCGTCCATAGAAGTCTCCGCAGGCTCTAAAACGTTCTGGAAACCCCCAAGCTCAAACCCACCCAGCCCTTCTGCCGTACCAACTCTTGTCTGAGACCGCAAGGAAGCGATTTTGAGGGATCTATCGGATTGGAAGCGAGTCGAAGCGCCGTCAGCCGGTTATATCCGCACATGCGTCCGCCCTCCCTTGGGCGAAAGCTGCCCAAAGGCCCCTGTTTTGGGTCGGGTCGGACCCCAGATTTGATTTTTCCCAGCCCCACACCCTGCGCATCGATCACTTATAAGGCGTTAGAAACCTGCTTACATTGTTAGTTCCAACAAAAGAACTCAGAACTGTTCCTAGCTATTGTTCGGAGACCAATCTTAGTCATTCTTGTACTAATGAGCTAAAATCTTCAGTCAAAACCGTCAAGAAGTGTCTCTTGCGACTCCTAATGACCAATTTAGTACCTCAGACCCCTATTATTGCTCTAAATTTAGCCACCAAATTAACCGCGAATAACCCGTGAGATGTTAATTTTTTACTTCGGAAATCTTTTAACGATGACAATCGACGCCCTAAGCATCTAACTGATGACGAAAGCTCGTGTTTGACGCTGTCGCATCTTTCGCAATGATTTCGCCCGTATCCTCATGATGGTTTGCGTCGGGGTCTTCAGGAAAGGTAGATAGGCTTCGCGTCGTCGGCAGCGTTCGTCTCCTAGCCTGGAAATATTTCCACCGGCGGATTTCCGCGGCGAAATTGCAAAGACATCACTCAGAGGCCAGAACGTCCGAAAGCCCCGAATCTGTTTATCTTCGAGGGCCTTTTCTCGTTTTACCGGTCGAATCCCGCGAAATCTGCTCGAATTTCGCGAATCTGACTGCGAGCCCTCAATGCCGCTGCATTTCGGAGCTCACGGCGCCAGGATCCTTCGGCGCTCGCTCGGTTTCGTTCCAAAACGGCTCAAGTGACTCGGGTACGTCCACGGATTGCAGCAAGCGGAACAGACGCCATCTATCGTTGGTCAAAGATATGGATAAAAGCCGGCGCGACGGCATCCGCGCAGCGAGGGGATATTACTGCGGTCGACGTAAGTGACCGCCCAGCGCGCCCGCGGGTCCTGTTCCGCCACCCAGGCGACCGCCGGAGCCATGATCCCGAGACCGCGAAAACGCTTAAAAGTATAGGAAAACTCCAGCATCACGGTGTCATCGTCGAACATGTGCATCTCGCGAAAGCGGATTTTTTTGATTCATCGCGTTGCTCATGCGTGATAAGCCATTGCAAGAAGCAGACTTCGTCATCATCGGTGACGGCGACGTAGCATTGCTTCAACCCTGATCGAATCACCCCCATAAGCAATCCATCCGGCCGCTCGGCCTCGATTTGGGGCAAATCCCGAGGCTCCAGGGCGCGAACCCGTATCGGCACCTTGGCTTCCGGTCGAGGAACCAGCGGAATCGTCAAATCTCTTGCGCAGACGTAGCTTTCACTGGTGGAATAGATGAGCTTGGCCACGTGCGTGACCAACTCCCGCGGACCGTTTTCTTTGGTCTACGTACCCGACGATCTTTAACTTTGTAGAAAGGCTCACGTGCTGGCTGGCTCCAAGTGCGTGGAATTATCCCCGCGGGTTCTACCCCTCGACGGACTTGACGATTGTCGCGACGGGAACATTCAAAAAGCTTCGCCCCCGCCGCAACTGTCGTCAACGCCGAGTACGGCAATCCCGACGGTAAATCTTTGGGCCGATCGATAGGCAAGCATATTTAACCGAATCGGCCATGCAGGGATAAGAGAGAAAGCGGTCTCGTGGTGTAAGCAAACGGGATGCCCAGGGAAAACCAGACATCTTCGGCCGACACAGTTACACTATAACAGAAATGTGAAATTAATTCCTGACTTTAGATCATTTTCAATAAATGCCATTCCGACTCGCCGTCGGAATCCGGCATGTAAGAGCAAAAAGCGCGAGCTCTGATCGTTCGTGCGAGATAGCGACCCAGCTTCGCATTCTGATCGAGGATTTTTTTCTCCGCCGCCTTGATCGCGTTAATTCTTACGCGGGCCCGCTCCGCCGTGGAATACATGTAGCGATCGCGGCCGCCTAGCCCAACCGAGCGTGACAACTCTTCGGTCAAATAATCAATCTCTTCCTCCAATTTGCCGGCGCGATCGGGATCATTGAGTGATTTCGCCACTTCCAAATCGTCGCGCAATTCCTCCAGGCGGCGCTTGAACGCCGACTTCGCGGTCGCGTCCAAAACCGGATCGGGTTCCCCGCCGTCCCACGACGCCGCATCGTCAGCGGCTAAACGTCCGTCGCTTCCTCCCCCGAATGATTCGGCGAGGTCGGCAACGTGAAAGTCCTGGAACGGGTAGCGGATCAGGTGGGCAATCAGCGCAAGTCCCTTCGAATGGCGCAGTCGGACGGTAGCCCCCTCGTACGAGATAGTCCAGTAATCGCCCTCGCGCCGGAACACACGATTGGGCGACCCCGGCGACGAGACGGCTCGGACGATCGCCTTTTCGGCGGAATTGCCGGCGATAATTGGCGCAGGCGCGGGTTTTTCGCCGGCGAAATTCTGTCGCTCGCCCGCCGCTACCGGCTGATCCGCCTTGAGTTCGAGTGCCTTGGCTCTTTCGAGGAGCCGCTTGAGCCCCAGCGCCTGGGCGGACTCCGCCGCCGACCGAACCAGATCCAGCGCCTCTGGTCGCATCGCCGGATCTCCCTGTTGACCAGCACGCGCGCCCAGTCATAGCGGGTGTAGGCGCCCCACGGTTGTGCCCCGGTTTTTTGGTTGAAGCGCAAGGCGAATTCGAAATGACCCAGTGCTTCCTCGACGCGTCCCAAGGTCGCGGACAACAAGCCGAGATAGCGTGACGCCGACCAAATACCGCTGCCGGGCCTACCATCACGTTTCTCGTCGCGTAGGGCAGCAACAGATCGTAAAGCTTTGCCGCCTGTGTCTTATCGCGAAGACTTGCACAAACGTGCGCCAGAGCCGCCAAGGTGCCGACGAAGTCGTCGTCCGAGGCGAATTCGGTGAGATCTTTCGCCATCAATTCTTCGAAATAAAGCCGCGCCTTCGGAAGTTGGTCGAGCTCACAGTAAAGATACGAGAGGAAGGCCTTGAAGGTGATGTCCTCGGGCCGCTCGTCGACCGCTTTGAGGGCGGCTTCTTCGAGCTCTCGGATTCGTCCACGCTCGCCGAACGGCGCCAGCATCGTGCACCAGAAATGCCGCCCCATCTCGCGATTGTCGAATTGTTCGCCCAGCGCGATACACCGGCGCGCGAACTCTTCACCCTTCTCGAAGCGTCCTTCCATGATCAGGCGGTGGTGGTGAACAGGCCCTCCATTCCAGGGAAGGCTGACGTACCTGTTTGGCGACGAATTCGAGGCTCTGCGCCTCGAGATCGGCGCGTTCGACCTCGCCCATCCGCAGGAATGAAACCGCGCGCGACAGGGCGCTGCGCGAGATACAGGCGTAGTTCTCGGTTGCCTGCGAGATACTCAGAATTTCGGCGGCATTTCCCAACCGTTCGTCGATCAGCGCCGGTCCGGAAAGCAACCAGTCGCGATACGAAAGGATATAAAGCAACGCCTCGCGGTCGCCACTCTGACGCGCGATCGTCACCGCTTCCGCCATTAATGCGCCACGCTTCTGACGGACGCTGCCGTGTTCCGGCAATTCCGCCGCGAGCCGCGCCAACAGCATCGCCCGCAAGCCGCTGGAGCCGGCGTCGAGCATGCTCAAGGCCCGACGCAGCAGCAGTACCAGTCCTGCTTCGGAGCTCTTGGGTGAAGGCCAATAGGCCGCCGGAAAGCCCAGCGCCGCGCGGGCGAAACGTTGCGGGTCGCCGTTGCGCTCCGAGATCGCAGCCGCCTCGCGCAGCGACGGATCCCGGCGGCTTCTTCCGCGCCTTCCTTGTGCTGAGCATCGGCGAGAGAGAGCAGCAGGTCGCATCGTTGGGAGTAGTCGGAGGCGGAGGCGGGCAGCAGATCCCACGCCGCAATCGCCATCCGATACAGTTCTCTGATCGCGTCGTCGAACAGCGACGCGGTCAGCGCCCGGTCGGCGGCGCGTTGAGCGTAGTCGAAAGCCTGCCGCGCGGTTCCGAGTCTCCGGCTCTCGAAATAATGGTAAGCAATTTCAGCCAGATGCGCTTCCGAGCTGGTAGGCGAAAGCCGCTCCAGCGCCTCGGCTATCCGCTGATGCAACCGGATACGAGAGGTCAGCGGGAAGTCGTCGTACAACTGGTCGCGCACCAGGCCATGCACGAACCGATAACGGCCCGGGGAACCGGCGACTTCGCGAATAATACCGGCGCTTTCGGCCTCGGCCAGCGCCTCGAGCAAGTCCTCCGATTCCCCACTTCGGAGACATCCTCGAGAATCAGGAGGTCGAACTCGCCGCCAAATATAGCGGCCAGCCTCAAGATTCGCTCAGTGTCTCGCGAAACCGACGATAAGCGCGCCCGAATCGTGCTGCGGACCGTCGCCGACATGTTTCCCCGGTCGAGGAAAGCCGCAGAGCCGGCGCCGAAGGCCGCGGACGACTGATTGACGAAGGAGCCCGGTTGAGATTTCGCGGACGAAGAGAGGATTCCCTCCGGTCGCGCGATGCACCGCGGTGACCAGGCTGGCCGAGGGTGGGCGTCCGCTCATCCCCGTAATCATCTCGGAGACTCCGCGTTCGTCCAGGGGGCGAATCGGTACATGGCTGCATTCCCTGGCCAAATGCCTGAATCCCCGCCATGCGATCGCGAAACCGGACCTCGACGTCACGGCAGGTGACCAGGGTCATTACCGCAGCATCGCGCAAGGCGCGTGCCAGAAACCGCAGCAACGATGAGGTAGGTTCGATCCGGACCAATGGAGGTCGTCGACGACCAAAAGCAGGGGCTGGGTACGTGCCGTACTCCGCAGAAAATTGGCCATCCAGTCGAACATGCGGAAGCGGGCCGGATGCTCCCTGGCGGCATCGCTGAACGAGGTGGTGGTCAACAATTGAGAATCAGGTAGTTCGGGCAGGCGATAGTCGAAGTTCTCGATCTCGGCCTCGATCTGCCGGGAGGATTCAGTCGTCAGGCCCTGCCGTACGCATCCGCGCAGAATCTGAATCCAGGGCCAGAAGGCGGGCGTATCTTCGCCTTCTTCGCAGCGGCCCCAGAGCACGCGCATGCCGCGCGAGTCGGCGTATGAAGCCAGCTCGTCCGCCAGGCGTGTCTTGCCGATTCCGGGCTCGCCGGTGAGCAGGAAGAGCCGTCCGCGACCGGAGATGGATTGGTCCACTCCGGCTCGGAGCTGCGCCATTTCAAGGTCGCGCTGACCAGAATGTTGCTTTGACTGGCGTTTTGAATCATTAACTCAAACGAGGCTCGCGCGCTCAAAAGCTCCGAAGCGCTTCAATTCCTCAAACCTTTCCCGTCCCATCACCATAGAGCTCAAGAGTTCAGTCGGATTCGAACCTGTCACCCATGTATGACGTCGCGACGCTTCAACAAGTTGCGATAAGTTATCTTGGGTAACACATGCTAAAACTAGCTCAAAGTAGCTACAAATGCAAAGGAAATATGAAGAACGCGCTTTGAGGTCAGGTTGCGTCACGTGTAGGGTTTCAAAGAAAGCCCGCAGGGTCAATCCACAAAAAAGTCCAACGATTTCGGGATTTTCCACCGTCCGCAACGTCCTGAAAACGCCGAATGCTCGTTACTAGCATCCGCGATGGTCCTTTCGGTTCGTTAAAAACATTTTGAAGCCCGACGATTGTAAATTTTTGACATTAGCTCCTGGCCGACGGCGCCGATATCGTTACATTTCGATGATTTAGGTGCATACACGACTGCTCATCGCTCGAAACCGCTCGTTTGCGTCCAAGGCCTTCAGATTGAGCCTGGTGTCGAACCCCAGGCGCATTAGACGTGCGCCGGAGGCGTCCGTTTACCCGCATAGTTGCTGACGACCACCTAACAGTCGAACCCCTCACTTTTGGACCTCGATTTTGGGCAGACCTCACCCAACCGCCCATCATGACGACCCGCCGGGACAGCAGTCCGGTGAGCAATAAGCGGACCGTGGATTGACGCGCCTAAAGACCCCGACGCCTAGCCAGTGTAGTCTTCGTTATAGCCGAGATTTGAGATTTATTGAGTTAATCGATAGATTAAAAATCGAATGCTCTCTCACAAATCCAAGTATGCGCTGAAGGCAATGCTGGTTCTGAGCGAGGAATATGGCAAAGGGCCGCTACTTATCTCGGAAATCGCCTCGCGCGAGAAGATTCCCCGGCGCTTTCTCGAACTGATTCTCCTGGAACTCAAAAATCAGGGTGTCTTGCGCAGCAAAAAAGGGAAGGGCGGGTGGCTACGCGCTAAGCGCACCACCACGGCAGATATCCGTTGGTCATGTGCTCAGGATGCTCGAGGGACCGCTCGCTCCGCTTCCTTGCGTTAGCAGGACTGCATACGAGCGATGCGAAGAATGCCGTGACGAGCGCACCTGCGGTGTTCGACTTCTGATGAAAGACGTTCGCGACGCGACCGCGACGATTCTCGATTCCACTACTTTCGAAGATATTTTGAAGCGATCGCAGGCACTCGGCAGCGTCAAACGGGAACTGACGTATTCAATTTAGGTCGGTCGAAGCGGCGCGATCCGATCCGCCGATTTTCGATCGGCGTGATTTCCGATCGGTTCGATTTCCGATCGGATTGTCGAGAGAAATGAGCGGGGTGTCACGGGATGGGCGCCACAATCACGTCTCACTGCGCAATTGATGGCGCCATCGCCACATCTGGAGAGAGACGGGTTGGGCGGCCAGCTCGACGACCTCGCGGGCTTAGCCGGGCAGGTTTAGCCTGTATCCGGCTGGCGAGGCGATGCGCGCATAGCGCGGCGCGTCCGCCCGAGCTATCCGCCTAGTGAACCGCGGTGCGCTGTGGCCGTGCCGGACGAACCGCTTGTTCGCCCTCGTCGGCGCGGCCGGTGACGCCGTCGCGCAGCGCGTGAGCTGAGCACTTCGTCGACGGTTTCGACGAAAATGGTCTTCATCTCCGCCGCGCGACCTCGGGCGGGATATCTTCGAGGTCGTGCTCGTTGCGCCGCGGCAGGATCACCGTGGTGATACCGGCGCGCCGCGCAGCGAGGACCTTTTCCTTGATGCCGCCGACCGGCAGCACCTTGCCGCGCAGCGTGATCTCGCCCGTCATCGCGACGTCGTTGCGCACCGGCCGTCCGGTCAGCAGCGAGGCCAGCGACGCCGCGATTGTCACGCCCGCCGACGGCCCGTCCTTGGGAATCGCGCCGGCCGGGACGTGGACGTGGATATCGGATTTCTCGAAGAAGTCCGGCGCGATTCCGAGGCTCGTCGGCGCGCGATCGGATGTAGGAGAGCGCGGCCTGCGCCGATTCCTTCATGACGTCGCCGAGCGAGCCGGTCAAGGTCAGCCCCTTTTGCCCGGTCATGCGCGTGCTTTCGATGAAAATGATGTCGCCGCCGTCGGCGCGTCCAGGCGAGGCCGGTCGCGACGCCGGTCTCGTTGGTACGCTCGGCCACTTCGGAAAAGTACTTCGGCGGTCCGAGGTACTTGCGGAGCATCTCCGGCGTGATTTGCTCGGGCGCGGCTCTTCGCCTTCGGTGATCGACCGCGCGATCTTGCGGCAAATACGCGCGCGATCTCGCGCTCGAGATTGCGCAAGCCGGCCTCGCGCGTATAGCTGCGGATGATTTCCGCCACCGCCTCGCTTGGTGAACTCGATCTTGTCGGTCGCCGAGGCCGTTTTCGACCCTTTCCTTCGGAATGAGATGGCGTTCGACGATTTGCAGCTTTTCCTCCTCGGTATAGCCGGGCAGCTCGAGCACTTCCATGCGATCGCGCAGGGCATGCGGAATCGTGTCGAGCATGTTCGCGGTGGTCAGGAACAGCACCTTCGAGAGGTCGAACGGAACGTCGAGGTAATGGTCGACGAAGGTGTTGTTCTGTTCGGGGTCGAGCACCTCGAGCAGCGCCGAGGCCGGGTCGCCGCGGAAATCCGCGCCGAGCTTGTCCACCTCGTCGAGGATGAACAGCGGGTTGTTCGATCCCGCGTTGCGCAGTCCCTGGATCGATGCGGCCGGGCAGCGAGCCGATGTAGGTGCGGCGATGGCCGCGAATCTCGGCCTCGTCACGGATGCCGCCGAGCGATAGACGCACGAACTTGCGCCCGAGCGCTCGCGCGATCGACCGTCCGAGCGAGGTCTTGCCGGTTCCGGGCGGTCCGACGAAGCACAGGATCGGTCCCTTGGTATCCTGCTTGAGCTTGCGCACGGCGAGGAATTCGAGGATGCGCTCCTTGACCTTTTCGAGGTCGTAATGGTCCTCGTCGAGCGACCTCGGCGCGCGTGCTTGATGTCGAGATTGTCCTCGGTCGTGATGCTCCACGGCAGGCTCACCAGCCAATCGAGATAGGTGCGCACGACCGTATGCTCGGCCGATTCGGGCGGAATCATGCGCAGCCGTTCGAGTTCCTTGTCGGCCGCCTTGCGCGCTTCCTCGGACATTTTGGCTGCTTCGATCTTTCTTCTCGAGATCCTCGATTTCCGAGGACCGCGCGTCGCCCTCGCCGAGCTCCTTTTGAATCGCCTTGAGCTGCTGGCGCAGATAGTACTCGCGCTGATTCTTGTTGAGCTCGGTCTGCACCTGCGACTGAATCTTGTGGCCGAGTTCGAGCAGCTCGATCTCGCGGCTCAGGATGACGATCAGCTTTTCGAGGCGCTGCGCGCACGTCGAGCGTTGCCAGCAGATCCTGCAACTCCTCGACCGCGATCTTCAGGTACGACGCCACCAGGTCGGTCAGGCGCGCCGGGTCGCGCACCTGCATCGCCATCACCTGCAACTCATCGGGCAGATACGGCACGAGCGAGACGAACTTCGAGAATTGGCTGACCAGATTGGCCTGCAGCGCTTCGGCCTCGCGATCCGGAGGTGAATTCCTCGGCAAGGCGGGTCACTTGAGCGGTGAAATATGGTTCGCGTTGGACGAACTCGCCGCAGCTCGATCCGCGCGAGCCCCTGCACCAGCACGCGCACGCTCTGGTCGGGATACTTGAGCATCTTTGAGAATGCGCACGGCGGTGCCGCGCGGATACAGACCCTCGGGCTTCGGACTCTCCTCTTCGGGATTCTTTTGCGCGGCCAGGCCGATGATCTGCGACGTTCCGCCGACCTCCTCGATCAGCTTGAGGGACGAGGCGCGCGAAACCAGAAACGGATGAATCTGGCTGGGGAAAATCACGATGCCGCGCAGCGGCAACACCGGCAACAGTTCGGGAATCTCGACCTTGCTTAGGTCCTCTTCAGTTTCGAAGCGTTTTTCCCCTGTCTTTTTCTGACATAGATTACCGGGCTTGCCTCTCGGGCCTGCCACCAGCGCCACGCGCTGGTGCGTCGCTTTCCCCGCCGCTTGGATTTAACGTAATATAAGGGCGGGGGTTGGACAAGGCAGCCCTCCTGTACGACCGAAGCTAATCATTAACCTCGATTAGCGCCACACTCGGAGCCGATCTTGCCAAACGGTAGCTTTCTCGATACTTCGATCCCGCCGAGGCCAACTCCCTGATTCCACGCCTTGAAGTGTTGATCCGTGACCTACAAAACCATGCCGGCACCCTGAACTCGCGCATCGAAGAGCTCGCCGAAACGGACGATCAGATCACCACCATGCGCCTTCAGGCGATCGTCGAGACCCATCCCGAACTCGCCGGAGCGGCTTCACGCATGGCGGATATAATCCGTGAAATCGAGGCCTTGGGATGCTTTCTTAAGGATATCGACCTTGGCCTGGTCGACTTTCCCTATGAAATGGGCGACGAGGTGGTCTTCCTCTGCTGGCAATTCGGCGAGGCGCAGGTACTCGCCTGGCATGCGATCGATTCTGGCTTCGCTCAACGCAAGACGCTGCCGGAAGCCTCCAAGCCTTACCTGAACTGAGCTAATCGAGACTGATCTTGACCTATTTCGCGCTGACACTTCGACTTTTCCGATGGCTTTGACTCTTCATCTATCTTCTCGCTATCGCTAGCTGGCTCGGCGGCATGATCTTCTTTGCCCTCCTGACGGCGCCGGCCGTTTTCACCGCGCTGCCAATCACCGAGGCCGGCAAAGTGGTCGCGCGGTGTTTTCCCGCGCTATTACCTTTTGGGCTATGTCGCGGGTATCATCGCCAGCCTTCTCGCGATCTATTTCACCGCCGCTCATGGGCCGCGGCTATGGTGGAGCTTCGCTAGTGCCGCGCTGGTTATCGCCCTCGGTATCACGCTTTACGCGGGCGTTATTATTCGGCCGCGAGTGGACGCGATCCGCACCGTCACTGAGGAGCCCAATCCCGATCCGGCGCGCAAAGCCGAGTTCGACCGCCTCCATCATCTATCCGTCAGGCTCAACGGTGCGGTTATGGTGCTTAACCTCCTCGCGCTGCTGAGCACCGCCGCCGCGCTGACCCGTTATGCCTGAACTCCGTACAAAGCCGTCGTGCTCGACCTGTTCGATACGCTCGTTAAATGGGAGCCGGATCGGTTGCCGCTGATGGAGTTCGACGGCCGCAGCATTCGCACCACGATGCCGTTTGTGTTTCCCAAGCTGATTGAACGCCTTGGCGATCGCTTCGTTCGCGACCATTTCTCGAGGTCTATACCGCCGTGGTTGATGAGATTTCGACGAGCGTGAACGCGAATGGACCGAGATCACCTGCGATGACCGTTTCGCGCGTACGCTGGAGCGCTCCATGCGACCCATAGTGTCGGCGACGCGATGCAATTGCGCGCCCTCGCCGAAGAGCTGACCCGCGTGCATATGAATGGTGTCCGCGCGGTCACCTGGGCTCCAGCCGAACGCGCTGAAGCGGTCCGCCGGATCGCGCAACATTACCGGCTGGGACTGCTCTCCAACTTCGATGACGCGCAATGCGGCCGCGAGGTTCTGCTCGACACCGGCGTCGCCGATCTCTTTGAAGCCGTGATCATTTCGGCCGAGGTGGGCTTGCGCAAACCGAACCCGCGCATCTATCGTCAGATGCTCGAGATGCTCAAGCTCAACGCGAGCGAGGTGCTTTTCGTCGGCGATACCCCGCGCGAGGATGTGCAAGGGCCGCTGCTGGCCGGGATGCACACCGCCTGGATCAGCAAGGGCGCTCTGGCCATTCCCGAGGGCATTCCCGCGCCCCATTTCATCATGCGCGATCTTGCCGAATTGCCGGGCTTGCTGGGGATTTGAGCGATGACGCCGCGTTTGGCCGTCGCGGTGATCGGCGCCGGGGATGCGCCGCATGAGGTGTGCGCCCTTGCCCGCGAAGTCGGCCGCTCCTCGCCCGGCGCGATGCCGTTCTTATTTGCGGCGGCCGTGGCGGGGTGATGGAGGCTGCCGCGGCCGGAGCACAGGCCGCCGGTGGCCATACCATCGGTATCCTGCCCGCCTATGATCGTGCGTCAGCCAATCCGCATATCGAATTTGCCATCGCCACCGGCATGGGTCAGGCGCGCAACGCGATTGTCGTCGCCAGCGCCGCCGCCGTGATTGCGCTGCCCGGCGAGGGCGGCACGCTTTCCGAGATCGGCCTCGCGATAAAACTCAAGCGGCCGGTCGTTGCCCTCGGCGCATGGCCCGACTAACCGAATTGCTCGCATGCGGAAGATCCCGAGGCGGCGGTTGATCTGGCCTTGAAGCTTGCTGCGGCGACGGAGAAGGACGCAAATGACGCGCGATCTGCTCAAGCGCTTTCCGGCGCTGGCGACGCTCGAGGCCGCTCCAT
>CAWDQC010000064.1:0-53599 GCA_963804355.1 uncultured Pseudomonadota bacterium | reverse complement strand
ACGCCGTACAAATCTTCGGCGGCTACGGTTATATGAAGGATTATCCGGTTGAAAAACTGATGCGCGACGCGAAGCTGCTACAGATCTACGAGGGCACCTCGCAGATTCAGCACATGGTCATCGCACGCAATCTGCTCAAGGATTGATACGGGTGTTTTAGTCGGCGTTGGGGCGATAGAAATTTCGCGCCACCCGATTGATCAGTGCTCGCGGCAGAAAGCGCGTCGCCTGCGCGCCGACGAAGTTGATCGCACCGCTGATATATACCGCACGTCCCTTTTCGGCCGCGGCCATTCCTTGCGCGACCACCGTCGCCGCGTCGATATATGCGATCGATGGCACCCGCCCGTGCTCGTTGTGGGCGACGCTCTGGAATTCCGTTTTCACCGGCCCTGGGCAAAGCGCGCTTCTTTCACGCCGCTATCGACCACCTCTCCGGCGACGCCCTCGGTAAAGCTCAATACAAAGGCCTTGGTGGCGGCGTAAGTCGCCATGAACGGCAATCCCTGGAAGGCGGCGGTCGACGCAACGTTGATGATGGTGCCCTGCTTACGCGCCACCATCGCCGGCAGAAAGAGCCGCGTCATCGCGACCAGTCCGCTGACGTTCAGGTCGATCTCCTCGAGTTCGCGCTCGATCGGCAGATTGGCAAAACGGCCACTGGTGCCGAAGCCCGCGTTGTTGACCAGATAGTCGATCTGAAGGGGCAGCGCGGCCACTCGATCGAAAATTTCCTGCGGCGCGCTCCGCTTGGACAGGTCGGTGGCGATGATCTCGACACGGCCGGCGCCCAGTTGCCGCGATTTTGCCGCAGTTGCGGTCAAACGATCCTCGCGGCGCGCGGTTAGAACCAGATCGTATTTGCGCCCGGCGAGTGCATAAGCGAATTGTTCGCCGAGCCCGCTCGAAGCGCCGGTAATCAACGCGGTAGCCATCTTTCGATCCCCCTGCCGTTAGCGACTGTTTATTCGGTTGACGAGCAGTCGCGCTGCTCGTGCCGGGTGTCGCCGTCCATCCACTCAGGGGCGGGCGAGACCGAGCTCCGCGCGAAAATAATCCATGGTTTTCGACAGACCGTCACGCAACGGTATCTTCGGTTCCCATTGAAGCTTCGCCTGCGCCAGCGATATATCCGGCCGCCGGCGCACCGGATCGTCGGGCGGCGCGGGATTATAAGCCATCTTCGACTGGCTCTGAGCGAGTTCGAGGGTCAGTCGCGCCAGTTCCAACACCGTAAACTCATCGGGATTGCCGATGTTGACCGGGCCGGTAAAGTCTCGCGTCTCCATCATGCGGACGATTCCATCGATGGTATCGTCGACGTAGGCGAATGAGCGCGTCTGCTTGCCGTCGCCGTAAATCGGAATGTCCACGCCCCTGAGCGCAGCGACGCAAAAATTTGAGACCACCCGCCCGTCATTGATCGCCATCCGGGGGCCGTAGGTATTGAACAACCGCACGATCTTGATATCGACCTTGTTTTGCCGGTGATAATCCATCATCAGGCATTCGGCGACGCGTTTACCCTCGTCATAACACGAACGAATACCGATAGGGTTGACGTGACCCCAGTAGCTCTCGTTCTGTGGATGCTGCTCCGGGTCGCCATAAACCTCGCTGGTCGAGGTCAGCAGGATACGCGCCTTAACTCGCTTGGCCATCCCCAACATATTGATAGTGCCCAGTACGCTGGTCTTGATGGTTTTAACCGGGTTGTACTGGTAGTGAACGGGCGAGGCAGGGCACGCCAGGTGGTAGATGCGATCCACCTCCAGCAAAATCGGCTCGACGATATCGTGACGAATCAACTCAAAGCGCGGATTCCCACCAGGTGGGAGATATTTCACGCGCTTGCCGCTGATAGAAATTGTCGAGACAGATCACTTCGTGACCGTCGCGCAATAGTCGTTCGCAAAGATGCGAACCGAGGAATCCGGCACCGCCAGTTATCAGCGTTCGCAAATTAGCCTCCGCTGAATAAAATTGTCACGTTACCAGACCCTATCGCGGAAGTGGCCCTGGCGACGCGATCTGAATGAACTTGCTGTTACCGTCGGCTTTCGCGGACTAACGACCGCACTGTTTCGTATGACGTAAGCGACATCCTCGTCGCTCATCGCTGGAAAGATCGGAAGGGAGAGACAACGGCTATAAATATCCTCGGCCACCGGAAATTCGCCCGCGCGATAGCCATAACGGGTCTGGTAGTACTCCATCTGATTAAGGGGAATGCAATGCACGGAGGTGCCGACGCCGTTTGCCCGTAGCGATTCGACTAGTTGATTGCGCCCGATCCGAAGCAATTCCGGCTTTAGCCTCAGGACATAGAGATGCCACGCGTGTTCGACGCCTGGGCCGGTATAGGGAATCTGCAGCGCTTCTTCCCGGCTGAAGGCGTCGTTATAGGCGCGCGCGATAGCCTGGCGACGCGCGGTCAGTTGATCGATCCGACGCAATTGCGCCAACCCGATAGCAGCGTGGACATCGGAAAGATTGTACTTGAAGCCGAGATCGTGGATTTCGTAGAACCACGAACCACTGGCGTCGTAGCGTTTCCAGGCGTCGCGATCCATCCCATGCAGGCTGGCGATCGCCATCTTGGACGCCAGCTCATCGTCCTCGGTGGTGATCATTCCGCCTTCGGCCGCGGTGATATTCTTGGTGGCGTAGAAACTGAAGCAGGTTATATCGCCGATGACGCCAATCTTGGTCATCCCGCGACCTTCGAGATGCTGGGCCGCACCCACAGCGTGGGCGGCGTCTTCCACGACTTTCAGATTGTAGCGACGTGCGATCGAGAGTATACGGTCCATGTCGCAGGGCAGGCCGCCGAAATGCACCGGCAGGATCGCGCGAACCTTGTTGTGTTTACCGCTTTCGAGCGCTTCCTCGATTCGCGCGGGATTTATGTTGAAGGTTCCTGGATCGATATCGACGAAGACCGGGCGCGCACCAAGGTAGCCCATGACTTCCGCGGTGGCAGTGAAGGTAAACGGCGTCGTGATGACTTCGTCACCGGGACTCAAGCCGATCGCGAACAGCGCCAGGTGCAGCGCACCGGTGCAATGGGCAACCGCGAGCGCGTTGCGGGCACCGACGTACTCGGCAAACTGGCTCTCGAAGCGTTTTGCCTTTGGCCCGGTGGTGATCCAACCCGAGCGTAATGTGTCGATGACTTCGTGTTCTTCGTCTGGACCGATGGAGGGGCGATGAAACGGTATCTGGCGCATCAAGTGTCGGTCTCTGCCGCGAATGGTTCCTCAGGGCAAATAATTAGTGAAGTTCCGCAGAGTATAGCGGGCGCCGTGAAACCGCGGCAATACGGCAACGAAGGCAATAGACAGGAAAATCACCCTTGCTGCTGCGCAATTTTCCTGCGCCCAACGCGTAAAATCAAACGGGCGTAGCTATCAGGATGCTCGCGAAGACGCCAGGAACCGTCAGCAAAATCTGGCTGGCGCGATGAAACTAATTCAAACCCCAATCAGTAAGTGCTGCTGCTCGCTTCGTCGGGGCCGGTGGCATTGGGAGTTCCGGGATCCGGACCTGGCATCACATAGGTCGGCACTCCGCTCTTCGCGGCGACCGCCTTCTCCAGCTTGGACATGTCAACGCTGTCTTCGAGGCCGAGTCGTTCCACTTCGTGCGACGCATGATTCCAAAGCCCAGGGAACTTCGCGTAGAGGTCGTCGTGGACTTCCACGTAGAGCGAATCGCCGCGCCAGCCGAATTTGACCGGCTGATACACGAACCGGCCCGGCGTCCCTACTTTGGTCTTAAAGAACAGCCGTTCGATATCCTCCGGATAAAGCCGCACGCATCCGTGGCTGATATTCATGCCGACGCCCCAGGGGACGTTGGTTCCATGAAGGGCATACAGCGGCAGGCTCAGCGATAGCCGGTAGTGACCCAGCGGATTGTCGGGATCGCCACCGTCGATAACGTGGTCAGCCTCCCCGTCACGTTCGAGATGCTCTTCGTAGATATCGTCGGGCACTACCCAGGTCGGATCCTTGGTCTTGGCCGTAACCGTCCAGTCGCCGACCGGGGTCTTCCAGTCAAAGCGGCCCAAACCCACGGGAAATGTGTAGATCACCTGGGCCCGGCTATGAGTAAACGCGACCGGTTTGAGCTTGCTCTTCCTGTGAGGCGCCGCAAACGTCGACGGGTAGTAATAGTACAAACGCATCTCAGGGATATTCATGATAATCCCGTTATGCGGGCTCTCTGGCAGAATATGCTCGGTCGGAAGGATGATTTCGGCCCCAACCGGGGGTGACCACCAATCCATATGATTGTTCGCGTCGGAGATTTCCTTGGCGGACAGACCAAACCAGCGACCCACGTCGAGCAGCGTGTCGCCCGGCTGAATTTTGTATTGCGTCAGCGAGCCGACGATGTCGTCGCGGCCGCTCGGCATCGGATAGGCATACAGGGGACGGTTGGCGAAGTCAGTTTCCTTCCACGTATGCGCCAGCGAAGGCACCGCGAAGGCGATAACCACTACAACCGCAACCACCCATCTAACTGCTTTCAGCATTCGTTCCTAGGCGAACGCACATACACTCCAAGCCGTGCATGCGCCCGCCCCCCTCTAAACGAATTTAGTTACAAGATGAAATTCTAAGCTATGTGCAGTTATCCAGCAACGGGGCGTAAATTAGCAAATTTGAGCACCAGGAGCTTGAGGCCACCACGCTCAAACATGATCCATACTTTGGCGGCATCGCCCCGCCCCTCGCGCCGCTTCACCACGCCGTTGCCGAAGGTTTGATGATTTACCTTTGACCCCACGCCAAAGCTGTCGCCCCCGCCGGAGTGGCCCTCGTCGGGTAGCTGGCTATCGCTGTAGTCGACGTAGGGTTGCGTCGGCTGACGCAGCGTCGGCTGCGGACCGGCTTCCGGCGCGATTCGACGGAACAGCGCGGGGTCGACTTCCTTCAGGAAGCGCGAAGGGGTGGTGTCCTGGCGATTTCCGTAGAGTTCGCGCGAGAAGGCGTTGGTCGCATAGAGAAGGCGTTGGGCCCGCGTCATACCGACGTAGCAGAGCCGGCGTTCCTCTTCGATTTCGTGGGCGTCGTCGCCGGATCGCATATGCGGAAACAGGCCCTCTTCCATCCCGGTGATGAAGACCACGGGATATTCGAGCCCCTTGGAGGTATGGAGTGTCATCAGCGCGACCCGTCCGCCCTGGACGGTAATCTGGTCGCTGTCATTGACCAGTGCGACGCGTTCCAGGAACTCGGCGAGGCCGCCGGGACCGCGTTCGGCGTCGAAGGTGCTTGCGGCGGCGAGCAACTCGGCGACGTTTTGGCGGCGTGCGGTTCCGTCCACCATCGCCTCGAGATAGCCGGAGAAGCCGCTATGCACGATAACTTCGTCGAGTAGCGCGCGTACCGTCAGAGAATCGACTCGTCCCATCAGATCACGCATCCAGGCGTAGACCAGACCCGCTTGCTTGGCGATACGCAACGCGATTCGCGACTCGGTTTCGAGGCGACCCATCGCTTCGAATGTGGAAATGCCCTCGCGCTGGGCGATGTCGCTCATCGCCTCGAACGTCTTGGCCCCGATACCGCGCGGGGGCACTCCGATCATCCGCTCGAGGCTTAGTGCGTCGGGCGGATTCGCGATGACGCGTAAGTAGGCTACCAGGTCCTTGATTTCGCGCTGGTCATAAAAACGCAGGCCGCCGACGATGTAGTAAGGGATGCGTCGACGTACCAGCGCTTCCTCAAGCACGCGTGACTGCGCGTTGGCGCGGTAAAATACGACAATATCTGCCGGCCGCAGGCCGCCTTCGCTGGTCAGCTTGCCTATCTCGCGGGCTACGTAGTCGGCCTCGTCGCGTTCGGTGAGACCGGTGTAGTAGGTGACCAGTTCGCCGTCGGCATTGTCGGTCCAGAGTCGCTTTGGCTTGCGCTCGCGGTTGTTTTCGATGACCGCGCCGGCCGCGGCAAGGATGGTCTTGGTCGACCGGTAGTTCTGCTCGAGCTTGAAGATTTGCGCCGCCGGAAAGTCGCGCTCGAAGTCCAGGATGTTGCGGATATCCGCGCCGCGCCATCGATAGATCGATTGATCCTCGTCGCCGACCACGCACAGATTGCCGCTCGCCGCCGACAGGGCACGGACCAGCAGGTACTGCACGTGGTTGGTGTCCTGGTACTCGTCAACCAGCAGATGCTCGGCGCGCGCCTGCCAGCGCGCCAGAATTTCCGGATTAGTGTCGAATAGCCTATAGGTCTGCAACAGCAGATCGTTGAAGTCGAGCGCATTCATTTCGCGCAGACGCGTGGTGTAGAGCTGGTAGATCTGTGCGACGTACGCGGTCGCGCGACTCGGTGGCGCGATCGGCGAGTTGCTCGGGATAGAGCGCCTCGTTTTTGGCCTGATCGATCCTCGCGCGAACCAGCTCGGGCGGCGGTGATTCGGCGAGCTGCGCCTCTTCCAGCACGCGCCGGATAGTCGCGAGAACGTCGGACTCGTCGATGATGGTAAAGTTGCGATCGTAACCGAGCGCGGCGGCTTCCTGCCGCAGAATTCTCGCGCAGGCCGAGTGAAAAGTGCTGACCCAGGGAAATCGAGCGTCTTTCCCCAGCGCCACCGCTACCCGCTCGCGCATTTCTTTGGCGGCCTTGTTGGTGAACGTCACCGCCAGCATGCGTTCCGGCGCCGCCATCCCTTCCGCCAGTTGATACGCGATACGCTGGGTCAGCACGCGTGTCTTGCCCGAACCGGCCCCCGCCAGTATCAAGATCGGACCGTCCGGCGCTAACACGGCCGCGCGCTGCTCAGGATTCAAATCTTCGAGACTGAGTGATGGCATTCTGATTTTGCTGCGGAGTATCGGAATGAGAACAGGTGCAGAGGATACGCTCTTGCGCCAGCGGCGAAAAGTCTCAGCCGGGATTTTGATTCAGAGGCTGTGAAGTGCGATGCTGACGGGCGTGATTTGCCGTTTAGCGCCAATGAATTCGCTCGATAGACGGCGTAAAAATCCGGCGCTTTCGCATCAGATCCTCACAACGAAATTGCATGGCGCATTACGAACCTCGCGACAAGTTTTACCGTAAGGCCCGCGCACAAGGGCTGCCCTCGCGAGCCGCCTTCAAGCTCGAGGAGATCCTCGATCGCTTTCGCCTCGTTCGCGCAGGTGCTCGCGTGGTTGACCTTGGATGCGCCCCCGGTGGCTGGCTGGCGATCCTGGGACAGGCCGTCGGCCCCAAGGGACGCGTGGTCGGCGTGGATTTGAGCGCGAGCGATCCGCCCGGATCGAATATCGTGACGATCGCCGGCGATATTCGTGCCTCGATCATGCAAACGGCCGTGCCAAACGCACTCGGCGGCCCTGCCGACCTGGTAACCAGCGATCTCTCGCCAAAACTCACCGGTATCGCCGAACGCGACCAGGCGCTCTCTTTCGAACTGCTCGAGGCGGCGCTGGAATTTGCCTCCGGCGTGCTCAAGCCCGGCGCTGCGATGGTGGCAAAGTTCTTCATGGGCGGCAGCTTCGGCGAGATGCGATCGCGTTTCGAGGCTCGTTTCGCGCGCGTCGAGGTGGTTCGCACGCAGGCCAGCCGCCCTGGTTCGGCCGAACTCTATATCGTTGCGCGGAGCTTCCGCGGTCTCGGCCCGCCGCAACGTTGATTGCCGGACGTGTCGCGCGACCGTCCCGGCCGGCCGGTCACCGCTCGCGATGACGATGGCAGCCAAGGTCACGACCGCGAAGGTGATGACCCCGAAGGTGATGATCATGACATCGCCGATAAAAAAGTCGCTCGCTCCATGGTGGATTCTTCTGCTTGCCGCGGCTCTCGCCGCCTGCGCGGACGGTGGCCGCGCGACCGTCGAAGGCGACGAGGTGCGCGTTCGCGTGGCCAAGGTCGGCGTCGAGCGCGACGGCACCCCTTACGTGATGCTCGAAGAGAGCGGCGGACGACGCTCACTGCCGATACTCATCGGCAACGACGAGGCTCGCGCGATTCTCTTCGAACTCGACGGCCAGAAGCCGCAACGGCCCCTTACCTACGAGCTTTTGCGCGAGGTTATCGTGCGAACCGGCAACCATGTCGATCGGGTGACGATTGCCGAGATGCACGACGGGGTTTATTTCGCCAGGATTTCGCTGGATAGCGGCCGCTACTCTATCGACAGCCGGCCTAGTGACGCGATCGCGCTGGCGATGAGTGTCGATGCGCCTATCTTCGTTGCCAGCAACCTGATGGAGGTGAGTTCGCCGGCCGAGCCCTCCACCCCGATTCACACCGCGCGCCGTTTCGGTCTTCACGTCCAGGAAATCACGCCGGATCTGGCGCAATACTTCGGCGTCGAACCGATGGATGGGGTACTCGTCGCCGAAGCCGGACGGGCCGCCGCGGGCGCAGGGGTCGATCAGGGGGATATCATTACGCAGGTCGAAGGGCGCGACGTGCACACGCCCGAGGAATTCGCGCGCCAGGTAAGCGCCGCGGCCGCCGCCAACCGGAACGTTGCGTTGACGCTATTGCGCAACGGCAAGGCTCGCGTCGTGACGATACCGGCCTCCGGCAACGCCGCCCAACCTTAGTCGGCGGGGCGTCGAATCAGGAGCGTATCGATAAAGCGCGGATCGATTGGGAGGTTGGGGTCGAGTTCGCCAATCTCTTCTTCGAGATGATTGAGGCACGAATTGAGGAAGCCGGCGCTGCGGCGACGCAGCGGCTCATCGAGTCGCGCCGCCATCAGCTCGTCGATCGCGCGACGGAAATCTTCACGCAGGCGCGCCGGACGATCGCCGCGCGTCATCATCGCATGGCGCGCGTCTTCCAGGCGCTCCGGCTCGAGCGGAATAAACGTCAGGCGGCGATCGAGCGCATAACGCGCGATCGCCGTCAGCAGAATCTGGGACAGACGAATCTCGTGCCCGGCGATACTTGCACGAAATGGCGCCGAGGCGACGTCCAATCCGAGCAGGGTCTTGAACAAATCCGGCACCGCGTCGATCTGTTCGAGCACGGCGTAGCCCAAATGAAGATCGCTCATGGCGCGGAAGTCACGCCCCACCACCGCGCCCGATCGATCGAGTGAGCCGTGGAACTGCGGCTGGCGCTGCAGGAACCCGGTCAGCGCTTCGCGGAAGGGCGAATCCAGGTAGGGAACTTCGCGCGTGCGATCGGCGGAGAGCCCCAGGCGTTCCATTACCGCTTGCGCGCGCGTGCGCAGATCGATCGTCAGGCTGACGCCGAGCCGGAACAGCAACTGCAAGTGAGTGTCGCGCAGATGCCCAATCGCGGTATTGAGGTCGCCGCCGGCGAGATGCTCGAGGGCGAGATTCATGTAGTTGTGCGTCATCTCGACCGCCAGACGCACCGCTTCGAGGTCACCGAAATCAATCGCGCGCGCGATCAGCACCTGGTTCGTCACCATCGCCATCTCGCTGCGCAACTGGCGCTTACCCTGCGCCGCAAATCCTGCCGTCAAGGCCGCGTTGAACAACGAATCTCCGCCATCGATCGTCGCCGGCGACATCGTCGGCGAGAGCGATTCGCCTTCCTCGAGCGTGTCACGTTCGGGCGGCACGTAGCGGGATCGAATCGCGAGGAAGTGTTGCGGATCGAGATAGCCGAAGACTCCCTGCGCTTCGAAGTAATCGGGGAAGCCGCGGTCGGCCAGCCGCGCGATACGGAACTGGTAGGCTTCCTCTTCCAGTTCAGCCTCGACTCCCCAATAAATTTCTTCCATCAAGCCGGTGAAGTGTTTGTAATCGCGCTCGAAGGCTTCTTCGAGGAATTCGAGGATGTGCGCCTGGATAGCGTCGTGACGGATGAACTCGAGCAGGTAATGCTCGTCGAATTGCACGTAGCGATCCGACGGCGCGTCTTCCATCGGTTCGTCGAGGCGATGCACGCGGATGTACTGACGCAGGAGCAGGGAGACCAATTCGAGGTCGAGCTCCATCAAGCCATCGGCCATGCGCTTGCGTCCGCCCTCCGCCATCGCCTCGATCCATTCACGCATCCGCCCGAGATTGGGACGATCCTTGTCCCAACAATCCATATCGAACAGGGATTTGACCTGCTCCGGCACCGCCAGGCTGAGCAGATCGCTGGCGTCCGCGATACCGAGTTCCTTGAGTGTGTAGAAAAGCGTTTCCGGCGCGAAAGACTGGACCAGCCGTTCGGCTTCGGGCGCGGAGAGAATCAGGTCGCGCTTTTGGCGCGCGGGCAGGCCATAGAGAAACTCGAGTTTCTCCTGGAACGGCAAGTTAAGAAATTCGTCTGGCCTCGTGTCCGTCATATCTATGATCGCAACAACCCATCCCGTCTGGGCAAGCTACACTCCGCTTTCGTGAACGATCAAGTTACTTCGCCAGCGTATCATAAATGGCGGAGTCGTCACCGCAGTCCTACGAAAACGCCGGATAACATATGTGTTAAGCTGATGCGAGCTTGACAGCACGGATTAAAAGAGCGGTCGCGATGACGATCGCGGGCAGCGACCCGGGGGGCGGCGCCGGTCTTCAGGCCGACCTCAAGACTTTCGCCGCGATGCGCGTCCACGGCTTCTCGGTTATCACCGCCGTAATCGCGCAAAATAGCGCCCACGTCGCGCGCGTTGCGCAGGTCGACGCCGACATGGTCGCTCTGCAGATCGAAACACTCGTCGCCGAACGCAAACCAGATGCGCTCAAAACCGGGGCGCTCGCTACCGCCGCGATCGTCGCTGCGGTGGCCGACGCGATCCGATCCCTGCGTCTGCCGCCGCCCGTGGTCGATCCCGTGATGATCTCGAGCAGCGGCACGCGCCTGCTCGATACCCGCGGCGAACGCAGCTTGCGCGATCGGCTGATTCCGCTGGCGCGTATCGTCACGCCGAATATTCCCGAGGCGCAGGTTTTGACCGGTATTATTATCGATGGGCCGTCCGCGATGCGCACGGCGGCTCGCAGTCTCCGTCGCATGGGTGCGCGGGCCGTGGTGATCAAGGGTGGGCATCCGTTCACGACGGGATCGAATCATGGGCGGACGGATCGCGCCGTCGATCTTTTCTACGACGGTCGCAGCTTCGTCGATCTGGCGGGCGCGCGAATCCCCGGCGATGGCGCCCATGGCACCGGATGCGCCTTTGCCGCGGCAATCGCGGCCTGGCTCGCGCGCGGGGCCGATCTCGAGACGGCGGTCCGCCGCGCCAAGACTTTCGTCGCTCGCGCCCTGCGCAACGGTTTCCAGATTGGCGCCGGCCGCACGTTGCTCGATCATTTTTGCGAAAAATAGAAGGTTTTGTGCGGTTCCGCTGCCTGCATTGGCATAATTGCGCAAATCGACGTGCGCAAATATCCTGTTAGGCGAAGATGGTCCGCGACCATGCGTTGCTCCAACTGCCAGGCCGAGAATCCTGCTGACGCCCGCTTCTGCAATGAATGCGGCAGGGCTCTGGCGCGCCGCTGCGATCGTTGCGGCCGGACGAATCCGGCGGGTGCCAAATTTTGCAACGAATGCGGCGCCAACCTGACCGCGCGTCCGGGCGCCGAGGACCATTCCGAAATCACTGCGGACGGGACCGCCAACCCGATTCGCATCGACCATCCCGAGACTGCCTCTATTGCCACCGACGGTGAACGAAAAACCGTCACCGCGCTCTTTGCCGATATCAAGGGTTCGACCGAGTTGATGGAGGATCTCGACCCCGAAGAGGCCCGCGCCCTGGTCGATCCCGCGCTCCAGCTCATGATCGATGCGGCGCGGCGCTACGACGGTTATATCGTGCAGTCGACCGGCGACGGCATTTTCGCCTTGTTCGGCGCGCCCATCGCACACGAGGATCATCCGCAGCGCACCTTGTATGCGGCCCTGCGGATGCAGGAGCGGATTCGCGAATATGCCGCGCAACTGCGCGCCGAGGGCCGCCCTCCGATCGAGATTCGCGTCGGCGTCAATACCGGTGAGGTGGTCGTGCGCTCGATCAAAACCGGCGAGCGCAGCACCGAGTACACTCCCATCGGTCACACCACCAATCTCGCTTCACGCCTGCAGACCCTGGCGCCGACCGGCGCGATCGTGGTCAGCAGCGCCACCGCGCGGCTCGTCGCCGGTTACTTCGAGCTCAAATCGATGGGACCGGTGAAGGTCCGCGGGGTGAGCGAGCCCGTCGTCACCTACGAGGTCAATGGACTCGGCGCCCTGCGCACCCGCTTGCAGGCCTCGGCCTTGCGCGGCCTCTCGAGATTTATCGGACGAACGGCGGAGCTTCAGCAAATCCAGCAGGCCCGCGACCTCGCCGTCGGCGGTCATGGCCAGGTTGTCGCCGCGGTCGGTGAAGCCGGAGTCGGCAAGTCGCGGCTGTTTCACGAGTTCAAAGCGGCGGCGCGCGACGCCTGTACCGTCCTCGAGGCTTCCGCGGTTTCGCACGGACGTAACTCCTCCTACCTGCCGGTAGTAGAACTCCTCGGCAATTATTTCGGTATCGCCCCCGGCGACGATGCGCGGCGGCGGCGCGAACGTATCACCGGCAAAGTGCTTACCCTCGAGCGCGAACTCGAACGCGCGCTGCCCTATCTTTTCTCGTTGCTCGGCATCAATGAGAACGACGACCGCCTCGCCCAGATGGACGCCCAGATCAAACGTCAGCGCACCCTCACAGCGCTCAACTGGATGTTCCTGCGGGAGAGCCGTAATCAACCCCTGATCATCGTCTTCGAGGATCTCCATTGGGTCGACCGCGCCACGCAATCGCTGCTCGATTTGATGGTCGATACGATCGGGCGCGAACGTATCTTGATCCTGCTCAACTATCGGCCCGAGTATCGCCACGGATGGGAGGGTCATTCCTACTATACGGAGTTGCGCTTGCAGCCCTTCCGGACCGAGACCGCCGGCGAAATGCTCTCGTCGCTGCTCGGCGAGGATCAGGCCTCCGGTGAGCTGGGCGAGGTCAAACAGCTGATCGCCGCGCGCACCGCCGGTAATCCGCTCTTTATCGAAGAAATGGTGCGGGCGTTGTTCGAGCAGGAAATTCTCGTGCGCAACGGCGTGGTCAAGCTCGCGCGTCCGGTCGAGGAAGTCCGTATCCCCACGACCGTCGAAGGTATCCTCGCCGCGCGTATCGACCGCCTGCCGCCCGCCGGCAAGGAACTGTTGCAGACGCTCGCGATTATCGGCCGCGAGTTCCCGCGCGGACTCGCCCATCAGGCCTCGGCGTTACCGGAACAACGCTTCGACCAGATGCTTTCCGATCTTCAGGTCGCCGACTTCATTTACGAAGAGCCCGCGATTCCCGATACTCGCTATTCCTTCAAGCACGCGCTTACGCAGGAGGTCGCCTACAACTCCGTGCTCATCGATCGGCGCAAGGCGCTGCACGAGCGTATCGCCCAGGGTATCGAGGGGCTTTTCACCGGGCATCTCGAAGATCATTTACCGCAGTTGGCCTATCACTATGGGCGTGGCGGAAATCCGTCGAAGGCGGTCGAGTATCTCGGTCGCGCGGCCGAACAGGCCGCCCAGCGCACCGCCTATACCGAGGCGGTGGACCATTTGACCGAAGCCCTGCGAACGCTCGAATCATTGCCCGCCACCCGCGATCGCGATCGGATGGAACTCGCGGCCCAGGCCGCGATCGGGCGTTACCTTATCCCGGTCAAAGGTCCGGCCGCCGACGAAGTGCGCGACGCCTTCGATCGCGCGCATAAACTCAGCGAGAGTCTCGGCGATACCGAGCAGCGCTTCTGGGTCGCCTACGGACTCCAGTTCTTCCACATGCTGCGGCTGGAACTCTCGACGGCGCGCGAACTCGGCATGCGTCAATTGGAAATGGCCGAGCGCGAAGGCAACCTCGCGATGCGCATGGCGGCCTACGTCGCTCTCGGCCAGTTGATGTTCTTCGTCGGTGAATTCAGTTTTGCCGCGGAACTTTGTGATCGTGGCCTGAGCCTGCCCGGCGAGATTCCCGCCTTCCCGCTTTCTGACGTCGGCGATCCGCGCACGATGAATCTGTCCCTCTCGGCGGCGGCGCTCTCGATTCTCGGCTATCCCGCGCGCGCGCTCGAGCGCGGTCGCGAAGCAATCGCCGAAGGCCGCCGCGCCGGGCCGCATTCGCTGGCGCTGGCCTACAACTATGTCGGCGAAACGCGCCTGCGTCTCGGCGATGCCGCCAGCGCGATCGAACTCAGCCAATCCATGGCGGAGATCGCCGCCGAGCATGGCTTCACGATGTGGCTCGCGCAATCCGACGATCTGCGCGGCGAAGCGCTGGTCAACCTTGGGCGCTATGAGGAAGGTCTCGCCGCCGTCAGAAAAGGCGCCAGCGCATATGAAACCACCGGTGCAGTCGGCGGCATCTGGCGTCTAACGGCTGCGCGCGCCCTCGGCATGCTCGGTAACTACGACGAAGCGCTCGGCATGATCTCCCGCATGCGCGAGTTCGTCGAACAGGTCGGTCTCGCCTCGGTCGAATCTGAAACCTACCGGGTCCTCGGTGAATTGTTGCTGATGAAGGGTGGGGCCGATGACGAAGGTGAGAAATGGCTCAGGAAAGCCATCGAATCGGCGCGGCGTCAGCATGCGAAACTATTCGAACTCCGCGCCACCTGCGCCCTTGCCCGGCAGCTGGAACGCACCGGTCGGCGAGGTGAGGCGCGCGCCATCCTCACCGCGATTTATCATTGGTTCAGCGAAGGTCTCGATGCTCCCAACCTGGTCGAAGCCCGCGACCTCCTGAATCATCTAAGCTCGACCCATCCCTGAAGCGTCGCTTCGGCATAACCGTGGAAGTTCACTGGACGCTCGGGCGTCTTCGGCCTGCTCGGACCAGCGGACTGGCTAACCGATCAGTTCGTGCAGCGCCGCACCGAAGTTGTGGCTGTGCTTGTCGCCTCCGCCCAGTTTGATCAAGGCGTAACGTTCGTCAGCGTCGAGACGGTCCCACGCCGGCTGGCTCAACTCGACCCCCTCGGCCTTCGCGCTGGCGACCAACGCTCCAGGCGGGGAGGCCGGTGGTTCCGCCGCGCGCCGCAATTCGTCGGAGACCGGCTTGGTCGCGGAGCCGCATCGCTCCTGAACCGCCTCCTCGACGAAAAATTTTAAGGTCGCGCGCTCTTCGTCCGATCCGGTCGGCAGATGGCAGATCGCGAGACGCTCACCGCGTCGCAATGTCTGCCATTGCTCGAGGCTTATCTTGACGCCCGCCTGGTCCAGCTTGCGCCGTACCGCCATCGGCACGCAGCTCAGGCTCTGATGGACTTCATCCTCAAACTTAAACCGGCGCAGCATATTCGACCTCGCAACCGCGGACGCGGTATCACTTCCGACTAGGATAGCACGGCTCCAAAGGGCTCGCCTCTTGACGCGACCCCGTCGATGGACAACGCTCATTATAGAGGCATGAACCGCTAAAATGCTCGATTTCCCAACGATCTTGCCCGATTTCAGCCGCGTCCTGAGCGCTTTTCCGAGGACTCTCCGATGGACCCCCAGCATTCATGGGACAAGAGCGCGGTCGAAGCGATGGCCAATGCGCTAAAGGACCGGCCGGGCGCGTTAACCCTGATTCTTCGCCGCGTCCAGGATGAACTCGGATGGGTACCGCCGGACAGTATCCCGATCTTCGCGCACATCTTGAACTTGTCGCGCGCCGAGGTCCACGGCGTCGTCAGCTTCTATCACGACTTTCGCCACGAACCTCCCGGCGTAAACATCGTCAAAGTATGTCGTGCCGAGTCATGCCAGGCGATGGGTGGCGTGGCGCTCGCGGATTATATCAAGCAACGCCTTAAGTGTGATTTTGGCGCGACCAGCGCGAATCGCGCGTTTACCCTCGAACCGGTCTACTGCCTCGGCAACTGCGCCTGCTCCCCGGCTATCATGATCAATGGTGAGTTGGTCGGCCGCGTTACCCCCGAGACTTTCGACGCCGCCCTGGCGCGGCTCGAGGAGCGATGAGCACGACCGTCTACGTCCCGCGCGATTCCAGCGCCCTCTCGCTCGGCGCCGGTCTCGTCGCCGATACGATCGCGGCCGAGGCGCGCCGCCGCGGCGTCGATCTGAGGCTGGTACGCAACGGCTCGCGGGGACTCTATTGGCTTGAACCGATGGTTGAAGTTGAGTCGGATCGCGGTCGTCTCGCCTACGGTCCGGTGGCAGCGTCTGATGTCGCTTCTTTGTTCGATGCCAACTTTCTCGACGGAAAAGATCATCCGCTCGCCCTCGGGCCGACCGCTGAGATTCAATACTTAAAGAATCAGGAGAGATTAACTTTCGCGCGGGTCGGGATCACCGATCCGCTATCGGTCGACGATTACGTTGCCCACGGCGGCTACCGCGGACTCGAGCGGGCGCTGACGATGTCAGGCGCTCAGATCGTGGAAGAGGTAACTCTTTCCGGGCTACGCGGCCGCGGCGGCGCTGGTTTTCCTGCAGGTATCAAGTGGAAAACCGTGTTGGATGTCGGTTCCACACAAAAATACGTGGTTTGTAATGCTGACGAAGGAGATTCCGGCACCTTCTCCGACCGCATGATCATGGAGGGCGACCCGCTGGTCCTCATCGAGGGCATGACCATCGCCGCTGTCGCCGTCGGCGCCACCCAGGGTTTCATCTATCTCCGCTCGGAGTATCCATACGCGTTGCATACGCTCGACGACGCCATCGACGCCGCTGAGCGCCGCGGCTACCTCGGCACGAACCTGCGCGGCAGTGGAAAAAATTTCGACCTCGAGGTGCGCGTCGGCGCCGGCGCGTACATCTGCGGCGAAGAAACGGCGATGCTCGAAAGTCTCGAGGGCAAGCGCGGGATGGTACGCTTCAAGCCGCCTCTGCCGGCGATTTCCGGCCTCTTCGGCCGACCCACCATCATAAATAATGTGATTACCCTGTCGTCGGTACCGGTGGTTCTCGATAAGGGCGGAAATTTCTACAAGGACTATGGGATGGGACGCTCGCGCGGCACCCTGCCGATTCAGCTTGCGGGCAACGTCAAGCGTCCGGGGTTAATCGAAAAGGCCTTCGGCGTCAGCCTGCGCGAAATCATTTACGAATACGGCGGCGGTACCGCCAGCGGTCGTCCGGTGCGCGCGGTACAGGTGGGTGGTCCGCTGGGTGCTTACTTTCCCGAATCGATGCTCGACCTGCCGCTGGATTACGAGGCGATCGCCGCGCGGGCGGATTGGTCGGGCACGGCGGTATCGTGGTGTTCGACGATACCGTCGACCTGGCGCGGCAGGCCCGCTATGCGATGGAGTTTTGCGCGATCGAATCGTGCGGCAAATGCACCCCCTGCCGCATCGGATCGACGCGCGGGGTCGAGCTGATTGATCAGATTCTTGTGGGAACTCCGGCTCGCGCGGCGAAAATGCAGATATTTTGCGTGAATTATGCGATACAATGACAGGGAGCGTCGCTCTGCGCGCTGGGCGGCTTGACACCCCTTGCCCGTAACCAGCGCGCTCAAGCATTTCCCGCAGGACTTTGGTCTGCCGCGGGCGACGCCGCTTCCGTCGGAAGAGAAAAGGTAAGCCAGCAGTGCTAGCGATCAGACGACAAGGATTTCGGTACCCCTCCGGCTCGCTCGAAAAGCTGGTCACGCTCGAAGTTGACGGCCGTAGCATCTCCGTGCCCGAGGGCACCTCGGTCTTGCGCGCCGCCGCACTTGCCGGAGTCGCGATACCCAAACTTTGCGCGACCGATTCGGTGCGCGCGTTTGGCTCCTGCCGCCTCTGCCTGATCCAGGTCGAAGGACGCAACGGTTACCCGGCATCCTGCACCACCCCGGTGGAAGCCGGAATGAAGGTGCATACCGAGAACGAAAAGCTTACGAAACTTCGCCGCGGCGTGATGGAACTCTACATGTCGGACCATCCGCTCGATCCCTTCGAATGCAAGGCGGGCGGCAGGTGCGAACTGCACGAAATGGCGCGCGTTACCGGGTTGGAGCACGTCCGCTATAACCACGGCGGCAAGAATCATCTCGACCTCGAGGTCGACGACTCCAATCCATACTTCGCCTTCGATCCCACGCGATGCATCCTGTGCTCGCGTTGCGTGCGCGCCTGTGACGATACGCAGGGAACTTTTGCCCTGACGATCGAGGGACGCGGCTTCAACTCGCTGATGTCCCCCGGACAGCATGAGCATTATATCGACTCCGAATGCGTCTCCTGCGGCGCCTGCGTGCAGGCCTGCCCGACCGACGCGCTGATGGAAAAGACGGTGCTCGAGAAGGGCCGCGCCGATCGCGCGATTATCACCACCTGCGGTTATTGCGGCGTCGGCTGTTCCTTCAAGGCCGAGGTCAAGGGCGACGAAATCGTCCGCATGGTGCCGAATAAGGACGGCTTCCCCAATCACGGCCATTCGTGCGTCAAAGGGCGCTTCGCCTGGGGCTACGCGACCCATCCGGATCGCGCGCAAAAGCCGATGATCCGCAAGCGCATCGTCGACCCCTGGCAGGAAGTTTCGTGGGAGGAAGCCATCGCTTACGCCGCTGCTGAATTGAAGCGCGTGCAAAATCGCTATGGCCGCGACTCCATCGGCGGGATCACTTCGTCGCGCTGCACCAACGAGGAAGCCTACCTGGTGCAGAAGATGGTGCGCGCGGCCTTCGGCAACAACAACGTCGATACCTGCGCGCGCGTATGTCACTCGCCGACCGGTTACGGGCTCAAGACGGCGTTCGGCACGCCGGCCGGTTACGCAAGACTTCGATTCGATCGAAAGCACCGATGTCGTCATGGTGATCGGCGCGAACCCGACCGAAGGTCATCCGGTGTTCGCCTCGATCATGAAGCGGCGGCTGCGCGCGGGCGCGCGCCTGATCGTCGCCGACCCGCGTCAAATCGAGCTGGTGCAGATGCCGCATGTCAAGGCGGACTATTTTCTCCAGCTCACCCCCGGCACCAACGTCGCCCTCTTCGACGCTATCGCCCACGTGATTGTGACCGAGGGCCTTGCCGACGACGACTTTATCGCGGAACGTTGCGATTCGAAGGATTTCAAGCGTTGGCGCGACTTTATCGTCGAGCCGCGCAACTGGCCCGAGGCCATGGAGGCGGTGACCGGAGTACCGGCGGCCGATATCCGCGGCGCCGCGCGGCTCTACGCGAAGGGACCGAATTCCGCGATTTACTACGGCCTAGGCGTCACCGAGCATAGCCAGGGCAGCACCGCCGTTCTGGCGATGGCCAACCTCGCGATGCTGACCGGGAACCTCGGCCGCCAGGCGTCGGCGTCAATCCGCTGCGCGGACAGAACAACGCGCAGGGCTCCAACGACGTCGGCTCCTTCCCGCATGAACTGACCGGCTATCGCCACGTCGCCGACCACGCGGTGCGCTCCGAGTTCGAGAAGGCATGGCATGTCACGCTCGACCCGGAACCGGGCTTGCGCATTCCCAACATGTTCGACGCCGCGGTCGACGGCAGTTTCATGGGAATCTATGTCGAAGGCGAGGATATCGCGCAGTCCGACCCGAATTCTCATCACGTCGCCGCTGCGCTGAGCGCGATGGAGATCGTGATCGTCCACGATATTTTCCTGAATGAAACCGCGAAGTATGCGCACGTTTTTCTTCCGGGTTCGTCGTTTCTGGAAAAGGACGGCACCTTCACCAACGCCGAGCGCCGATTTCGCGGGTACGCAAGGTGCTGCCTCCGCTGGCCGGCAAGCAGGACTGGGAAGTCACGATGGATCTGAGCAACGCGCTCGGCTATCCGATGAACTACGGCCATCCGTCGGAGATATGGACGAGATCGCGCGGCTGACGCCGACCTTTGCCGGTGTCAGTTACGACAAGCTCGACCGCGTCGGAGTGTGCAGTGGCCATGCAACGAGGAAGCGCCGGAGGGCACGCCGGTCATGCACGTTGGCGAGTTCGTGCGCGGCAGGGCCGTTTCATGCCCACGGAATACGTGCCGACGGAAGAGCGCACCAGCAATCGCTACCCGTTGATTTTGACCACGGGACGGATCCTGACCCAGTACAACGTCAGTACGCAGACGCGGCGCACGAAGAACGTCGTTTGGCACGATGAAGACCGCCTGGAAATTCATCCCCACGATGCCGAGCAGCGCGGAATCCGCGAAGACGATTGGGTCGAGACGACCAGCCGCGCCGGTTCGATCCTGTTGCGCGCGACGATCACCGAGCGTGTTCCAGCCGGGCGTCGTCTACACCACGTTCCATCATCCGGAGACGGCAGCCAACGTCGTCACCACGGAAAACTCCGACTGGGCCACCAACTGCCCGGAATACAAGGTGACGGCGCGTGCAGGTGACGCCCACGCCGCGACGCCCGGAGCGGGTGCCGGCGGGACGCAGTCAGCATCAGATTGCGCCGGCGGGGCGCTAAGCCGGGCAGGGTACTCCCGATCCGCGGACGACGGCGCGATGGAGCTTCATCACCTGGTCAAGATGGCCAATGACATCGGTGGTTTTTTCGAGCAGATACCGACCATCAGGAAGCCGTGGCCTCTATCGCGTCACATCTGAGGAATTTCTGGGTACCGCGGATGCGCCGCGAGATCATCGCCTATGCACGCCTCGACGGGGCGATTTGAAGCCCCTTGTGCGCGAGGCCATTCTGACACTCGAAGCGGGCGCGAAACCTGTCTGAGAACCCCGCATCTCAGCTATCCCCCCGTCCTCCCAGGTGCTAAGCCTTGGAGGTGGGAGGAGCCCACGCCAACGTGAGCGAATCCGTTAAGGAACATGAAGCGACCAGATGGCGCGGTGCGCGGTAAGCCGCGACCTGGATAGCCTTGCGGTCGAGGAACCGCTCGAGATTCGACTGGCAGGGCGGCGTTTTACGCTCACGATGCGTACGCCGGGCCATGACCAGGAACTGGCGGCGGGGTTTCTGCTAGCTGAAGGATTCGTCGCCGCGGCCGATGAATTGGACGAAATCCGGCCCGTGATCGGTCTCCACCGGCGCCGCCGAAGAAAATGCAATCGACGTAATCCTGCGGGTCCCGGCGGCGCGTTTGCGCGAGCGGCTCAAGCGAAACTTCGTCATGTCCTCGAGCTGCGGGGTCTGCGGCAAGACCAGTATCGAGGCGATAGAACGGCGAATCGCGCCGATCGAAGACAGAGTTCGAATTTCCTCGTCTGCCATCCTGAAGCTCCCGGCCATCATGCGTGAGGCGCAGGCGCTGTTCTCGGCGACCGGCGGTCTGCACGCCGCGGCGTTGTTCGAGTTGCCGGAGCCGCATCGGAACAGCGCCAAGAATGGCGACGCGCCACCGCCGACGTTGACAGTGCTGCGCGAGGACGTCGGACGCCACAACGCTGTGGACAAAGTTGTCGGCTACAGCCTGTTACGCGGTATGGTTCCGCTGAGCCGCGCGCGTTATGATGGTCAGCGGTCGTACCAGCTTCGAGATCGTGCAAAAAGTCGCCGCCGCTGGTGTACCAATTCTTTGTGCAGTCTCGGCGCCTTCATCGCTGGCGGTGGAATTGGCGCAGGAGCTGGGAGTGACGTTGGTGGGATTTTTGCGCGAACCGAATTTCAACGTGTATGCGTGTGCCGAGAGGATTGTCGCCTGATGGACCGGGGCGTCACGCGGGTCGGATTGAGCCGCTTCGCCGCGTGGCTAACGATCGCCTTTTTGATCGGCGGGTGTGCGTCGTCGACCCACGATTTTCCGGCCTGGAGCGATATTACGCGGGTACGGATCATCATAACGACGCGCGAACGCGGCGACGTGGTGAAAGAGATCAAGGATCCGACACTGGTCTCGAGGATAGTATCCTTCGCCAACGACAATCTGACCGGCTACCGGGAACCGTGGATGGGCGAGCCGCTGCCGCCGATTGAAGTAGCATTTTACGACCGCCGGTTATACCGGGGGCATTTTGGAGTAGGCACGGATTTTTTCGAGATTCATCGAGGCGAGATGACGTTCATGTCGCGTCCCGCCTCGTATCAACAGGTTCCGGGAATTCATGGAACTTTTTCGGGCTCGATGAGAGTCTGCTTAGTCGTCAGTCTTGAAAGCCGGTGCGCATGCCGGCGTCGTCACACTTGTAAGTCTCTTGGGGGATGAATCGATGAAGAAAAGGTCTATTTCCGCGAAAACGTCCGATCGCGCCGCGGGTCAACGCACGCTGGCGGTTGATGTCGGGGGCACCGGCGTCAAGGCGATGGTGCTGGACTTGCGCGGCAAGCCGCTGAGCGAGCGGGTTCGTACGCCGACACCGAAAAATGCCACGCCGAAGGCCCTGCTTGGGGTTATCCGCAAGCTGGCCAAGCGCAGCGGCGAATACGATCGGGTGGCCGTGGGCTTCCCCGGCGTAGTCAAGGATGGCCTCACCTATACCGCGCCGAATCTGGGCAAGGGTTGGAAGGGTTACAAACTCGAACAGGATCTCAGCCGTATTCTCAAAGCGCCGACGAGGGTTGCCAATGATGCCGACGTGCAGGGCCTCGGATGCGTCAGCGGTCGTGGAATCGAGCTGGTGATCACGTTGGGAACGGGGGTCGGATCGGTGCTGTTCGCCGACGGCCAGCGGATCCATCTGGAACTCGCGCACCATCCGTTTCACAAGGGCAAGAGCTACGAGGACGAACTGGGCCATCGCGCATTGCTCAAGAAGGGCAAGGGGAAGTGGAACAAGCTCCTGCTCGAGGCGGTTGCCGACCTCAAGGGCGCGTTCAACTACGAATCGGCTGTATCTCGGCGGCGGAGATTCGAAGTTCATCAAGGTTAAATTGCCGGGCGAAGTGACGATCGTGAGCAATGTCGACGGCTTGCTCGGGGCTATCGCCTTGTGGAAGGACGACGAAGCCGCGGACGGTCCGTCGCCGCCGGGTCAAGACGGCCCAACTGAAGGTTGGAAGAAGGTGGAGTCGGGCGCAGTTTCGCCGAAGCCCGCATCGACGCCTGGGACGCAGACTTCGCCGGTCAACGCACCGACGCGGATGCCTTCGCCGTCGCGGCCACGGCGGGTAGCGGCGCCGCAGATTCCACAGATCGCGCCGGTGGCACCGACGATCGGGTGACGCGCGGCATGCGCGGATTATGGAGGGTTCGAGTCCTCAATTTGGTGAAGCCGTTCGCCCTCGAGTCGGGGGCGGACGGATGCATCAGTTCTACGCGATTGCGTTCGAGGAGAACCTTTCGCTGCGCCAGCTTGCGCCGTTTTTTCCGAACGCCCGCGTAAGCCCGCACGAAATCTACACACCGATCGGCGCCGGCGGCGGCGTTTACATCTATTCGTTCGGCGCGCTGGTAACGCACGATATTGCCGCCGACCGCCGCGAGTCCGAGATGTCGCGGTTGCGTCGGCTGGTGCCGAAACTAACCGCGCAGGTGGTGCGCGAAGATTATATCGTCGCGGAGGATCCCAGCTTCGAGATTGGCGTCAACGAAGGGATGCTGCGCGTCGATCGCTTCACCGCGGCGCGTGCCGGAGTAGTGGCGCTGACGGTAGCCCAGAGCGCGGCGATGGAATATTACGAGCGCATCGTCGACGGCATGTTCACTCGCACCAGCACCTTCGTCGAGCGGCTCGAGCGTCACGGCACGGTGTCATTTCGCACGCGACCACTGCATCGGTTCATCGGCGAGGCGATCACGACGCGGGCCGAAGTCCTCTCGATTTTGCATTTGCTGGATAAGCCCGACGCGACCTGGGAAGACCGCGCGATGGATCGCATCTACGATGATCTGCGGCGCCGAGTTCGACCTTGGGGACCGTTACGAGGCGCTGGAATTCAAGCTGCGCAGCACGCAGGAAGCCCTGGAGCTATTGCTTGGAGTCGTGCGCGATCGACGGCTTTTCTGGCTCGAATTCGCGATCGGAATTCTGATTTTGCTCGAATTGGCGGTAAGCCTGCCGCAACTACGTTGACCTGACCGCGGGAATGTCCATCGGATCGTTCGCCTCTCTGCAAACCTTCGAACGCCTCGGTGTCGCTTTGGCGCTGGGCTTGCTGATCGGCCTCGAGCGCGGATGGGAGCGGCGCGACCGTGCCGAAGGTTCGCGATCCGCTGGCTTCCGCACCTTCGGAGTGATCGGACTGCTCGGCGGTATCGCGGAGCATCTGGGGACGCCGTGGTTAGTGACCGCCTTGGTCATCGCGCTGATGCCCATCGCCGCGGCGGGCTACTGGCGCGACTCCCAGGATGGCGAGGACGTGAGTATCACTACGGCGGTCTGCACGCTGCTGACCCTGTGCCTGGGGGCGATGGCCGGGGCGGGCGAGCTGCTGACGGCGTCATCGACCGCGGTAGTGGTGGCGTTGCTGCTGGGCTTCAAGCCGGAACTGCATCTGATGCTCCGGCGTCTCGATCGATCGGAGTTGCAGGCGACGCTGCGGCTCTGCTGATTTCGGTAGTGCTGCTGCCGGTGCTGCCCAATCGCGGATTCGGTCCGTGGTCGGCGCTGAATCCGTACCGACTGTGGTGGATGGTGGTGCTGGTGGCGGCGCTTTCGTACGTCGGCTACTTCGCCAATCGCTTTTTCGGCGAGCGGCGCGGCGTGCTGATGACCGGACTATTCGGCGGGCTGGTCTCGGCGACGGCGCTGACGCTGGATTTGAGCCGGCGTGGCGAGGGCAATGAAGACGAGCTCGACCTGCTCGCGGCGGCAATCGCGATTGGCGGTGCGGCGATGCTGCCGCGGATGCTGGTGATTATCGCGGCGATCGATCAAGCGGTCACCGACAAGGTGGCGTGGCCGCTGGCCGCCGGGACTGTCGCCAGCCTGATTGCGGCGGCGTGGTTTGCATTTCGCGGGCGTGAAGTGCCGCATACCTCGGAGGTCCATCAACACCCGCAACTGGGGAATCCGTTTGAGATTTGGACCGCGCTCGAATTCGGCGCGATCCTCGCTGTGATTATGGTCGTCTCTCAGGCGGCGGTGGCCTGGATCGGTCAGAACGGCCTTTATTTCGCCGCGGCGTTGTCGGGTCTGGTCAACGTCGACGCGATCAGCCTTACCGTTGCGACGATGGCGGCGCAGGGTAGGGCGGGTGTGGATACTGCCGTCAAGGCGGTATTGGCGGCGGCATTGGTGAATATCCTCGTGCGACCGTTCATGTCCGCGGTGACGGCAGGCGCGGGATTGGCGTGGCGAGTCACGGTGGTCGTGCTGGCTACGACAATTGCAGGCGCCGTCGCCTTCTTCGCGATGGCATAAGCGAAATAGCCACGCAAATTATCCGCGACGGCAGAATCCCTGCGCGCCGCATTTTTTACATTCCCGTCACAAACAATTCATCCTGTACTAACGGTAGTGCAGTTCAACCATCACGGGTCTGTTGAGGAACTGATTATCAGCGCTGTAGTGACAAGTGGTATCGCGGCGGTTACGCTTGACTGTATGCGGCTGGCCGCGATCGACGTCGGTTCGAATTCGGTCCACATGATCATTGCCGATGTCGCCCCCGAGGGTCACCTCGAGGTGGTCGACCGCGTCAAGGAGATGGTGCGGCTGGGCCGTCGCTCGTTCACCACCGGCCGTCTTACCGAAGAATCGATGGACATGGCGGTGCATGCACTGGCGCATTTCCGCCGGCTCGCGGACGTGAGGCGAGTGGGACGGATGCGCGCGGTGGCGACCAGTGCGGTGCGTGAAGCGCACAATCGCGCCGAGTTTATCAAACGAATCAAGCGCGAGACCGGGATCGCAGTCGAAGTCATCTCCGGCGCCGACGAAGCCAAGCTGATCTTCGTCGCGGCGCGGCACGCCCTGGGCCTGGAAGGCGGACCTCATCTGCTGCTCGATGTCGGTGGCGGCAGCGCCGAATTGGTACTGGTCAAGGATGGCCGCCCGCTATGGATGCGCAGCGTGAAGCTTGGCGCGGCGCGTCTCACCGAGCATTTCCTCACCGACGATCCGCCGACAGTTGCGCAACGCCGCCGTCTCGAGAAGCATCTCGAGGCCGAGATCGGCGAGTTGATGCAGACGGCGAAGCACGCGAAAGTCGTACGCGTGATCGGCACCTCCGGTACGATCAACACGATGGTCGCGATGGCGCGGGCCTCGCGAGGTGAGGAACTCGGACGTCTGCACGGCGCGATCGCCTCCGCCGCCGAAGTCACCCATCTCAGCCGGCAACTGCTCGAGGCCAATGCGGCGATGCGATCGGATCTGCCCGGGTATCGATGCGAAGCGGGCCGATCAGATGGCAGCCGCCGGGATGCTCGCCGATTTCGTCCTGCGGCGCAGCGGTGCGCCCGAATTGGTGGCGTGTACCTGGGCAATTCGCGAAGGATTGCTGCTGGGATTGGCGCGGGCGACCGATGCACGAGGATCACAGGAGGCGCGCCGGCGATCGATCAATGCGTTGGCGGCGCGGTTCTCCGGCGCGAATCAGCATGGCCGGCAGGTCGCCAACCTGGCGCTCAAGCTCTTCGATGCGACCGCGCTGGTGCTGGGGCTGCCGGAAAACGGCAGAGAATTGCTGGAATATTCCGCTTTACTGCATGATATCGGGCATGCCATTGACCATGACCGCCATAATCGTCATTCCTACTACCTGATTAAAAACGCGGAATTGCTCGGCTTCGATCCTTTGGAGATAGAAGTAATCGCGCTGGCCGCACGGGGGCATCGGAAACAGGGAGCACAACTCGAATCGCCGGAACTGCGGAGTTTGAGCGCGCCGAAGCGGCGCCTGGTGCGTGGCTTGGCCGCAATCCTGCGCGTGGCGGACGCGCTTGATCGCAGTCATTTCGGCGTTGTCAAAAAAATCGACGTGACTTACTCTCCCGGCCGCCTCGAGATCGAAGTCGGGTCCGCTCGGGAGAAAGCGGACCTCGAACTATGGACATGCGAGAGAAGGACGGACCTGCTGGCGAAATTGCTGGACCGGCGGGTGATCCTGCAACAATAGAATCGCCGTCTAACAAAGAATCGCTGGCTACGGATGTAACCGCGGAAGTTTCACTAAACGGTCGCGACGCCGGTCAGGCGACGCGGCTGGCAACCACGATGCGCAGCTCGCTCTATGCTCCGCATCCCTACCCAGGCCGACTGATCGCGGTTGAAGGTATCGACGGTTCGGGCAAATCGACGCAGTTGCTATTGCTCGAGCGATGGTTGCGTACGCGCGGATACCCGGTTCATTTCACCGAATGGAACTCGTCGCGGCTGGTGCGTCGATCGATGAGCCGCGGCAAGAAGAAAAATTTACTGACGCCGACCACGTTCAGCCTGTTGCACGCGGTGGATTTCGCCGATCGGCTGACGTACCAGATTTTGCCGCCGCTCAAGGCCGGAATGATCGTGCTGGCGGATCGTTACGTTTATACCGCCTTCGCGCGCGACGCCGCCCGCGGCGTTCATCCCGACTGGGTGCGCGCGGTCTACAGCTTCGCATTGCGGCCCGACCTGACGATTTATTTTCGGGTTCCGATCGAGGTTTCGCTCGAGCGCCTGCTCGCGGGACGTTCGAAGCTCAAGTATCACGAGGCCGGGATGGACGTGACGCAATCGGCGGACCCAGTCGACAGTTTTCGCCTCTTTCAAAGCCGCGTGCTCGACACTTACGATCAATTATCGCGCGAGTTCGGCCTGCATACGATCGACGCCGCCGAGGAGATTCCCTCGCAGCAAAAGCTGGTACGGCGAATGGTGCAGGACATTTTGCGCGTCTACGATCGTGACCGTTCCAGGATAAATCATGGCGCATAGATCCAAGCGCGGTAAGACCTGGTACGGACACGGCATGCCCTATGTCACGCAAAAACGGCTGCCGGGCCATTTGATTGCGATTGAGGGAACCGACGGCGTCGGCCGTTCGACGCAAATCGAATTGTTGCGGCCGTGGCTCGAACTCGAGGGATACGCGGTCAGTAATACGGGATGGACGCGGTCGCCGCTGCTGCACGAAACGATCGAAGAAGCGAAGGCGGGACATCAGTTGACGGTGACCACCTTCAGCCTGCTCTACGCCGCCGACTTCGCCGATCGCCTCGAGCACGAAATTCTTCCGGCCTTGCAGGCGGGTTTTATCGTGATCGCCGACCGCTACATGTACACCGCCTTCGCGCGCAACACCGTGATGGGCGCGGAACCGGCCTGGACTCGTGATCTGTTCGGCGTGGCGCTGGTGCCCGATCTCGTTCTCTACCTCGATATCGACGTCGACGCGCTGGTCCCGCGGGTAGTTCAAGGCAAGGGCATGGACTACTGGGAATCGGGGATGCACCTGGCGCTCGGCACCGACCTGTTCGACTCGTTTCTGCGCTATCAGCGACGGCTGATCGGAGAATATCGCCGGCTCGCCGACGAATTCGGCTTCGCGACGATCGATGCGCGGCCGCCGATCGAGACGGTTCAAGCGGCACTGCGCGAACAGATCTCCGACTATTTGCGCAAACACTATCGCGATCGCATCGACCTCGATTCACCTTGACGACAGCGTTCAAATTTCAGGAAATAACCCGTGCCAGAGCCTGCCGCACCTGCCGTCGAGTCCGTACAATCGGCGAAGCCTTCGCGTATCGAGATTTCTCCCCGACGATCCGGTCGGCGCGGCGGCGCAGAATGCCCTCAAAGCTGGACTCGTGGCGGTGGAATTTTATGAGGTCGCCGCGCGCGAGGGCGAGATCGAGGCGATCCATCAGTTGCGCGTGGCCAATCGGCGTCTGCGTGCCGCGGTCGAGTTGTTCTCCAGCGTTTTGCACGGATCGCGCGTGAACTATCTACGGCGCGAGCTGCATTGGCTCGGCAACACGGCGGGCGCGACTCGCGAATCCGACGTCACCGAACAATTGATGCGCGAGCGATCGGTCAGGCTCGACCGTGCCTCGCAAGACTCGCTTGCCCCGATCTTCGAGGAGCTCTCGTCGCTCCGGCGTGTGGAACTGGCCAAAATCGGTGAGATGTTCTCCTCCAAGCGCTATCGCATGCTGCTCGAACGGGTGGCCTCGACGCCGCTGCGAAAGCTTCCGCCGACCACGCTGGTGCGCGGGACCGTGACGGTGATGCTGCGGCCGATCGCGCGCACCGTCAGGCGAACAGGGTCCAGGCTCGGCCCGGACAGCGCGCCCGAGGAGTTCCATCGCTTGCGAATCCGCACCAAACGCCTGCGCTATGCCCTCGAAATGACCGATGAGATGACCGGCAGGCACGGCCGCAAAGCGGTGAAACGTCTCACCGAGATGCAGGATTTGTTGGGCTCTCATCACGACGCCGTGATCGCGATCGCATGGTTGCGGCGCTTCGCCGATACCGCCAATGCCCCGCCGGCTGCGCTACTGGCGGCCGGTGCGCTAATCCAGTCGCTCCATCGTCTTCAGATCAAACTGACGTCACGCAGCCTCGAACACTGGAAAAAGCTCGAGCGGGACGGCATTATCCGGAAAGCGCTCGCGGAAGTCGTACGCCACGCACGACCGCAAGACCAGGCGCCGGCGGTGCCCGCGGCATGATCCTTTACGTCTTGCGTCACGCTCAAGCCGAAGACAAAGCCGAACAGGGTGGAGACGAAGCTCGGCGGTTGACCGCGCGCGGTCGCGATAAAATGCGCAGCGCGGCGGCGGGCTTGCGCGCGATGAGCCTGAAGTTCGACGCCATCGTCACCAGTCCCTACTCGCGTGCAGCCGAGACCGCGGAGATCGTCGCCGCCGTGTATGCCAACGATCCCCCGCCGCAGGTGTTGCCCGCCCTTGCCAGCGGAATCCCGCCCGTCGAAGCGGTCGCAGCGCTGGCGCCGTTCGCGCGCTACGAGCATCTGATGATCGTCGGACACGAGCCGCAGTTGAGCGGCGTGGTCTCGCTGCTGCTCAGCGGATCAAGCGAGGTCATCCATTTGCGGTTCAAGAAGGGCGGATGCGTCGCGCTTGAGCTGTCCAATCGCTTCGAGCGTGGCGGTGCCGAATTGCTCTGGATGCTATCGCAGAGCCAGTTGCGCAAATTCCGCAAATAGCGTCATCGCGCCGGTATTGGGCGATCTCGCCCGTCTGCAGGACTAAGCGGCTGATGAAAATGGCTTGCGGCTTTTCGCGTCTCGTTGAAAATGCGATCCCAGAACAGCGAAGAACGCAGAGCGGTCGAAAAATAAGCACCCGCCAGGAAAGCAATCGCCAACAAGGTCGGGATCCCTGATGCCTCGAGTAGTCCAATCGAAATGGAATGAATTGGCGCAACGGCCCATGCCACTCCTAAAGCGGGATAGATAAAGCAGGCTGCTAACATGGAAATTGCGATGAGCATACAGGTCGGAAATATGGAGAAAAGGAGAACAACTGCACGCACGGAAAATTGCTTTAGTGGCGATAACGTTAGCGTCCGAGGCGTTCTGTCGGGATTGTCAATCTTAGCCGGTATCGGAGGCCAAGCACTCAAGAGAACGCTCGGAATCGCCCAAAAAACTGAGAGCGGTAGCGCGATCACAACTGCGATATCTTCGGTGGGGTAGGGGTACTTTTCCAACAAGAAGGAGCCAACCGCCAGAGCGACTACCAAGCTCATGAGCGTTAAAATTATCCAGCCGCTTTTACTTCAGCAGGCTCATCTTTCAGGCTCCGATTTGAGCATCCTCTTCCAGCCAGAAACCACGAAAATCGTTGCCGTTTCTAATAACAACTGGATCGTGATGACAACGACGGCGACGGACTCCGCCAAGTCTAGAAGCTGCTCAACCTTTCCTAATTCTCGATCAAAAGCCCGATGGAGTCCAAGTCTGTAGACGGCATGAAACCCAAGGATCACCGTTGCCCCTCAGGAGCCGTTGTACTGCTGACCATATCTCGTCCCAAAATGGCTTGTCCCAATGAGCGCCCAAGATTCCCTCAAATAGTCGAGCATCTCCACCCGAGCGGCAGAGGTGGGCACGCGCACCTATCTCTTTGTAGCATAAGCATACATCCAAGAGAATTTAACTTATGCGGTAATTGTTCATAAGTTGATTTACCCTCGACCCTGGAATCGATTCTCGCCTTTGTTTCGCCGAACGATCGAGCTAAGATGGACATTCGCGGGTTGGCAGGCCGAGGCGCGACGCTGTCCTCGCCGCTCAAACGATACCCAATCATCGAGGCTGGTCGACCGTCGCGATCTCGTAAACGGCGAACTCCGGGCTTTGGATTGGCTTGAGTGCCGCCATCCGCAGGCGATAACCTAGACACGAATTCCTTCTTATGTTCGAGCGCAAACGCGCCTTGGAGCGCATCGCCAACGAAAAGGTGCTCTACAAGCGCCGTGGCGGCGGCGATCTGCCGGTCTGCGTGATTTATCCCAATATCTACCGGCTTGGGATGGCGAATCTCGGCTTCCAGGGCGATCTTTCATATCTTCGATTCGGCGCCGCGAGTTGCCGCCGAGCGTGCCTTCCTGCCGATCCCGACGAGCGCGACGCGATTCGATCCGGCAATTCGCACCTCGTCTCGCTGGAAGAGGGCCGCTCGCTCGCCGATTTCGAGATACTCGCCTTCTCGATTTCCTTTGAAACTGACTATCTGAACGTCCTGACGATCCTGCGGATGGCCGGGATTCCGCCGCGCCGCGCCGATCGCGTCGGACGCAGTTATCCGCTGATCATCGCCGGTGGCTCCGCCGTCTTTCTCAACCCCGAGCCCATTGCAGATTTTATCGACCTCTTCCTCATCGGCGAGGGCGAGGAGATGGTCCCTGAATTTCTCGATCTCTACGGGAGTGAACGCTCCCGTGACGACCGGAGCCCGCTGCGAGCGGCTCGGCTGGCCGGTGTCGAGGGCGCCTATCTTCCCGACTATTTCGACCCCGCGTCGACGACACGGGCAGGCTGGCGGATGTGCGTTATTCCGGGCCCGGCGCGCCGCGAGTGAAACGCCGGCTCATCAATGACCTCGATCGGTTTTCCACCACCTCCCTGATTCTCACCGAGGAATCCGTCTTCGGTGACATGTACCTGGTCGAGGCCAGTCGCGGATGCCAGTGGGGATGCCGTTTCGCCGCCGGCTTCATGTATCGGCCGATTCGCTATCGCAGTCCCGAACATCTCACGACGGAGGCTATGCGCGGGCTGGCGGAGCGCAAGACCATTGGCCTGGTCGGCGCCGAGATGGCGAGTGTGCCCGGAGTCGGTGGTATCGCGGAAGCGGTGGCCGATGCCGGTGGACGACTGTCGCCATCTTCTCTCAAGGCGGATTGTATTTCGCCGCAACTCGCTGGCGCGCTTGTCCGCAACGGTAATCGCAGCATCACGATCGCTCCCGAAGCTGGCAGCGAGCGGATGCGCAAGGTTATCAACAAGAATCTGACCGAGACGGAGATCCTCCACGCCGCCGAAATGCTGATCGGCGGTGGAGTCGAAAATCTCAAGTTCTATTTCATGGTGGGTCTGCCCGAAGAGCAGGATGAAGACGTCCTCGAGATCGCGCGTCTCACCGGCCGTCTGCTCGATCGTGCGCGCGCCGGCAAACGCCACGTCGGCCGCGTGACGGTGTCGCTCAATCCCTTCGTGCCGAAACCGTGGACGCCGTTTCAGTGGGATCCGATGGAAGATGCCTCGACCATCAAGCGCAAGGTCGCACTGATTCGATCCGAGCTCCGACGCATCGGCGGCGGCGCTATCGATCTCGACGCCGAATCACCGCGCGAGGCGTACTTCCAGACCATGGTTTCGCGTGGCGATCGTCGCGTCGGCGCGATTCTCGAACGCCTCAGCGAACGCGGATGCGACGATCCGGGCGCTATCTGGCATGAGCTGCGCACCATCAGGAGCGAGGCTGTTCACAATCCTTCGCTGACCGATCCTGATTTTTTCGTTACGCGCCGCTATTCTCATAATGAGATTCTGCCATGGGATTTTATTGACCATCATATTCACAAATGGTTTCTGCTGTCCGAACGCAAGAAAGCGCATTTCGAACACCAGACCAAACCTTGTGATGTGACCCGATGCACAGTCTGTGGAGCTTGCTGAAAGACGAGGAGGCGAGGGGAGAAGGAATGATGCGACGGAGCGAGCGCCCAACCGGATTGGTCTCTCAACGATCCGGTACACTTATAGGTCCTATCGCGAAGGTCTCCACCGCGATTACCGTATTGGCTCTGCTGGCGTGTCCGGTCTTTGCGCAAGTAGGCGCCGAATATTCCGGCAGCTTGCCGGATACCTCGATCACGCCGGCGTCCGGCGCTCCGTCGGTTTCCGCTCCCTCATCGTCACGCAGCGGCACAACCTCGACCGTCGAAGTGCCCGACGACGACGAGTCCGAAACGCCGCCGCCGGCGGCTACGGTGGCGCCTAGGAAAGCGACGGCGCCTACCGCCCATCGTCAGCAGGTCACTCGTCACAAGGCCAAGGCGGTAGCGGCGGCTCCGGCCCCGGCGCCCGTGGTCGAAGCCGAAACTGGCAAGGCCACCATAAACACCAATTCGTGGGCTTATTCCCGCCCGTCGAAATCATCCCGGCGCGTCGAGAAGGTGCACGCGGGCAAGTTCGTGACAGTTACCGGCATCACCAGTTCCTACGTTCGCGTGCAGCTCAAGAACGGATCGACTGCATACATCCCGGCTTCCGCCGTGACGCTGACGCGTCCCGCCGACAAAATTTTCCAGCTCACTGCCGACGCGCCGGTGCTCTCGGAACCGAGTCAATACGGCAAGAAAATCTCCGAAGTGCATCGGGGACACGACGTTCACGTCGTCGGGCTCTCGCTCAACTATATGAAGATTCGGATGAGAGACGGGGTCGAAGGCTTCATTCCGGCGACCGCGCTCGAATAGTTTCGCGCCGCGCTTTACAAGCGCACTCCATTTACGGAAAGAGTTAAAGGGCGACGGCCTCTCAGCCGCGCGCCGCACCGGTCGTTCGGTTTCGGGGACACGAACGCCGGTCGTCCGCAAATTGGGGGTAGCATGACTACGCGCGACCGTCAGGGATGGTTTATCGTCGCGACGATGTTTGTGGTTCTCCTGCTGGTCTTCGGCGGAGGCTACAACACCGTCCCGGTCTTCGTCCCGGGCCTCCTCAGGGCCTTTCCCAACTGGAGTCATCAACGCGTCTCGATTCTGCCGAGCGTCCTCGCCGCTTCGGCCGGGCTCAGTATCTTGCCCGTCGGATGGCTGGTCGACCGGGTTGAAGCGCGCGTCGTGATGGTCTTCGGCGCTCTCGCCGCGGGCAGCTCCTTTCTAATCGCCAGCCAGTCCAATTCGTTGGCGCCGATGATCGCCGCCTATCTGCTACTCGGTGTCGGTATCGCGGCCGGCACCGTGCTGCCTGCCTCGCTGGTGATCGCCAACTGGTTTGCCGCTCGCCGCGGAATCGCGATGGGTATCGCCAACGCCGGTTCGACCACCGGCGGGATGGTAATGACGTTGGTGGCGGGATACGCGATTCGCAACTGGGGCTGGCGCGCCGCCTACCTCACACTCGGTATCCCGATGATCGTCGTGGTCATTCCGCTGGTGCTGATCATGGTGCGGAGCCGCCCGCCCGGCGAAGTTAAATTGACCGTGGCGCAAGCCGCCGATCGCCTCGAAGGCTTCGAAGCCACCTCGGCAGCTAGCGACGCGTTCCTTCTGGATGATCATCGTCGCGCAATTCTGCTTCGCCTTCGCCGCGACCGGCACCTTGATTCACATGGCGTCGCATCTCGAGGGGCTGGGTTATTCCAGCGCAAATGCCGCGCTCGCGATCAGTTTGATTTTCGGTTTCGCCGCACTGGGCAAGGTGATCATGGGTTTCGTCGCGGACCGGGTGACCGCGCGCGTCGCGCTCGCGTTGACTTTCGCGATCCAGGCGATCGGTGTCGCGATGGTGTTCATCATCGGACACGCCGGACTCATCGCGCTTTTCGTGTTGGTCTACGGCCTCAGTGTCGCCGCTCCGCTGATGCTGCTGCCGCTGGTGATAGCGGAATCGATGGGGCTCAAGCGCTTCGGTTTCATCTCCGGAATCACCGGCCTGGCGCAGACCCTGGGGGCCGCGGTGGGACCGCTCGTCGCCGGGAAAATCTTCGATGTTACCCGGAGTTTTGCGCCGGCATTCGAGTTGATGGTCGTGGTGAACGTGATCGCGGCGCTCGCAATTCTCGCCTGCCGCAGCTACGAGGCCGAGAGTTCGCGACCTCCGGCGACTATGCCTGCGACTGCATCCGCATAAGTGCATTTTTGCGGCTGCTACGACTCTTCAAACAACCAGTTAGCGTCATTTGCGCCGTTCATTTTCGCTTTATATTCGTATTTCGAACTGGCGCTCGGTCAAAATTAGCAGGGTTTCCCCGCTTATCGGACACTTTCGTTCGCGACAGTGAGATATTACGTCTCGTGACACAAAATTGCATCAATTAACTAATAGGTGCGGCTAGAATATCTCGTAGTTAACAAGAAACACTCGTCGCATAAGAGTGGAGAGAGCAACACCATTGAGAACTCTAAACGGACAACCAACCATCTACACCACCGGTGACCTCGGCTTTGTCTCCGTCCTGGAGCATCCCTCTCGAGAAGATATCCTCCAGGGAAGGACCACGGTAGCGCAAAACCTCGTAACTCTCGCCGATAAATTCGACCGTCCCGTGCTCTGGGTGGTCGAGACCACGGCGATCCTCGCGATGGTGATTTTGTCCTTTCTTTTCACTCATGTGCATGACTGGCGGGCGTTTTTCGCAGTCGGCATCGTGCTCGCGTACTTCACCGTGGCCGCGGTAACCGGTGGCTACCTGATTCTCCTCAAAAACCGCATCGTCGTGGAGCAGTCATGAGCCCGATCAAAACCGAGAAGAAACCCTCGCGCATCGCGAGTTTCTTTCGAAAGCCACTCGACGCGGCCTTCGGCAAGACGCCTGAGGGACTCGACGTGTTCTATCTGTGGCCGTGGCATCATCCGGGATACGTGCTACCCCCCGGCGACGCCACCGCCCAACTGCGCGCGACCATGCATCTGTGGCTGCGTACCGCGCTACCGCTCTTCGTGTTGTATGCCGTATTGGGCGTGCATGCGCTGGTGAGTTTCGGCTCGCTCTACATCGCGGCCTACTACATGATTCTGTGGCAGCAGGCGAAGCGCTTTGCCCTGACCGGAACGGAAAATCTCGAGCTTCTGGCGGGCGACCACCACGAGGCGGCCTAAGCTCGGGCTTTACCGACTCGGATCCAGCTCCAGATTTGAGATGTTAGCGGCGCGCCTTGCCCGCCGCGCCGACAATCGCCCGAACCTTCGACGCCACGTCGGGTGATTTGACGATATCGGTGATAATCGCGGCGGCGTCGGCGCCGGCCTCGATGACTTCCGCGACAGTTGCTTCCGTTATGCCGCCGATCGCGACGATCGGAATCCGGACGGCGGCGCGGACCGCGCGCAAGCGCTCCAATCCCTGCGCGTTCTTCACGTTCTTGAGACCGCCCGAGTAGATCGCACCAAAACCGATATAGTCGGCGCCGCTGGCCTCCGCCGCGCGCGCCTGCTCGATCGAATGCGTCGACACGCCGACGATTTTGCCGGGACCGACCACCCGTCGCGCGGCTTCGAGCGGCAAATCCTCCTGCCCGACGTGCACACCGTCGGCATCCGCCAGATGCGCTATGTCCGCGCGATCGTTGACGATCAATAACGCCCCGCGCTCGTGGCATAGCGTTGCGACCGCCCGCGCTGCCGCCAGAAAGTCACGCCCGCCAACATCTTTGAGCCGCAGCTGCATGATGGTTGCGCCACCGTCGAGCAGCATTCCTGCCAGCGCGACCGGCTCGTGGCCCGCCGCGGGGTCGACCATCGCATAGAGGCGTGAAGCGAGTTTCATTGTGAAGACCAGGTACGTTTTGCCGCGAACTGGTTGGGCTAAACCGCCATCAGGCGGGCGGCGCCTTCAAAATCGCGATACCGTGCTCGACCAGCTTCTTGCGCAGAGTGTTGCGATTCAGCCCGAGAATACGCGCCGCATGCACCTGGTTGCCGCGTGCCCGCTTGAGCGCGAGCTCGATCAACGGCCGTTCCATTTCCGCCACCACCCGCTGATAGAGATCGCGCGGATCGTCGTCTCCTTCGAGCAGCTCGGTCACCCGCATCGAGATGAGGTCCGCCAGCGGGGCGTCGTTCCCGGCCCGCAAATCGGCCTTATGGCCCGCCGATCGTCCCAACTCGATATCCTCGGCGCGAATCGTATTGCCGGGCGCGAGCAGCGCCGCGCGCAACACCGTATTCTCCAATTCGCGCACGTTTCCAGGCCAGTTCCAGGCCCCGAGCCTTGCCCGCGCGTCGGCGGCGACGAATCTTACATGCGCACTCATCTCGCGCACCGCCTTGGTGACGAAATAGTCCGTCAGCTCGTCGATATCCTCGCGCCGTTCGCGCAGCGGCGGCAGGTTGATCGGAATCACCCGCAGGCGAAAGTACAGGTCCTCGCGAAAGCGCCGCTCGGCGACGGCCGCTTCGAGATCCTGGTTGGTGGCGGCGATAATCCGGGCCTGCGCGCGCAGCACCTCGACGCCGCCGACGCGCGAGAACTCCCGCTCCTGAAGTACCCGCAAAAGCTTGGGCTGGAGTTCCAGCGGCAGATCGCCGATCTCGTCGAGAAAAAGCGTACCGCCGGCGGCCTGTTCGAACTTGCCGGCGCGGCGGTCGGTCGCGCCCGTGAAAGCGCCCCGTTCATGCCCAAACAGCTCGCTCTCGAGCAATCCTTGTGGAATTGCCGAGCAATTGACCGCGACGAACGGCCCGCGCCATCGCGGCGACTTAAAATGGATCGCTCTGGCGACCAATTCCTTGCCGGTCCCGCTCTCCCCGCATAGCAGCACGGTCGCCTCGCTGCTGACGACGCGACCAATCAGCTTGTAAACTTCCTGCATCGCCTGGCCGCGCCCGATGATCTCGCCGCCCACGAGTTGGCGATTGACCTCGTCTTTGAGACGGGTCAGCTCCGCCGTCTGCGTAGCGACGTCGGAGGCGCGGGCGACGGTGGCCGCCACCACGTCGAGATTCTCGAAGGGCTTGGTCAGGTAGTCGTAGGCACCGCGTTTCATCGCCTCGACCGCGTTATTCATCGTGGTCGCGGCGGTTATCACGATTACCATGGTGCGGACGTTGCTCTCGCGGGCGGTCGAGAGAACCTCCAGGCCTCCCACCCCGGGCATCATGATGTCGAGCAGGGCGACGTCGTGATGCCCGTTCAAAAGGGCGTTAAGGGCGCTCTGGCTATCTGCCGCCTCCTGGACGTTATGGCCGGAGGCCTCGAGGCGATGCCGAAGGACCATGCGTATTCCGGGATCGTCGTCCGCGATCAGGACAGAAGCTGATTGAGGTGTGGTTAAATTTTGAGCACTCATTGCGTGAAGCGGTCTGTATCGGTCATTCCGTATGCTAACCGAAACCGAGGTGCGGTCGCGAGACACTCTCCGCCAGTTCGCTTGAAAAATTGACCTAAACGCATGTTTCTGGCCATTAAACGCGATTTCTGACGTTTAATCGGTCCCGACCGGAAGGATTACGCAGAAAGTCATCCCGCGCGGCTGATGGGGCTTTTCCGCCTCCTGGAGGGGATCCAGATGAGCCGTAGTGGGTTGAACCTGCGAGGTTCCGTTGATTCGGCCACCCGCCTCCGCCCAGAGCTTTCCTCCATGCAGGGCGACGATTCGTTGGCTCAGGACGAGGCCAAGGCCTGTCCCTGAAGGCTTGGTCGTAAAGAATGGCGTGAAGAGCTGCTTGACGTCCTTGGCCGCCATCCCTTTGCCGGTGTCGCTAACCTCGACCCGCAGAAACTGCCGCCGCCGCCCCTTGGCGCCCAAGCGGAAATCGGTCTCCATCGCAGTGCGCAGCTTGATCGTATGGCCGGCCAGGCCCTCCAAAGCGTCCGTATTGGGATCAATCTCACCGATGGCTTCGAGCGCATTTCGAATCAGGTTGAGGAAAACCCGTTCGAGCGCGTCAGCGTCGCCGGTTAGCTCGGGCAAGCTCGGATCGAACCGCTGGTCTACAGTCAGACCCGGCTGCGGTTGGGGAAAAATCCCGGCCATCCGCAGGGCCTGGTGGAGCACCTGGTGAATATTTACCGGCTCCCGCTTGAGCCGTTGTGGATTGGAGACCGCGAGAACCTGCTCGACCAACCCGGCGATACGGCTGACGCCTTCGAGAATCAGACGGCAATACTGCTGCGCCCGCACGTCCGCGGGAAACATCGTGCCCAGCAGCTCCGCCGCTCCCTTTATCCCCGTGAGCGGATTGCGCACCTCGTGGGCCAGGCCCGCGGGCGACAGGCGCATGAAGCCGTCCTCCGGCTGATAAGCCTGGTCGGCCTTCTTCTGTAGAGACAAGTCGTGAAGGAGTACCACCACTCCCTCGAACTGGCCCTGCTGATTGTGCAGCGGCGAGGTCGCGGCACTCACAGTGGCGGATCGGCGATCGATTGCCAGCACCGCCTCGGGATTATCGAGGCTCTGCCCGGTTTCCATGCACGAATCGACCATCCGGGCGAGCCATTCGTTTTGCCGCAGGAGCCGTTGGATCGTCGTACGGTTGATGTGCGAGGTGCCTAAAAGGGTCTCGAGAGCGGCGTTCGAAGCGACCGGGTCGTACGCAGGCGACAGGGCGACGACGGCGTCGCCGAGGCTGTCGATGATTTCCCGCCAAAGTTCCACTGAGACTATCTAGATCGGGTTTAGGCTAGAGTTTACTTTAGGCGGCCAGCTCCGAATCGGGCTCGAAAATGAGGCGAAACGGGAGCACTTCTTGATTTGTACGCCGGTGATCCGTTTCTGAGACGCTAGCATAAACGCTCAAGCGGCCACATGAGCTTCATATTGAAAACCGTCGAAAAGCGACCCTGAAAAATAATCTAGAGAAGACGAGAATAAGATAGACGTAGCTGCAATAAGGCCCTATAGCATTAGTACGCCAGAATCGTTGTATAAGTTTTTTTAATCTTTAGCCGGTTGATCCACAGTGAGACGCTCTGTAGGGTAAGGCACGGTCGAGGAAACGTCCATGCGGGGGACATGGCTCTATATCGCGCCACTTGCGCTAATCGTACTGCCGCTCTTCGGATGCGCCCAGCCCGCAGACCTCAGTCAACAACAGAACAATCAGATATCGGTTACTGGACAGCAATCCACGGCGACGCCGGCCGGCGCCGCACAGCTATTGAACGCGGGTGAGGCCGAAGAATTGCCGCAACCCGCAGCGGCAGGGCCCGCCTCGGTGCCCGGAATGCTGCCGTTTGTTCGCAGCAAGCCCAAGGAAATAGCACCTTTCCCCGTGGTTCTGAATCGCGCCGTCCAGGCCTACGTGGACGGCTATCTCGCTCAACCGCAAGGCCTCAAGCGCTCCTTCCGGCGCAGCCAGGTCTATATGCCGGAGATGACGGAACTGCTCCAGCAGGAGGGTTTGCCGCCCGACCTGGTCTATCTTTCGTTCGCCGAGAGCGCATTTGAACAGAGCGGCGCGGGTCCCTGGCAGCTCAACAAATCAACCGCGCGCCGTTTTGGCCTCGAGGTCAACAGTTGGGTCGACGAGCGGCGCGACCCTATAAAATCTACGCGGGCTGCCGCTGAATACCTCGCCACCTTGCACGATCAGGCCGACCAGGACTGGCGCATGACGCTCATCGGATGGAACAACGGCGAGGCCAAAATTCCGCATTATCTCGCCCTTGAAGACGCCAGCTATGAGCGGTTGGTGTCGCGTCTGCCGCGCCGGACTCGTTCACTGATGAACCGCTTCATGGCGGTCGCAGTAATCGCGCACCATTGCAAAGAATATGGAATCGATACCGCCGATTACAGCGCGCCCGGCCATTACGAACTGGTATCGGTTCCCGGCGGCACAAAGTTGAGCGATCTCGCGGAGGATCGTCATACCTCGCTTTCCGTACTGAAGACGCTCAACCCGGCCCTGCTGCGGGATCGCACACCTCCGGGAGAGACTTCTTACCCGGTGCGGCTGCCCGATGCGCGTCTCGAGACGACCATGTTGCTCCAGAATTTCTGATCCGGCGCGCTTCGTCTTTTCCGAAATTCAATCTGATTCTTACTACCAGACGTTACTTGCGTCCGGCGTATTCGAAGCTTCGCGCGCGGCTTCGTCCGATCATGGGAAAATTCGTGAATAATTTGCCGGGAGGCAAAGAAAGGGAGAGGGAGGCGTGGATGTCGGGGGGAGGCGACACCCACAAACCTCAGCTCTCCGGGCAGGAACCGATTTTGGGAGTTCTGACCTAACAGAAGGGTATACGTCGCGTGGGCGTACCGGTTACGCGTTTCAAATTTTTTGTGAAGCCGCGTATCCTTGAATCCGCATGATTAGCCCCGACGAAGCCCTTCAAATCGTCCTCGAAAACGTTTCTCCCCTTGGAGTTGAGCGGGTTTCTATCGTCGACGCCCTTGGACGGGTGATCGCCGAAGAGATTCGATCGCCGCGAGATATTCCCGGTTTCGACAACTCCGCGATGGACGGTTACGCGGTCCGCGCATCGGACATAGCCAACGCGAGCGAGGATCGGCCGGTTACGCTCGAGGTGCTGGAGACCGTCGGTGCGGGCGCGATGCCGTCGGCGGAGGTCCGACCCGGGCAGGCGGTGCGCACGATGACCGGAGCGCCGATCTCGCGAGGGGCCGACGCGATCGTGCAAGTCGAGCGGACCCGCGGAACCGGGGCAAAGGTCGAAATTCTTGCGCCGGCCGAAGCGGGAGCGTTTGTGCGGCCCCGCGGCGAGGATCCCCGGCAAGGGCGACGTGGTAATTTCGCCCGGCAAGACGATTAGCGCCTCGGACCTCGGGGTTATCGCGACGCTCAACCGGGCGATGATCGACGTCTATCGCCGTCCGCGAGTCGCAATCGTTGCGACGGGGGACGAATTGGTCGACGTCGACCAGGCGCCCAGCGGCGCGCAAGTGGTGAATTCAAGCGCCTACGCACTTGCTGGAGCGATTCGAGACGCGGGTGGCGAGCCCGTAATGCTCAAAGTGGCGCGCGATAGTCCGGAAGAGGTGCGCGCGCGGCTCGCTGAAGCCCTGGCCTTTGACGTGGTGCTTTCGACCGGCGGTGTATCCGTTGGCCAGTTTGATCATGTGAAAGTAGTTCTTGATGAGTTGGGATTGCGCCAGTTGTTTCATGGCGTGGCGCAGCGACCGGGGCGGCCGCTCAAGTTCGGGACTATCGGCGGGCGGCCCGTCTTCGGACTGCCGGGGAATCCGGTCTCGACGATGGTCTGCTTCTATCTATATGTCTACGCGGCGCTTGGCCGGATGGCTGGACGGGGAGCGTATGGACTGCCGCGGGTATCCGTCCGCTGCGCCGCCGATATTCGGTTGGCCAGGGATCTGACTGAATTCGTCAGGGTAAGGCTCGAGCGTCGCGACGGCGACTTGCTGGCCAATCCGACCGGGAACCAGGGTTCGGGAATTCTGAGCTCGCTCTCGCGGGCGCACGGACTGCTGATCGGGCCGGCCAGCAAGACCATGCTCAAGGCGGGGGATCAGGGTACGGTACTGGTGCTCGAGGGCGACTCGACGGTCGATCGCGAACCGATGTTCGAGCGCCGATTACGCCAATAGTACTGGATGATGAGCGTTGCCGCCGATCCGACGATCGCCGATGCGATAATGACCGCGGAAACCCTGAGCTGCAAAATCACCAATTTCGGCACGAGGCGAATTTCGACCGGATTGAGCTGGAAATTCGAGTCGATGATATAAATCAGCCATAGGATCAGGATCGCAACGATCCAGAACTTTGGACGTTTCCAGAATTCCCGCATAAGGATGAAAGCTTGGATTGTGAACGGTCCCTTGTCAACGTCATCGCGGAATCGGCCGCGATTTTAAAGGTTGGATGATGCGGTTCAGGGTCGGACAGGGGTTTGATTTCCATACGCTGGAAGAGGGCCGACGGCTGATTCTCGGCGGCGTCGAGATAGCGCATTCGCACGGACTGCGGGGACATTCGGACGCCGACGTGGCGGCGCATGCGCTGGCCAATGCGATCCTGGGAGCGCTGGGAGAGGGCGACCTGGGGCGGCATTTCCCCGACAACGACGATCGTTATAAAGACGCCGACAGCCTCGATTTGCTGGGGACGGTGTGGAAGCGCGCCGCCGACCTCGGATGGCGGCTGGGCAACGCCGACATTACGATTTTCGCGCAGCGGCCGAAACTCGCGCCTCATCTGGATGAGATGCGCAAGCGGATGACGGTGGCGATTGGGGCCGAGGAGGCGCGGGTCAACGTGAAGGCGAGCAATCCCGAGGGTTTAGGCGCACTCGGCCGCGGCGAAGGAATGGCGGCATCGGCGGTGGTGCTGTTGGAGGCGGATTAGCCCGGCGGTAGCGCTAAGAGGTTCTTCGGCCCGGAATGCTGCTCGGAGCGATATCGAAGGGCCCGGGCGAAGATTCGGCGGAGGCTATCGCGGGTGGGAATGAGCGGCCCCCTCCCTCGTTAAAGGGAGAGGGCGCGGGCGAACTCTAACGGGCGACCCAGGCGCCGTCGATTACCAGCGGATGGCCGGTGACGAACGAGGAGGCATCGGACATCAGCCAGAGGACACCCTCGGCGATCTCCTCGGGTTTGCCGAAACGGGCGACCGGTTCGCCCGCCTGCATGTCGGATTCGTTCATGCCGCCGCCATCCATCAGGCGCGCCAGCATCGGAGTCTGAATCACGCCGGGACAGACGCAATTCACGCGGATATTCTTGGTGGCGTATTCGAGCGCGGCGGTACGGGTAAGGCCGATGACGCCGTGTTTGGAGGCGTTGTAGGCGGGCAGGCGTTCGAAGCCTACCAGGCCGGCGATCGAGGCCGTATTGACGATGCTGCCGCCGCCCTGCTTGAGCATCTGGGGGATTTCGGCCTTCATGCAGAGCCAGACGCCCTTGAGATTGATGGCGATGGTGCGGTCGAAGTTTTCTTCGGTGCAGTCGACCGTGCTGGCCATGCGGCCTTCGATGCCGGCGTTGTTGAAGGCGCAATCGATGCGGCCGTAGGTCTCGACGGTCTTGGCGACCATCATTTCGACCTGTTTGGTGATTGAGGCGTCGGCCACCAGGCAATTCGCCTCGCCTCCGGCGTCTTTTATCATTTTAACGGTGCGTTCAGCGCCGTCCGCAACGTAATCCGCGATCATTACCTTGGCGCCTTCGCGGGCGACAAGAATCGCGGTGGCGCGACCGATACCCGAGCCGCCGCCGGTCACGAGCGCGATTTTTCCCTGTAGTTGTCCTGGCATTGGGTGATCCTCCCGGGGGTTGTCCCCGTGCAGAGGACTTTATGGACCGCGGGGCAATGGTTTTGCAAATCGAGGGGTGGCGTCGGAGAGAGCTGGGGAAAGTCAGGAGAGAGCGGAGAAGCGCGGATGATGGAGGGTGGTCGTTGCGGATTGTGGGGGCGGTGCGAGATTCTTCGCTTCGCAGACTCCGCTCAGAATGACTTGGGTGGGACTTCGTCGCGGGGAGCGGGATGGGCTTCCATGGGCGGTGCGGGATGACCAGTGGCGAAGCGGATGGTTGGAGACGGTCGCTGCGGATTGGGGGCGGTGCGAGATTCTTCGCTTCGCAGACTCCGCTCAGAATGACTTGGTTGGGACTCCGCTCAGAATGACTTGGGTGGGACTCCGCTCAGAATGACTTGGGTGGGACTTCGCTCAGAATGACTTTGAGTGTGGGCGGCTCGGAATGCGCTAGGTGGGTGGAGCGGAATGACTTCGGCACGCGGAGCGGGATGACAAGCATCGTAGAGCGGATGGTTGAGCGTGGTCGTTGCGGATTGTGGCGGCGGTGCGAGATTCTTCGCTTCGCGGACTCCGCTCAGAATGACTTGAGTGTGGTCACTTGGAATGACTTCGATGGAGCGGCGCGGGTTTGCTGGCTAGAGGTCGTCGTCGCTGCCGTCACTGCCTGAGTCTTCGTCAGCGCCGAGGTCGCCGCCGGCTTCGAGTTCTTCCACGGCCTCGTCAAATTCCGGGCCGCTGAATTCATCGCCCATCTCGCGGCCCATCTTGCGCATCATGCGCGCGAGGCTCTTGGGATCGTTTTCGTCGAGGCCGGAAAAATTCGAAGGGTCGGCCATCGCGTCCATCCGCGACTCTTCGCTGCGCGGCATGGCGAAGCGCGACATCAGACGATGCATGGCGGTGGCGCCGCAATGACGGCAGACCGGGTCGGCCTTCTCGCTCACGCGCATCGTCAGCACGCTGGTCGAACGATGACACTTGTCGCATTCGTATTCATAAATCGGCATCGCGATGATCCCCTAAAAGAGGGTGAGCAGTCGGCCTAATTCTGCGCACACATTTCACCGCTGGCAACCGGCAGAAGGGCTTTATGAACAGGTTGCAATTATGGACATCGAGTTCCTGTGGAAGCGCCGGCCAGTTGATCGACTTTCGCGCACCGTCATACTAGGTAGCGCCGCAAAAATGGCGGCCGCAATCTTGAGGTTACCTAATCGAGCATAAAGAGCGGGCAAGGGAAGGGAAAGCAGCGGAAATGAGGGATTGGGGGAAATGCACGAACTGCGGCTGATGTGGCGGAACACGCGGATGGTGGTGTTGTGCGCGATTACAGCCGCGCTCTATGCGGCGGTGCTGGTGCCGTTCAAGGTGGTGCCGCTGATACCGGGAGTAACCGAGTTGCGGCCGGCCAACGCGATTCCGGTAGTCTGCTCGTTCCTTTTCGGGCCGGCGGCGGCGTGGGGTTCGGCGATCGGTAACATGATCGGCGATTTTTTCGGCGGCGTCGGTCCGGGTGACATTTTCGGCTTCGTGGCCAACCTGATCTACGGCTATATCCCCTACAAGGTATGGAGCATCATCGCGCGGGGGGAGAGTCCGGTGAGCCGCTCGCCGTCGGGAATCGTGAAGTACGTCGCGGTCTGCCTGGCGGCGAGTATTCTGTGCGCTGATTTAGTCGGATGGGGAGACAATTTGCTCGCGCTGCGTCCGTTCAGCATCCTCGGCAATGTCATCATTCTCAACAATATGGCGTCGGCATTGGTGCTCGCGCCGTTAATTTTGATTGGGGTCTATCCGCGGGTGAAGGCGGGCCGAATGCTCTACCAAGACGTGATGCCGGAATTGAAGCCGCGGCCGCGGAGCATGCGCTACGGCGGGCTGCTGATGCTGTTAGTCGGTGAGATTGGCGCGTGGGCGATGGGCAACCTGATCTCGACCGGTTACTGGGTGCCGCCCTTTTTGCCGCAGAGCGCGGTGCAGCCGCCCTACGACAAGTCGGTGGCGATCCTGGTGAGCCCGTTTATCCTGATCGCCATGGCGGGAACGGTGGCGATGTGAAAGCGCCCTTGCCAAGCGGTGACGCCGCCGAACTCGCGGGTGCGGGCGAGACGCCCGCGGCTGCACTCGAGGGTGTGACATTTACCTACCATGGCGGTGAACGTCCGGCCTTGCGGAGTATCGAACTCGGTCTCAGACCCGGACAAACGATCGGAATCATGGGGGCTTCGGGTGCGGGTAAGTCGACCCTGGCGAAGTGCCTCAACCGGATCGTCCCGGGCTTCGAGGACGGTGATTTCCGCGGGGTGGTGCGAATAGGAGGACGTGCGATCGACGGCGATCGCGTGTGTGCGGTAGCGCCGCGGGTCGGGATGGTTTTTCAGGATTTCGAATCGCAACTCTTCTCGACCAACGTTGCGCACGAAGTGGCGTTTGCGATGGAGCAAGTCGGAATGCCACGCGAGGAGATCGCGGCGCGAATCGCTCCGGCGCTGCGCGCGGTGGGATTGGCCGGATTCGACGATCGCGATCCGACGTCGCTGTCGGGCGGCGAGAAGCAGCGACTCGCGATCGCGTCGGTGCTCGCCTTGCGGCCGGGCGTGATCGTACTCGATGAGCCGACCAGCGACCTCGATCCCGAAGGGCGCGCCGAAGTCTTCGCGCTGATTCGGCGGATGCGCGAGCAGGGCTGAGTCTCGCCGTGATCGAACATGAGGCCGAAGAACTGCGCGATTGCGATCGAATCGTGGTAATGCGCGAGGGCGAGATTGTCGCCGATGACGCCCCCGCCGAAGTAATGACGCGAATAGACTTGCTCGAGCAGTGCGGAGTACATCCGCCGGATCTCAACCGGATAATGCAGGCGCTCGGTATCGCCACGCACGTGAGGTCGGTCGAAGAAGCGGAAGAAGCGATTCGGCGGACGTTGCCGTATCGGGAGAGCGCGGGCGTGTCGCCGACGGCGCAAGGGGAAGATTCTGGCGCTAGCGCGGCGATGGTGCAGGTGCAGGATCTGAGCTTTTCCTATCCGTTCGGACCGCCGGTGCTGAACGGGGTCGATCTGGAAATTGCGGCGGCGAATTCCTCGCGATTATCGGGCAGAACGGGTCGGGCAAGACCACGCTGGCGAAACAGATCGTCGGCCTGCTGACGCCGGTCGAGGGTCGTATCATGTTGTCGGGGCGCGACCGCGCGACGATGCGATCGGCTGAGACCGCGCACGAGGCGGGTTACGTCTTTCAGAATCCCGACCATCAGATTTTTGCCGCCACGGTGGAAGATGAAGTCGCGTTCGGACCGCGGAATTTTGCGCTATCGCGCGAAGAGGTCGAGCGCCGCTGCGAGGAAGTATTGCGCGCGGTGAACCTGGTCGAGGCGCGTGGGCGCGATCCCTTCCTGCTGAGCAAGGGCGAACGCCAGCGGCTCGCGGTGGCCAGTGTGCTGGCGCTGCGTCCCCGGTTGTTGATCCTGGATGAGCCGACGACCGGCCTGGATTATCGTGAGCAGCGGCGAATGATGACGCTGGTGAACGATCTTAACCGCGCCGGAATCGCGATTGTAATGATCACGCATACGCCGTGGCTGGTCGCGGAATACGCGCGGCGGGTGGTGCTGATGCGCAAGGGCAGCGTGCTCTACGACGGCCCGGTGCGCGAATTCTTCGAGCGCGACGAATTGCTCGAAAGCTCGTCCTTCCGTGCGCCGGAGGTGACGCTGCTCGGCCGCCGCTTCGGAATCACGGCGCTGCGTCCCGAGGAATTGATCGAGGCGTTGAAAGAGCGTCGCTGATGCCGATTTACCTTTACATCGACCGCGGATCTTTCGTTCACCGGCTCCATCCGACGGTCAAGGTGTTCGCGCTCTTCGTGATGTTCTGGTCGGTCTACTGGGTGGACCATCCGTTGGCGTTGTTGCCCTGGGCCTGGTGATGATCGGGTCGACTACCTGACGGGATCGTGGCCGAACTTCTATCGGCTGCGCTGGCTGTTCATCCTGATCATCCTGACCACGACGCTGGCGTGGATGGTTTCTATCGGAAGGGCCCGCCGCTGATAACCTGCGATAATCCATCGAGCCGCGCATCGTTGGTGTTCGGATTCGGACGGGGCATGAAGCTGGCCGAGCCGCTGGCGACGTCGGTGTTGTTTCTTTCGACCACCAAGGTGGAGGAGTTCACGGCGGGCCTGTCGCGGATGGGCGTGCCGTATCGGGTAGGGTTCGCGATCACCCTGGCGTTCAGGCTGGTGCCGTTGTTTATCGATTCAGCCGCGACTGTGGTGCAGGCGCAGACTCTGCGCGGCTACGATTTCAACGAGGGCAGTGCGCTGGAGCGGGTGCGGCGTTATGTGCCGGTGGTGATCCCGGTTTTATGGGAGCGTTGCGCAAGGCGAACAACATGGCGATGGCCTTGGAGGCGCGCGGCTTTGGGATGAGCGCGCGGCCGACGAGCTTCATCGAATATCCGATTCCGGATGCGCGACCGGGCGGCTTTTGCCGTGCTGATAGCGCTGGCCGTCGGACAATTCATGATCTTACTTACACCGGTTACGGCGAGAATCTCGCCGAAATGAAGGTCGGCGACAATCATAGTGCGATCGCGCCGAGGTCGCGCAAAGATCGAGCATCAGCGGCCGAGCAGCGACTTTTCGCAAATCCTTGCTACTGCTCTTCGGATGGAGCCAGACGTTCATGATAGCGGGGCAAAGGGCGGCGTCGTCCACTTCGCCGTAGCTCTGGCCGTTGTAGTAGGTCAGGGTCTTGCCGTCGTGCGGACAGAAAATCGACGCATCTGGTCGCCTGATTTGAGATTCGGAATGAGCCGCGCCATTTCCCGGCGCCAGGCCGCCAAGCGCGCCGCGTCGCCGAGGTTGAGCCTGCTCATCTCGTCAGTCGTGGTTTTGACCAGGAGGTTCCGAACTGACGCTCTTGCCGGATCTGACGATCTTTAGAGCGCGTGAGGCTCGGTGGCGGTGAATCCTCGCCGACGATCCACAGGGTCGCGTCGTACATTCTATGCCCCACAGGGTGTGGCGGCCGCGGCCGCAGCGGACGGATTCGGCGGCGCTTGCGACATACACACGGATCGGGCAACGGTCTTCGGAAATGAGCGGAGGGGCCGCTGAGCGCCGAACTTACAACGGTCAACAGGGATGTCAGCAGGAAATCAGCCGATCCGGCTTCGTCGATCGGTCGTCATCGGGCGCGATTTTGCGCTGCGCGAGGTATCGGATCAACCAGGATTCGTCGAAGACATTACTTTCGGCAGCTTCCCGAGGACTCAACCGTCAATCTACAGGATTAACCGGCGAATCGGCTAACGGCGGCGGGCGCATCGGTTATGCGAACAGAGCGCGGATCGGACCCTGCGAATGGATCCGTCCATCCCAGAAATGACCGGTCGGGCGTGCTGGAGCGTCGCGGAGCGGCCGGCGTAGGTTGTCGCGAAGAATTTGACGAGGTGGGCCTGACCTGAAACTGCTTTCGTAATAATCGGACACGACGGGCCTCGTGGTGCGGTGCTGCGGCCGACCGTGCGTCCCGCGCATCTCGAGAATCTTCGGCCGCTGGTTCAGCAGGGCAAGGTGCTCGTCGGCGGCCCGTTCGCCGACGGAGCGGCAGCATGATGGTGGTGGAGATGGAGAGCGAGGCGGCGGCGATGGAATTCGCGCGCACGATCCGATACACCAAGAGGGCGTATTTCGAGCGGAGTCGAGGTCAAACCCTTCCGCAAAGTCGTGCCATAGCCATCGATTCGCCATGGGCGGAGTTGTAATGCCGGGAGCATAGCAGCCTCAAGTTGTCGAAGTCGGAGAAATGGTGTCGGCGCATACGCGGCGAAGCTGATGGCCGACTGGGCGCCGAGGGTCATCAAGGTGGAAGCGCCGGGAACGGGAGATGGCGCGCGAACTCGGACCCTTCCCTGGAATCGGCCTCATCCCGAAAAGAGCGGGCTTTTCCTCTACCTCAATGCGCAACACAATGGGGTTACGCTAGATATCTCGAAGCCCGACGGTATGGCGCTGCTGGAGGGTCTGGTAGCGCAAGCTGACGTGCTGGTCCATAACGTCTGGCCGCCGGACATGGATCGCGTCGGCCTGAGCTTCAGCGCATGCGCAAGGTCAACCCGAAGTTGGTGATGACCTTGATCACACGTACGGAATGACTGGACCACATCGCGACTGGCGCGCGGAGACCTGACGCCATGGTCGGCGGGGGGAGTTGCGTGGTCAATGGCGGCGGTGCGGAGCATCCGGAAACGCCCCCGTGAAAGCTTTCGGCCAGCAGGCGGGGTTCCAGGTGGCGTGCATGGGGCAGTCGTGACGATGGGTGCGGTGATGGCGCAGATCTCGCGATGGCGAGGGGCAGCACGTCGACGTTTCGGTTCAGGTAGTCGATCGCATCAGCAGCTTGAGCTGTTCTTCAGGTACAGTGGCCATATATGGGACTGATCGGAGCCAGCTCGACGTAGACCGATCGTAGCCGGTCGAGTCGATGCAATGCAGGACGGCTGGATTCTACGTCTGTTGCATCGAGGAGCATCAGCGGCGCGGATTGTCGAAGTGATCGGAGATCCCGAATGGGCCGGCGAGGAAGTCTTTGCGGACCGCGTCAAGCGCGCCGAAAACTGGGAGGCGCCGAACTTCTTGACGAAGAATACGTCAGCACGCAAACGGTGCTTGACCTCTATAAGAAGGCGCAGGCCAAGCGGGTGCCGTTCGCACCGGTCCGACGAATGGGCGACCGCCCAACTCGAGCACTTGAAGGCGCGCGGATTCTTCGCCGAAGATCGACCCATCCGGTCGCGGGCACCTACGAGTATCCCGGCGCGCCGCTGAAGTACGGCGTCACACCATGGGAGATCCGGATGCCGGCGCCGGTGCTAGGACAGCATAACGACGATATTTTCGGCAACGCCTGGGATTGTCGAGCGCGCGGATGGCGGAACTGAAACGTGGAGGCGTGATCTGATGGCTAAGCTTCCGCTCAGAAGGCATCCGCGTCGCCGATTTCACCTGGGTGTGGGCAGGACCGTACTGCACGATGCAGCTGGCGCATCTGGGCGCAATGTATCAATCGAGACGCGCACGCGCCCGTGTATCACGCGCGTGCTGCCGCCATGGCCCAGGGGGAAACCCGGCGGCCTCGACCGTTCGGGGTTATTTCGATCAGTACAGCCAGGGCAAACGCTCGCTGACGTTGAACTTCAGGACGCCGGCGGCAACCGAGATCGCGATCAAGCTCGTCGCCGAAGAGCGACGTGGTCGTCAACAATTTCGCGCACGGCGTGACGGAAGATCGGGCTTCGGCTATGACGTGCTGGAGGGAAATCAAGCCGGACATCATAATGGCGTCACTCTCGGGTTACTGGCGATACGGTCCGTATGCTGACTATGTCGCGTATGGTCCGGCGCAGGTCCCGCTGTCCGGTCTGTCGTCGCCGACGGGATACAAGGACTGGCCGCCGATGCATTCGGGGATTCCAGCTACGGCGATCCCAACGCGGGGGTTCACGGCGCATTTGCGATCCTGGCCGCGCTTTTCCATCGCGCCAAGAGCGGACAGGTTCAGTACATCGATATGAGCCAGCGGAAGTCTTCGATGGTCGGTGCTGCCCGAAGGCATCATGGACGGACACGACGGTATCGGCACCAGCCCGAACGCCTCGGTAACGCCGATCCGACGATGTCGCCGTACGGCATCTTCAACGCCTCGATCGTCCGGAGAAATGACGGCAACGTCATCGATCAGATGGGTCGCGATCGTCTGTGCGGACGACGTCGACTGGGGCCGTTGGCGCGCGCGATCTGGACGTTCCGATCTTGCCGATGATCCGAGGTTCGCGATCTCGCCGCGCGTAAGGCCAACGAGGATCGACTCGAGGCGGCGATCACTTTGTGGACCTCGACGCGGCGCGCCGCCGAAGTCGAGCGCGTATTGCAGCAGGCGGGGATCGCGGCTGCCGTCGTCGCTGACAACATGTCTTGCGAAGCGAGATCCGCATATCAAGGAGCGCGAGCTATTCGTCTATCGCGAGATCTTTCTCCCGAGGTCGGCAAAAGGCAGCTTACTGCCCTGGGAGTTGAGCCAACCGCGACCAGGGTCCGCGCGGCAGCACCGACAATCGGGCAGCACACGGACGAATACTTAGCGGATTACTCGGTTACGACACCTGATCAGATCGCCAAACTACGCGCCCAGGGGGCACTCGAGATGGCGGGGCGCGTAGCCAACGTCGAAATGAAGAGGGACTCGAGAATGGCGGGATTCACTACGACCGATGGCTTGATGTTCCCGAAAGTGTCCGCGCCGGGCATCCGGTGAACTGTATTTTTCCGACATGCACGCGCATAAGGTCCGCGCGGTCGATCTCAAGGGAAACGCTGAAGACGTATGCGATGTCGCAACATGGCCGTCGGGACTCGGATGGCTTCCCAACGGCAAAATGCTCGTCGTCTCGATCGTTTGATCGCGAACTTTTGGTGCGCGAGAAGTCCGGCGAGCTCAGAGACCCACGCCGACATCAGCAACCTGGCCTTGTTCCATTGCAACGATATTGGTCGTCGACGGCGCCGGTCGCGCCTACGTCGGGTATTCTTGGCCACGATCTGCTTTCCGGCGCGCCCGCGAAGCAGGCCGAACTGGTTCTCGTGAAATCCGACGAACCTCGCGCATGGTTGCCGAGGGGCTCGATTCTCCCAAATGCACCGTCGAGACCGCTGACGGCAAGACGCTGATTGTCGGGCGGAATCTGGATGGGGCACAGACTGACGGCCTTGATATTCAGCCAGGTACTGAAACGTTGTTCGACGATTCGCTGGGTGTGGGCGACCTGGGCGATGCGGTCCGGACGATATCGCGCCTCGACGCGGAAGACGCGGTCCTGGGTCGCATCTCCGACGACCAAGCACAGGTCGACGCGCGTCGAAGAGGGCGGCGAAGGCGACTGACCGCGCGGGCTCTCGACTCGATGCCGATTCGGCGTGCCGCTCGAGCGGGCCGAACGCAAACTCTTCGTGCTCTTCGCCGACAGCATCAACCCGACGAATGCCGTGCGAAACGCAGCGCGCGCATCGATACGATTCAGGTCGCGGTCGCCGGAGCGGTTCCGCCCCTATTCGGTAGATTTCCACGACTCGCTTATTCAGTCCTGCGTTACATAATGGAGACAGGCGGGGCGGGGGAGCGATCTGGCAAATACAGTGAGTCTCAACGGCAAAGCAAAATTCCGGCGATCGCCGCAATCGCTTCAAGCAAGCGATCGGCGGCGCGGTTGCAATCCTGCCCAGCGCGCCTGTGCGTGCGCTCGGGTATGCTCAACTCGTCTATCGGCAGGACGACGATCATCATCCTCCCCGGTTCCAGTCGAGCCCATTGGTCGCGGTGATTGCGCCGGGACAAAAAGGATCGTACTTTTCCTGCGGCCTCGTCGACCGCGAACGCGAGACCTGGACTGGCAGGCGCATCGGTATCGAGGGCGCCATTGCCGACTACGGTGCCGACGCGGCTTACGCAATTGAGGAAGCAAGACGCCGAACCAGTAGATGCACA
>CAWDQC010000063.1:0-21473 GCA_963804355.1 uncultured Pseudomonadota bacterium | reverse complement strand
ATCCGCAGTTTTTCGCGACGCTCGATCGCGAGATGCCGTCGATTCTTCTCGCTCGCGACCACACTCGCCTCATGGAGATTGTCGAAATTTCGCTGCGGCATAAGGCGCGCATCGTCGAGAGTGACGAACACGAGGGTGGCCTGCGCAAGATTCTCAACTTCGGTCACACCCTCGGTCATGCGCTCGAAGCTTCCTCGGGTTACGGCAGCTACCTGCATGGTGAGGCGGTTGCAATCGGTATGGTCGCTGCGGCGCACCTATCCTGCGCCTATACCGGTTCACGCCGACGAAGTCTCGCGACTCGAGCATCTGATCGAGGCCTCCCGGCTGCCGACCCAAATGCCCGCCGGCTGGCGCGACGCGGAATTCATGCGCGCCCTCAAGCTCGACAAGAAACGCGCCGGCGATCAGGTCGAATTCGTCCTGCTTGATCGCCTCGGTCACGCCCTCACACGCAAGCTCAGCTTCGACGAAATCGTCGCCAAGCTCGCCTGAAAAACAAACCGGGAGCGGTCGTTTGACCACCCCCGGTTTCGTCGTCTCGTTTTGTCGGATGGCTCAGGCTTCGAAGAAGCGGCGCGGATTCTCGACCATCATCGAGTTGATCTTCTTGATCGGGAACCCCGCTTCCTTCAGCTTCGGCAGCATATTCTTGAAAATGTGCGTCGGATTCCAGTTCTTGATCAGTCTCCATGCATCTTCGGGCGGCAAACCATGCCCTCGCCCGAGGAGCAGGCGACCGAATCGTGCGAAAGCACGAGCTGCTTCTCGAAGCCGACGCCCAGCAAGCCCGATCAGCGCCGCCAGTCCGCAGCCGGTCCGGATGGACGAATTCGAGTCCGAAACGGTCGAAGCCGAGATAGCATCCACGATCCAGCATGTCGGTGTGATAGCCCAGGTCCGAGGATCCGCAGCTATGGCCGATAATGACCTTCGACAAATTGACGCCCTCTGACTCGAAGATGTTCAGCTGCTCGCGGCCCATCGTGCCTTCGTCCGTATGCGTTGTGATCGGCGCGCCGGTGCGCTTGGACGCGCGTGCCGCCGCCCGCAGGCATTTCTCCTCGTACTCGGTGATTTGATCCTTACCGGTAGCGCACTTGATTAGTCCGGCCTTGATTCCGGTTTCACCGATTCCTTCGGTCAGCTCGGCGGTGTAGATCTCGGCGATTTCGTCCGACGAACGCTGCTTCATGTAGACGGTATTGCCCAGGTCTTCCTTGTAGAGCCCGGTGGTGCAGATGATATTGACGCCGCTCGCGTCCGCGATCTCCGCCATAAACACGACGTCGCGCCCGATATCGTTGGGGCAAGGATCGACGAAGGTGCTGAGGCCCAGGTCCTTTAGCTCCTTGAGACGATCGACCGCGGTTTTGAGCGCGGTCTTGCGATCGAAGCGCGGCGCCTTGCAGTCGAGTTCCCATCCCGCCCAGCCGACCAGCAGATGCTCATGCACGCAGGGTCGTACCGAGCTTGTCCGTGGTGACCGTCCCCGTCACTGTGTTGATGGTTTTAGTCATCGATTGCTCCTTGTGCGGTCCGGCGCCTTTTCCACGGATACAACCCGCGGCCCGTTCGCAGCCGTCAACTTAACGCCGAAAAGGCCGCATCGTCAAATCACTCGCGACGCCGCCGCCGGAGGCTCCGCTTGTCCGCCGAATACGCCAAAAATCAGCAGAATTCCCACCCCGATCGTGATCGCGCTGTCAGCTAGGTTGAACACCGGATAGCTGAATGATCGATGGTGAAAGTAGATGAAATCCACCACTCTCTGTCGCGCGAGCCGGTCGATCAAATTGCCGATCATGCCGCCCAGAATCAGTGCGAAGGCGAGACCGGAGCTTAGCGGAGTCGACCGTCGCGCCAGCAACACCACCAGCACCACTATCGCGACCGCCGACAGCACAATGAAAAAGGCTTCGCGAAAAATCGCCGGCATCGTTGCAAACAGGCTGAACGCCGCACCCGGGTTAAGCGTATACGTCAGGTCGAGCCATCCGGGCACAACCGGCATCATCTGGTAAGGCTGGAAATGCGAGCTCACATAGAGCTTGCTCAACTGATCCGCCACCAATACCGGCGCCGCCACGCCACCGATCAGTGGCCATAACCGGCTCCGCTCGATCGGAATTGCCACCGCACCCGCCCTCTCCACCGCCGCCTCCGAAGCCACGATTACTTCAACCCTGGACCACGGCGCGGCAGCGTGGATCGAGTTCGCCTTCGCCTTCGAAATACATCCAGCAGCGCTGGCATTTTCTTGCCCGGCGCGCGCCCACCCATGACGATCACCGGCGGCTGCGAGCTGATTCGCCCGAAGCGTCCGTCGATACGAAAGTCTTCCTGTCCGTCGACCGTCGCGCGCAGCTTGTCCGATTCGCCCTCGGGCAGTATGGCGACGTCGGAAACGATAAACAGCGCCTTCAATGCTTCGCGATCACCACGCAGGCTCTCCATCCATGCATGATTGCCCGGCGTCGCGCTGCCGATTTCCAGCTTCGCCTCGAGCGGGGCGCCGATCGTCCCCGCCTGGCGCATCGTCTCGAGCACCTTCAGCGCCTGGTCGCGCAGCGCAATCAGCTTGTCCCATCGAGACTCCAGTTCCGCATCCGCGAAGCTCGAGTCCGCCTCGCGCAGGGTCAGCAGATGCACGCTGTCGCCGGCTTTCCCGGGCATATGCGAATAGACCTCGTCGGCGGTGAACGGAATCAGCGGCGCGAGCATCCGCACCAGCGTATCGAGCATCAGGTAGAGCGCCGTTTGCGCCGATCGACGCTCGCGCGAATTCGCCGCCGAGCAATAGAGCCGGTCGCGCGCCACGTCGATATAGAGCGAGCTCAGGTCGACGACCATGAAATTCAGGATGTCATGGCACGCCGGCTGAAAGTTGTACGCCTCGTACGCCTCTCTCACCTTCGTCTTGAGCCGCTCCATCCGCGCCATGATGAAGCGGTCGAACTCGATCATCTCCGCCGGCGCCACCAGGTCGCGCGCCGGGTCGAAGTCGTAGAGATTGCCCAGCATGTAGCGGAAGGTATTGCGAATCTTGCGGTAAGCCTCGGACACCGAGGTGTAGATCGTGTCGCCGAGCGCAATTTCCGTGGTGTAGTCGAGAAATGCATAGACCAGGCGCAAAACGTCCGCACCCATGCGATTCACCGCGGCGGCGGCGTCTTCCGAATTGCCCAGCGACTTCGACATCTTGCGGCCCTGCTCGTCGACCGTCAGCCCGTGGCTGATCACGGTGCGAAAAGGCGCATGACCCCGTTCCGCCACGGCGCATGCCAGCGACGACCCAAACCAGCCGCGCGCCTGCTCGACCGCCTCGAGGTACGCGTCCGCCGGCCATGTCAGCTCCGCCCGCTTGCCCATCACCGCGGCCTGCGACGATCCCGAATCGAACCAAACGTCGAGCACGTCTTCTTCTTTTTCGAACGACGACCCGCCGCACTTCTCGCACTTGAGGCCGAGGCGTCGCGAAATCGCTGGCCGGACGGGCGAACCATGCGTCCGATCCTTCGGTTTCGAAAATCCGCTCGGCGGTTCGCATGACTTCGTCGTAAAGGCCGACGTGACCGCAACCCGCGCATTTCAGCGCCGGGATCGGCACTCCCCAGACGCGCTGGCGCGACAGGCACCAGTCCGGCCTCGTCTCCGTCATATTGCGGATACGGTCGCGCGACCACTGTGGTACCCAGGTGCAACCGTCGATTTCGGCGATCATGCGGCTACGCAGGTTTTCATGGTCGATGCTCATGAACCACTGCTCGGTCGCCAGAAAGATCAGCGGATTCTTGCAGCGCCAGCAATGCGGATAGCTATGCGACAATTTCTCCGCATGCAGCAGCGCGCCGATCTCGCGCAACTTTGCCACTATCGAATCGTTCGCCTTGAAGACGTTCTGTCCCGCCCACTCTCCCCCATCGGCCGTGAACATTCCCCTGGTGTCGACCGGGGTGAAAGGCTTCAGCCCGTATTGTGTGCCCACCACGAAATCTTCATAGCCGTGACCCGGAGCGGTATGCACCAGGCCGGTGCCGGCGTCTGCGGTGACGTGGTCGCCGAACATCAAACGGCCGTCACGATTCGCGAACGGATGGACGAAGATATCTTTTCCGTCGAGCGCCTTCAGCGCTTCACGGTCGATCGGCACGTGCTTTTCGACCGCCAGCCCGCAGGCTTGTGCCGTCGCCTCGGCGAGCCGTGCCGCCACGATGTAATATTTGTCTCCCGATCGAAGCGCCACGTAGTCGAAAGTTTCGTTGAGCGAGATTCCGAGATTCGCCGGCAGCGTCCACGGCGTCGTGGTCCAGATTACCGCGTAGAGACGGCCCGCCGCCTGCGCCGCCGCCAATTCGGCTCCTTCGGATGCCTCGGCTGCAAGCTTCGCCGCATCGCCGGCGTTGCCGTTAATCCTGAACGCCACGTAAATCGACGGTGACGAATGCTCCCGGTATTCGACCTCCGCCTCCGCCAGCGCGGTCCGATCGGCAAAGCACCAATGAACCGGGCGCATGCCGCGGTAGATATAGCCGGCCGCCACCAGCTTGCGCAGCACTCCGATCTCGGCCGCGTCGTACGCCGGGTCCATCGTGATATACGGCTTGAACCAATCACCGATACATCCGAGCCGCATGAAGTCCTTGCGCTGCAGGTCGATCCACTTGTCGGCTTCCGCCCGGCAGATCCGCCGAAGCTCGATCTTCGGCATCGAGCGCGCCTTCTCACCCAAATCGCGCGATACCTTGAACTCGATCGGCATCCCGTGACAGTCCCATCCAGGCACGTACGGCGTCCGGAAGCCCATCATCGATCGCGACCGCACGGCGAAGTCCTTGAGGATCTTGTTGAGCGCCGTGCCGAGATGAACGCGGCCATTGGCATAGGGCGGTCCGTCATGGAGCACCCACGGCCGCGCCTCCTTGCGCGATTCGATCAATCGCGCGTACAGGCTGGTCTCCTCCCAGCGCTTGAGCATCTCGGGTTCCCGCTTGGGCAGGTTCCCCCTCATCGGGAAGTCGGTTTTGGGAAGCGCTAACGTCGCTTTGAAATCGGTCTCTGCCACGGGCACGCCGGCGGCCGGGACGAATACACGCCCGACGCCTCAACTCCTTCGGATTTCGCTTGTTTTCGCACAACCAGCCTATCACAAAATAGCCGGGATACTGGCCGCCGCGCGAGGCTGTCTTATGGCACCCGGTAGCCTTCCAGTTCTTCCCCGTTTCGCAACAGAACCACGTACGTAATTCCGCCGCTGATAGCGAGCACGCCGGAAAATTGCGGGCTGTGCGACATCTTCAAATCCATGACTTGTGCTCCATCATCGAGGCGAAAAACCCTGAACCCCCGATACCAAAAGAAAAATGCCAGTTGAACGCGGCTCTCATCGCAGTCGAGCAGCGCATATTTCAGATTTCCGGAGAGATCTTCGAATTCGCAACCCCAGGGCGACTGTGGCGGGATCTTTTGCACGTGATCCGCGATATATTCCTGCCCGCCGGAATAGCTGAGACTTTCCCGGACATCTTTTAGCGAGGAAAACCCGAGGGGACCGAGTTTGGGTTTACATAACTCCTCGGCCGCCTGATCCTGGTTCGCCTTACGCCTCATCTCCAGCCGATGCCGCGTCTCGATCAGTCCGCGTTCTTTCGGCGATACCGGCGTCTGCGGAGAAGGGTGAGTCACCACGGAATAGCTGCACACGGTTTCCGGCTTGAGGCCGGGAAGACTCAAGGTTTCCACCACATAGCGGCCGGTATCGGTCTCGACACCGCCGACCGTTGCGCTGCTGTAATCCTGGAGTCCGCTCACCACCAAGGCTCCAGTGGGACTGAACCCCATATCGCCCGCGGCCTGCAGAGGATCGGTGACGACAACCCGGCTCAGCAGCTTGAACCCGTGGAGGTCGATAATATTTAGAACGGATCGCGGCGGCTTGGCCGATCGATTGCGGTTCCAATTCCATTCATCGGCGCCTTCGGTCCGGCGCACCACCAAATAATTTCCGCCGCGGTCCATCAAGAGCTGATCGTTGCGATCGGCGCGGTCTCTCTGAAGTGACCAATCGAGTATTTCGTCGTTCGGCCCCACGTCGACATCCAAGGCGTCTTCATGCGGTTGCGAGCTGTCCCAGCCCGCGATACGCCGCAATTTCCAGGTTTGCTTGGGCTGTTCGATCTGCTTGATGAGAACCAGCAAGTCTCCATCGGGCATCGTATGCAGGGTAGAGAACTCACCGCTATTCTGTGGGTTCCGCAACTTGTAGGAGAAAGCCTCGCCGCCGCAACTGGTCAACGAGAACGCAATCACCATCAACCAGAATATCCGCTTCATCGCTCCGCCCATGCGTACGCGTCGCCGGCTACGCCGCGGCCGTCCTTACGATCGCCCGCGCCAGCTGATAGGCCACGGCGAGCCCGCAAAGCCCCGCCAGCGCCACCACCATCATCGCCGCGAACGTCATCAATCGCACCGCCGCCCCCTTCCACACGGAGAAACCCTCTATCTCCGCGACACACTTGGCGCCGACAACGAAGCTGCTCGCGAAAACCAGCCACGCCATGATCGCTAGAAATCGCCCCGCTCGCGTATCAACCAGCATGACCTCACCCGCCATGAACGCCACTTTGGAGATGCGCACGCGATCCAGAATCGGAATCGCGATTAGGCACAACCAGAGAAACGGCGTCCATGACCATGCGATCGCGGCTCGCGCCTGCGCGATCGTGCCGTCTCCGTCCAGCGCCCAGCCGCTCACGGCGCATAACACGGCTTCGAGATTGAGCAGAATCACGCGCCGGCGCGGCCAGGATCGTTCCAATCAGCAGGACCCGATTGGTAAAACGAGATCGAGAGGTTGGCGCGTTCGAGCAGGCCCAGGGTGAAGAAATCCGAGTGCACCCACGCTCGCCGCGATTGCGGTAACACCTCGACGCGGATCGCTCGCGATAATTTCCCGTATCGTCGCCCGTGGCTCAATCCAGATCGAGAGCCACGGAAAAGTCGCGCGATCCATCGGTGATTTCAGGCCAGCCCGCGCCCAATCATCACGGCGAAAAAACCCAGCACCAGCACAATTCCGATCACCAAATCGCCTAGCATCATCGCCATCGTCGCACGCCAGGCGGAAAATCCATGGACCTCGCCAATGGTTTTCACCGAGATGCTGAATACCCAAAAACCCAGCAGCAACCGCACTAGCGGCCACCAGATTGATGGCAACGTCCCGGCTTGCACGTCTACCGACTCTGGGCTGAGCAGAGCTACGATCACGCCGATCACGGTCACGTAAATTCCCGCGACCTGCGTCCATCCGAGCGCCGCGCGTACTTCAACCGCCGTCGCCGTACCTCCGAGTACCCCGCCCGACCACCGATAGAGGTAGCCCAGTATGAAAAGCATCGCCACCCCCAGCACGCCGAGCACAAAAGCCAGCCCGGCCAACGCGAAAGGACCCATCGCGCTGAACCGGTCGGTGACAAATTGGAGCACGCTCGAGTTGGAGCCGCCGTTGAACTGCATCTCCAGGTCCAACGCCGCCAATGCGCCGGCGACCCACGCGATACCAATGACAAAATGTCTGGGATCAGTATCGACGATCTTGCGTATCGTCGTGCGCGGGCTGAAACAGATCGTAAACCAGGGTGAGATCCAATCGGCGGCCAGGTTTGCCTGCGTTCCTTCGATTTGCCCTTCCATCAATTGCCCCCGCGGATTAATTACAACAGCGGAGCGCGAGTATAGCTAGACACCTACTCACTGCGGTTTGTAACAGCCGCCACGCTACCTTATCATTTCGCTGGAATTGCCATGCCACTGAGAAAAGTCACCTTGTTCGATAAGGAAGGAGTCGCCGAAGTCCAGGACCCCGAGGAGGGACAGGCGAAACCCTGCGTATTGGGCGTGCGATGGGTCAACCCCACGACCTTCGAGACAATTCGAATCCGCGGCGGCGCTCGTACCGGCCCTCACGGCGAAGTCATTGAAGAAATAAAGCCCACCACCGACTTGAGCCTGGGTAAAGAGAATCCCGAGGAAGGGAAGAACGTGGGGAAGAGCGGGTAAACGCGATGGATCTCGCGAACCCGGGAGCCCTCGACGGCCTTCGCGTCCTCGACCTCACTGACTACCGCGGCCAGCTATGCGCACGTCTGATGGCCGACATGGGCGCGGACGTCGTCAAGATCGAACCGCCCGGCGGCGATCTCGCGCGCCAGATCGGTCCGTTCGTAGACGATATACCGCATCGCGATCGTAGCCTCTTCTTTTGGTTCTATAACCTGAATAAACGCTCGTTGACGCTCGACCTCTCGACTCCACGGGGCGTCGAGATTTTGCGCGGCCTCGCCCGTTCCGCCGATATCGTTATCGAAAGCTTCAAACCCGGCCGGATGCGCGAGATGGGCGTCGGCTGGGAGGAACTGCATCGGATTAACCCCGCGCTGATCCTGCTGTCGATCGCGTCCTTCGGCCAGACCGGTCCCTACCGCGACTTCGAGGCCGATGACACCGTCCTGGCCGCGACCTCCGGGATGCTCTACGTCAACGGTTCGCCCGGCCGCGCGCCCGTGCGCCCACTCGGTCTCCAGGCCTATCACTCGTCCGCTTATTACGGCGCGATCGAAACGCTCTGCGCCCTCTTGCCCGAGATCGCGACGGCGAGGGCCAGTGGATCGACCTGAGTATGCAGGAGGCCACCACCTGCGCGGTCGAACATGTCGCCGGCAGCTATTTTGGCGAAGGCCGAATCGAACCGCGCCGCGGCACCCTGCATTGGAGCCGCTATTTCCGGGTCGGCCAATGCCGCGACGGCTATATCATGCACTGCACGCTCGGCGATTGGACTTCTCTGGTCGAATGGGTTTCCGGCGATGGAAAGGCGAAAGACCTGGTACGCCCCGAATGGCAGGATGTCGGCTATCGCGCCGTCCACGCCGAGCATCTTTTCGACGTCCTCGACGATTGGTCAAAGGAATACGATCGCGCCGACCTGCTCGACCGCGCGCAGACTCTACGCCTTCCCTTCGCCACCGTGCGCAAGCCCGAGGCCCTCTTCGACGATGAGCAGCTCGCCGCCCGCGGATATTTCGTCGAGGTCGAACATCCGGAACTTGGGCGCAAGTTCCGCTACCCCGGCGCGCCCTACCTGTTCAACGGCTCGCCGTGGCGCGTCTATCGCCGTCCACCGCTCGTCGGCGAGCATACCGGTCAAATCCTGCGCGACGACTTGAACCTGGTTCCCGGAGAACTAGCCGCGCTCGCCGGGGAAGGAATCATCTAGCCATGGCCGAACTGCCGCTCGAAGGTATCCGGGTCCTCGACTTCACCTGGGTGGTAGCGGGACCGGTTGCTACGCGAATCCTGGCCGACCACGGCGCCGAGGTGATCAAGCTGGAACGCAAACCCGGCCCGCCCGGTTCGCGCCAGACCGGACTCCAGGGCGACCTCCATCGCAACAAGCGTTCGATCGCGGTCAACATGGCCAATCCGAAGGGCGTCGAGATTGCGCGTCAACTCGCGCAAAAGAGCGATTTGGTTATCGATAACTTCTCGGCGCGCGTGATGCGCAGTTGGGGCATGGATTACGAGAGCCTGCGCCAGGTCAAACCGGATATCGTTTGCGTCAGCATGTCCGGCCTCGGGCACACCGGGCCGCTCTCGAATTACGTCAGCTACGGCCCGACCCTCCAGGCGCTCGCCGGCTACACCTTGTTAATGACCGACGTTGGCGGCGAACCCGCCGGTTACGGCTACTCATATGCCGATATGTCCGGCGGCTACACCGGGGCGCTGGCGGCGCTGATGGCCCTGCGGAATCGACGCCGCACCGGACGCGGCCAGTTCGTCGATCTTTCCCAGTTCGAGGCTGTCGTCAGCGTTCTGGGGCCCGCGCTGCTCGATATTTCAGTAAATGGCCGCGAACAGACGCCGCCGGGGTATCGTTCGCAGGAACGGCCCGCCGCGCCGCATGGGGTCTATCGATGCCGTCCGCTCGGCGACGACGACGACCGCTGGCTGGCGATTTCGGTGCGCACCCAGGGCGAATGGGACCGTTTCGTCGGCGTCATTGGCTCGCCCGCGTGGTCTTACCTCTCGAAATTCCGCACGCTTTACTCGCGTATGCGCAATAGCGCGGAACTGGACGCAACGTATCGCTCTGGACGCGCGAACAGAACGCCGAGGATGCCATGGAGCGCCTTCAGCGGGTCGGTATTGCCGCGGGCGTCGTCAGCAACGGCGCTGACATCTGCGAGCGCAACCCGCAGCTCCAGGCGCGCCGCTTCTGGGGCACCGTCAAGCTTCCCGACGGCGCCAGCGCCAATGTGACCGGTATCCCCGCCAAAATGACGGCGACACCCGGCTCGATCCGCACCCCATCCCCGCTCATCGGGTCCTCCGACGACTATGTACTCGGCGAGTTACTGGGCTACAGAGCGGCCGAATGCGACGCACTCATCAATGAGAAGGCGATTTGGCCCTGATTTTCCTACGATTACCGCCTTTTCGCAATCCTTTCGCTTGCACTTTCGCCTCGATAATTGTTCTACTGTAGGAGAGTTGAGCGAATCCGGTCATGAGGAGTTGAGGTAGGCCCGACTTGCTTGCCAGCGTGCTCTCCAGTGCCCTTGCCGGCGTTGACGCCTTCCCGGTCGAAGTCGAGGTCGATATTGGCGGCGGCACCCCGAGCTTTCGGATGGTGGGGCTTGCGGAAGGCGCCGTCCGCGAAGCGCTCGACCGCATGAAGTCGGCGATCCGCAATTCAGGCTACGACTTTCCTCATAGCAAGGTGACGATCAATCTCGCCCCGGCCGACACGCGCAAGGAGGGGTCTGCTTTCGATCTACCGATGGCGCTCGGCATCCTGGCTGGGGCCGGCTCGCTCGAGCATAAGACCCGCCTGCGCGACTACGTGGTGCTTGGCGAGCTTTCCCTCGACGGCCGCATCAAGGCGGTCAAAGGCGCGCTGCCAAGCGCGATTCTGGCGCGTGATCGCAAGATCGCAGGAATCGTCCTGCCGCTCGAAAATGCGCCCGAAGCTTCCGTGATAGGTGAGAGCGTCGAGGTGCTCGGCGTCGAGACCCTGCGCGAGGCGGTCGAGTTTTTCGAGGAGTTACGGCCGCTTAGCGCCTGTACGGTGAATCTTGCCGAAATGTTCAAGGACGCCAGCCGCTACGACGTGGATTTCAGCGACGTCAAGGGTCAAGAGCAGGCCAAGCGCGCGCTCGAAGTTGCCGCCGCCGGCGGTCATAACGTGCTCATGATCGGGCCGCCGGGCTCGGGCAAGACCATGCTGGCGAAGCGTCTTCCGACGATTCTTCCGGTGATGACTTTCGAGGAGGCGGTCGAGACCACCAAGGTTCATAGCGTGAGCGGCGTGCTCGACGGCCGCCCGCTGGTCGCCGCCCGCCCCTTCCGTTCGCCGCATCATACGATTTCGGATGCGGGTTTGATTGGCGGCGGGCCGGTCCCGCGCCCGGGTGAAGTCAGTCTCGCCCACAACGGCGTCTTGTTTCTCGACGAGTTGCCGGAATTTCGCAAGAACGTACTCGAAGTTTTGCGCCAACCGCTCGAGGACAATCGGATCACGATCGCTCGCGTGATCGGCACCATGACATTTCCGGCCAGTGTGATGCTGGTGGCGGCGATGAATCCGTGTCCGTGCGGGTTTTTTACCGATTCGCAGCACGAATGCACCTGCTCACCGCTGGTCATCCAACGTTACCGCTCGCGAATTTCCGGACCGCTGCTCGATCGAATCGATATTCATGTCGAAGTGCCGGCGGTGAAGTATCGAGAACTGATTCAACGGGTCTCGGGAGAACCGTCGGCGGCGATTCGCGAGCGGGTGAACCGTGCGCGCGATATACAACTCGCGCGATTTCGCCAAAATGGTTTCTTTTGTAACGCGCAGATGGGTTCGCCGGAGCTACGTGAATACTGCGAAGTCGAATCCGCCGGTGAGCGCCTGCTTGAGCTTGCCATCAATCGATTGGGATTGAGCGCACGTGCATATACGCGAATTCTCAAGGTAGCGCGCACAATTGCGGACCTCGACGCCGACAGTCATATCCGCGCGCAACATTTGAGCGAAGCGATTCAGTATCGCACGCTCGATCGGATGCCGCTTTGAAAGACCGAAAAACATTGGTTAGATTGCGCGAGCGTGACCACGGTCGACGGACCGCAACAATTTCGAATACCGTCCAAGGTGAGCAGCAGCAGCCATTGCAAATCGCGGCACATCCGCTTCGAAAGCGGCTGGTAGTCAGTCTTGACGTTGACAAGATTTAAATCGTAGCCTATGTTTCTAAGTTGCGAATTTAGCGTCCCCCTGATCAGAGGCATCCACCAAATTCCCGCGCCTTGTCGCCACCATCGAGTCCCAGGCCATGTTTGACACTCTGAGCGATAGACTCGAAACCGTTTTCAAAAAGCTCAAAGGCCAAGGCCGTATTACCGAGCGTAATATCGAGGAAGCCCTGCGCGAAGTGCGGTTGGCGCTACTCGAAGCCGATGTAAATATCCGCGTCGTTCGGGATTTCGTCGATCACATCAAGAAGAAAGCGCTGGGACAGGAAGTCCTGCGCTCACTCTCGCCCGAGCAACATCTGATCAAGTTTGTCGCCTCCGAGCTGTGCGAAGTCATGGGCGGGCAGGCTCGCGAACTCGACCTCAAGGTCAAACCGCCGCTCAAGATAATGCTCGTTGGCCTACAGGGCTCGGGCAAAACCACCTCGCTGGCGAAGCTCGCGCGTCTTTTGAAGACCGATCGCAAACGTCATCCGTTGATGGTCTCGACGGATATTCATCGACCGGCCGCGATGGAGCAGTTGCGAGTGCTCGGACAGCAACTCGGTATTCCGGTTGCCGAGAGCCGCGAAGATCAGGACCCGGTCGAAATCGTCAGCCGCGCGCTGGTCAAGGCGGACGTCGGCGGTAACGACGTGTTGCTCATCGACACCGCGGGACGGCTTCAGATCGACGAAGATTTGATGGAGGAGCTGGCGCGGCTCAAGGCTACCGCGGAGCCGCACTATACGCTCCTGGTAGCCGACGCGATGACCGGACAGGACGCGGTCAATGTCGCGCAGGGCTTCCACGAGCGGATCCACATCTCGGGTCTGATTCTGACCAAGCTCGACAGCGATGCGCGCGGCGGCGCCGCGCTCTCGGTGCGAGCCGTCACCGGTGCGCCGATACTCTTCGCCGGTATGGGCGAGAAGCTGGACGCCTTCGAGGTTTTCTATCCCGATCGTCTCGCCTCGCGGATCCTCGGCATGGGCGACGTGTTGAGCCTGATCGAAAAGGCGCAGCAGAACTACGACCAGACCAAGGCGAAGGAACTCGAGCGCAAACTCAAGAAAAACGAATTTACGATCGAGGATTTTTCCGAGCAGCTACGCACGATCAAGCGCATGGGTTCGCTGGGCGACTTGTTGGGAATGATCCCGGGACTGAAAAAAATCGCGGGCGCGGCGGACTCGGATCATGCAAAACGCGAGATGGTGCGAATTCAGGCAATTATCGACTCAATGACGCATACGGAACGGCGCAACCATCTGGTGCTCAACGCACGACGACGCCAACGTATCGCGGTGGGCAGCGGCACCTCTGTCCAGGACGTCAATCGGTTTGTTAAACAATTCGAGCAGACGCGCAAAATGATGAAAAAGATCACACGTATGGGCGCAGGCCATGCGATGATGCGCGGACTCGGGCTGGGCAATTAGATAAGCAGGAGCGAAAAACCAGAACATGGCACTTGTGATCCGGTTGCGGCGCCATGGCAGCCGCAAAAAGCCCTTTTTTCGTATCGTGGTGGCGGATTCCCGTTCTCCACGCGACGGTCGTTTCGTTGATCAAATCGGTACCTACGATCCAGCGACCGCACCGCCCAAAATTACTTTGAAGAAGGAGCAGGCCGAGCATTGGCTCAAAGCAGGGGCACGGCCTAGTGAAACGGTACAAAGGTTGATCAAACTAGCGAATACCGCCGCCTAAACAGCCTGACCCCTTCAAGGGAGCACCATGAAGGAGCTAGTAGAGTTCCTAGCGCAGCAGTTGGTGAACAATCCCAGCGCAGTCGATGTAAAAGAGACACAGGGCGATACCGCCTCGGTCCTTGAACTGCGGGTTGCCAAGGAGGACCTTGGCCGCGTCATCGGTAAGCAAGGACGCACTGCGAAGTCGATCCGCACTATTCTCAACGCGGTCGCCTCGCGCACCAGCCGCAAAGTCGTTCTCGAAATTATTGAGGAAAAATAACCCGCAGGACGGTCCCAGCGGATCGGCATCCGGCTCCGCGGAGTTACAGCCGCAGGACAGCCGCGATGCTCTACTGCGAATCGGTCGCGTCGTGGGCGCGCACGGATTGGCCGGCGCATTGCGCGTCAGGCCTGACAATCCGGACGGAGACGCCTTCGCGCAGGTCGATCACGTGTATCTGGAGATCGGCGATACCGTCAATGAGTATAAATTACTTACCGCGAGCAGAGCCAATCGCTCGAGTATGAAAATCTTACTCGAAGGCATCTCGGGTATCGACGCGGCCGAAAGGCTGCGGGGCGCCGAAGTGCTGGTGGCCAAGGCCGATTTACCACCCGCCGAGCCGGGCGAGTTTTACTACTACCAGGTGGTCGGATGCGAAGTGATGACGACCGACGGCCAACGCCTGGGTCTGGTCGAAGAGGTTTTTTCCAACGGCGCCAATGACGTCTGGGTGGTGCGCGACGGCAAGACCGAAGTTCTGGTCCCGGTAATCGCCGACGTGGTCAAAACGATCGACCTGGACGCGCACAAGATTACCATCGAAGCGGTCCCCGGCCTGCTAGACTAGAAGGCCGAGAATTTTTCGATGGAATTTCACGTAGTTACCCTTTTTCCCGAAATGCTGACCGCGCTCGATGCCGGGCTGATGGGACGGGCGCGCAAAAACGAACTGATTACGATTGAGGCGCACAACCTGCGCGACTACGGACTCGGTAAGTACCGCCAGGTCGACGACACTCCCTACGGCGGCGGCAGCGGGATGGTGATGCGGCCGGAGCCGCTGGCCGCGGCAATCGACGCGGTGATGGCGCAGCGTCCGCAACTGTTGCGCGTGCTGATGACGCCGCAGGGAGAGTTGCTCGATCAGCCGCTGGTACGCGAGTTGGCCACCTACCAGGCGGGCCTGCTTCTCATCGCCGGCCGCTACGAGGGGGTGGATGAGCGCCTGCGGGAAATGGTCGATCGCGAAATCTCGATCGGCGACTACGTACTCTCCGGCGGAGAACTCGCCGCGATGGTGGTAATCGAGGCGGTGGCGCGCCTCGTCCCAGGGCGTGCTTGGCAATCCCGAATCGCTCGAAGAGGAGTCGTTCGGCACCGGCGGGATGCTCGAATATCCGCAATACACCCGTCCCGAAGAGTTCCGCGGGATGCGGGTGCCGGAGATCCTGCTCGGCGGAGACACGGAAAGATCCGCGCCTGGCGCGAGAACGAAGCGCGAAGGCGCACCGAACGCCGCCGTCCCGGACTCATTCCCAGGCGCGACAAGTGACGTCCGCTCTTTCGTCGCGCTGATTCATTACCCCGTCCTCGATCGCAACGGACGGATCGTCACTTCGGCCATTACCAGTCTGGACCTGCACGATATCTCGCGCTGCGCGTACATACGGATCTGCGCAGCTTCTACGTGCGTGCATCCGGCGGCGGATCAGCGGCGAATTTGCGATCGCCTGTTGGACCATTGGCGGCTCGACCATGGCCGTCTGTACGATTCGCGCCGACGCGAGGCGCTCGACCTGGTCGAGACCGTCGCCGATTTCGAGGGCGCGATCAAGGCTGCCGAGGCGATCGCCGGCGCGCGTCCGCAAGCGGTCTACACCTCGGCGCGTTCGACCGAGGGGCTCAGCTACTCCGAACTGCGCGCGCGGCTGGATAGTGCCGGCGGGCCGCCGATGATGCTGATGCTCGGGACCGGATTCGGGCTGGCGCCGGCGATGCGCGAGCGCGCCGACCTGATCCTCACGGTTCACGGTCCCGACGAGTACAACCATCTGTCGGTGCGCGCGGCCGCCGCCGTGATCCTCGACCGGCTACGTGGCCGCTGAGCAGGCCGGGATTCGCTGCAAAATGTATCTGCAAGCGTTTGCGCCTGTGATATAAAGCGGGACTGTAGGGATGGCGGTGGGCGGACGATGAGATTCTTCGCGGATATTCTGGTCTTTCTCGGCGCGATTTTCCTGACTTTTGGCACCGATCTGGAACTTCAGACGTCGGGTCAGTCGCTCAATAGCGTTGGCGGATTACTCGGCGTGATCGCCTCGCTGATCGGGACGGCGTTCCTAACCACCGGTATTCTCAATCACTACCGGCTTTCGCGAGACGCGGCGGCACCGCAGGTCGACGAACAGGCGGTATCGAAGGACAAGGGCAAAATTGACCATCGAAGCTGACGGGATCGCCTGAGGAACTATGAACTCGGAGGAGCGGGAGGGGCTGCGGAAGATCCGGCGATGGCGATTGTGGCGTGGCTCCTGCTAATCAGCTATGTGCCCGTACTCTGGATAGTAAAGCGGGAGACGAATTCCGATCTTGCGGCGGCGCCGTTCATCCTGGTCTGGGTGATCGGATTCGTGCGCAATATCTCCCGCGTGGCGTTCAGCGTTTGCCCCCGATGCGGCCAACTCTACCATTCGGTGAGCGGAACACCGACATTCTTCAACCTGCTGACGATGCACTGCCTGCACTGCGGCTTGCGGCTGAAAATCGATCGTGTGATCTACCCCAGTATGGAAGGCTGAGCTCGCCCGAGGATGGAGCCCGAGCCCGATTCTCGAATTAGGCTACGAAACGTTTATTTCGATACCACCGACGCGTTCCGCGACAGCGTTATAGAGCGCGCACATTATCGCGGTGAAGACGAAGCCGGCGATACCGTAACCGATCGGCGGGACGATCAGCATAAAAATCGCGTGCCCAAAGTGTCCGGCGAAAATGCTCACAATCGCGGCAAGCACTCCGAAAATCAGCCCAAAAGCGAAATACAACACGCCAGCTACCGTTGCCGTCTGTAGAACTCCGAACGATTTCAATTGTCGCATCTGGTGTCACTCCCCCTGGTCGCGTAAGCCGGCTCAATCAGCCGAAACTCCAGAAGCGCGAGTATCATAAATAAGCGCAACGTCGCCATCACATAGGAGCGAAAAGGCGAATTCGCTGCTTCGGGTTGAGTAGAAGAAAACTTTCGGCTACCATCTGTGGCTCGACTCCGGGGGTTCCTCCCAATGAATAGCGTCATCCAGAAAATCGAAGAGCGGGATCTGCGCAAAGACCTGCCCGCATTTCGAGTCGGCGATACCGTCAGGCTTCAGGTCAAGGTCGTCGAGGGCGAAAAAGAGCGGATCCAGTCCTTCGAAGGGATCGTGATCAAGATGAATCGCGGCGGTAATCGAGCCGCGTTCACGGTGCGGAAGATCTCGTACGGGATAGGCGTGGAAAGGATTTTCCCGCTGCACTCTCCGCGTATCGACAAGATTCAAGTCCTGAGTCGCGGGAAAGTCCGGCGCGCCCGTCTCTACTACCTGCGCGGGCTGGCCGGCAAGGCCGCCCGAATCGAGACCCTGAGCTAGGTTTAGCTGGCCGGGTCCGGATCCGCGGGCCGAACGACCCGCACATCGCCTTCGAGCTGAGCGCCCTCGCAAACCGTAAGGTTCTCGGTTTCAACCGTCGCGGTGACCTTGGCGTGGGGTCCCAAAACGACGGACTTCGCGCCTAGAACCTCGCCGTGTAGCTCGCCGAGAACCAAAAGCCGGGGCGTCCGGGCTCGTCCCTCAACCAGGGCGCCCTCGGAGATAACCACCAGCTCACTCGAGCTGATCTCGCCGCGAAAGCGCCCCTCGATCCTGACCGGCTCCTGAAAGATAAGGCGTCCGGATACGTTGATATTGCGGCTGACGGCGACGCGCGTACGCTCTTCGATCCAGATGCGACCCGGCGCATTTGGCGACATCGTCACCGGCACCCGCAGCGGCTCACTACCGAAAATTGCCGCAGCACTTTTGCCCCCCAAGCCCTGTACTCTTTCCGTATATCTCATCGGAACACTCGTTACCTCTTCATGGTGCCGGGAAGACATGACAGGCCACCGAGTGGCCTTCCCGCCCCGCGACCAGCGGAGGCTCCGCCGACCTGCAAATATCTTTCGCATATGGGCAGCGGGGATGGAAGCCGCATCCTGAAGGGGGATTCAACGGACTCGGGACTTCACCGGGCAGTTTTATGCGCTCGCCGGGGGTATCGGTGATGGATGGAATCGCCGAAAGAAGCGCTCGCGTGTACGGATGATGAGGGTCGGAGTAGATCCGATCGCGGCCGGCGATTTCGACGATCTTGCCCAGATACATGATCGCGACGCGCTGGCTGATATGTTCGACTACTCGAAGGTCGTGCGCTATGAAGAGGTACGAGAGGTTTAGACGCTCCTGGAGGTCTTGTAGAAGATTTATGATCTGAGCCTGGATGGAGACGTCCAGGGCGGATACCGGCTCGTCGAGGACGAGGAAACGGGGGCCTACCGCGAGCGCGCGAGCGATCCCGATACGTTGGCGCTGGCCGCCCGAAAACTCATGGGGATGGCGGTCGAGTGCGTCGGGACCGATCCCGACCATTTGAAGCAGTTCGCGTATTCGATGTTCTTTCTCCCTGCCGCGGGCAAGTTTGTGAATCTCGATGCCCTCTCCCACGATCGAGCGAACCTTCATCCGCGGGTTGAGAGAGGCGTACGGGTCCTGAAAGACGAGTTGCATCTGGCGACGCAGGCCTCTCAACTCGGCGCGCGAGAGGGTGGCTAGGTCGCGTCCGTCGAAGTAGACCTTGCCGGCCGTCGGTTCGACCAACTTGAGAATCAGACGCCCGAGAGTCGACTTGCCCGACCCCGATTCGCCAACTAATCCAAGGGTCTCACCGGATTGAATCTCGAAGCTGACGCCGTCGACCGCCTTGACGGTCAGCAGCTTCCGGCCGAGCAGATCCTCGGCACCGGCGGGAAATTCCTTGCGTAAACCCACGCATCGCAGTAGCGGAGCGCCGCCGACCACAGGCGTGGGAGTTGCGGGAGGGCTAGACGCGGATGCAGGCGGCATAGTGGTCGGGCACCTTGCGCTCGAGCGGTGGAATGACGCGGGCGCAGTCATCGATCGCAAGCGGGCATCGGGGATGAAAACGGCATCCGCTGGGAGGGTCGAGCGCGCTCGGGATAGAGCCGGGTATCGCCTGAAGACGATGGCGGCGCTGGCCGTCGATACCGGGAATCGAGGCGAGCAGGCCTTTGGTATAGGGATTCAGCGGATTGCGGAAAAGCTCGGCGGCCGAGGTCTGCTCCATGACGCGCGCGGAATAGAGAATCGTCACGTCGTCCGCGTATTGTGCAACGATACCAAGGTCGTGCGATGACGAGAATGACGGCGAGGCCGAGCCGAAGCTTGCAGATCCGCGAATCAGGTCGAGGATTTGGGCCTGAATCGTCACATCGAGGGCTGTGGTGGGCTCATCCGCGATCAGCACCTTGGGATTGCACGCCAGCGCCATCGCGATCATCACGCGCTGCCGCATCCCGCCCGACAGTGATGCGGATAGTCGTCGACCCGTCGTTCGGGCGCCGGCAATACCGACCATCCGCAGAGCCTCGACGGTGCGCCTTCGCGAGTCTCGCCGCGTCCAGTGCGCTGATGGAGCCGGATCGCCTCGCCGACCTGGCTGCCGATCGTGAAGACCGGGTTCAGCGAAGTCATCGGCTCCTGGAAGATCATCGCGATACGCGCGCCGCGAATCGAACGCATCTCGGCTTCGGTCAATTCGAGGAGGTCGGCGCCTTCAAAAATGATCGAGCCGCTGATAATTCGCGCTCGTCCTCGGGCAATAGCCGCATGATGGAGAGCACGCTGGCGGTCTTGCCGGAGCCGGACTCACCGACGATACCGGTGAGCTTGCCCGGCGCGACCGAGAAGCTGACACCGTCGACGGCGCGAACTTCTCCCTGATCAGTGAAGAACGAGGTGCGAAGGTCCTTTACTTCGAGGAGTGGCTGCACGCATCGATCAACTTATCATCCGCCGTCGCGCGCTCGGAAGATGGCCATTCGACAGGCAACGTTAGCCGCGCGCCAGATCCATCAGAGCCCCGGCGCACTCGACGGGTTGGGTGAACATCAATTCATGACCCGCCTTAAGAGAGCGCGTGGTGGGATTGCGCAGGCGTTGCGACTGACCCGGATGCCATTTTTTGGGGTCGCCTGCGACCAGGTCGTCCTCGCAAATGACGTAGCTGGTGGGCAGATCCAACTGGTGAAACTGCTTCATCGGGGCGATCACGCCCATTGGAGCGGTCGCTCAGGAGTCAGCGCGGCGAGCACGAAGTCCTGCAGGTCGCGGGATCCATCCTGCATGAAGCAATGGCGGAAACGGGTGGCTTCCATCGTCATCGAGATGCCGCCATCGATCTGCTGCATCGCCTCGGCAGCCTCCGGCGTCATCATGCCCGCGGCGAAATCGTCCATCAGGGTCATGTCCTCCGGAGGGACGAGGGCGGTCACGTAGATTACGCGCTTTATTCGTTTCGGAATCTGCACGGCGACACCGGAAATAGTCAGACCACCGAGGCTATGGCCGGCCAGCACGACGTTGCTGAGATCGTGACGTTCGATGAGCTTGACGACGTTATCGACCCACAATTCGCGCGTGACCTTCGAATGATGCAGCGGGTTGGTGCCGCGTCCCGCCAAATCGAGCGTGAACGCGCGATGGCCACGAACTCGAGTCTGTCGCATCACCGAGGCCCAGCACCATCCACCGTGCCATGCGCCATGTACCAGTACGAAGTTTTCAGCCATTCAATATGATCTCCGAAACGCGAGTTGATGGAGACTTAACCGGCGTCGCATTCGGAGTAAAGCGAGCGCATCCGATCAACATCAACGCGATCCAGCAAGGCGGATTCGTTAGCAGAACCGCTTGCCGTTTGGTCTAGCGCTGGTTGGCGGGGTCGAGCCGGTCTCTCATGTAGTCGCCGAGAAAATTGAAGGACATCACGGCGACCGAGATTAATATCCCCGGAATGAGTACCCAGGGATAGTGCTCGATATTTTGCGGATCCATCGCCTGCGACAACAAGTTACCCCAACTCGAAGCTGGCTCCTGGATACCGAGGCCGAGCAGCGAGAGGGCGCTTTCGCCGAGGATGTATCCCGGAATCGACAGCGAGGCATTGACCGCCGCGAAGCCCAACAAGGATGGAATCACATGGCGGCTGAGCAGACGGCTGCGGGAACCGCCAGCGCGCGCCCGGCTTCGACGAACGGCGCCGAACGCACGGCAGCGGCCATCCCACGGATGACGCGCGCAAAGCCCGCCCAACTGATGAAAGACATGATCGCGACAATCATGAAGAAGGTCGCCACCGTGCTCATGCCCGATGGGATAACCGCGGCGAGC
>CAWDQC010000062.1:0-38076 GCA_963804355.1 uncultured Pseudomonadota bacterium | reverse complement strand
GGGGCGACTTCGACGAGCATCGCGTCTGGCGCAGCGACGCCTGGTGGCATGCGCACAATCCTCAATGGGCGACGCAGCATCATCCGGAATGGGTGGGAGATTTCGACGACCATCACGTATGGCGTGACGTCAACTGGTGGGCGCGGACCGATCCCCGCCTGGCGATGCAACGTCATCCAGATTGGCAGCCGGCGCTCGCGCGTTCGGCGGAGAAGTATTCCCATGCCGAGCAGACGCTGGCGTTGAGCCGGGTGCACGGCGTGAAACTCCATCAGCTCGAGGGGCAGCGCGCGGAGCAGCAGCAGGCCGATGCGCGGAAGTACCAGGCGCAGGTCGACACCTTGCATCGCAAAAACGCACAGGAGATGCAGCAACTCGAACGCCAGCACGAGGAAGAGCAGGATCGGGAAGGGGCAACGGCGCAGTGGGAGCGGGTCGAGACCAAGCATCAGAACCAGGTGCAGGCGCTTCAGCAACGACACGATCAGCAGATGGAAGCGCTTCAGCAACGCAATATGGCAGCCGAGCAGAATCGCACGCGACAGCATATGCAGCAGGAGCAGACGCTGCAGCGCAATCACAATCAGCAGCTTCAGTCACTCGAGCACGAGCACGTGCAGCGCGTGGAAGCGATTAACCGGGCCGCACAGGCAATGCATGTGAACGAACATCCGGCGCCCGAGATGAAGGCACATGCTGCCAGCCCCAGCGGTCCGCATCCGCACTGATAGTGGTGCACGGCGAAATGACTATCAGCTGCCGATCGCGGTAGAAGTTGCGCAAGCAGGAGTGCGGCGCGATTACGGTCTAACAGATGCGGCTTCCGCTTCGTAAAGAGGTGGAAGCCGCGTGACATCCTTCCCTCGATGGCGCCGAAGTGGACCATCAGAGAGACGGCCAGAGATCGATCTTCCCCCGATCGATCATCCGATCCGATTATCGATACAGTTCATAGAGCTGCCGCGGTATGATCGTGCCCGAGGCTATTCGACGCGGCGCGCTGGTTTGATTAAGTTCAACCGCAAATCAGTCCGCTTGCGAGTTTAAATGAACCTTCGTACTAAATTCCCGAAACTACCGGGCATCCTCGCCGCTGCGGCGCTTTGCGCTGTACCACAGGCGGTTTCGCGAATGCCCAGACGGCGCAACTCGCGTCCTGGAACGATGGACCGGCGAAACAGGCGATTATTTCCTTCGTCAAGGAAGTGACGGACAAGTCCGGCAGCAAGTACGTCGACCCGGATCGTATCGCCACTTTCGATCAAGACGGCACGCTCTGGGTCGAACATCCGTTGTATACGCAGGCGATGTTTGCGTTGGCGCGGGTGCACGAGCTCGCCTCCCAACATCCCGAATGGAAAGAAACCGGACCGTTCAAGGCGGTGCTCACCAACGACCGCGCCTCGATGGCCAGGTTCTCCGAAGCGGATTGGGAAATTATTCTCGCCGCCACCCATAGCGGGATCAGCGCCGAGGCGTTTCAGGAGCTGGTGAAACAGTGGCTGGCAACGGCGAAGGATCCGAGGTTTCATCGACACTATACGGAACTGGTTTACCGACCGATGATCGAGCTGATGGAATTCCTGCGCGCCAACGGCTTCAGGACATATATAGTCACTGGCGGCGGCCAGGAATTCGTGCGGGTGTACAGTCAGCGCGTCTATGACATCCCGCCGGAGCAGGTCGTGGGATCCAGCATTCTGACGAAGTACGAATATCGCGGAGGCAAACCGGAATGGGTGCCGAGCCCAAATGTTCCTCGTCGACGACAGGGAGGGAAAGCCCGCGGGTATCAATTTGTTCATCGGCAGCGGCCATGCGCTGATTCGGCAACTCGAACGGCGACCAGCAGATGCTCGAATGGACGCAAGCCGGCGCCGGCGCGCGACTAATGATGCTGGTTCTGCACCATGACGCGGAACGGGAATACGCCTACGGCCCCGCCGCCGGCCTGCCGGATAGTCCCGTCGGCACATTCTCCGACTCGCTGATGGCAGAAGCCCGGAAGAACGGCTGGGTCGTGGTTAGTATGAAGAACGACTGGAAACGAGTTTTCAATTTCGAGAAGTAACGCTATGAGATGAGACATTCGCGCAGTGTCAGCTTGTGATCCGGCAAATTGCGGGGCAGGCGGAGTAAAACGATGGGCGAATTACCCGAACACGTCCGCAGGAATCGTCAGCACTGGGACGCCATCGCACGAGAAATCCTCGCCGGCGGCGAAAGAGCCTGGGCGGATGACACGCCGGCGTGGGGTCTCTGGCAAGTGCCCGAGTCGGAGATCGGCATGTTTCCCGGCGACCTCGACGGCAAAGATGCGATCGACTTGGATGCGGTACTGCGTATATCTCGGCGTGGCTCGCCAGGCGTGGTGCGCGCGTCGTCGGTATCGATAACTCAGAGCACATTTGCAACCGCTCGACGGCTCCAGCGCCTTCATGGATTAGACTTCCCGCTGATCCATGGCAGCGCGGAGAACGTCCCGTACCCCGACGCCAGCTTCGATTTCGCCATCTCGGAGTACGGCGCTTGTTTGTGGGCGGATCCGCAGCGCTGGATCGCGGAGGCTGCGCGTTTGCTGCGCGCTAACGGCCGGTTGGTATTCCTGGTTCATTCCTTTCTGATGATGTTGTGCATCCCGGCAGAGGACGGGGTTGCGGCAACGGAACGGCTGCTGCGTCCGGCGTTCGGGATGTATCGGGTCGAATGGCCCGGCGATGAGGGCGACAAATTTCACCTTTCACATAGCGATTGGATAAGGCTGCTGCACGATTCGGGCTTCGGGATCGAGGATTTAATCGAGATTCAGCCGCCGGCGAGCGCGACGACGCGATATTCATTCGTCACGATCGAATGGGCTCGCCAGTGGCCTTGCGAAGAAGTGTGGAAGGTTCGCAAGCGCGCATGAGGCTTAAGGCATAGGAATTCGGCTGCTGCGGGGATGGCGCAAGGAGCAAAGCGATGAGCGATCCGGCGGACGCACTGAAAGCGCAGTATGAGGATTCGCGTAACTTCCGGCAGCGCACGGCGTTGCATGCGCGTTTCGGCACCGATCGTTATGGATGGTACCGGTGGATTTTAGATCAAATCGAGCTCGGCGATAAACCGCGAATCCTGGAATTGGGATGCGGTCCGGGCGCGATGTGGAAACGGAATCTCGAGCGGACGCCAGACGCCGCATTGGTGGTAGTCACAGATTTTTCCGCCGGCATGTTGCGCGACGCCGCGGAAAATATCGGGACGCAAAGTGCGCGAGTTCGATTTTGCCAGATCGACGCGTCGCTACTGCCGTTTAGCGACAATAGTTTCGATACGGTCATCGCGAACATGATGCTATATCACGTGCCGAACGGCCGCGCGCGATCCGGGATATTCGCCGTGTCCTGACGTCGAGCGGGGCGCTATACGCGACCACGACCGGCCGTGCCTACATGCGCGAGGTCCAGGAAGACGCATGGCGGATCCTCGGAGTCGATCGCCGGGCGGCGTCGGCGAAGCGTTTCGGTCTCGAGACCGGCTGACCAGCAGTTCGCGCAGCCTTCTCGCAGGTCGAGACCAGGCGTTACGAAAGCTCGCTGCGCGTGACCGAGACACAGCCGCTGATGGACTACTTCCTTTCGATGAAGCCGATGATCTCGCCCTCGGCGGAGCGGCTGTCGGCCTTGCGCGAGCACTTCGACAGTATCATCGCGCAACACGGTGAAATCGCCATTCCGATGGATATGGGGATGCTTATCGCGAGGAACTGAGGTTGGGTCTGCGAGTTTTGTCGGGCCGAAGACTGAAGAATCGCCTGGGAGTAGCGAGCCACGGTCGAGATCGAGCAGCAGCGTCTATCGATCTGTCTCGGATTGAACGAATTGAGTAAAGGTCGCCGAATAGTCAGAGATTGGTGCCTCGCCAAGATCGTCGACCAGCGCCCCGCCCGAAGGCGAGGCGCCGGTCTTTAGCGAGCGACGCTCGTGCGCGAACGAGTATCGCGGTTACTTAGTAAGCCATCGCACCGCCGCCCTGCGCGGCGATTCGACGGTTGTAGTTGTTATAAAGCTTCCACATGCGATGGGCGCCACCGACGTTGCCGGAGCGGTTCGCCGCCGCAATCGCGCTGTAGGCTTCCTGGCGCTTCTGCATCAGATAGTTGAGGTTCGTCCCGAAGTCGCATAGGGGCTAACGGCGGTAGCGTAAGGATTCATCGCGTACGGCGTTACTGCGGTTGGATACGGATTAACGGGAGAAACCATTCCGGGATAGTTATATCCACGGGCATAAGCCATCGGAGGAACCGCGTATGACGGACGCGCGTAACCCATCCGCGGATAGGCATAGTTCGGATGGCTATAATGCGCCCAGTTATGATTCCAGTGGTGATTCCAGTGATGGTCGTTCGCGAGCGCCGTCGCCGGAAGCGCGATCATCGCGAGACCGATAATCGCCGAGACGAACCGTTTATTTGAAATCATGTCCAAGACCTCCTCATCTCCAGATCTGATTGACGCTGCGTCATCGCAAAGGTTGCACAGCTTGTCATCACGAAAAATGAAGATTGCATTAGTCGTGCCTCAGTCCCCTGATCGTACTTGGCATCGAATTGGCTGAAGGAATAAAGGGGCCTGGGGGAGTCTTGGGCCGGGCATGGAGCGGCGGGCGTACCCGGCAGGATCGCGGGGGCACTAAACAGGTTAGACGGTATTCCAGATGGTGCCTGGGGCTCGCCTGAAGTTGGGGAATTTGTTGAGATCTGTAGAGATGTCGGTTTAGTCACTAAATCTTCGCCTGGGCCGACGCTTTCGGAAAGCTAAAGCGAAGAGATATAAGCGCGTAGGCGCTGGAGCCTTCGATGGATACCACCTGGTCTGCATTAATCATTGATGATGACCCGGGCGTGCGCCAATCGATGCGTTTGTGCCTGGAGGCCGACAATGCCCGCGTGATGGGGTCGCAACATCCGCCGGCGCCCTGGAGGCCTTAGATCGAAGCTATTTCGACGTCATCTTTTTGGACCTGTGGCTGCAATCCGAATCGGGAATGACGGTCCTGCCCGAAATCGTCCGTCGGCAGCCCGGAATAGGTGTCGTCGTCATCACCGCTTTCGCCTCATTCGAGACGGCGGTGGAGGCGATGCGACACGGCGCAGTCGACTATCTGCCCAAGCCATTCACCCCCGAACAGGTACGGCATGCGGCACGGAGGGTGGTGGCGGCTAGCGTGCTGCGGCGCCAACTGTCCGAATTGCAGCAACGTCTGGACGAAAGCGAAGGAGAGGCTACCTTCGAGACGCACAGTTCCGCCTTTGGAGCCTTTCTGCAAACGATTTTGCGGGCCGCCGCTTCCGATTCAGTAGTGCTGCTGCGAGGAGAAAGCGGGACCGGCAAGACCGTGCTGGCGCGTTGGATTCGCGAGCAGAGCAAACGCGCCAACCGCCCATTCGTCACGGTCCACTGCCCGATGTTGGCCAGCGAACTCATGACCAGCACGCTATTCGGCCATAAGAAAGGGGCTTTTACCGGTGCCGTCGCGGATGCGGTCGGTAAGGTCGAAGCGGCGGAAGGCGGAACGTTATTTCTTGACGAAGTGGCGGATCTGACGCCGGATACGCAAGCACGACTGCTGCGCTTCCTGCACGATCGGCGCTACGAGCGGCTGGGCGAGAGCATCGAACGTAAGGCGGACGTCCGTCTGATCGCGGCCAGCAACCAGTCGCTGGAAGAAGAAGTGAAAGCCGGTCGTTTTCGCGAGGACCTGTTCTTTCGCCTAAACGTTATCGCGCTTACGGTACCCTCCCTGCGGGAACGTCGCGAGGATATTCTACCGCTCGCCACGCATTACTTGAGATTTTTCGAGCGTCAACAGGGGCGATCCCATCTCTTTTTCTCGGAAAAGTGCGAAAAAGGAATCGCAAACTACAGTTGGCCGGGAAATTTGCGCGAGTTACGAAATGCCGTGGAACGAGCGGTTATTCTCTCGCCGGCGAGCGTGTTGGAGCTGCAAGACCTTGGATTGCGACCACAGTGACGGGCGAATTTGAGCAATTGCTCCACGACCAGTGGGTTCATCAAATGGCGCCGCGCCGGTGCTTGGGCAGGACTTTTCCGTCGAGGACATCGAAAGAGAGCATATCGCGCAGGTCGTCACTCGGGCCGCTTCGTTCGAAGAGGCAGCGCAGATCCTGGGTATCGATCCGACGACACTGCAGCGAAAACGCAAACGTTATGGTCTGGCGTAAAACCGACGCTGCTCGAGGCTCGTCAGCCAGGAAATCGGCTACCGATGAAGGTTCGGCATCTCCAGACCCGATTCATATTAGCCGGCGTGCTGCTGGTGATGACGACGATTGTCTCCGGTATCTGGAGCGCTTGGACCTTCGCGCGACTGACCGCCGTGACCGGAAAAACCCTCGAAGTAAGCCAGAAAACCATCGACCTCACGGCGATCCTCTCGGACGCATTGGAGCGAGAGGATGACGCGCTGCTGTTGGCGGTCACCGGAGAACGAACGGAGGCGCAGGCCAAGCTTCAATTGGAACGGGCGCGGTTTGCGAAGGCCTACTCTCATCTGCTGGGAACGCTCGACCAACCTGACGAAAAGAACGCCGCTGCCGCCCTGGAAACCCATGCGGCTCAGTACCGCACCGCGAGCGATGCCTTTTTATCGATGGCCGGTCAGCCGGACGCGATAACGGCCTATTATCGCCTGGTTAACCCGACTCTTCGCCAGGCGGTGGGAGACTGTGCCAGGATCAGAGAGTCCAACTTCCGAGCGAGGCAATACGCGGCGATTCAGGCACGCGATGAAGCCCATCGAGCGACGATCCTGGTCACAATTATCTCGGCGATAGCGTTGGTAATTTCGACCATCGTGGCCTCTGCCCTGGCACGGTCGATCTTGCATCCAATTCAGGAGCTGACCAACTCCGTGGACGCATTGCGCGCCGGAGACTTTGAGCGGCGGGTGCCGGTGGTATCAGAGGATGAACTGGGCCGTCTCGCCGTGGGTTTCAACCGGATGGCCGAAGCGCTAGCGGAGTTTCGCCGGTCCAATCTCTCGCAAGTCTTGCGTGCAAAGGAGACTTTGGAGGCGACTATCGCGACGCTGCCGGACGCTGTCCTGGTGATCGATCCGGAGGGGCGCATCGTGACATTGAATCCGATGGCGCGGTCGGTTTTGCAGGCAAGCGGGACCGCGGAGGCGGGTTCAATCGAGGAACTGCCCTTTCCTCGACATAGCCTTGTCGCCCTTCATGCTGCGCTTCGTGGTGAATCCGATACGCAGGCACGCGCCGAGTTTAGCCGAGCTTTCATGGTCTCGCTGGAGGGCCGCCGCCGGAAGTTCATCCTGACGGTTCTGCCGATCCCGGAGTTTCGCAACGAGGAGTTCGGAGCGGTCGCTATCCTCTACGACGTCACCGACTTCGCGCAACTGGATGAATTGCGGACCGAGCTTATCGCGGTCGCTTCACACGAACTGAAGACTCCCCTCACCACCTTGCGTATGAACCTGCTTTTGCTCGGTGAAATGGCCGAAAATCTCACCGAGCGCCAGCACGAGATCCTCGCCACCGCTGTCCTGGGCTGCGATGAGCTCGCCAGCACGATCGATGAGTTGCTGGATTTGACCCGAATCGAGGCGGGACAGCTTCGTCTGACACGCGAGAGCGTCGATGTTCGAAACGTAATCGATCGCGCAGTAACGTCCCTACGCCAGCGCTTCGAAGATGCCGAAATAAAGCTGCGCGTCGCCTGCAACGGCCAGTTTCCGTTCCTGCGCGGCGACCCCGCCAGGCTGACGATGGTCCTCACCAATCTTTTGAGCAACGCGCTCAAGTACACGCCGCGTGGGGGCACGGTTTCGATCATCGCGTCCATGCAAAATACCGGAGATGGGCGAAAAGAGACGCTGCAAGTCGCAGTGACGGATAGCGGCAGCGGGGTCCCCTCTGCTTTTCGCGAGCGAATCTTCGACAAATTCTTTCGTGTGGAGCAACACACCGTCGGCGAGCATGGTGGAATTTGGGGGGCCGGCATCGGGCTTTATCTCTGCCGGCAGATCGTTGAAGCGCATGGCGGGGCGATTTCGTGTGAAGGCGGCGAGAATGGCTCGGGAACAACTATGGCGCTAGTCCTCCCGATAGATCCGCTGGTTAACTCTAGTCCGAGAATCTGACGAAGCTGCACCCTCTGGTGGGTGCTCTTTGCACATTACCCTGATGGCCGTTTTTTCCGTCCCGCGACTCACCCGATGATGTAGCGCCCTACCTCGCTCGATTACTCTAAATTCTCAGTAGCTCCTCGTCCCCGATGACCCGAACACATGGCACGGAAATTGGACTGCCGGCGATTGATTGAGCAGACGCGCGTTGCGCGAGTCGGTCGCCTGAATGCTTAAACCAGCGCCTCGGCGGGGTAAAAGATGAACCGCAAAAGCCTTTGTCCAACTCATGGATTCGTGGACGCACGCTCGCTCCAAGCCTCGTCGCCCGCACAGATCAGGTCTGTCGACTGCGAGCTAGCCGCGGGTGACTAGGTATCTACGAAACGAGTTGATGAAGACTGAGGCGCGCTTGCCGATCCCAACTGAGCAGACGTGTCGAACCTGCGGGCATCGCGAATCCGAGCACGAGCCGCTTCGCAATATTCAGAGACCGGGTCCTGCTCCCTCGAAATCTTCGGTAGACCGAGGTGAGTGCAACGTCGACGGCTGCGTCTGCGACTATTTTTGGGGCGAATAGAGAGGCGTCAGCATAATTGTCTACTGGCTCGCCGCGTTATCGCGGGAAGAAGCCGAATCATCTGACTGCTGATCCCCATTGTCACCATTGGCGTCGCTGTTATCGCCCGCGTCGGCAGCAGCCGCGGCGGCGGTGTCGGCAGCATCCTGCGCCTTGTCGGCAGCATCCTCGGCTGCCTGCTTCTCGTCATCGGAGGCGTCGTCGGACATATTGTCGCGAGTTTCTGCAGCTTTGTCCGCAGCATTTTGGGCATCGCTCGCCGCCTTTTCGAGCTTGTCGTCGGAGGCCTGCGACGAATCGTCCCCCTGGGAACCGTCTCCGTTATCTTGCGATGCGTCCGAATCCTGAGGCGTATCGGCAGTGCCTTGCAAGGATTGGGGGGCATCGCTCCCGCTTGGAGCAGTGTCATTCGTCCCACTTTGCGCCCAAACGAGTCGAACACTCGACATGGAAAATCCGGCAACAAACACGAAGCTGAGAAGGATCAAGTAAAGACGGCGGATCACTGGCTTTCCTCCGGCAGCGCGAAAATCAAGCGTGGAACATCCCGCGCGCTGCTAAATGATGTAATTAATGTCCCAAGGTATCGCATGGGCCGATTGAACTGATGTGATGGAAGATGCCCAATCAGCTGCCGCCGATCGTATGGGACATTGAACCAGACTATCGCAACTAATGAGCGTATCAAAGGGCTGACGAACGCCCGCAAGTCGAGCGCATCCCACGTCCCCGCAGTGATAGCGCGCGAATTCAGTCGGTCGTCAGCCGGCTATCGACTAGTCAATCCTGCGACCCTTCGATCCCCAGTAGTTGTTCGATACCGTTGAGCGGTACACGTATCCAGTCCGGTCGATTATTAAGCTCGTATCCCAGTTCGTATACCGCTTTCTCCATCTGCAAAGCGTTGAGCAACGTTCGCAATTCGTTGTTGTTCTTGGGCACAAATGAGGCACCACCTGCGACGCTGAGATATTCCTTCAGGAACGCCCACGAGGCCCAGTTCTGCCAGAGCCGCGCCCATGCGGTAATCGGAGCGGAATCGACGGCGCCAAGCGGACCGTGTTCCATCTGCGAATTCACCGCGGCGAAAGTGGCATAGGAAAACGAACGAAGCATCCCGGCGACGTCCCGCAATGCCGAACGCTTCCGTCGACGTTCGGCGAGGGAGAGCGCCGGCTCGCCTTCAAAGTCGATTATCACGAAATCCTTGCCGGTGTTGAGTAATTGTCCGAGATGCAGATCGCCATGCGTCCGGATACGAACTGAGGTTATGCGCCGTTTCAAAAAAGCCTCGAACACCGCGATGATCTGTGGTTCGTATGAGGGCACCCTTTGCGCGAGTTTGCGCGGCCCTTCAGGCAGCGCGGCAACATGACCGGCGAGTTGCCGCAAAACCGTGCCCAGCAGGTTTCGCATCGATTGATAAGTTGATCGCTGATACAGCGCCGTGAATGGCTGAGGTGCAAAAGCTTGATCGTGAGTGTCCGACGAAAGCGCCTGATGAAGTTCGGCGACGCGACGTCCCATCGTCCGCGCTGATTCCAGGTAAGTGCCCATCACCTCCACCACTGCGGCATCAGGAGAATCGAGAGCGATCCAGTCGACCAGATCGCCGGTCGGCATCGGCGGCGCCGCGGAGGTCTGTGCTCCTGCGCGTTCGAGGTAGTGATCCAATTCGTACAAGCTGAACTGCCAGGCGTCGCCCTGATTCGGCACGAAACTCTGGAGGATACCGAGCGTGCGCGGCTCCGCCTTCGGCGTTAAGTACTCGATCGATCCGGCAACCGGTGGAGAATGACCCGGGCGATTTTGTTCGCTGAGAAAGCGGCCAACCTCGAGGTCCGGATTCACTCCAGGGTCGAGTCGACGAAATAGTTTGAGAATCAGACGGTCGCCAAAGACAATTGAGGTATTACTCTGTTCGGCGCGCAATACTCGCGGTTCGTGTGGATCATCGCGATCGCCTCGCAACTCGCGGAAATGAGAGGTCGGCGCCGTTTGAACCTCACCCACGTGACTGCGAAAACGCCGACGGCGTTCCATACACTCCAGCAGTGCTTCGAGGAACTTCGGTTCACTGGATGCATCGATCAGGACGCCGGCTTCGCGATTGCTCTCACGATTGACATTGGCGATTACCGTCTCGTGCCCGCGTTCCGCGAATCCCTTGGCTTGCTCACCTAGTTGCAGCCCGAGCGGCAATACATATACTTCCGCCTCGCCATCGTGGAAATCCACGTGTAGAAGAACGATTACGCCGTCGTCCTCCCGATTAGGCAACGTGATTACATCCGCAATCCGTATTCCACGAATTGATCGCGCTTTGCTGCGAAACCACCGACAGTGCGGCAAATAACCGGCAAGAATCGCCTCGAGCCGTTCACGCGAATCATCCGCCAAATAAGTCGCGAGCGAGCCACGTATCTCCAAACTCGGCGCTTGATAGGCAGGTAGTCCGGAATTGCTGCGAACTTGTGGCGCCTCGATCGAAAACCACAAAAACGAGTGTGGTCCGAGGGTGAGCAAGTAGGGTAAATCCCCGATCGATGGAAAGGGATTTCGTCCGAACATCTCCATCGGGATCATGCCCTTGAACTCGGCAAGATTCAGCTCAACGTACTGAACGAAACGAGAAAGATTGGCGACCACCAGGATGCGTTCATCCTCGAAACTGCGAATGAAGGCAAGCACACGAGGATTCTCGGGGGACAAAAATTCGATCGCGCCACGGCCAAACGCCTTGAACTGCTTGCGCATCACTATCACCCGTCGCATCCACCAGAGTAGCGAGTGTGGATTAGCCTCTTGCGCATCCACGTTGACGGTTTGGTAGTGATACTCGTAGTCAATAATCACCGGCAAAATCAGCCGTTGCGGGTTGGCGCTGGAGAAGCCGGCATTGCGATCTCCCGACCACTGCATCGGAGTGCGGACGCCGTCACGATCCCCGAGGAATACGTTGTCGCCCATGCCGATCTCGTCGCCATAATAAATGACCGGAGTGCCGGGCAGCGAAAACAGCAGACCGACGTTGAGTTCGATCCTCCGACGATGGTTTCCCAGCAGCGGCGCGAGACGCCGTCGTATACCCAGATTCACGCGCATCCGTCCCTCTTGCGCGTAAGCCCGATACATATAGTCACGCTCCTCGTCTGTGACCATCTCGAGCGTGAGTTCATCATGATTACGCAGAAAGAGCGCCCACTGGCTCTTGTAGCCGATCGCGGGAGTCTGCGCCCAAATATCGGTAATCGGAAAGCGGTCCTCCATTCGCACCGCCATAAACAAGCGCGGCATCAGAGGAAAATGAAATGCCATGTGGCATTCCGCGCCTTCAGCTAAATACGATACTGCATCTTCCGGCCATTGGTTCGCTTCCGCCAGCAGCATCCGATTCGGAAAGTTGCGATCGACATATTCTCGCAACTCAGTGAGAAAAGCGTGAGTCTCGGGCAGATTCTCACAACTTGTGCCTTCGCGCTCGAATAGGTAGGGGACGGCGTCGAGGCGCAGGCCATCGATACCCATGCCCAGCCAGAAGTCCACCACCTCGATCATGGCTTTGCGCACGTGCGGGCTGTCGTAGTTGAGGTCGGGCTGGTGACTATAGAACCGATGCCAGTAGTAGGCTTTCGCTGTCGGATCCCAGGTCCAGTTCGACAACTCAAAATCCTGGAAAATGATCCGCGCTTCACTGTACTTGTCGCTATTGTCACTCCATACGTAAAAATCCCGCTCGCGACTCCCCGCCGCTGCTCGACGTGCGCGTTGAAACCACGGATGCTGATCGGAGGTGTGGTTGAGTACCAACTCGGTAATTACGTAAAGGCCCCGATGGTGCGCTTCCTTGAGAAACGTCCGGAACTCATGGAGTGAACCGCAGTCGGGATGGACATCCATGTAATCCGCGATATCGTAGCCATCATCCCGCAGAGGCGAAGGGTAAAAAGGCAATAGCCACAGCGCCGTAACTCCCAAATGCTGCAGATAGTCCAGCTTCTGCGTGAGGCCTTGAAAGTCACCGATACCGTCGCCGCCGGTGTCATAGAAAGAGCGCACCCGCACTTCGTAAATGATCGCGTCCTTGTACCACAACGGGTCTGTGGCGAGGCCGTGCGTCTGGTTCTTGTTATGATCGCGTTTCATGAGCGAGCTTCAACCCGCAGAATGTGCGCGGGCTCCACTTGCGGATCCAACCGTACATAGTTACTCGCGCTCCAACTGTAAGACGCTCCGGTCAAGAGATCGGTCACCTGGTAGCGCTCCCCGGTTGAGCGTCCGACTACATCATTCGGAACAAATGCCGTGCACACTTGCGCATTGTATGGATCGAGATTAACCGCGACCAGTATAGTATTGCTGCGGTCCACGGTAGTCTTCGCATAGAATATAATCTGGTCGTTGTCAGTCGCGAGCAATCGCAAGTTCGTCAATTCTTGCAGGGCGCGATTCTCGCGACGGATTGTATTGATGCGAGCGATATAGTCGCGCAGGCTGTTCGGATTTGCCCAATTACGTACCTTGATCTCGTATTTCTCGGAGTTCGCATATTCCTCGGTTCCCGGGATCGCGTCGTTCTCACAGAGCTCGTAGCCGCTATACATGCCATATGAGGGAGACAGCGTGGCGGCAAGGATAAGACGGCTCTTGAATGCGGGACGGCCGCCCTGTTGCAGTATAGGCGGCAGGATATCGGGGGCTGTTGACGAAGAAATTCGGCCTGAAGTAGTTCGCCTCTTCGGATTGACTCAGTTCGGTCATGTATTCGGTCAGTTCCTGCTTGGTATTACGCCAGGTAAAATAAGTATATGATTGGGTGAAACCGGCTTTAGCTAGAACCTTCATCATCTTTGGCCGTGTGAAGGCTTCGGCCAGAAAGATTGTGTCAGTATACTTCTCTTGCACCGAGGATATCAGCCATTTCCAGAAAGCGACCGGTTTGGTGTGAGGGTTATCGACGCGAAAGATTCGCACCCCGTGGCCGATCCAAAAAATTATCGTCCGGCGCAGTTCGGCCAGCAGCCCCGCTTGGTCGGGTGAATCAAAATTAATCGGATATATATCCTGGTATTGTTTGGGCGGATTTTCCGCACTCTTGATACTTCCATCCGGTCGATGCTCAAACCATTCGGGATGTTCTGTCACCCAGGGATGATCCGGCGAACACTGAATGGCGAAATCTAGCGCAATCTCGAGACCAAGATCGGCGGCAGTCGCTACGAAGTGATCGAAATCGGCCAGCGTGCCCAGCGCCGGCTCGATTGCCATATGCCCACCGGCACTATTGCCTATAGCCCATGGACTGCCTGGACTACCGGCAGGCGCCACCAGGGAGTTATTGGGCCCTTTGCGATGAGTCAGTCCAATCGGATGAACCGGTGGTAGATACACAACGTCAAAACCCATCGCACGAATCTCGGGAAGACGCGACTCGGCCTGGCGCAATGTTCCATGTTCGCCCGGTCCGATTCCGTACGACCGCGGGAACATTTCGTACCATGCGCCGAATTGCGCTCGTCGCCGTTCCGCAATAACTGTCGATGTCTCTTCGTAAGTGACTAGGTCGACTCTTTCCTCATTGCGCTCCACCGCGGCCGCAAGCTCAGTCTCGGTCACAATCGGTACCGCCCGCGTCGGATCGTTGAGTCCGCGAAGTCGCGTCAGGTAGTTCCGATCAGATCACGGTCGCTCCCCTTCGCGCGATTACACACCCGCTCAATCATCGCCAATCCCTCGGCGAGATTGGCAGCGACATCCATACCGCTCGCCGCTTTTTTGGTGAAGTAATCGCGCCACGAAACGAAGGCGCGTGTCCACGCTTCTATCGCGAACGAGTAACGGCCAACTTTGGGAAGGGGAAATTCACCACGCCATCTATCGTTATCTACGTAGGCCATTTGCGTAGTTGCAAACTTTGAATCACCGGCCGGCTGCCACTTGATAATCGCTGAAATCGCGGCGGGACCGTCGCGAAAGATATCAGCCTCGACGACACAAGCGCCGTCAGCGACGCGTTTGACCGGATAACGTCCGCAATCGACACTTGGGCTGACGTTTTCGATAACGATATGGGGCAATCCGGATTTCCTGGTCGCGTCCTCTTTCATGATGTCGGTTTGCCCTTTCGATTAAGTCTATATGGTAAAGGGATCGCGAATCTCAGTCATCAAGACTGGAAATCCGAATCGGTCGCCCGCCCAGCTGGCCGGAATTGTTCAAGGCCTCATCCGAATCGCTGATCGATTGCAATCATGATGTGCAATCATGATGCCGTTCGAACGTCTGCTAGGCAACGGAGAGTCGCAAAAGGCAATGCCGGTCGCACTCTGCGATTCCCTGCTGGCCATCGATCGTAAGGCCATCGGTCGCACCCGATCAATCCATGGATGAAGCCGGACCGCCGGGAATTTTTTTCACAGATGTCGCCGCTCTTCATTCATGGCCGGGGTCAGGTAACGCACCGCCCACGCTTCACCGCTCCGTCCAATGCGGGTGAGTGCCGTCGTGACAGCTATCGATTAACGGTTCTAATACTGGATTGCCGACCATGGTTGCATCGAAGTCGGAATAGTTCGTCCCCATGCTCATCTGCTGCTTCACGATTACTCATTTGCCAGTCGCCATTGAACGTATCGGCAAGCATTAACTAAGTGTGAAGTTGAGCATCCTCGATCATCGCAGAACGTTCCGGCCTGATGGCTCACAACCACCCGAGGATGGTTTCGTCATCGAGTGTATTTGAGTTTCTCGCGTCAGTAGTTCAGACTTCTAAGATCAATAACTCTCAGAGAGACTCAAGATGAAGTCCGGTGCGGAACGAAAAGCTGCGATTCGCGACTACAAGTTGCGAAAAGTCGAACGCGGAGTGTTCTCGGTACGATGCATTCCCAGTGACCAGGTTTGGGTTGGCTCTTCGTTGAATTTGCACGGCGCGAAGAATGCGCTCTGGTTCATTCTGACCGGCGGCAATCACATGAATCGATCCCTTCAAAGCGAGTGGAACTCGCATGGCGCGGAGGCGTTCGACTACGAAGTGGTCGAGAAGGCCGGCGAAGACATTTCGGATCTTCGGATCGGTGACGTCCTCAAAGCGCTCAAGGGTCATTGGGTCGCACGCCTCGGTGCTCATCCGTTATAGCGCATCGGGCATCTCCGGCATCTCTCACCCCTGCGTTCGAGACTTTTATGATCGGCCTTTCGATAAATCTGGCGAGTCGGCGGTCTTCGCCACAAGCATGAGTCTCGGTTAACCGCCTCGGAACCCGTGCGCTGGATGGCCGTCATTTTGATGGCCTGTCCCGATAGCGATTCTGATTCCGCAAAAAATCCGTCGAATTTCGTTCATTAAAATTGGTTTTGGATCCGCCGCGCCCGCGGATAAAATCGAGATCCGAGGGACTATGCTTTCTTCCCTGACAAAGGAGCAACTTCATGCCACTTAGTGCGCGCAATCATCTAAAGGGCCAGATAACCGACATTCTGCTCGGCACCGTTACCGCACTCGTCACGCTAAAGGTTGGCGATAGCCTGGTCGAGTCGGTTATCACCAAGCGCAGTGCGGAAGAATTGAACCTCAAGAAAGGTGACCAGGTTATCGCCGTTATCAAGGCGACTGAGGTCATGATCCAGAAAGATTGATGATCTCACCTACGAGGCGACCTCGAGCACGACTCTTCGCCGCGGGATTATTCGCGGTCTTTTGCGCGGTCTCGACCGCGTTCAATCTGCCATCGGCGGCGCAGGAAGCATCTCCGTCCCACGATGCGGTCCTGCAAATTATCGGTAAAGTCAGTCGGCCGCTGGCCCTTCACGACGCTGATTTAGCGGCCCTGCCACGGAGGCGTCTCACGGTGACCGATGAGCATGGCAACCGCGTGACATATGAGGGGGTTTCTGTCGCGGATCTCCTTCATCGCGCCGGCGCTCCGCTCGGAAAGCAACTTCGCGGGCCTCAACTCGCGCTCTATGTCCTGGTTAGTGCGGCCGACGGTTATCGGGCGGTCTTTGCGCTGCCCGAGTTCGATCCGGCCTTTACCGACCGCGTGATCGTGCTCGCGGACCGTCGCGACGGCCACGAGATGGCCGCCCCGGATGGTCCCTTTCGAGTGATCGTGCCGGATGAAAAACGTCACGCCCGCTGGGTCCGAGAAGTGACCTCTCTCGAGGTCAAACAGGCGCAATAGTCTGCGCCCGTTCTGCTGTCTCTCGCCTCGTCAGTCGGCCGCGGCCTGCGCGACCGGCTCCTGCTGCGCGAGCATCGCCTTGAGCAATCGCGGCGGAGACATCGGCAACTCGGTCATGCGCACGCCGGTCGCTCGATAGATTGCATTAGCCGCGGCTGCCGGCGGGGGCACAATCGAAACTTCACCGACGCCTCGTACACCGAGCGGATGAAGCGGATTGGCCACTTCGACGATCGAGGTTTCAATCATCGGCAGATCGAGACAGGTCGGCATCCGATAGTCGAGCAAGCCAAAGTTCCGCAGATTGCCTTTGCCGTCGTAGACGTATTCCTCGTTCAACGCCCACCCCAGTCCCTGCGCGGTACCGCCCTGCATCTGGCCTTCGACATAACTCGGATGAATCGCGCGGCCGGCGTCTTGCGCGATCGTGCAGCGCAGGACCTGCGTCTTGCCGGTATCCGGGTCGACTTCAATATCGACCAGACAGAGGGCGAAAGCGGGACCTACGCCGCGGGCATTGACTGTCGCCCTGCCCACGACCGGACCTCCAGTGCGGGCCAGGCGCGGCGCCAGTTGCTTCACGGTCATCGGCTTGATGCCTTCGCCCTGTGCGTTGAAAGCACCATTCTCGAAGGTGACCTCGTCGGGCTTCTTCTCCCAAAGCTTGGCCGCCCGCTCCTTTAGCTGACGTATGGCGTCCTGGGCAGCTTCGTAGACCGCGAGCCCGGTCGCCAGGGTGGTCCTACTGCCGCCAGTTACGTCCGTATGACCGATCGAGTCGGTATCAGCCACGAGGGGCCGGACATCGTTGACATCGAGCCCCAAGACCTCGGCCGTAATAATCGCCATAGACGCGCGAGAACCGCCGATATCAACAGAACCGGTCACAACGCTCGCGGTGCCATCATTATGAAGGTTGACCGTTGCCGAAGATTGAAGACCGGCGTTGAACCAGAATCCTCCGGCAACCCCGCGGCCACGATTGGCGCCTTCGAGTTTCGATTGGTAGTGCGGGCTGTTTTTGATCGCCTCACAGGTCTCGATGAAGCCGATTCGTTTGAATGGCGGACCGGCGGTCTGCCCGTCACCTTCCTTGACGCCGTTCATGATTCGAAATTCGATCGGGTCAATCCCGCAACGTTCCGCCAACTCGTCCACTAGGGTCTCCGATGCAAAGGCGGCGTTGCTGGCCCCCGGCGCGCGATATGCAGCGGTCTTGGGACGGTTGACGACGACATCGTAGGCATCGATCTTAAAGTGCGGAATGTTGTAGGCGGCCACGATCGTCATCGCACCCGCGCCGACCGGCGAGCCAGGAAAGGCGCCGGCCTCGTAGGCCATCCAAACCTCGGCGGCGACGATCTTTCCATCCTTGGTCGCACCCATCTTGCAGCGGATTTTCGAGCCGGAGGTAGGTCCGGTAGCGCGCAGCACTTCGCCGCGCGTCATGACCATCTTCACCGGTCGGCCGCTCTTCTTGGATAAAAGAATCGATAGCGGTTCGAGGTAGCCCGTCAGCTTACCGCCAAAGCCGCCGCCAATCTCGGCGGGAACGATCTTGATATTGCCTTCCGCCATCCCCAGGACCTGGGCGGTGAGCGAACGAATCGCGAAAGGTCCCTGACTCGAGCAATAAACCGTCGCGTGACCATCGGAACTGTAAATACCGGTCGCGTTGTGCGGTTCGACATAGCCTTGATGAACCATCGCGGTATCGAACTCGCGTTCGACGACATAGTCGGCAGCTTTGAAGCCTTCGCTAAGGTCGCCGCGATTGAACTGAAGATGATTGGCGACGTTGGTCTGCTTGTCGGGACCCTCTTCTTTGTTGCGTAGATCTTCCAGCAAAATCGCCGCACCGGGTTTCATTGCGGCGTCAACCGTCATCACCGGCGGCAGAACTTCATAGTCCACATCGATAAGACGCAGCGCCTCTTCGGCGATGTGCCGATCCAGCGCGGCGACGGCCGCGACCGCATGGCCGTCATAGAGGGCCTTGTCGCGCGCCAGGATATTCATCGAGACGTAGCGGGGATTCACCGCGCCCTCGCCTACCTGTTCCGTCTTACTCGCAACGTCAGGGAGATCCGCGCCGGTCACCACCGCGAATACTCCAGGCATTTGCAGGGCTTTTTCGACGTTGATGGACTTGATCCGCGCGTGCGCATGCGGACTTCGCAGGACCTTGCCGTGGAGCATCCCGGGGAAGGTGTAGTCTGCGCCATACTTGGCGCGGCCCGTCACCTTGTCGGCGCCGTCGTGACGGATAGGCCGTGTCCCGATAACGCGGAACTTGGGAGCTGAGCCATTGGAGCCGTTGCCATTACCGTTGATGGAATCAGACATTGCCACACGTTCCTAGGTTGAGTTCTGCGGTTATGAAGCGGTCGCTCGATTGGTACGCCACGCGACCTGAGGATGCTGGATTAAGCGCTACATTGCTTGCCAATTCGCTCGTATCATGGCATACCTGTGCCGCTTTTGAAAATGACCCTTTACCCTACGTTCGACCACGAAAGACATGCGAGGCGGGAGTGCAGAGGGTCGACAACTGATACGGCCGAAGGCAAAGTGATCGCGTGCCTGGCGCCGCTCGAAGCGATTCAACGAACATGAATGCGCCTGGCGCTAGTAAATCGATAAGTTTGGCTTTAGACCGCGTCGCGGGGAGACAACGAGTGCGTAGATACCATAAATTTTCGCATATGCCGACCAAAGCGTCCGTTCGGTTCAGCCTGAGGATCTGGCTGGTACTTTTCTCGGTCCTGGCCTGTGCCGGTCCCGCTGCGGCGGATTCCCTTACCCCGCTGCAAGTGGCGTATGCGGGGTCGATGGGTTCAATGATGGATGGTGGAATCAAACCGGCAGTCGCAAAGCTGCTCGATGCGGACTTTCAAGGGCGCGCGCAGGGTTCCACCGGACTGGCCAATCTCATCATCGCGGGCAGTATCCGACCCGATGTGTTTGTGTCGGTCACCCCGAGCCCTATGCTCTCGGTGCTGAAAGCGGGCAAGGCGGAGGGCGCAGTGCCCATCGCACGAACGGAAATGGTCATCGCTTATAGTCCGAAGAGCCAGTTTGCGGCTGATTTGGCAAAAGCTGGTCAAGCGGATGCGAAACCCTGGTGGAAGATCCTCGAGACCTCCGGATTCCGCTTCGGACGAACCGATCCAAACACCGACCCGCAGGGAATCAACATCATCTTCACGATGAAGCTGGCGGCCAGCTACTATCACCAACCGGAGCTAGCAAAGAAGATTCTGGGACCCGACATTAACGCGCAGCAGATATTCAACGAGCCTGAAGTCATGGCGCGCCTGCAATCAGGTCAACTCGACGCGAGTTCTGCCTACAAGACCCAACCAGCCGCGCTAGGGCTGCCATTTATCGAACTACCCAAGGAAATCAATCTTGGAGATGCTGAAATGGCGTCTGAGTACAAGAAAGTGGGCGTAGAGATGAAAGGCAAGCTGCAGCATCCGCAGCCGCTCGTATTCTATGCGGCTGTTTTGAAGGACGCGCCGCAACCGAAGCTCGCGGAACAATTTGTAGCCTGGCTACAGACCGGCGACGCGCGCTCAATCCTGAGCCATTACCATTACGACGATCCCGGCGACGCCGCCCCACTCAAGCCTTGAAAATCAAACTTGTAAAAGGCTGAGGCGGGAAGGCGCGGCGCCAGGACAGTTTCGGTCAATGTCTGGCCGCGCCACTGATCGATCGCCTGGGAGTGACATACTCAAAGGCGAAGCGACGAAAATCAAAGGCGAAGCGAAAACCCGGGGCGTTCCGGATGGAACGCCCCGGGTGAACGAAAGTTGACGAATCGTCAGGCGGCCGGCAGGGACAGGTCAGCCGGTTCGGGCAGAGGATCCGCCTGCCACTTTTTGACCTCGGGCAGGACGTGCTTCGCGAAACACTTTAGATTTCGCTCGGCTTCATCGTAGGGCATTCCGGCATAGCTAAAGTTCAACATGAAGCCCTTCGCGTCGATGGTCTTGTGAATCATCGAAAGCTTCTCGAGGACCTCGTCGGGCGTTCCCCACGGCATCAAGTTGGCAAATCCGGCCGCGGCGCCGTCGATGCCATGCTTGGAGATGAACTTGCCGATTTGGCCATAGAACTCGTAGCTCTTGTGGCTACCGAACTTCTGCGAGGTCATCTCGTAATGCTTGATGACCGTCTTGTAGTTCCCTGACAGCCATTTCATCGCCTGTTCTTCCGCGCGATCCTTGTTCTCGTCGACGAAGACGAATCCGCCACTGAGCGGCTTCGGCGGCGGAACGGTTCCGTTAACCTCGCGCCAGGCGCGATGGTAGACCTCGAAATCCTCTTTTACCGCTTCCCAGGGCTTTTGCGGGATTACGAGGAGGCCGACGCCGAGTTTTGCCATGATCGGCATCGAGTCGGGCGACACAGCGGCGGCATAGGTTCGTCCCTTGAAGGACTTAAAGGGAAAGGGGCGAATTTCGCGGCGCGGCTGCTTGGTGAAGCGCCCGCCTTCCATGTAGCCCTTTTCGAGGGAGTTCATAATCAATTCGGCGTATTCGACGAAGAGACTGCGCCCCTCGTTCTGATCGATGCGGAAGCCGTCATACTCGATCGGAGCGAGGCCTCGTCCGATGCCGAAAATGAAACGGCCATCCGAAACATGATCGAGCATCGAGACCTGTTCCGCGACGCGGATGGGATCGTGCCATGGCAGGACTACAACCATCGAGCCGAGTAACGCGCGCTTGGTGCGGGCCGCCATGTAGGTGAGGAACTGCACCGGATCGGGACACATGGTGTAATCGTCGAAGTGATGTTCGATCGACCAGATAGATTCGAAGCCGAGCGGCTCAGCCATCTCGGCCAAACGGACCTCCTGACGCCACACCTCGCGGTCGGAGAGTTGATTATTCGGATTTTGAAAAACGGAGCCGTAACCTACGTGCATATAAGCCTCCCTGGTTGGCGTATCCGCCAGCGCTAGAGCGTATTAGTGAATCCGATCGCAGAATCCGCGAACAACTTGCCTAACGCTAGCGGATCGATAAGGGGTTTGACCAGCCGTCGCGATCACCAGGTAAGGATCAAGGTTCGGGCGGGCGACACGTCGAAACTGGTAGTGTCGGGCAACCTGCGGTAGCATCGGCCATCCTGGTAGATCGGTGCGATTGAGACGCGCCGACAAGCCTTCGCGCAAAGGAGCCTGAGCGGATGAATCAATGGAAAATTGGCGACATCAAGGTTAGCCGAGTGGTCGAAATGGAAGCGGTCTGGGACGGCGGGACGCTATTGCCGGATGCGAGCGGGGACAACGTTAAACGAGAGGCTGACTGGTTATACCCCAACTTCTCGGACGAAACGGGGAAGCTCAAGTTGAGCATCCACGCATTGGTGATCGAGTCGAAGGGAAAGCGCATCGTGGTCGACACCTGCATCGGCAACGACAAGGCGCGGTCCAATCCGGAGTGGAACAAACTGCAGTTACCTTTTCTCCAGGACCTGCAAAAGCTCGGCTATCCGCGTGAGTCGATAGACAACGTTATTTGTACTCATCTTCATCTGGATCACGTCGGCTGGAATACGATGTGGCAGAACGGCAAATGGGTAGCGACTTTTCCCAATGCGAAGTATTTGGTCGGTGGAACCGAGTGGGATTTCTTTTCGCGCGCGGAAGATGATTTCCTGAAGGCCCCGGTTGATGATTCGGTGCGGCCGGTGATGGCCGAAGGCCGTGTCGAGTTGATCGACGAGAAGCATAAAATCACCGACGAGGTATGGCTCGAGTCGACTCCCGGTCACACGCCGGGTCATTTTGCGATCCGCCTATCGTCAAAGGGTCAGGACGCGGTTATTACCGGCGACCTGATGCATCATCCGATTCAGTGCCGCTTTCCTGAATGGGACGACAATTTTGACGTCGACCTGCCGCTGGCGAAGAAGACACGGCGCGCCTTCTGCGAGCGTTATGCGGATACGGGAACGCTGGTGCTGGGAACGCACTTCGCGTCACCTACGGCAGGAAAGATCGTAAAGAAGGGGGATTCATTCCGCTTCACGATCTGAGGATTGGACCGCAGATAGGAAGACCAGCCGCCGCCCATCGGGCAGCGGCTGTTTCTTTTTGCGTCAAGAAAAATCCAAGAGTAGCTACGACTTTCGCCTAGCGACAGCGATTCAGTCGACGTTGAATCCTCCGGATTCCGGATGATGACCGTAGATATCCTGTACGTAGTATTCGGACTGGTGGGTCGCCGGGCGCCCGCCCCACCCGTATTCGACTACCCAACCGGAGGGATTGCGCATATAGAACGAATACATATGGTCGTTCGAATGTTTGCCCGGTGTAATAGTCACCGGCACCTTGTTCTTGCGCACCAGATCGTAGGTGAAACCGACGTCGTCGAAATTTTCGACCTCGACCATCAGATGGTTGAGTCGCCGCTTCTGTGGACCAACTCCGAACGCAACCGTGTGGTCGCGGTCGTTGCAATGCATGAAAACCGGCGCGATCACGCGATCGCCGATATGAATCTTGTATTCGACTCCTCCGCGCATCCCGAGGGCCATGTAGAAGCGGCGAGCGGCATCGGCATCATCCTGGCGAACGATACAATGGCCGATGCCACCGGTGCCGGTCTTGAACCGTCCGTGCATCCGCCGGCCGGGGTGAAACGGTTTGACGAATTCGACCTCCGGCCCATGAAATACCTCGATTGGATTTCCGCCGGGGTCGTTGAGTTTCATCACTTCGAGGACACGACGTTCGGAAGCTTCGTCGGCGGAACCGACGCGGAATTTCAGACCAGCTTCGGATAACTGCCGCTGCATTTCGGCAAATTCGTCCGGACCGGCTACCCTGAAGCCCAAGTACTCGAGGTCGTCGCTGCCGTTCGCATGCAGCACCAGGCGATGATGCCAATAGTCCATGCGGCAATAACAGCGATCGCGTTCGCCCTCGTCGGCTAGTTCCATGCCGATGATGTCGCCGGCGAAAGCTTTCCACTCGTCGAGGTCTTTGACACCGACTCCCATGTACCCCAATTCCGTTACCTGGACCATTTTATCCTCCGGGGCGCGTTAGCTATCACACCGCCATAGCAAGCGGCACCAATGCGAAGATCGATGCCTCATATCTACCCTTTGGGATAGCGCGTGAGGCGGCATCGCTCAAGCGTCCGGAGAAGATAGAATCGGGAAGAGCACAAATGGTAATACGTCAGCAGTTTTCTCGTTCGGCCCTGAGTGCGTCGGATACACGGGAGCATTCGGGCGCTAGTTGATTGAACAGGGCCTGCGACTTGGCGACCTCGCCAGCTTTTCCCGCGAGTTCGAGCCCTTGGCATAGTTCGCCCAACTTTCGAGCCCCGAAGGTAAGTGCGCTGCCTTTGAGACGGTGCGCCAGGAGACCCACGGTTTTAAGGTCTTTTCCGGCAAAGGCGTCACTAATCTCCTGGATGGCGACGGGGGCGTCCGCGAGAAATAAGTCGACAAGATCCGCGAACAGACCATCACCTTCGGTACGAAGGTCGCTAATGGTTTCCGCGTCGAGTGGATAGAGAGGAGATAGTTCAGCGTGAGATTGGGGCGTCGGTGTCATGACACATCGTTGACCGGATGGGACGGCGTTTTCATTTGTTCAGCGGTGTATACGAGCAGAAGAACCATTCGCGTTGACACTTCCACATCGAGTCGAGCAAAGGATTGATTTCCGCCCAAGTTGAGAGCTCAGACATACCCTGCATCGCGAAGCCCTATACGACGCCGATAGCACGGCGACCTGGAACGAACGATCCGTGTACTCATAAACATAAGAATCCTGCGATCGACATCGATCGCAGGACACCAACTATTCGCAGGGTCAGCTGTTCATAAACGACGGTTTACGTTGCAGTGAGAGCCGTATTCACTCGATTAACCAGCGACCCGATGTTCTGTCCCATGATTTGGTAGGTCACAAATACTACGATCGCTACGGCGGCCAGAATCAATGCATACTCTGTCATCGTTTGTCCTCTGACCAGCCATCGACTCTGAACTGCAATGTACTTCCGAAGAGCAAACCTCATTGATACCCTCCCGCGGTGATTTTTGTTCACCCGCACGAGTAATAGACGCAAGAGAAATGCCCAGTCGTTGACGAGGCGGATATGGTAAGTGAATGCATAATAAGAGCAACATCGCCAAAATCGATTCCACGAAACAGAGGCAAGACAAGTAGGTACAGATGTTTCAGCTCGCCTCAGAAATGGACAGACTCAAGGACCGGTAGGCGAAATCGATACAGCCTGGTGTTCTGGAGTCAGTTGGTGAGTGTCCGAAGGATCTGGAGGATTGCGGGCCCAAGAATGACAATTATCATCGCCGGTAGCGTGAACAGGACCAGCGGTATCAGCATTTTCACGGCACTTTTTTGCGCAGTTTCTTCAGCTCGCAGACGGCGTTTCGTAACGAGCTGATCGGCACTCGCCCTCAGCGCCGGCCCCAGGCTTCCACCAATTTTCTCGCTCTGAATCAGCAGTGACGAAACCGACTTGATATCGTCGACACCGGTACGATCGCCAAGATTCCGCAGCGAATCTTCGAGCCGGAGACCAGCAATCATCTCAGATGCCGCGATGGACAGCTCTGTACCGAGTATGTGTCCCTGACGCTCGACATACTGACCCACAGTCTTAATCCCGTCCGCTATACTAAGGCCGGCTTCCAGGCTGACCACCAGGAGATCCAGAACAGCCGGTAGTTCTCGCGTGAGCTCCAATTGACGCCGATGCTTTAAGCGTTTGAGGACAGCGTATGGCAGCATATAGCCAGCCGATCCTCCGAGAACCAAACCGAGTACTTCGCCGCAATTGATAGAGCTGGAAAGTATGATCCCACCGATCGCCCCAAGGAGAGTTCCCGAAACCTGGGTAGTGCGAAAGACCACGAACCCGCGGTTGCGGTCGAATCCAGCGTTGGTGAGTATATCCTGTAGCTGACGTACCGCGGGCCGCTCTCCCTGAATGTTGCGCTCGAACCTATCCGCGAAGGTCCGCCACGTTTGATAAATCCACTGCGAGCTTCGAACCGGTCGATGCCGGCCGGAGATCCGCAAGTTAGTAGATGGCTGTCTGGCGCCCATCAGACCGACGGAAAGACTCATCGCGCCAATCGCTACGATCGCGAAGACGAACATCGCCAATGCAGCTTCATTCGACAACATGTCTTCCTCCCGCTTAGTAGTCGACCCGGCCGATTCTTCTCATCGCCACAAATGCCATCAGGTCCAGTGCAACCGCAACCTCGAGCAGTCGTACGCCGGTAGGGTCCCGAAAAAGGGGCGCGGCGTATCCTGGACGAACCAGTCCGAACGCGGCGAGCACTATAAAAGGCAACAGAGTAACGATCACCGCGCTCGCGCGAGATTGGGCGGTCAACACCCGCAATTGCTGCGAGAGCCGCTGACGCGTCCGGATACCAGTCGCTACGTGGCTAAGAATCTCGGCCAGGCTACTACCGACTTGTGCTTGGATACGGACAGCAATCGCCATGAATCCCAGTTCTTCTTCAGGGATGCGCCGATAAATACCTTCCAGCGCCTGTGGCAACGAGATTCCCACTTGCACCTGTTCGACAGTCCGTCGCAATTCGGACCCCATTGGCTCGGCCGTATTCTCGGCAGCCAGCTGCAAAGCACGCAAAAGAGTGTGTCCAGCGCCCAAGGCGGATCTCAACAGATCGAGCAGGTACGGCAACTGCTCACCGAATTGCCGCAAACGGTTACGGCGCTTGAATCGAAGATAAATCAGAGGCGACAAGCCTATAGCTAGTCCTACCGCGATCGAACCACCCGACATTTAGAAATGCAAGACTCACAACCGACCCGGCCACGAACAGAGCACTGGCAATCCCTACGATGGCCGTCGCCGAAAGAGCTATCCCGGCTTGATCGACAAGGATATACAAGGACTGCGGAATGAGATAGTTGTGATTGCCCGAACCGGGACTGTCATTGTCCTCCATCGATATACTGGCCTTCGCAAAAGTACGGGTACTGGTATTTAATCCCAACCGACGACTTACGCTTTCATCCTTCTCGGAATTAGCCCTGGCGCTTCCTCGATAGAGTAAGATCGCAGTCGCCATCAAAAGTACAAAGACAAGAACAGATACAATGAGCTCGATATCCATGCCTCAGACCTCCGCGACTCTCTGAAATAGATCCGGAGGCAGCGAAACCCCCGCAGCTTTCATCCGATCGAGATAGAAAGAGCGCGTCCCGGTCGGCCGGAATCGCCCAAGCACTTTGCCAACCGGGCTGGTACCCGTGGCCACGAATTCGAAGATATCCTGCGTGAGAAGGGTGTCACCTTCCATCCCCGTTATTTCGGTGATTTTGATAACTTTCCGCGTTCCATCGGAGAGACGAGCAATTTGCACGATCATGTTAATCGCGCCAGCAATATACTGACGCATAGCTTTTTCGGGCAGCGCGATCCCCGACAGCAACACCATCATCTCGAGGCGACCCAGGGAATCACGGGGATTGTTGGCATGAATCGTTGCCATCGAACCGTCGTGCCCGGTCGACATAGCCTGCAGCATGTCTAGCACTTCGGCACCCCGAACCTCACCAACGATCACGCGATCGGGGCGCATTCGCAGGGTGTTACGGAACAAATCGCGAATAGTGACTTCACCCTTCGCCTCGACGTTTGCGGGACGTGATTCCAGTCTGAAGACGTGAGGCTGCTGCAGCGCTAATTCTGCCGCGTCCTCAATCGTCACTATTCTCTGATTTGGAGGTAAATAGGTTGAGAGACAATTGAGCAGTGTTGTCTTGCCACTGCCGGTTCCCCCGCTGACAATTATATTCAGACGAGTAAGCACGGCGGCGCGCAGAAACTCCGCCATCTCAGCGGTCAGAGTTTTGTTTCTGATGAAATCCTCGATCTGGAAATGATGACCGCCGAAGCGCCGAATCGACAGTCCTGGACCATCGATAGCCAGTGGCCGAATTACCGCGTTGACTCGTGAGCCGTCAGGCAGTCTTGCGTCGACCATCGGCGATGACTCGTCTATCCTTCGGCCGACCCGAGAAACGATTCGATTTATGATGTTGAGAAGATGGGGCTCGTCACGGAACTGTATTTCGGTTCGCTCGAGCATGCCTTTGCGTTCGATCCATACCTCCTCGGGTCCATTGACGAGGATGTCTGATATCGCGTTATCCTGCAGCAGAGGCTCCAGCGGACCGAGGCCAAGAATGTCGTTGATAGTTGCCTCGATCAACGAACTTCGATCGCTATCGGTTATCAGAATGCCGTCTGCGGCGATAAGTTTATTGATGACTTTAGTGATCTCAGAAAGGACGCTGCCGTAGCCAATCTCGTCGAGCTTCGACAGGTCCATTTTTTCAAGGAGTCCGTCCTGCACACGAGCCTTGAGACTTTCGAAGAGCAGCACCTGATCGGTGTGAGGGGCGATGTTGCGCGAATGAGAATCGGCGCGCAGGAGTGAGACTCCTTGAGCAACGGTTCGTCTCTTGAGGCTGACTCTGCGGCTGGAGGCGATCCAACAATCCCATAATGGTTTCCGCTACGTGCGCAATGCCGAAATGAGGCGATTGAGGACTCCGTGGCGTACCACTTCGCCATTGGGCGATTGTCCTAGTAAAGAACAGGCCAACTTGTCGATTTCCGTAGTAGCATCCGAGCCTGCGGCTGCGGTCGCCAGGTCGGCGGCCGCGAGTTCTGCACTGCCGAAGGCCTTGTCGTCGCGGGCGATGCACATCGATATTGGTCGATGAAGTGCGGTTTCGATCTTTTCGATCGAAATCGGACTCGATACTGAGTAGCGATTGAGCAGTAACTCCAGTCGCGGCCACTTCAATTGTAGGCGGTCGAACAACTCGCAGAATCGTCGCGCAGGACATATGCTCGTAATTGACTGATTCAGTACGTAAAAGAGCCGGTCGGAGTGCTCCCACGCTGCTACCGAGCTTTCGCTGACGTGATGGCCGCAGTCCACTATGACGCAATCGAACAGTTCTCTCAGAACACCGATCGTCGTGGCTACAGAAGATGACGAGACCAGTTCACCTTCTTCTATCCTGTTCGGAGCAGCCAGGAGACGCAGACCGGACTCGTGGGTACAGAGTACCGATTCCAGCCGCATCGAGTCGATTTTGCTGGTCGGATCGGCCAGTTCCGTTATGCAGTGCTCGGGCTCGAGATCGAGGAGAGCCGCGAGCGCGCTGGTCTGTAAACCTAAATCAACCAGCGCGATCTGTTTTCCCGTAAGCCGGCGCAACGCGAAAGCCACAGCGACCACCAGGCTGCTCGAACCTGCACCTCCACCGATACCAACAAACGATAGAGTAAAGCCGCGTCTGGAGATTCGCGCACCCTGACGCTCGCTAAGCTTGACGAGTATGGGAAATAGTTCTTTCCCGTCGATCGGCAAAAAAATCACTTCATCTGCGCCGGAGCGCAGTGCGATGCGAGCCGCCTCCGCCGAGCGCGTCGGAAGAATTGCAACTACAGACGACTGGTTTCCTTCCTTCCATGGAGCGATCTCCTGATCCCAGAGCCGCTCGTCGTCACCGAGGATAAGCAAGAGAATGCGATCAGATCGGGCCTTATCGGACTCACCCTCGGTTCCTCCCTGATTGTGTATCTCGAGGCGTAGCTCGGTAATCGATCGCAAGGCTTTGCAGACCTGGTCGCGTTGGTGGGCATCCGAGCCCGCAACGACCAGTCCAATTCTGTTATGTTCGGCTGGAAACGAGGCCAGATGTTCTACACCGTTGATCGGGTCTGATTTCATCGAGTTTGCTCATTCGCCCTTCACGCATGTTTTGTTCCATAGGCAAAGCACATGAGCATCGTTCCGCGAGAACTTCGCGATCCTATCCCCGGCTTACTACTTGCGTAGTTTTAATTCGATGGATACCGCGGTGAATGACGTGACTCGAAGAAGGCCAGCGGCCAGTCCAAGAGTCCCAACTTGAGACAGACGTATTGAAATGGAGAATGAGTAGACCTCGTGACAACGAATAGCGTCCCTGTTCCGAGACACCCTCTGGCAAGGAGTGGCTCTGAAGTGTCAGTCAGCGCGCTGATAATTGACGACTCCCCGATCGCAAGAACGATTATCCGTCATCATTTGACCAAGCTCGGTTGCACCATAATCGGCGAAGCAGAGAACGCCGTTCAAGCGCTACAGTTGTTCAGAGAAAACCGGCCAGACGTGGTTACGCTCGATTTGATGATGCCTGAGGTGAATGGGGTCGACGCAATCGCGGCATTCCACGCCATAAAGACCGAAGCGCCGCATACGAGCGTAATAATCGCCAGCGCCCTACCCTTTCAAAAGACTCAGGATAATTTCTTCCGCGAAGGGGCCTTTGATTACATCGTAAAGCCGTTCAACCGATTTTCGTTTGAGCGCGTTCGCCAAAGGCTGATACGCAAATTTCCACAACTCGCGGACCATACTTCCGGCGCGTAAATAATCGCCGAGACTACTCAATAAAACTCGCTCGACTGTCCGCTAATGCGCCACGTAGTGAGTTTATCGTAACGCGATTTCGGTACGGTGCGTGTCAAATTCGGACGAGGCTATACTGCTCCACCTACTGATGACCGCGACCGACTCGGGAAATCTTGGCGAGCTTCGTCGCGTTCTTTATCGGCCGTGAAGGTTGTTGCCCGCGGTTGAACATTCTCGCGATAGTCCATGACACTTCTGCGACATAGATATCGCCGTTTGGCGCGACCGCGATTCCATGCGGAGCCATCAATTGATCGGGTTCCTCGCCTTGACCATTGTCGCAAAGCTTCGCCCTCAAACGACCATCGAGGCCATAGATGCTAACCCGCGGTCCCATGGTCCTGGCGCTATTCCAAATTTCCCAAAAGGCGTTGGTCCCTGGCCCTGCCCACCAGGCTGAACTCAGCTCGCCGATATAGCAAAGTTGCTCGGCACTGGCAGTATCGATGAACATTCCGCACGGCAGCGCCATTCCCGTCCAAACCGCCTCAAGCTTCCCGTTGGAGGTGAAAACTTGCACCCGGTTGTTCTGACGATCGGCTACATAAACGTAGCCGTCGCGATCGGTGGCAATGTTGTGCGGAAGATGAAATTGTCCGGGTTCGTTTCCGGGTTCGGCCCACGGTCTAGTCGCCGGCCGTCCGGAGTATATTTGTGGACTTTCGCGTTACCGTCGCCGTCCGAGATGAATAGCTCACCAGTGTTCGGATGAATAGCGACGTGGGTGCATTGATAGAAGGGATTGCCGCTCATCGGCTTCGCGGGCTTACCCGGAGTTCCGATAGTCATCAGGATTCTGGCCCTCGAGGGTGCATTTCCTGACCGTATGATCGAAGGTGTCGGTGAGCCAGATAGTGCCATCGGGCCCCATCGTAACGGCGTGCGCGTTGGGGAACGTTTTCTTATCGCCCAACTATGAAGCACTTTCCCATCGACATCGACGGTGGTCATCTGGCCGCTCGCTGCCGCGATTGAAAAGAGAAGATGCGATTCTTGAATCGATTCGACGCCGGCTACATCATAGTTCCATCCATCAGGTAGCTTGCCCCAGTTCTCGACGACCTCGTAGACGTATTCGCCGCCCCCAGTAATTATCGCCATGACCCGGTCTCCTCTCGTTTTGCGCCGGCTTTGAAACCAACGCGCAGCTTCGCTCACCGATTTCCGGCTGGCGGGATCAGGTGCCTCGTTGAAAGCGATTTGCGAATCAGGATTACCATCCGATCAATCTGCCTACTATAAAGGCGACGACTAGTACCAGTCCGAACTCAAACTGCAACTGACCCGAACGAGCCATCGCACGGTTGTGTGCTTCCGCAGTCGGCCTCGCCGAGATCAATTTCACCTTGTCAATTGCGCGTGGCAGGGTGATGAGCACCGCGATTGACAGTCGTGGAATCAAGCGAAGCGCCAGGCTCAAAAGAACCAGCAGATAGGCCAGCGAGTCACAGGTTATAAGCTCGACGGATCGCCGCCTTTCGCCCGATTAGCGCGGCCATCGTCCACTTTCCATGCTTGCGGTCATTCTCGATGTCGCGAAGATTGTTGACCTGCAAGAGACTCGAACAGAGGTCCCATCGACGTCCAGATCCGGGCTGCGGCGGCCGAGAAATGAAATGCTTGCACGTAATAGGCTCCCAGCACATAACCGGGGCGCCATCAACGCAAATACCATGAAATCGCCAAGGCCGTGATACGCGAGGCTCAGCGGAGCAGCGGTATAGAAGTAAGCACCAAAGACTCCAATCAGGCCGAGCAGCAATACCGGCCATCCACAACTCCATGCGAGCGCCAGTCCCAGTATCGATCCCAACACCAGCGTGATTAACCCGCCAACCGAATCTGATCGGCAGTTAACGATCCTTGCTGGATTACGAGGCCGGGCCCGAAAGCGTCAGGCGATTCCCAGTTGTCAACGTCGGTGCCCTTGGCAAAATCGTAGTAGTCGTTGATGAGATTGGCTCCGGCTTGCAGAAGCATCGCCGCGAGAGCAGCCACCAGGTATTTGATCACTGAAAATGATGCGTTGGCGTATAGCGCCAGAAATGACCCGACCGTCACGCTCATAAACGGCATCCCGAGCGTAAAGGCACGGCTTGCCTGCAACCATATCTTGATCCGTCCCGGCCGCGCGGGGCGATTCATTGAAAGCGTTTCTGTGTATTCCATGACAAACCCTTGTGATCGGTGTCCGTCAGAATGTCGAGGCATTCTTGACGTGCCGGAGTCTACACCAGGACGCCCGTCGAGGTCATGGGTTTCGATGCGGCTCGCGCCGTCGTGAGTAGGCTGCGCGCGCAAGGAAGGGATCGATCGGGAGATTTAAATCAACGACGCTTCAACATGGAGAACGGACGAGCGAGGCTGCTGAAAACTCCCCTTGCGGGATCGATCGAACCCGAGACCGCAAGCATAGGATCCTTATAGAAGCTGCGGTTGCGCCTTGGCCGCGGCACGGCGCAATCATCATCGGCAAGTTGCGCGAAGACCGGGCAAGGCCCATTCGCAAAAGTCTCCAAACGCTCCCAGGCTTCCGGCCCTCGAATCGCTTCGCGGCTCCTGTCCAGTGGAATTATCAGCCCGTTACGTCCATTGACGCCGAAGGTCCATTTACATCTCACGCAAAAATAGAAATGCGCATATCCGTCCGAGGCTCCTGACCCTTCCGATTTCCATATCGCGAAGTTGTGCCGCATCCCCTTCGCCGAGAAACGATGGCCTCTTGGTTCGGTATCATTCGTTCGGTATCTCGATTTGCCTGGGGCCACGAGGAAGAGGTAAGGACGCACCCTGCGATCAGGTGCACTACTGCTGGCAACGGTTCGAGATTTGAGTCGCAACGCTCCGCTCCAAGAGAATTCGCGCGTGAATCCAGTCGGAGCAGAGCATTTGTCGTACCGCTGTTTTTCGTAAAATTCCCTAAGTAATTAGAGGAGCGTTGCGCTCCCGCCCGATTCGACATTGCAATTTGCCGCAACACGTCGTCGCGTCTTGGAAGGATAGGCAAACCTCGATCACTGGCTGGAATGCGAAAATCAGCCCGTACAGCCAGCGGGGAACAAGATTGGCGCGATGCCTGAGCCCACCAGAAGGCCAGCTCGGGAGGTTCTGAAATGTCGAATTGCTTTTAGTGGACGAGAATCGGAGGCGAGAGGGCACCGAGGACCGGCGCACTGGTGCTGCCGATGCTCCCGGGAGCTACCGCCTGCACGAAACATCCTTCGATTTGGGCGGCGGCGCCTCCTTTTTGTTGCCGAAGTCGTGCCGGTCAGGTAGATTTGCGCGAAGCCCTGGATCGGGACGTTGCAACCGTTTGCCGCCGCCGCCGCCGCTGAAATCAGCAACCGGAATCGTCACCAACAGGGGGTCGCCGAGCGGAATATTGCCGGGATTGCCATTGCCTGCGCAAATACCGGAGGAATCGACCCCCGGAAATCTCGAATTGTGTGCGTTAAGCCTGGATTCAAACCCCCTTCGCACAACCCGGTTCGTATAATCGCGCGACCTAGACGCGGGCGAAACGTCGCCCCCGATGCTGTAGGTACCCGGAACGCCGTTGGCGATGGCATCGGACAGTGCGGTCTGATCGGTGTCTTGTCCGAGGTTGAGCCACTGCCAGTTCTTGGAATCCACTGGCGATGACTGCGCCCCGAACGTAACCGGCTGACCCGGATCCAGATCGGCAATGGAGTTACAAGGTTGGTTGCACTGGATAGCCGCGGGGAACATCGCGCTGTTGAAACTGCTGACTCCCTGGCTCACCTGCGCCGTCGCCGATGCGGCGACGCTCCCCTTGTTGAGGCCCAGCACCTTTCCGAAAAAGTAGGGAACCTGGCGCGTGAGCGTTATCGATAGCTGAGTGTCATTACCATCAACGTTGGTAGAAGCGATCTGGTCGACGTAACTGGTATTTTGGATGGGATCGGGGCAGATCGTGGCGTTGGCATTATTGGGGTCGTTGATACCGTTCAGACAGGCGTACCCTTTCGCAGTGCTGACGGCGGTCGTCGCGACATCACCTGATGGATCGGCCAGTGCGGTGAGCGAGGAGGCACCCGCGATTGCCGCCGAGTCCGCTGCTTTCTGCAAAAGCATCCAGTTGTAATAGAAGAGGCCAACGTCAGTACCGAGCGCCATCGCGCCGAGCAAAACGCCAATCACCATGGTCATAACGACCATGGTCTGACCGCGCGTAAATCGATCGCGAAGTTTCACGGCTTTCTTAATCATCTTTCTGCCGGCAAATACTCCCAGTGTGATCGGTTGCTACCATACATACAGTTTTGGTGGTGAATCACTCACAGACGGCTGATTCGGTGCTGCTCAGCGCGCTAGGGAAGCTGACGATGCCCAGGAACGGATTGGGGAGGACGACCAGATGAGATACATCGAAGCTAAGAGACACCGTGACAGTATTGCCGAAGGTGCACGGCGGAGCCGGACTTACGTTGGTCGTGACGTATTTGCCACTTTCCGCGCTGATTAGTGGCGAGGCCACGGAAAGCATGAAGCTCTTGACCGCGGATTGGTTGGCGGAAGGATTCAGGCAGCGTACCGCGCGGCTTGATAATTAGCCTGACCCAAACCGAGAGCGGCCGCTCCGATGATCGCGAACTGTACTCCGACGAGCAGCAGTAACAGGACGAGCGGTGCGATGAGTGCAAACTCCACCATCGCTTGCGCTAGAGCGAAGACTGGGCCTCGTCGAGTTTTCACGGACGCTTCGATGATCCGCAATCTCATCGAGGGTTTTGCTCTTGTGGGCATATTCGCTTGGTAACTCCCGCGGTCAAGATTCCCTCCCTGGATCCAAGTCGTTTATCCCAATCGCAAACGGCGAAGCTGGGTTGGCTCCGCCCAACCACCTGCATCCCGCCCATCACTAGAAGGAGACCCCCAAAAAGTTCGCGCCGAAATCGAGTTCTAGATCGACTTCTTGCTTGGGGTCAATCCTTGATTCGCAGCCGACACACTGACCGCATGGTATTCGCGATGGGCCATTTATTTTGACGACGCCACGCCCTAATTAATTTAACGATTCGACTCGAATGGCCCGTGCGATCGCAATCTCGGTTGCACGAATTGCCATCATTAAACTGCCACAATTAGGCGCATTCAACGCGAAATTGCCGTATATAGCTAAATATGGCCTACGCATCGCGAACAAGACTAATCTTCAGGCAGAATTTCGCGCGAGGCAACTCCGTCGCGTTGAATTCTCCACATGTGGCGTTGAGCCTGTTGGTTTCGCTGCAAAGCGCTGAATCAATCAAAATTTGGAGCGTCGTACTGGGTTGCGGGAAGGCGCTGTTCCCGGCCGGGGGACCAACATTCCCGTCTGGAGATCGAGATGTCTGACGCCGAGGCGACGCAGCGCCTCCCCGAAAGCGATCTATCGGTTTCGATCGGAACCGCGAAAACCGTTTCGGTGACCAGCCGAGTGAGGTCGCGGCTGATTCGTATAGTCGCGACATTGGCGCACCGCGGTACTGACGGCCGTTTCCGTGAAAGCTCTGGTTTTCGAGCGTTACCGCCTCCCCGAGAGGAGGCGGCAACGGCTCTGACTTCCAGTCGTTTTATGAAGAGATGGTCTCGCGCAAGTCTCTATGCACCGTTACGCAGGAGACTGCCGGACATTGCGCCCGTCGGTTGACCGTCCTCGAGGGTTACTTCGCCGTTCACGAGGATCTTGCGATACCCTTCGGCTCGTTTGATGCGACGCCATTCACCACCCGGAAAGTCGTGTGCGACTTCCATCGGCGTTATCGCCAGCTTGTCGAGATCGTAAATGACGATGTCCGCTTTGGCTCCTTCGCGGAGTGTCCCACGATTTTTAAAACCGGCGCACAACGCGGGTTCAGTGCTCAACTTCCAGTGAGCAGTTTCGAGACTCATGATGCCGCTATCACGAACCTTCGTCAGAAACTCAGTCGGATAAACACCGCCCGCGAAGAATTTGGTGTGTGCACCGCCATCTGAAACACCCGGTATGGTCACTTCCGACTGCGCGATCTCAGCAAAGTTCTGCATGCCGGTGTTCACGGGAGCCGAGTAGAACTCGGTCCGCAATCCGTCGGCAACGGCGATGTCCAGCATCGCGTCAACCGGATGCTTGTTCGTGCGGGCGCCGGCTTCGACGATGTTCATGTTCTCGTACTGTTTAAGCTCCGGGTTGGTGACGGAGACGATGAAGACATCCTTCCACTCGTTGGTCAGAACGGGCGCGATGTCCCGGAGGCCCGGTCTGCGATCCGGATCGCCCAACTTTTGCAGCCTGGCTTCAAAGTTACCGGTAGTGGCTTCTTTCCACGCCTGTACGTCTTCCCACAGATTCCAGTCGGCGAAGGTAAAGGTAAATCCGCCCTCGACCGTAGCTGACTGCCCGAAGATATTCTGACCGCGGTCGCGGCAGCGCTCCAGCCACTGCAGCAGCCGGCGATGACGTCCGGGGAATTTGTCGTTGGCGGCGACGACATTGTAAAGAATTGGCCGCCCGCTCACCTGCGCCAGGGTCTCGTAAAATTGTTCGATATGAGACTGCTGATCACCCTCGATGTCGCCCGGGATTGTCGGGAACGTAGGTCATCTGGATGAAGCCCTGATTGCGGTCCGCCAGGATACGGCCGAGGGTAAGGATATTCTGCTCATCCATAATATCCGTGGCCATCGGAGAACCGTCCCAGTCTGGTTGAATACTGGTGCCGCCCAGATGCTGCAGCGACCAGCCGCAGGCGCCGGCATCCATCGCTTCGTTTATGATCTGACGGGCGGCCAGCGCTTCCGCATCGGTGAAGCGGCGACCGGTCTTCGCCTCATCGAGTCCCATTACCCACACCAGGAGAGGCGAGACCCAACAAACGGAAGGATATTGATGGCCTTCGGATGACGGTCGATGCTGTCGAGGAACTCAGGATAGGTGACCCAGTCCCAAGGCATCCCGGCCTTCATCGAGGCGAGCGGAATCGCCTCGTTGCGGGTCATGCTGAGCATTGCGCGTTCGCGCGACTCTGGCCTCACCGGCGCGAAGCCGAATCCGCAATTGCCGATCACTACCGACGTGACACCATGCCAACTCGAAATGCTGCAATACGGATCCCAGAACAACTGCGCGTCGTAATGGGTGTGCAGATCGACGAAGCCCGGGGGCGACGATCAAGCCCCCGGCATCGATTACCTTCGCGCCTTCGGGAGCTTCGATCTTCCGGTTTTCGTGACGAGGCCATCCTTTATCCCGATATCGCCGCGAAAGCGTGGCAGCGCGTACCGTCGACGACCATCCCATCCTTAATTACGGTATCGAACTCCGGCATCAGATTCCTGCCTGGCGCGTTGGTTTCAGACGTTGGTGAGTGAACGTTACTTATTAAATGGACGCGGGGGCGATCTTTGCATGGGTGCCTCCGGCGTGATGAGCCATTCCGCCACCCTCAGGAGCTATGCTCCTGAACCCTGCAAAGTGGCCCGTCCTTAAACGGCCGGCGCGATATGATGGGCGTCCCCGAAATCGTCGTGAGCCTTGCCTTTTGCTCCCCTCTCCAGGGGCCGGCATACCCAGCGCTGCTGACTTGCTGTCGAAGCGCGGTCCCCACCACGCTCGAACTCGACTTAACCAAACGGCAACTAAACAGTCGTTAGCAATACATC
>CAWDQC010000061.1:0-110451 GCA_963804355.1 uncultured Pseudomonadota bacterium | reverse complement strand
CTTGAGCGAATTCGGCCAGGTCGAGTCGGTGTGCGGGAAATCCGAGGCCGACATGAAGTTATCGGCGCCGAAGAACCTGAAGAGCATGGAACCGATTGGATCATCCTGGAAAGTAGCCCACAGGTTGCGCCGCACATATCTCCGCTCGGTTTCATATCGAGCGGATCGGACATTAGCGCGCCGAACTTATCGAAGGCGTGGTCGATGCGGTACATGTAGTGGGCTATCCAGCCGGAGTCATTTTCGGCGGAAACGATCTGATCTTCGGGAAGCGCATCATGACGCCGCTGAAGATTATATCGGTGAGCGAGCGCTGCACTTCGTGGATCAGATCATATAGCCGCGCACGAAGGATTGATCACGAGCGGCGCGCACCTTCTTCCGTTCCTCTTCCGATTTCGGCGGCTTCTTGCCGGTGATCACATGAAGTGACAACGGCATTTGAAGTTCCTGGGCAGCTGCCCAGAACGGATCGTACTCGTGCGAGGTGTAGGGTTTTTCGCGCGGAGGCGCGCCCCAAATCATCGCGCCACGTAGTCCGATCTTCGCGGCCCGCTCGAGTTCCTTGACGGCCTCACCGATATCCTCGAGAGAGATCAGCGCGATCCCAATCAAGCGCTTGCGATTGTACGAACAGAACTCGGCTATCCAGTCGTTGTATGCCCTGAAGCTCGCGCGCTGAAGGTCGGCGTCGTGCAGCCCGAAGAGAGTCATTCCGAGGGTGGTATAGAGCACCTCGGCGTGCACGCCGTCAATTTCCTGATCCTTGATACGTTCAACCGGATCCCATCCGCTAGGACGCGCGGTGATGTAACCGTCCTGTTGGCCGCGCTTCATGAACTCTTTGAGCTCCTCACCGCTGCGGCCCGCAGCAAAGCCACCCGCGACCGGGAACGGCGGCAAATCCGGGGCAACGAAGATGTAGCCCGCCTTGCCCTCACCCTTGATCACGCGAGGCGCCTTGTCGCGAAATTTCTCGTCCAACCGATCAACCCAGAGGTTGGCCGGTTCCATCATGTGTGAATCCGCGGAAATAACTAGCTGCTGTGCCATCGTGGCTCACCCTCCTCTGTAAAGGCTAGGATGCCTTAATCGCTTACTCGATCCGCGCTAGTTCAGTTCAATATTGTAGAGCTTCGCCGCGTTGTCGCAGACTATTTTCTGCGTTATGTCAGTCGGCACGCCCTCGAAATCCTGCTTGATCACTTTGAGCGAATTGGGCCAGGTCGAATCGGTATGGGGGAAGTCCGACGCCCACATGTAATTGTCTTCGCCGAAGAATTTGTAGGTCATCGGCCCGATTGCGTCGTCCTGGAACGTTGCCCAGATATTTCGCCGCACGTACTCCGACGGTTGCATCTTGAGTTTCGTATCTTCGCGCATCGTGCCGAATTTCTCGTACATGTGATCGCTGCGGTACATGAAGTGCGCGATCCAGCCGGTGTCGTTCTCGGCCGAAACGACGCGAAGCTCCGGAAAGCGCTCGAACACTTTGCCGAAGATGAAGCTCGAGAGCGTGCGCTGCACCTGGTAAACCGGCTGCATCGTGCCGAGCAGCATCCTGATTCCGCCGCTCAGGACCTGGCCGTTTTCCTCCGCTCGTTTCCCGACTCTCCGTCCTTGTTGCGACGCCGTCCCTTTTGGTCGCGCTGAGTGATCACGTGCAACGACAGCGGCATCTTCATTTCCTGCGCCGCCGCCCAGAACGGATCGTAGAGCTCGCTGTAGTAAGGCTTGTCCTCAGGAGGCACTCCCCAAATCATTCCACCCTTGAGTCCCATTTTTGCGCATCGCTCGAGCTCTGCGACCGCCAGCGGGATATCGTCAAGCGATATTAAGCGCGACGGGATGCAGCCGCTTGGGATTGTAGGAACGGAACTGCCCGACCCAATCATTATAAACGCCGAAGCAGGCGCGACGCAGTTCGTCGTCGTCGAGACCGAATAGCGGCATCCCGAGCGTAGTGTAGATAACCTCGGCCTGCACCCCGTCGATATCCTGATCCTTGATTCGCTCGACCGGGTCCCAGCCGCTGGGCCGCGCCGCCTCGTACCCTTTCTTCAGATGCTCCTTTAGTTCCTCGCCACTTTTGCCTATTCCGAAGCCGCCGGCGACGGGGAAAGGCCGCACCCCGGGAGCGAGAAAGAGATAGCCCTTACCGCTTTCGCTTTTGATCACCTTTGGCGCGCGGTCACGGAATTTTTTGTCGAGGCGAGTCTCCCAGAGATCGGCGGGCTCCATCATATGGGAGTCGGCGGAAATCACACGCATTGTCCATTGGAAGTCCCTCCTGAGTTAGTGAAGGCTGCCCGTCTTCCTAGTTTTCCTAATGGATGTATCGCACCTCCCGCCATCGAGGGCAAGGCTGGAGACTTCCCGGAAGCGCCTTCGCATCGCGATCGCCAGGCTCGGACCGCACTACAATTGTTCAACAGAATGTAAGATTTCTTTCCATTTCCGATGGTTCAGTAGGCCATGCGAGCTGATACCGTTTTGGTTGCCGAGCAGGCGACGAGGGGTGCGGCTGTGCGAGATGAACGCCCATTGATTGATGGACGCTGGCCGAACTGGACGGATCTTTTCCGTCCCCGAGAACCGCTCCGGTGCGCAAGACGTAATCGTTACCGCGCGATTTGGATCTCCGATCTGCATCTTGGCACGCGCGGATGCAAAGCCGAGGAATTGCTGGATTTTCTGCGGCATCACCGTGCCGACAAGCTATTTCTCGTCGGAGACATCGTCGACGGTTGGAACCTCGGTCCGTCATGGTACTGGAGCCCGGCGCAAGCGGCGGTTTGCCGCGAAATCGCCAGATGGCGGCGACAAGGCGCGCACGTCGTTTTTTTGCCGGGGAATCACGACGAATCGAACGCTGAGCTGGTTGAGGGCTTTTTCGGACGCGTTGAAATAACCGCGAATCTCCTCCACCGCACAGCCGACGGGCGCCGAATGCTGGTTATCCACGGGCATCAATTCGACGGTTCACTCAACCTTAATCGATGGATGCCGATGATCGGGAGCCAGGCCTACGCGACGGTGCTCAAAATCAACGAATGGTATTCTCGCGAGGGCGGCCGGTCGAGCAAGCGATCGGCTGTGTCCGGGTATCTCAAGCTTCGATTGCGCAGAGCGCTTGAATATCTAACCGATTTCGCCGACCGCGCGGTCTACGAGGCGGCGCGCGACTACAAGGCCGATGGCGTCATCTGCGGACATCTTCATCGCGCCGAGCGACGGCTAATCGGCGACGTCCTCTACGTGAACGATGGCGATTGGGTGGGCAGCCGCAGCGCGATTGTCGAGCGTCGCGACGGAACCCTTCGAGTGATTCGATGGGGCGGGTTGCGCACCATTCAGCCCGTCGCGGAGGCTTCGTGAGACGAATATCGGTCACGCGATCCTCCGCCCGTCCGCTGGTGGACCTGATCTTCATCGACGCGGGAGGTGGTCATCGCGCTTCCGCGTTTGCTCTCAAGGCTATGGTCGAGGCTCGGCGGAATCCATGGCAGATGCGGATGGTTAATCTGCGCGATATGCTCGAGCCGGTTGATCTAATCAGGCGAATCACCGGCGTCGAAGTCGAAGGTTTCTACAACGGCCTGCTCAAGCACGGCGTCACAATCGGCAGCCGCGCGATGGTCACTATGGCGCATTTGCTGATCCGTCAAATGCATCGACGGATGAAGACGCAGATTGCGGCATTCTACGACAGGCCGACACCCGACCTGGTCGTCTCTCTCATACCGCACTTCAACCGAGCGATTTACGAAGGGTTGCGCGCCGCCGACCTCGGACGTGGACGTAGGACCACCCCGATGGTCACGATCATGACCGACATCGCGGACTATCCGCCCAACTTCTGGATCGAGCGAAATCTCGATCACGAGCATCACATGGTCTGTGGCTCTGCGATGGCGATCGAACAGGCGACTGCAGCAGGCTATTCGAGCGATCGTGTGTTTCGCACCTCCGGCATGATCGTGCGGCCCGAATTCTATCTGCCTTTCCAACATTGCCGCAGTTGCGAGCGCCGACGTCTCGGTCTCGATCCCGAATTGCCGACGGGCCTGGTGATGTTTGGTGGGTTCGGTTCGCGGCGGATGCTGACGATCGCGCGGCAGATCAAAAACGCGAACCTCAAGACTCAAGTAATCTTTATCTGCGGCCGCAACGATCGATTGCGTCGCCAGTTGGAATCGATGCGACTGCCGTTCCCGCACCATATCGAGGGGTTTACTCGCGAGGTCCCTTACTTCATGCGTGTCGCAGATTATTTCATGGGTAAGCCGGGACCGGGCAGCATCAGCGAGGCCCTGGTGTCTGGATTGCCGGTGATTGTCGAGAGCAACGCCTGGACGATGGTGCAGGAGCGATACAACACCACATGGATTGCGCAAAACGGCGTCGGCATAGTCCTGCGATCGTTCAACGAGATCGCCGCCGGACTCACCACTCTACTTAGTGATGCCGGCCAGGGCTTCCGCGCGCGGGTGAATGCATTAAACAATCGCGCGCTTTTCGAAATACCTGACATTCTCGAGTCACTGATCGAGACGCGCGACTTTTCCCGGGAAATACCCGAGGGTGACTTCGCGCATCGCCCTCTTTCCGCATAATCTACGCTCGAAGGCATCGACGCATACGTCTGTGAGGTGAGGCGTGACGCCTGCTGAGGCGATCTTCCGACTCGCATCCGCGCAATTGCAATGGTAGCAACATGCAACCTTCGGTTTTCATCCGATGGTGCCTGATATATAAGAGGCCAAGCGGCCAGACGCCGATGATGCGCGCCGCTCGAGCAGGAGGACGGTATGAAGATCTATAACTCCCCGGTCGCGCCGAATCCGCGCCGGGTTCGCATCTTTCTGGCCGAGAAAGACATCAAGGTTCCCTTCGAGGACATCGACATCGCCAACGCGGTAAATCGGCAACCGGAATTCCGCAAGAAAAACCCGCTCGCCGGCGTTCCCGTGCTCGAACTGGATGACGGCACCTGTATCGCCGAGAGTGTCGCGATCTGCCGCTATTTCGAGGAGCAAAAACCCGAGCCGCCGCTCTTTGGCGTCGGCGCGAAAGAGCGCGCTCTCGTCGATATGTGGAATCGGCGCATGGAATTGACGATGTTTATCCAGATCGCCGATTCGTTTCGCCAGCGCCACGAGTTCTTCAAAGGACGCATCCGGCAGTGTCCGGAGTATGCGGACGTCCAGCGTCAGAACGCCGAAGACAGTCTGAAGTGGATCGATACCGAGCTAGCTAATCGACGCTTTATCGCTGGCGATAAGTTCACTATTGCCGATATCACCGCGATGGTCGGTATCGACTTCGGACGCATTTCGAAGATCGCGATTCAGCCCGATCAAAGAAATCTGGCGCGATGGCATGCGGAAGTATCCGCGCGCCCGAGCGCCAAGGCCTAGCCGTCAAAACGTAACGATTGGAGGAATATCGATATGGCCACATTTGGCGTGATGATGTTCGCGACTGACTACGCGATACAACCTGTTGAACTGGCTCGCGCGACTGAGGAGCGTGGACTCGATTCGCTCTTTTTTCCCGAGCATACGCATATCCCGACCAGCCGCAAATCGCCCTGGCCCGGCGGCGCCGAGCTCCCGATGGAGTATTCGCACACCCACGATCTGTTCGTCGCGTTGACGGCAGCGGCCGCCGTGACGAAACGGATCAAGCTCGGCACCGGCATTTGCCTGGTGATCGAGCGTGACCCGATTCTGATGGCCAAAGAGGTCGCGTCACTCGATGTAATCTCGGGTGGCCGTGTCGTCCTCGGAATCGGCGGCGGCTGGAACGCCGAAGAGATGGAAAATCACGGCACCGATTTCAAGCGCCGATGGCGGCTGCTACGCGAACGCGTTCTCGCGATGAAGGAAATCTGGTCCAAGGACAAGGCCGAATTCCACGGTGAGTTTGTCAATTTTGATCCAATCTGGAGCTGGCCCAAACCGGTGCAGCCCGGTGGCCCGCCGATCCTTCTCGGTTCCGAGGCGAAGAAATGCTTCGAACGCGTGGTGGATTTCTGCGACGGATGGATTCCCATCAATCGCAAGGGTGACCAGTTAAAGACCGGTGTCCAACAGTTACGCGAAGAGGCCAAACGCGCCGGCCGCCGTTTCGAGGATCTGCAACTGGGAGTCTTTGGCGTTCCGCCTAAAGCCGACTTCGCGAAGCAGTTGCTCGATTGGGGCTTCTCTCACCTGATCTTTGGGCTGCCTCCCGCCAAAGCCGACAAAGTACTACCGATGCTCGATAGCTATTCGGAGATCGCCGCGAAACTGCGCTGATCTCGAACGCGACATTTGCTCGTCCTTAAGACTAAAAGGGTGAAGGGTCCACCAGGACTCTTCACCTATTTTTTGATGCGCCGGATTCTCGCGCAAATCTGACTTTCCGCCAGCGCTTATGGCGCAGAGCCGAGCGCGGCGTGGCTCACATTCGAATCGTCGAGATAGTCATGACCATCGAAATGTGAGAACAGCAGTTGCGTCACCACCTCGCTGCCTTGCAATGGAAGGTAGGTTTTCATGGTGAACTGGGTTGGACGCGCGCCCGCCGCACCACCCTTCGCCAGCGCCTCGTTCATCACGCGTCCGTCGGCGCCCGAGGGCTGATCTATTCGCAACAACTCTCGGATTGTGGCCGCGACATCTACATTTGACGTGGGATCCTGATCGTTGAAGCGGCGACGAAAGCCGGGTCCGACCGCGGCGCAGTAGTTATGGATCTCTCGCGTCCCCGCTGCACCGTGCATGCCCATCCCGGTGGTGAAGTGCGGTTCGGGCCCCACGTCGGAGTAGATCAACCCTTCGACCGGCCGAATCAGCTTGTACGAAAAATTTTGCGTCGCCTGCTGGCCCTTGGCGCCGATCATGAACGCCGGATTTTCGGGTCCCGTGAGGTCGTGATTATCGCTGTTCGGAATCTCGCGGAACGAAATGATCATATCGGGCACACGCGGCGAATCCTGGAGCCCGAGCAGGTTTTGGTTGAAGGTTCCGGGAATCCATCCCAGATAGGCGTCGTTACCCGATGGCTTAGTGCCAGCCGATGGCGCTGCGCTGAAAATCGGCCCGCACCATTCCTGCGCCTCCGCAAAGTCCGCTATACGCACCAACGCCAGCCGTCGAGCCTCGGCGGTCGCCAAAGCCTGATGCGATAGATAGAGCAGGTCGTAACCGCCGTTGGGTGCGACGACCAACTCGTTGCTGTCAGCGGATTTCTTGATACCGGCGGCGACCAGCAAATCCGAGAGTGACAGTTCGAGTCGAATCGTTGCAAAACCGTGGTCCGAGACCACCACCAAGTCGGTATGATCCGCGATCCCGAGTGACGATATAGCCGACTCGAGCCTGCCCAGGTTCGCATCGCACTGATGGAGTGCCGCGATTGCCGGTGCAGTGCCAAGACCCGCGATGTGTTGAGTCAGGTCGGGATTGTGTTGCCACAACACCACGACTGCCGGTCGGCCCTCCGCGGATGTGCGCTTGGCGGCCGGCAGCGCCTGATCGGTGACGATTTGGGTAAACCACGCGTCGCGCGCACTGATTGACCCGAGGTCGCCGTGGCTCATCGGCGGCGCCTTGGCCAATTCGTTCGCGGCGGCTTCCGGCACGCCCATGTCGTCTGCGACGAAGAGAAAATTCTTCGCCCCGGCGTCCGTTCCACCGGCGTCCTTATCGTCGAAGAGAAAGGTCGGGCCGCGTTTCCCGACTATCGCCGCATAACCACCAGCCTGGCGCACCTGGGTTCCGATGGCTTCAAGGCCAAGCAGATGACCATTGAACGCGTTGGGGCCGTTGAGCGCGGCCAGGGTATGAGAATTCTCCATATTGATCGGCGCATCGATCTTCGATCCGAGTGAGGGGATCGAATTCACCTTGTCGCTGTCGAGCGCCGGCGCGAGATAGAGATAGTCGCCGAGGATTCCGCTCTCGCCGGTATTACCACCGGTTGCCATCGCGGCGGCGTTGACCATCGTGATCGTCGGAAAAATCGCATGATGGTTCTCGAACCGCACGCCCTTCGTTTGAAGTGTGTATAGATTCGGGGTGTCCTGCTGATTGACCAGGTCGGGGCGCAATCCGTCCCACACCATCACAATGACGATTCGGCCTTTCGCGTGCCAGGCAAAAATAGGGCGACGGGCCAGGCAGGTACCGGTGAACGTCGCGATTATCGCGACCACTCCAGGGATCAGATATCGACGGTTGATTTTCATTCCCCGCAGATCGTTATGCGGGTGCGGTGCGTGGGTCAATCGGGCATCGGAAATTTCATCGACACGGGCCCGCTTCTGGCCGGCCGGGCAGGGGTTGGCTCAAAACCTTGCGGTGATCACGGCGGCAGGCGTGAGATGCCTGCCGCCGTGTCGATTTAAGAGGAGAGTTTTGCTCAGTCCGAAGTTAGCGGTTTGTTGATGAACGCGAAGTGATCACCCATTCGGGCTCGAACCTCGTTCAGGTGATTGCAGTACTGGAAGAACCCGCCATTGTAGTTACCGTCCTGGCGACGCTGGAACTCACCTTCGAAGTTGTAATAGCCAGGAGTGCATTCCTGATTGAAGCTGGTCTTGCCGCGATGCTTGATTACTTCCTGCACCCACCACTCTTCGGCCTTCGGAGTCGCGTCGAGAGACTGATAGCCGTGGCGCCGTACATGGTCGATACATGCCGCGATGTACTCGCCCTGAGCTTCGGCAATATCCGTAAAGTTGAACTGGAACGAGGCCTGTAGCCCGCCCATGACGAACAGGTTTGGATAGCCTTGCGAATGGATCCCGAGCAGTGTCCGCACTCCTTCCTGGTGCTTATCTTTGATATCGAGCCCGTTTCTCCCTTTGATGTCGTTGTAAGTGCCGGTCTTTTGCACTTCGAAGCCGGTGGCATAGATAAGCACGTCGACTTCGTATTGTTTGCCTTCGAATACGGGTCCCTTCTCGGTGATCTCGGTGATGCCCTTGCCGTGGGTATCGATCAGATGGACGTTGGGCCGATTGAAGGTGGGCAGGTAGTCGTTGTGGAAGCATGGCCGCTTGCACATCAGCATGTACCACGGCTTCAGCGCGTCGGCGGTGGCCTTGTCCTTCACGATCGATCGATGCGCTCATGGATTTTCATCATCGCCTCGATGTTCGCGTTTTCCTGCCGGCGGATCTTCTCCTCGTGCGACATGCGGCGGCTTGCCTCGCTCTTCTGCGCTCGCGTCATCAGCGGTTCCATTCGGCGCGTGCGCGACGCTTCGACCTGCCATCCGGGGCGCAGCCTGCGCGCCCAGTTGGGATCGGTCGGCCAGTCGTCACGAATGTCGATCGAGGAAGGCGTGCGCTGAAACACATAGAGTTCCTTGGCGCCAGCGCCCAGTCCGGGAACCGCCTGCACCGCTGTCGCGCCGGTGCCGATAATGCCAACGACTTTGTCCTCGAGTCCCGACAGGTCGGGCTTGGTATAGGCGTAGTCCCATCGCGAGGTATGAAAGGAATGGCCCTTGAAGGTTTCGAGGCCTTTGATTTTGGCGAGCTTGGGCTTGGATGAGGGTGCCGTTGGCGCAGATCACGAAGCGCGCCTTCATGTCGATCGCCGCGGTCGGTGGCGATGTGCCACATCTGCTCGGCCTCGTCCCATACGGTGGAGGTGACGGTCGTCTGGAACACCGCCAGTTCGTACAGGTTGTACTTCTTGGCGATCGCCTGGCAGTGGGCGAAGATTTCGGGACCTCCGGCGTAATGATCCTTGGGGACGTAGTCCAGTTCGTCGAGCAAGGGCAGGTATCGTAAGCGACGACGTCGCAGGCCGCCCCGGGATAACGATTCCAATACCAGGTGCCGCCCACGTCCGCGCCGCGCTCCACGATACGGATGCTCTCGACGCCGACTTCGCGCAGGCGCGCGGAGGTCAGGAGCGCCGAGAAGCCGCCGCCGATGAACAGGCATTCGACGGTATCGTTGATCGGCTCGCGGGGCGTGACGCTCCGCGTAGGGGTCGACTTCGTACTTCGCCAGCTGAGCCAGTCAACTCGGAGGTGTACTGCGAGGGACCTTTCGGCCGGTATTTCAACCTCAGGTCGCGTTCCTCGGCATACTTCTGCTTTACGCTGTCGTAGAACTCCTGCGATCGCGTGGGCTTCGCGGTGAGTCCGATGGGCCTATCCAATTTCTCGGCCATATAGTTGCTCTCCGTGCATAGTGGTCATTGCGTTGCTTCGATTCAGCAGTGGTCAATGCCGATAAGTGCTCAGGCTCGCAGCTTGCCACGAAAGAGGCCGAGTTTTCCAGTGCGGCCGGGTGGCGAGCTGCCCCGATGCCTGAGTTCAGCCGCATTCGTCGCGACGTTAGTCATTTAACGCGTCAGGCTGGCGCGCCATTCATGCGCCAGGACTCGTTCCCTGCCGCCAGGTGAAATAGTTTGGCCGCATTCTCCCGCATGATCGCTTGCCGCTGTCCCTCTTGCATATGGGCGGTATGCTCCGCGAGAAGTTGTTGAGATCGAGGCCAGGTCGAATCGGTATGAGGGAAATCACTCGCCCACAAGAGTTGCGACTGAGGCATTTGATGTAGAGAGTTGAAGGCGGTGAGATCGTCCTGGAAGGTCATCCAGACGTTACTTTTGATGTACTCACTCGGTACTTTCGACAACCCCTTGAGTACGCCGTTTTCGAAATTGAACTTGGCGGCATGGTCCATGCGATACATGTAGTGAGGCATCCAACCCGCGTCACCTTCGGCACAGACCAAATGCAATTTCGGGTGGCGCTCGAAGACGCCGCCCAACGTCATTAGACCAACGACGTCCTGCACCGCGCGAATGATGCCGAGGAAATTGTTCATCTCGTGTCCGCGATGCGGCATGTTGATGCTGCCGTCGCGCGACGTGAGAATGTGAAAACAAATCGGCAGGCCAAGGTCAGTAGCGCATTCCCACAACGCGTCGTAGTCGGGATGATCGTAGTCTTCATGAATGGGACGGCCCGGCATCATCATGCCTACCATCCCCATCTCTTTGGCGCGGCGGAAATCTTCAATCGCACTATCCACACTTAAAACTGCTGTCTGCGCCAATCCGAAAATACGATCCGGCGCCTCACTACACATGGCCTGAAGCCAACGATTGTAGGCCTTCATGCAAGCGTCCTTGTATTCGGCGTCGCGATGCATGCATAGGCCCATGCCTACTGAGGCATATACAATCTCGGCGGCAATCCCATCCTGATCCATGTAGGGGAGCCGCGCCCGGCCACCCATAGGCGGCCTCGCGGATATCGGAAAACTTTATTCGCTTGGCCCGCTCGTTTCGCTCCCGGATACTGAAGCCGGCACCGTCGATAAAGCCGAGCGCGACAGGCCGTTTCATCCCCGGCACCACAAAGGCCTCACTGCCATCCGGTTGTGGAACTACTCGCGGTGCGTTGTCGCGATATTTCGCGTCAATATAATCGACATAACAATTGGGCGGTTCACATACGTGCCCGTCTGACGAAATGATGCCTCGTGGGATCATGAAAAGGTCTCCTTATTGATGTTTCGCGCGGACATTCTTACTGGCGCGGCTCGACCACGAAATCGTCGAGGTTGGCCGTTCGCGTCATCTCGTAAAAGGTGTCATTGCGATGCGGTGAGTTTACAACCACTCTCCCGCGCGCATTGCGATAGTAAGTCTCCATACCGGGGTGGGTCCAGATCATATTTTCATGCGCCCGGTCGATACTCTCGTTGTAGGCGTCGTGCACGTCCTGGCGGCATTCCACCGCACCGAGCCCCTGGGTCAGCATCTGCCGCAACACGTCCATGATGTAGCGTACCTGCATTTCGGCCAGGAACATGAAGCTCCCGCCATGTCCGGGCTGCAGGTTGGGGCCATAAAGACAGAAGAAGTTGGGGAAATCAGGGATCGAGAGACCAAGATAGGCGCGGGCGTCGTCATCATTCCAGATCTCGCGCAGGCTGCGTCCGGAACGGCCCCGCGCTTCGAAGGCGGTGAGGAAGCGGAGCACGTCGAAGCCGGTAGCGATCACCAAAACGTCGGCCTCGTACTCGGTGCCGTCTTTGGTGATAAGCCGGTCGGGCTTGATCTCGGTAATGGCATCCGAGACCAGAGTCACCTTTTCGTTCCTCAGCATGCGGTACCATCCGTTGTCCATCAGCATGCGCTTGCCGAACGGCGGATAGTTGGGAACGACCTTCTCCAGCAAATCGTTGCGTTCGCCGATCTCCGATTTGATGTACTGCGTGAAATAGGCGCGATGCGAGTCGTTGATCTTGTTCAGCGATCGATCGGCATAGGGCCAGGTCGGATCTTTCTGTAAGGCGGAATGGATACGGTCGCCGTACGTCCAGCCGATACGTAGTCGATACCATGTGCGATACAGCGGTACCTCGCGCAACAGAAAGCGCAGCGGTTCCGGAATAGGCTTGCGAAATTGCTCGTTCGGCGCGACCCAATGCGCTGACTTCTGAAAAATTGTCAGCGACTTGACGATATTTTGAATCTCGGGACCTGTCTGCATGGCGCTCGCGCCATTGCCGATCATCGCCACCCGCTTTCCCGTGAGATCGAGGTCGGCGGGCCATTCCGCCGTATGAAAGCAGGGTCCCGCGAAGCTCTCGAGCCCTTTGATATTGGGCAGCTTGGTCGGATTGAAGATTCCCACGGCGCTGATGACGACGTTTGCCTTGATCGTCTCGTCCGCACCTTCACCGTTCTTTACCGAGACCGACCAGGTCTGCGTCTCGGCCTCGTAGTTCAGCGATTTCACTTCGGTGTTGAAGCGAATGTACGGGCGCAACTCGAATTCCTGGGTGACATGCTCGAGGTACGCATGGAGTTCGTCGCGCAACGCGAAGTACATCGTCCAGTCGTAGGGGGCAAACGAATACGAATAGAGGTGATTGGGCGTATCGACCCCAGCCCCGGGATAGCGATTGTCCCGCCAGATTCCACCTACCGTCGCGCTCTTTTCGAGAATCGTAAACGGGATGCCGGCCTGCTTCAGCTTAATCGCGGCGCACAACCCTGAAACGCCGGCCCCGATGATTAGCACCTCGAAGCCGTCCGGGACCGGCACCTTTTCGATCACATCACGTTCTTCCAGCAGCAACTCGGCGGCAATGATGCGGTCGTATTCGACCGGAACTCTCTCACTCATCGCACAACTGAGCATTGTGAGCCGCAGCTCCGACGATGGCTCAGGAATGGCAATTGGGCGTCCCGCTCGCCAGGCTAGTATCGCTTCGAGCGCCGCCTGCCGGATTTCCGCCTGCACCGCGTCCGGCAATGCGCCGGTGTCGTTGTCGCCCATACCTCGGGCGCGTTGCGGTCGATACGGCTCCTCTAACCATCGAAGTTCGCCAGTTAGCTGCACTAGAACCATCAAAAGCGTAGGGATATTCGCAATCGCGATCGCTTCCGCAAAGCGCGACGCTTCGTCTTGACCGCTCAGTCCATCCTGTTCGTGCATAAGAATTCTCCAGTTTGCCGCGGATTCTGCCGCCACCGCTTCATTCCTAGATCGTGGCTAAACGTCGGCAACTGGTAGTGATATACCACTCCTCCGCTAAACTCACACGGAACTTCCTCGACCACGAGCCGCCGTTTGCAACCCAGATTCGGGCCCGCCGATACTCGGAGTTCTTCGATCTATCCCTTGGGCAGGCCAAGCACCCGCTCGGCTAGGATATTGCGCTGAATCTCGTTCGTGCCTGAATAGATCATCGGGCCGCGTGCTTCGAGCATCCGGCGGGCCCATAGTCCTCGATCAACCGCGAATTGACCGCTCTCCAGTTGCCCAAACGGTCCCAGTAGCTCCATGGCGAAGCTGGCGATTCGTAAGCCGAGTTCAGAGGCACTGAGCTTGATCGAGGATCCCTCCGGCCCCGGCGGTAACCCCCTCAGTTGACGCGTGAGCTGGCGGAAACCGGTATATCTGATAGCGGTGGCCTCCGCTGCGAATTGCCCGATCGTCTCGCGAATCTGGCTGTTCTCGACGATCTTCGGGTCCTCCTGCGATAGTCGTGTCACCAGTTGGGCGAGCTCGCGTACACGATTCGTCATGATGCGCTCTTGACCGTTTGAGCGTTCGAACGCGAGCGTAGTCATGGCTACCTGCCACCCTTGATTCACCTGGCCGACGACGTTTTCGACTGGTACTCGCACATCCTCGAGAAACACCTGGTTGAAGTGACGGGCCCCGGTCATCTGTACCAACGGAGTGATAGTGATGCCGGGAATCTTCATATCGACGATCAGATAGCTGATTCCCTTATGTTTGGGAGCGTCGGGATCGGTTCGCGCCAGGAGAAACATCCATTGCGCACGATGAGCAAGCGAGGTCCAGATTTTGGAGCCATTGACGACGAAGTGATCACCCTTTTTCACGGCACGCGTTTGAAGGGCGGCGAGGTCGGAGCCGGCGTTGGGTTCGGAATAGCCCTGGCACCAGATTTCCTCGCCCGCGAGAATTCTGTGCAAATGACTTTGCTTCTGTGCGGTGCTACCCCAATGAATCAATGTAGGTCCGAGTAACCAGATGCCGGGGCCGGTGAAGGGCACACCAGTCCCCGCTCTTTCGAGTTCCTGGTCACAAATCGTTTCCTGCAGGAGTGTTCCGCCGCGGCCGCCGTAATCCCTGGGCCACGTTATGCCCAGCCATCCGCCCTCGTTTAACTTCCCGTGCCAGCGCAGTGTCGCCTCCCAGCTAACCTCGCTTTCGTCGGCCAGGGGCCCGAGGGCCGGCACCGCGTATTGACCGTACCGCTCCAACCAGGCGCGAAACTCAGCCCGGAAGACTTCATCCTCATCGCTGTAACTGAAATCCATCTCTTCCTATGAAACACTCCGGCGACGACGTCCCGTCACGGGCGCCATCCAAGCATAAGTTCCAGGATTTAACTAAGGATACTAACGAGACTCGCATCGTCTTTCCGAATATCTGCTAGGTTGAGACCCATGATCAGCGCGACGTTTAGCGATTATTCGAAACGATACGACTGCATCTCGATGGATCGCGAGGAGGGTATCCTCGTCCTTACGATCCATGCCAAAGGCGCGCCCGAAAAGCCGTGCCTTTGGAGTGCGGCTCCGCACGAACAGTTATCGTATGCGTTCTACGACATCGCGCGCGATCGGGAAAATCGATGTGTGATCATAACCGGGGCGGCTGACGTCTTCTGCGCCGAGATGCATCCGTCGATCAGCGGGCTCGCCCGTTTCGGTCAAGGCAACTTGACCAACGCCATGTTCGAGAAGATGGATCAGGCCGGGCATGACGGTCGTTATCTTTTGTTCAACCATTTGAATATCGAAGTCCCGATGATCGCGGCAGTGAACGGCCCGGCGTTGATTCATGCCGAGCTTGCCGTGCTTTGCGATATCGTGCTCGCCTCCGAACAAGCTGAATTCCAGGACGCACCTCATTTTTTGAGTGGGCTGGTTCCCGGTGACGGCGTTCATATCGTGTGGCCGCTGCTGCTCGGTCCCAACCGCGGGCGCTACTTTCTGCTGACCGGTCAAAAATTGTCGGCGCACGAGGCGCTCAAGCTGGGAGTCGTCAACGAAGTGTTGCCGCGCGAAAGGCTGCTGCCGCGCGCGCGAGAGCTGGCGCGTGAAATTTGCAAGCGTCCGGCACTGGCGCAACGCTATGCGCGAGTGGCAATGACGCAGATGCTCAAGCAGGAGATGCTCGACGGACTAGGTTACGGAATCGCGCTTGAAAGTCTGGCGATGATGGGCGGAATCGAGGTCAAAAAAGACTAGTAATCTTGAACCCGCGTGTTCCCACCTTTGACGTCACCATCGCAAATCATTTGCGATCGTCTCGTGCTCTCATATTTTTTTAAAGTAAAAAAATAGATAGCTTGTTTCGAACACAAAGCCTAAGGTTGAGCCGACTCAAATTAAGGAAAGGCCCCTGATTGTGAAACTGAGTATCCTTCGCGAATTACCTCATCGCTCGAATCTGATGACGCTGGCCTTTTTGGCCACCCTGCTGATGCTGCCCGCCTGTTCGTCGACGAAGAGTGGTCAGTCCAGCGCTGCAACCAGCGCCACCGCCAGTTCCGCACCGGCGCCTGCGGCCCCCGCTTCGACTCCCATGGCGCAGAGCACGCCGGCTCCGATGTCGCCAGCCGCAGCTCCGACACCAAGCCATGAGCATCTCGCGGGAATCGGATCGGCGACGGTCGTTACGATTCATGGCAAAATTGTCGCTGTCGATCGCGACAAGCAACTCGTAACGCTCGAGGGACCGAACGGTAAGAAGGTCACGCTCGAGGTAAGGAACCCATACAATCTCGCGGCGGCCAAGCCGGGCGAGCCTTTCGTCGCCAGGTTCTACGAAATCGTCACCATTCGAAAGAAGAGGCCGGGCGAGTCGATTCCTGCGGTCGTACTCGATGCGGGAATTGTCAGTGCGATGCCCGGTCAAACTCCTGGAGCAGCCGTCGGCGGCAGCCTCCAAGTGGTCGCTACGATCGTTGCGATCAACAAGAAGCAGAAAACCGTTGATCTGAAGGGTCCCGACGGCGTCGTCGAAACCGTCAACGTCGCCAATCCCGCCAATCTCAAACACGTCAAGGTGGGGACCGATCTCGTCATCACGCTTACCAAAGTGACGGCTATCTCGCTTGAGAGAGAGACCGCGAGCTGAGCCCATCACCACTCGAATGACGGGCCGCGTCGGTCAATAGTCAATCGTTCGTGTCCATCATTGATGGCACCGGCAGCCCAAACCGGGCTGCCGGTATCGAACCGGTTATTGACGCGCCATCGCGATGCGCAACGCCTCTTGAGGCGAAACCAGATGCGCCGAATTCTCGGCCGCGTCGGCGATCGCGATCTGAACGCCCTTAACGCGACCATTGAAAGCATTCCCATGCGGGCTGTAGTCCGGCGAGACCGCGGAGCCGGAGTCCACACCAACATCGCAGCCATCATCGGTTGAGAAGATCATCGCCAGGGTGAGAGGGATATCACCTTCGCCGACCTTCTTGCCGTCCGTATACAGGGTCACCTTACCGCCCTTGCCGAGGCCGCCCCCGGCATAGGCGAACTCCATGCGCACCTGATGATCGCCAGCCGCCAAAGGACTGTTGGCTTCAACATAAAAGTGCTGTATCCCGCCCAGGTTGTAGCAGTACTTGAGTTTGCCGCCCTTGGCGTAGAGGCTCCAGCCGCCGATGTTCGCGCCCTGCGCAATGATCACGCCTTCCGCCCCCGCCTTTGGCACTTCAATCTCCGCGGTAACGGAATGGGACTTGTTCTTGATGTTGATTACGCAGTTCTCACTCAGGCGTCCCATGCCGTTGAAAAGGATCTGTGAGGTTCCCTTGATTAGTATCGGACGCCCCGCTGTATCCGCGTTGATCATCGACACGAGATCGTCATTGAGCGGCAGTACGTTGTAGCGCACCGCCTCGATTAGCCACAGGCGTTGCAATTCGCGCAGCTTCTCCGGCATCTGTTTGGCCAGGTTATTCGCCTGGCTCCAGTCTTTGCTGGTGTCGTAAAGTTCCCAGACGTCATCATCGAAAGCCGGAGTTTTTTCACCGACCAACAGCCACGGCGTCTTGTGCCGTGTCACCGCCGTCCATCCCTTGTGATATATCCCGCGATTGCCGAACATCTCGAAGTACTGGGTTTCATGCCGATCCGCCGCCTTGGCGTCATTGAAGGAGTACAGCATGCTGACACCCTCGATCGGCTGTTGGGTCAAGCCGTTCACCGAAACCGGTTCGGGAAGTCCCGCGGCTTCGAGGATAGTCGGCGCGACGTCGATCACATGATGGAACTGCGATCGGATCTCGCCCTTGGCCCTGATTGCTTTGGGCCAGTGGACGATGGTGCCATTGCGCGTTCCGCCCCAGTGCGAAGCGACCTGTTTGGTCCACTGGTAGGGCGTATTCATCGCGTGCGCCCAGCCCACGGCGTAATGGTTATACGATTCAGGTCCGCCGAGCTTGTCGATTCGCGCGGTGAGAAACTCCGGCGTCTCGAGTGCGGCCAAGCCGTTGAAGTTCAGCATCTCATTGTACGTTCCGTTCAACGTACCCTCGGCCGAAGCTCCATTGTCGCCGATTATGTAGTAAACGAGCGTGTTGTCGAGAATGTTCAGTCGCGCCACGCCGTCCAGCAGGCGGCCAATATGGTAGTCGGTATACTCCAGGAAGGCCGCGTAGACTTCCATCTGACGCCGCAGCACGGGCTTGAGCACCTCCGGCATTTCGTCCCACGCCGGAATCTCCTGGTGACGAGCGGTGAGCTCGCAATCCGCCGGAATTACGCCGATCTTCTTTTGCCGGGCGATGGTCTCTTCGCGCAGCTTGTCCCAGCCGCCATCGAATTTGCCTTTGTACTTGTCGATCCATTCCGGGGGCACATGATGCGGCGCGTGGGTGGCGCCGGGCGCGAAATAGACAAAGAAGGGCTTGTCAGGGGTGAGGGCCTTTTGTTGCCCAATCCAGGCCATCGCCTTGTCGGTCATATCCTCCATCAAATGATAGCCCTCTTCCGGCGTCTTGTTCGGTTCGACCGGAATAGTGCCCTCATATAATGAGGGGTACCATTGGTTCGCCTCACCGCCGAGGAAACCGTAGAAGTATTCGAAGCCGCCGCCACCCGTGGGCCATGCATCGAATGGCCCCACTGGGCTCGACTCCCACACCGGCACTTCGTGACATTTGCCGAATTGCGCGGTGGAATAGCCATTGAGTTTGAGCGTCCGCGCCAGCGGCGACATGGTATTGGGCAGCACCGAGGAGTATCCCGGTGCGCCGGTGGCTATTTCGGTGATGCCGCCCATGCCGGCGGAATGATGATTGCGGCCGGTCAGGAGGGCTTGCCGCGTCGGCGAGCACAGCGCGGTAGTGTGGAAGCGGTTGAACCTGAGACCGCCCGCGGCGAGCTTTTCGGCGTTCGGAGTCTGACAGGGACCGCCGAAAGCACTGGCCGATCCGAACCCCGCGTCATCGAGGAGGATGATTAAGACGTTTGGAGCGCCCGCCGGCGGACGCAACTGGTCGATTGGCGGAAAATTCCGTTCGGGATCCTTCGCGTCGTAAGTGATTAAGCCGATTCGTCCCGTATTCGGCATCGGCAAATGGGACCGTTCCTTCTTGCCTTCTGAACTCATGGTTTTGTACCTTTTCTAGTGAGTTGTGTTTTTCTTTCCCGCGCCGCCCGTACCAATTCAATTTTTCGATGCACGACCCTATTGGTCAGGGCATCGTTGCTTCAGGTCTTTGCGAAACTCGCGCGCAACTTTGACTCTTCGCCGGCCAGGATCTCCATAACCTCGTCCGCGTAGCGTCCACGCCGCAGCAACTCCGCCATCATCTTCATGGGCCGGTTGATGTGCTTAAAAAATGCCATGTAGCCGGCACATAGATAGTTTAGACCGGGCTCTCCGTCGGGAGTCGTGATGAAGCGGTTCTTCGGGCACTCGCCGTGGCAAGCGAACCTGACCTCGCATTCGCGGCAGTAGCGGGGCAAGGTATCGCGTTTGTCTCTCCCGAATTTGCGCTGCGGTTCGGAGTTTACTAACTGCTCAAGCGTTTGCGACTGGATATTTCCCACCAGGTACTTGGGTTCCACGAAATGGTCGCAGGCGTAGAGATCGCCGTTATGTTCGAGCGCTACGGCATTGCCGCACGTTTCCGCGAAGATGCAGATCGCGGGAGGCACGCCTACCCAGGAGGCCAACGCTGCATCGAACATCTGCACGAAGATTTGGCCGACGTCGCGCCGCACCCACTCGTCGAAGATGTCGACTAGGAAGCGTCCCCATTGCTCCGATCCGACCGAGCGATCCGTAACCTTGCTGCCTTCCTGATTACCCACTTCTCCCCTGTCGTTGACTCGCTCGACGATCGGAATCAACTGGATAAACTTGGTGCCGACGTCGTCACGGAGGAATCGGTACACCTCGCGGGGATAGTCGCCATTTGCAGCGTTGACCGTGGTGAGAATGTTGAACTCCACCTTATGTCGCTGCATCAGGCGAGCGGCGCGCATAACTCTGTCGAAGGTGGGCTGTCCGCCTTTGTCCACGCGATAGGCGTCATGCATTTCGCGAGGGCCGTCGAGACTCAGACCAATCAGGAAGTTGTTTGCGCGGAAGAATTCGCACCATTCCTCGTCGACCAGCACACCATTGGTCTGCATGGTGTTCAGGATCGTGGTTCCGGGCTTCTGATACTTCTTCTCCAGTTCGATCGATCGACGATAGAAGTCGAGCCCCATCATCGTTGGCTCGCCGCCCTGCCAGGCGATCGGAACCTCCGGTCCAGGATGCGATTCGAGTACCTGCCGGATGTAATTTTCCTGCACGTCATCTGACATGCGGAAATTGCTGCCGGGATAAAGGTTCTCCTTGACCAGAAAGAAACAGTACTTGCAGTCCAGATTGCAGGCGGCGCCCGTCGGCTTGGTTAGAACATGAAAAACGGCGGGCACGCTTTCGGATGTGGCCGCAACATTGATCCTGTCCATGGCATCTCGCTCCCGTTATCCCCCGCGAATCCCGATGCTTCGCCGGCACCTCTCTCGTTCCTCGCATCGAGAAAGGTCGCGTCTGGCTGGCGTTTCGAGTGATAGCTCAAAACACCAACCCGCCGCTATTGGACTTTAGTCCAATAGCGAATTGGCTTGGATAACTGGAAAAGGGGCGAGGTTGCGGTTGCGCTGCCGCCAACGATGGGAATCATTGACGCGGTGGTTAATCGGCGCAACCGGTCTATTCGGCAGTCTTAGTCAGAGACTTTCTCGCCGATATTGCTAGTGTCATCGCGCCCGGAAGCGGAAGTGAGCGAACCCGAGCCGAAGACGATTCCCTCGTAGCCCTTTTCCGCGACTTCGTTGATCCTGCCGACGTATTTCGGCGCGCCGCCATTGTAAACCAGGTAGCGGATCTTCCCATGCTCGTGCCCGGCCACATTCGAGTTGTAGCCGGTGAACCAGGACTTGGCCTTTCGCATGAGCATCGCCGAGTACATCCGGGTCACGTGGGCGGTCCAACGTTCTTGCGCCTCGAGCGTCGGTTCGGCGCGCGTGTAGCCGTGGTCCCACATATACTCGAGTAATTTCGTGCACCAGGTGACGCCGGTTTCGATACCACGTGGGTAGTTCGTCGATGCCGAGCCGCTCTGTGGCCCGGCGGGCATCAAAAGATTCGGAAACCCATGAACGAGCATGCCAAGAAACGTAGACGGACCTTCACTCCACTTGTCACGTAATTTCGCGCCATCAACGCCTTGAATCTCGATTCGGTCGAAGGGGCCGGTTATAGCGTCGAAACCCGTCGCATATATGATGATATCGAAGTCGTAGTCGCGCTCGGTGGTGCGCAACCCGGTCTCGGTCACCCGCTCGATCGGCGTCTCGGTGATGTCCACCAGGTGTACGTTGTCGCGATTGTAGGCCTCGAAATAGCGCGTCTCCATGGGTACCCGCTGCACGCCGAAGCCGTGATCGCGGGGGATCAGCTTCTCCGCAACGGCAGGGTCCTTCACCCGGCGGCGAATCCGCTCGGCGACGTATTCCGAGAACTCCGCATTCGCCTTCTCGTCGGTGAATATTTCGCGAAAATTGCGCAGCCAGATCGCGAACCCGGGGGTATCATATAGGCGATCCCAGAGGGCCAAGCGCTCCTCGCGGGAGACCTCGTAAAAGCCACGCCGGTCCGGCTCATGCTCGAAGCCGCCGGGGGTACGGGCACATGTTGCGAAGATCTCGTCGTAGCGCGCCCGGATGTCGGCCATCTCGCCCTCGGAGATGGGTCCGTTGTTCAAGGGAGCTGACCAGTTGGGCCGGCGCTGAAATACCGTCAGCTCGCCGACCTTGTCGGCAATCTCCCCGATCACCTGAATCCCGGTCGCGCCGGTGCCGATGACGGCGACCTTCTTTCCGGCCATTTCGACCGGGTCGTGGGGCCAATTGAAGGTATGGAACGAGCGTCCTTTGAAGGAGTCCATCCCCTTGAGCAGCGGCGGGGTCGGCACCGAAAGCAGGCCGATTGCCATCACGACAAACCGGCAGGTCAGTTCGCGACCGTCGTCAATCTTCAGCCGCCACAATTCATTTGTCTCGTCGAAGTGGGCCGCCTCGACCTTGCAATTGAACTGCATGTATTTGCGCAGATCGAACTTGTCCGCGACATGGTTCAGGTAGCGCAGGTTCTCGGGCTGACCCGAGAATCGTTCCTTCCAGTGCCATTCATCCAGCAATTCCTTGGAAAACGAGAAGCCGTAGGTATAGCTTTCCGAGTCGAAACGGGCGCCAGGATACCGATTCCAGTACCAGGTCCCGCCCAGGTCGCCGGCAGCGTCGAGCACCGTGGCGTCCACTCCAAGGTCGGCTAATAGCTTGATCTGATAGATTCCGGCCACGCCGGCGCCGATAACGATTACCTCGTAGTGTGACTTGGTACTGCCTTCCATTCTCTGCTCCAGTTCGTGTTTTGTTGGTCGAAGTGCCCCGGCCCCGCTTGTCGGTCCTGCTGAATTTAGACCCGAGGATAGCCTACGGACGAATGACGTGCGAAGCCATCTCAACGCTCGCCTTTCGCATCTCGGGCACAGTATCGGGCCAGCGTCAAAATCTCTTGGCGACGGCGGAGGCGGGATACAACAACCAAGCTCAATTCCGTCTAGGGCGCCGCAAGACTCCCGCTATCTGAGGCCAGAGAAAGCCTGGCTGATGCGGCGGTCTTTGCGGCGCCCTTATCTGAAAACCTTAACTATTTCGAAGCTCCGCGCTCGACGCCGTTACCCTGCGCGTCCACGCGCTTTCTTCGCGGCGCGCTCTTCGGCGTGCTTTTGCGTCATCGCGGCGGCCGCGTTCATCGCCTGACCCATGAAGTCGTGCGCATTCGACATGGTCCAATCGTACGACGCCTGACGGCTGACGTTGGCGTTCTTGAATACCGGCGCGACGTGCTCGGCCCAGAGATCGTACGACTTGATGGTATTTTCGAAGCTCGCCCAGTTGTGCGCGAGCTGCAGGAATGCGCCGAACTCGCCCTGCTTGGCTTCGAGGCGCTGCAACTGCGCGATGGCGTCGGCGGGCGTGCCGATCACGGCGGCGCCGGAATCGATCATGTCGTCGATCGGATCCTTGCCGGCTGGTCGACTTGGGTGCGAGCGGATTGAGCCGCGCGAAATATTCCATCCACTTGATGGATGCCGTACTCGACGTTCTTGCGCGCCTGTTCGCGAGTCTCGGCGATATGCACCGGGCCGACCAGTCGCAGGCGGCTGCGATCCATCGTGCGGCCGTTTTCAGCCGCGATCTCGTTGGCGACCTGCCAGTTGGTGGCGAGCGCGTCGAAGCCGTAGGCATTGGTCGCCGCCACGCATAACATCCCGAAGCCGTACTTACCGGCGGCGCGGCCGCCGGAGGGGCTGACCGCGCTGGCCACCGCGATCTCGGGATGCGGCTTGGTGTAGGGCAGCAGATGCGCGCGCGCGTTGACGAGGTTGTACCAGTCGCTCTTTTCGGTGACGACCTCGCCATTGAAAAGCCGCATGATGACCTTCAAGCCCTCCATCATGCGATCGCGCTGGATCATCGGATCGATCCCGAGCATCATCGCGTCGGAGGGGAGCAGGCCGGGGCCGACGCCCAGCATCACGCGGCCGCGGGTCTGATGGTCGAGCTGGATGATGCGATTCGCGGTCATGAGAGGGTTGTGGTACGGCAGCGACACCACCCCGGTGCCGAGGCGGATTTTTTTGGTTCGCTCGGCGGCGGCCGCGATGAAGACCTCGGGTGAGGCGATGATCTCGAAGCCGGCCGAATGGTGCTCACCTATCCAGGCTTCTTCATAGCCCAAGCCGGTCGAGGTTCTCGATCAGTTCAAGATCGCGGTGAAGTGCTTCGGTCGGGATCCTGATCGAGCGAATGAAACGGGGCCAGGAAGATGCCGTTGCGCATCGGAATTGTGCGGGTCATCGGTCGGATGCCTCCTTTAGGCTTTCCATCTTCGATTGCAGCTAGAATATCCCACATCGGCGGTCCCCAATACCATCACTGGCTTCGCCGATTCTTCGACTCGATTCAGGTCGGATTCACCAAATTGGGGCGTTTTGGACGTTGCCCAGGCTTGGAGGGTGCCTGAAGTTGTCAGGCAATGGCCATGCATCGAGGTGCTGATCATATAGGTGATCATCCGCCCAGAGAGCGCAGAGCGGATTATGTACCGATGACTCTTCTAGGAGGCCAAATTCATTTGAGCTTGACCGGTCTTGGGATCGATTGGCACCGAAGCATGCGTATGGAACACTTTCCACTGGCCGTCGACCTTATGGTAAACGTCGGTCACACGAAAAGTTCCCTGCATAGGTTTCCCGTCTTTGGTCTTCCAGGTGAAATGCTGAATGCTGTACGCGACTGCGAGTTTGCTGTCGGTAACAACGTTTAGTTCCACAAAATTGCCTTTGATGTCCGTGGCGTTATTGAAAAAATCGTCGAGATCGCCATGAACCGCGGACCCTCCTTTATATTGGAGGGGAGAATGGATGTCATACACATCGATATCTTTCTGATCGATGTATTTCATTGCCTCGTCCGAACTGGTTGCGTCCATGATTTTGTGTTCGATTTCGGTGATTTGCTCCTTGTTGCTAGCCGCACGCGCAGTCGAACTTAAGCCCAGCGCGAATAAGGACATGATCACACTCATCGCGATCACTATAAAGCCAACTCTTTTCATCTCAAGTTCCTCCCCAGGAAATGGTTGATAAAGTCGGCCCGGGTTACAGAGGCCCTAAAACGACGCGGACTCTAGCATAGTCACGGCGCGGCGTCGCACTTACTGCTGGGTCCGGAGATCGGGCAGATCTCGAGGCAAGTCGCGAACAGATCGGGCAACTTGAACGCTTCCTCGTTCGGCGACATTATCACGAGGAAAACCAAGCAGCCGGAGAGACGACGATGGATGTCATCGAAGCGATGGAAACCTGCAGTGCGGCCCGTTACCTGCGAGCCCGACCGGTGCCGCAGGAGCTGATCGAACGTGTGATCTATGCCGCTACTCGCGCGTCGAGTCCCGGTAACAGCCAGGAATGGGACTTCATCGTTGTACGCGATGCTGAAGCAAAGCGGAAAATACGCGATTTGCTCGAGCCGCGATTCAAAGCGATGGGAGTGGGCGTGCCGACGACAGGCACAGTGACTAATCGAATGATCGCCGGCGCGATGCATCTTGCGGAGACGTTGAATGAAGCGCCGGCCATCATCTTCGTCTGCGGTCCGGTGGCATATCCTCCGAAGGCGCCGATGGAGCAATTTGTGTGGTCGGCGCTCTATCCGGCGGCACAGAACCTGATCGTGGCGGCACGATCCCTCGGTTTGGGCACGACCTTCACGACCTTCCATATGTTCATGGAAAACGAGCTGCGAGAGCTATTGGGAATTCCCCAGGAAATAAAATTCGGCGTGATGATCCCGATTGGCTGGCCGCAGAAAGAGTTCGTGAAGGTCAAACGCAAGCCGATCGCCAAGGTGATTCACTGGGACAAATGGAGCGCCTGAGCGAGGGTCAGTATCGCTGAGTCTTCGACCAAACGATCGGGACGGCAGATTCATCAGCGTGCCGTCGTCAGGGAAGCCAGCCGTGGCCCTTCGGAGTTAGTAAGTGGGCTAGCGGATAGTCGCAGCGAAAACTCGGCAAAAACTCGGGTGCGCGGATAATTTCGCGGAAACTATAATTTGCGTCGCCAACCGCTTGGTTTGATCTGCGAGCGCTATTTGACGAATCCACCCGCGATCGTAGCTATCAACTTGGCCGTTGCACTAGAACGCCTTTAACCCAACGAGGAGGACTGACCTCATGAGTGAAGCAGTCACCCAATCCATTCGCGAACGTATCCCGACATCTGAAGAGCTGGGATTCGATCCTGGGCTGCTTGCGGGAGAAATACGCCGCCGAGCGGTCCAGAGCGGCTGCGCGCCGAGGGCAACAGCCAATACCGGGAGATCGCCGGTCAGTTCGAGCACTATAATGCCGATCCTTACGTTGAGCCGGGCTTCACGCGCGCCGCGCTGAACGAAGAACTCGACGTAGTTATCAACGGCGGCGGCTTCGGCGGGATGTTGGCGGCGGTGCGGCTGCAAGAGGCGGGTATCACGAACTTCCGCATCGTCGAGAAAGCCGGAGATTTTGGCGGCACCTGGTACTGGAATCGTTATCCGGGCGCTCAGTGCGACGTTGAAGGCTATCTTTACCTGCCCTTGCTCGAAGAGACTGGCTATATCCCGAAGGAGAGGTACTCCTTCGCGCCGAGATCTTCGCCCATGCCCAACGGATCGGTAAACAGTTCCATCTTTACGAGAAGGCCTGCTTCCAGACGAGAATCAAAGAGGCGCATTGGGACGATGAGGCGGGGCGTTGGACGGTAACCACCGATCGCGGCGATGTGTTCAAGGCGCGCTTCGTGATCATGTCGAGCGGGCCGCTGAACAAACCCAAGTTGCCGGGAATCCCGGGGATCGAAAAATTCAAAGGGCATACCTTCCACACCAGCCGCTGGGATTACGACTATACTGGCGGGGATACTACTGGGGGATTGCACAAGCTCAAGGACAAGCGAGTAGGTATCATCGGGACTGGCGCGACGGCGATCCAGTGCATACCGCATCTGGGTGAGCATGCGCAGCAGCTCTACGTCTTTCAACGCACGCCTTCATCGGTAGACGAACGAAATAACACGCCTACCGACCCCGAGTGGGCAAAGAAACTCAAGCCCGGATGGCAGGAGTATCGCAACCGCAACTTCACTGCTCTCCTGGATGGAGTTGAACTCGAGCGGACGAAGTCCGCGATAAGTGGACCAGTCCGCTCAAGAAGCTGGGCGAACTGATCTCGAACAGGAGCGATTCGAACCTCTCCGCCGATGACAAAGCGGCGCTTGACGGAGATCGCCGACTTTCAGAAGATGAACGAAATTCGCGGCCGCGTGTCTGCGACGGTAAGGATCCGGAACGGCCGAGGCGCTCAAGCCCTGGTTCGGACAATGGTGCAAGCGGCCGACCTTCAACGACGAGTACCTGCCGACCTTTAACCGGCCTAACGTCAAACTGGTGGATACCGGAGGTAAGGGCATCGAGCGAGTGACTGAGCATGGCGTGGTGGTCGACGGAGTCGAGTATGAAGTGGACTGCCTGATCTTTGCCACGGGTTTCGAGGTCGGGACGGCTTACACGCGGCGAGGCGAGTTCGCTTTGTACGGACGCGACGGAATCTCGCTCGTCCGACTACTGGGCGAACGGGATGCGGACTTATCATGGCTTCCTGAGTCAGTGGTTTTCCGAACTGCTTTCACATGGGGCTGACGCAGACCGGCCTCGACCGCGAACTTCACCTACATGCTCAATAAGCAGGCTCACCATGTCGCCCAGCTGATTAACGGTCAATCGGCGCGAAGCGAAATCAATCGAGCCAACGCCGGAGGCCGAGGCAGAGTGGGTGCAAATCGTGAATGGTACGAACCCGATGACGAAGTACCAGAGCGTCTGTACGCCGGGTTATTACAACGGCGAAGGCACCAGCGCGGGAGGTTTCCTTCAGGCTGTATACCCCAAGGGCGCGCTGGCCTTTTTCGATCTGCTGGCACATTGGCGTGAACAGGGAGATCTCGAAGGCCTCGTCGTGAAATGAATTGAGGGGTCCGCGATCGGGTCGCGTTCCTGGATGCGAAATATCCGACGGACTAGCTATTTGATTCGATAGCTAATGGCTTTGGCGATTGAAGATGTCTTCGGGCTGACTGCGACAGAATATGATCGTGCGCGGCGCCAGTTAGTACCGTGTTTCGATGACTTCTATCGCACGGCGGTCGAACTGATTCCTTTCGCGCCGGATCGAGTTATCGAGGTGCTCGATCTTGGCGCCGGAACGGGTTTGTTATCGGGCTTTATCGCAACCGCCTTTCCGATGGCGCGGCTGACGCTGATCGATATTTCGCCGCAGATGATCGAGCGGGCGCGTGAGCGCTTCGCCGGCCATCGCGATCGAGTGAGGTTCATGACGGCCGATCTTGACCGGCTCTCTATCGAAGGCGGCTATCACGCGATTGTCTCAGCGCTCGCGATTCACCATCTGGAGGATGATGCCAAGCAGCGGCTTTTCAAGAAGATCCACGCAGCGCTCGAGCCGGGGGGCGTGTTCGTAAACGCCGAGCAGGTAGCTGGGCCGACGGCGGCCATAGAACGGCGCAATCGCGAGAGTTGGCTCAGGCGGGTGCGCGAATCAGGTGTCGGCGAAGATGATCTGGCGGCGGCGCTCGAGCGGATGAAGCTGGATCGCAGTGCGACGGTCGAGGCGCAACTTGGATGGCTGCGCGAGGCGGGCTTCGGCGAGGTCGATTGCGCCTATAAGGATGGAATGTTCGCGGTAATCGGCGCCTCGAAGAATGTCAATTAAACTCCCGGTGATCGCACGGTTTTCCTTTTTGCTTTTGGAACGCAGGGCCGAAGCGAGTGGGCGAGTGGAATCTGGATGATTCGCTGGCGCGCGGAAAGGAGATCCTCACCGAAGATCCACCGGACTCCTGTTTAGCGCGGATGCGCCGGCGCCAGCACAATCGACGCAAGTTGGCCACTCACCTGTCGTCAACCTATAAGTTTCATCGACGAGGCCCAGATGAGCGCGTATACCAGACGCGAGTCCTCGCCAGCGATAGCGCACGGCCAAGATTAGGCCTTCGCGCTAGGCCGACTGGAGACCGCCTCGTGCCAACGCTTCAGATGCCGTGCGCCGGCAGGGATCGTCAAACCACCTAAAGCAGCGCTGATATCAATAGCGACCTGTGCGGTGATGTCGGCGATAGTATAGTTGTCGCCGGCGACGAACTGCCGCTGCGCCAGGATCAGTCGAGCCATTCGAGGCGTTGTAATCCATGAGCCCGGCGCGCCTCGGCAAATTCGGGCAGCTGCTTGACGCGATCCTTGAACAGCGGATGCGTATGCTGCAGGACGTTTGCCATCGGATGAAATACCTCGAGTTCCATTCGGCGATTCCACATCTCGACGAAAGCGGCGTCGCGCGGGTCGATGCCCATCAGCGGTGGCTTTGGGTAGAGCCCTTCGAAATAACGGCAAATCGCAACCGATTCGGTTAGATAAGTGCCGTCGTCGAATTCGAGCACCGGCAGCCCGCCCATTGGATTTTTCTCAATAAATGCGGCGGTTCGGTTCTCGCCCTTGGTGATGTCCACGTGGACATAGACGATGTCTACATTCTTTTCCGCGAGGAAGATTCGCACTCGACGCGGATTCGGTGCCATTGGAAAGTCGTAGATTTTCATACTCGTGACGTTAGGAGCCTCACGCGCGCGGTTCAAGTGCAGAGTGCGGAAAGTCTGAATCTACTCATGGTCAAAGCGCTTCTAACCAATGCCCCAGCCGTCTCGGCGATACATCCATTCAACTCTCGCTCTCTGAGGTTGGGCCATCAATCGAGGTCAGGTCATTAGTATTGGGTTGAATCGCGCGGGCAACATAGGTCTTTTGCTTGACTGGCTTTTTGCATTAAGGGACCTTTTCGGCGATAGCTTCGGAACACCAGCGTGGCCCACGCGCATGAATGCAACGGTCGCATGGAATACGTGCTTTGCGGACTGACGCACTGACAATCTGACGGCAGCTTACTGTTGTGCGCGGTGGACTGTCTCGGCGATTCGCTTCATCTTGTTGTTGTGTTTAGTGCCCAGAAGTAGCAACCGACTCGGAAGCAGTCGTCGAATCTTTACGTGAGTATCCGTAGCTACCGACGAAAGGTGCGACAGTGTCGCCTATGGAAGTGAGGGTTGATCATGAAGAAGGTAACGGTGAAAAGCGCTGGGGGACAATTCGAACTGACCGATGAGCCGGTGCGTGAGCCTGATAGGAGATACGTCAGAGTTAAAGTTCAGGCATGCGGCGTTTGTCATAGCGACGCGTTCACCAAGGACGGCAGTTGGCCTGGAATTGTCTATCCGCGTTCACCCGGCCACGAAATCGCCGGCGTGATAGATGCCCTCGGGCAAGACACCGCGCCATGGAAAGTCGGAGATCGAGTGGGAATCGGTTGGCACGGCGGACACTGCGGAGTGTGCGAGTCGTGCCGGCGCGGTGATTTTATAACCTGCGTGAAGCTGGAAGTTCCGGGGATCAGTTACGACGGCGGCTACGCCGAGTTCGTCAACGCACCGATCGTGGCGTTGGCGCAGATCCCTGCATCTTTGGCGCCCGAAGAAGCCGCGCCTCTGATGTGCGCGGGCATTACCACCTTCAATGCATTGCGGAACAGCGGCGCCCGTCCCGGCGACGTTGTCGCAATACAGGGCATCGGCGGGCTCGGACACCTTGGAGTGCAGTTCGCGAGCAAATTCGGCTTCGAGACTGTCGCGATTGGCAGAGGCGCTGACAAAAAGAGTCTGGCGGTCAAGTTGGGTGCCAGCACTTACATCGACACGGCATCGCAAGATGTCGCCAAAGAACTACTTGCCCTTGGAGGCGCGCGCGTGATTCTTGCGACCGCTCCCGATGGCAAAGCGATGGGTAGCCTGATCGATGGGCTCGGCAGGGATGGCAAATTGGTGATTGTGGGTGTCAGTGCGGATCCATTCGCAGTTTCGTCCTTGCAATTGATTGGCGCTCGCAAGTCGATCGTGGGCTGGCCGGCCGGAACCTCTAAAGATTCCGAGGACACCCTCAGATTCGCAGCGGCCAACGGCGTGCGAGCAATGATCGAAGTCTTCCCGCTGGAGCGAGCCGCCGACGGTTACGAACAAATGAGCTCCGGGAAAGCGCGCTTCCGCGCGGTTTTGAAAACCTGACGATTAATCGACGGCGGTGGAACTTACACAGCAGAAATAGGTTGCGGGTGGATCAACGCTTCGATCAACCTATCCTCAGCGCGATCGAATGGAGAATAGCAAGTTCCTCAACTTGATTTGTATGCATGGAGTCAGAAAATCGTGAGCGGAAAGATGGACGAAAAGACAAGCGCCGCACTCCCGCCGGGCACGTCGGCACCGGACTTCAAACTGAATAGCACTCCCGACCAATCTGTTTCGTTGAGCGAATTTCGCGGCGCTCCGGTGATCCTGGCGTTTTACCCGGCAGACTGGAGCCCGGTCTGCGGAGATCAAATGTCGCTCTACAATCAGATTTTGCCGGAGTTCCGGCGCCTCAAGGCGCAGCTCCTCGGCATCTCGGTAGACGGTGTGTGGTGTCACGCTGCCTTCGCCAAAGACCGTAATCTGCACTTTCCAGTGCTCGCCGACTTTGAGCCAAAAGGCGCGGTGGCACGAATGTATGGTGTCTATCGGCAGGCGGACGGCGTTTCTGAGCGGGCTTTGTTCGTAATCGATGCCACTGGCTCGATCGCTTGGAGCTACGTCTCGCCGATCGGGGTAAATCCTGGCGCTGAAGGGATCCTCGCGGCTCTCGAAGATCTCGCGGCAGAGAAGGGGAAGAAGCAATGAGAACGCACTTTGCGCCCAAACTGGTTTTGCCGGTGAGCGAGCGTGACCATATCCGCGGGCCCGCAAACGCGCCCGTGACGTTGGTGGAGTACGCCGATTATCAATGCCCTTACTGCGGCCTTGCCAACCCGATTGTGGATAAGTACGGCGGGAGTTGGGCGACGGGCTTAGGTTCGTTTTTCGCAATTTTCCTTTGAGCGAACTCCATCCGCACGCCGAGCATGCCGCGGAGATCGCGGAGGCTGCCGGTTCTCACAATAAGTTTTGGGAGATGCACGATCTGTTGTATAGGCACCAGGACGCTCTCGACGATCGACACCTTACCGAATACGCCACGTCATTAGGGATTCCCGGGCCAGAAGTTACCCGCGCCCTCGCGCAAAATACCTATGCGGATCGGGTCCGCGAGGATTTCATGAGTGGAGTGCGCAGTGGGGTCAATGGCACACCGACGTTTTTCATCAATGGGCTTCGCCACGACGGCTCCTATGATCGCGAAACGTTGCTCGCCGCTATTGCCGAAGCGAGACGCTAGCTGCCACTCGCGTTGCGCTTGGAGCTGGTGCATCGCTCGACTTGCTCATGCGCGAGGGTGCACTCGGCAACGCGACCGGGTATCAGTTCCTAGTGCAGCCGTATGACAGCGGTAGTCGTGCGAAGTCATCTGGACTCTTCGGCCAGCATTCGGTCGACCGCACGGCGAGCATGTAACCGGGCGCCGTCCCCGTGGATGTCAACGAGACCCTCTTCAGAGGTTTCGAGCAGCCGCGTCTGCTGAGCCTCTATTACGTGCTTGTCCTGTTCAAACGTTTTGCCGACTTCCTCGAATAGCAACTCGGTTGCCTCTGACTGGTTCTGCCGATACCCGTTGGCCGCCGACCAGAAGTAATGACAACTTGTCTCGGTCTCAGGGGTCAGTCCGTGGAGCAGGCGGAAGGAGAATCCGCCCTCTCGCACACCGTTGTATTTCCAGTCCCGCAAAACGCCAGTACCGGCGTCAACGGCCCCGATCCATTGAAGCACCGTGCCGGGAGCGAAAAATTCAGTTTCCTGCCAGCGATCCACTCGTCCTTTGAATCCGCCGGCCCTGATGTAGGTCGGCGGCGGCGTCGAATCGATCATCCAGCGATCGAATCTGACGCCGGTCGCAGTGCCCAAAGTCCGCATGCTGGCTTCTATATGCGTTGCTGGCGTCCCTCCGACGGTACCGCCGTGAACGTAGCCGAGATGGGAAAGATCCATCAGATTGTCGATCACTAACATGTAGCCGCCGCGGATATGGTAGACGGCGTGCCTGTGCGGCCAATTCGCCCGGTCATTGTGGTATGGATAGCTCAGAACCGACGCTGGCTCGGCGCACTGCGGGTCTCCCATCCATATCCAGATGAGATCATCCTTCTCCATCAGAGGATATTTCCGCACGAACGCACCGCGTGGGATGTTATGGTTTCCCGGGACCAGCACACACTTGCCGGTGGGATCGAATACCAACCCGTGATACCCGCATTGAATCCCTTGCGGCACAATCTGGCCGAGGGCCAGCGGCGTACCGCGATGGCAACACCTGTCCTCAAGGGCGGCTGCCGCTCCGCGCTGGTCGCGGAACAGGACGACGGGCCGGTCCAAAATTCGGCGCGCTAACGGGCGGTCGTCAACTTCGTCACCCCAAGCCGCAATATACCAGGCGTTTCGAATGAACATGGAATACTCCAGCAAGCAGTATCGAGCCCGCGCTTGGTCGAAACACTAGCGCAAAACAATGACAAACGACCACGTTCGTTGATCAGGTGCATCCGAACGTTTCGTCATCGCCGTTTATATCTACTACGAATCGTGGCATAACCATCGCGATATCTGCGACATACAGCCGAGGGAGACGGAACGATGAACTTCCTGGATCAATTAGACCCCGAATTAAGAGCAGTGGTGGAGAAGTTGCCGACTGACCGCCCCCTGGACCTCAACAACATTCCAACGGCGCGGGCCAAGATGAACAAAATGGTGACCGCGCTGCTGGCGACGTTTCCCCCAGTCGAGGGCGTAACCAGTCAGGATCAGTCTGCGCCCGGTGCGAAGGGAGATCCTGCCGTGCGTGTCCGTGTCTATCGGCCAGATGATCAGCCGAGCAAGCTTCCCGCGCTGCTCTGGATTCACGGCGGCGGATACGTGATGGGAGACATCGATCAAGACGACAGGCTCATGAAGCAGCTGGTGAAGAGAATCGGCTGCGTGGCGGTATCCGTCGACTACCGTTTGGCGCCCGAAAATCCGTTTCCTGCACCGGTCGAGGATTGTTACGCCGGATTAAAGTGGCTGTTTGCCCATGCCGATGAACTTGGCGTTGAGCCAACGCGGATCGCGATTGGCGGGGCCAGCGGCGGGGGCGGACTCGCAGCGGGATTGGCTTTGATGGCACGTGACCGGGGAGAAGTGCAGGTCGCTTTCCAGCTTCTGATCTACCCCATGATCGATGATCGTAACGTTACCCCTGCAAGCTACGCGATTACCGACCCGCGAATGTGGCATCGCGAGAGCAATCGCTTGGGCTGGAAGGCCTACCTTGGCAGGGACGGCGGTGGCGCCGACGTATCGCCCTATGCGGCGGCGTCGCGGGCCAAGGATCTATCCAAACTGCCTCCGGCATATATTCCGGTGGGCGCCCTCGATCTGTTTGTGGACGAAAATATCGAATACGCACAGCGCCTCATTCAGGCGGGCGTGCCTACCGAGCTTCACGTTTATCCTGGGGCGTTTCATGGGTTTGATGTCTTCGCGCCGTCCGCGAAGGTGTCGAAGCAATTCAAGGCTGATCGCGACGACGCTCTCAAACGTGCTCTCCACAATGCTGCGAAGTGATCATGCTCGCTTTCGCGGTGTAGCTGCACGACGAGGGCATACCAAACCCTTGCAACTAAAAGCACTGTCGGCCACGATTGGGTAAGCTTTAATTAGGAGGCATGCTATGGACCGGCTCAAAGGCATCGAAGATAGCGTCGCGGGAGTTACGAAGAGAGGTTCGTCAGTCTATGTGCCTCCCCTCCAACTCACCAAGGGACAGCCGACGCCGATCGCTGCGAACGGTGGTTTATCCTACATGTCTTTCGATCGCGGCGGCGATGCGGGTACCACCGCGGCGACGGAAGCGGCGCTCCGCCTGATTGCCGAAGGGGAAGGGCAGGCGATTATCGACCTGCTCGAGAATGCGCCGGCGGGACCGATCCAGACCAAGTGGGGCCTCGGGTTTCGTGGCTACGCCGAGTGCCTGGAATATATTCGAGCGAACAATATCACAGCCCCCGAAGGCGGGGTTGCGCTGCCCTTGCGCTATACGATCCACGAGCAGCCCTCCTATTCGATCGTTCCCTCCAACGCGCTCTGGCGGGACCCCACGCGCGAGGCGGACGCCAAAGCGCTGCGCAAGGAAGAGCACGACATCGGACGGCGATGCCTCTACTTCCCGCAGGTGTTACGCGACGCACGACGAATACAGGAGTACTACCCAGGTCTTTCGCCGCATAGTTCCGAGTGCATGGACAAGCTCGGCGTCTCGCTGGCCTACTGCGAGTCCAAGTGCAAAAACTTCTACGACGCGGCGGAAGTGGAACGCGTCTACTATCCGGAGATCGAGAAGCTTCTCCTGGATTTTTTCCCGAACGCGACGGACGCGCTGGTCTACAACCACGATGTGTTTGACAAGGATTACAAGGGTGACCGCACTGAGGACCAGGACAACAAGAATCCGGGCGTGAATGCCAATTATGCCAACATCGTGCACAATGATCTGAACGACAACAGCGGTCGTGTGCGGTGCCGCGAGCTGCTCACGAAAAACCTGCGGAATTTCGGGCGTCAGCAGCACTACACGGCAGAACAGGCCGACGCGAAGATGTCGCGGCGGTTCATGTCGATCAATCTCGCCAAGCCGATGGAGACTGTCGGCCAGTACCCCTTCGTGCTCTGCGCCTGGCCCTCCTTCGCGGATCAGCCCTATATCACCAACTACCGGGTCTATGATGACCGTGTCGGCGAAACCACCCGCTTCACTCACCGCCCCAACCACGAGTGGTACTGGTTTCCCCAGCAAAAGCCCACCGAGGTCTCGATGCTCAAGTGTTACGACTCGGTGACCGACGGTTCAGTCTCGCGCTGGTCCTTCCACACCGCGTGCACCGATCCGACGGCGGCCCCCGACGCTCCCTGCCGCAAGAATCTCGTGGTCCGGTCCTATGTCTTCTTCTAAGGAGACAGGGAGGCGCAACGAGTAGGGGAGCGAGTTGCCGAGTCCAGGGCGTTCAGCGATCAGGCATTAGTCGGGTCGCAGACGCCCAGCTGTCGGAGGAGCGGAATGATCTCGTCGCGGAAACGCACCGTATCTTCCAGATAGGAAAGAAAGCACATCAGCACGCCGTCGAGGCCGCCCAGATAAAGCTTGGCCAATTTTTCTGCGACCTGCTCCGGGGTGCCGATTATCGGCATCGCACCGGCACCGAGGGCGAGCATCTCGAGTGTGAAGCTGTCATAGGAACCACTGCCGATTCCCATCGCGCGCGCAAAATTCTCGACACCCTCGCGGTCCATCTTGTCAAGGATTCTGCGACGCTCCTGCTGCGCTTCGCGCTCAGTTTCCCGCCACAACACGAATGGATAAGAGACGCATCTGATTCCTCGATTGTATCGTCGCGCCCGCCCTTTGAAATCAGCCGCGATCGACGCGCAGTCGTCGGGTGACTGCGCTCCAATGAAAGCCCAATCGCAAAGCCGCGCAGTCATCTCTCGAGCCGCTTCGGAAACCCCCGCGTTTGCGATGGGCGGATGTGGCTTCTGTACGGGTAATGGACTCACGTATCCGCTCTCAATGTCGTAGAACGGCGAGTGATGGCGGAACGATCCGGGCTCTGCGGTCCACAGCCCTTTGAGGATACTGATGTAGTCCTCGGTCTGACGGTAGCGCTCGTCGTGGGGAAGCAGAGCTTTGCCAATCTGATCGGTTTCCGAACTGAACCCGCTGACCACGTTCAAGCCCCATCGGCCATTGCTGATGTGGTCCAGCGTTGCGCCCATTTTGGCCATCACTAGCGGATGAAACATCGGAACATGGACCGTCGAATAAATCTGGATCCGTTCGGTCACCGCGAGCAGAGCGCTGGCCCAGGTGGTGGTCTCCAGCGAAAGTCCACCTACATTGGTGCTGCCGCCCCATCCGCGCCATTTGCCGAGAGGAAAGAGGAAATCAAATCCGGCCTTCTCCGCGGCAATTGCAATCCTCTTATTCGAGGCGAACGTCCAATCGTCCGGTACCGGTTTGTAGGAACTGAAGGAGTAAACATGGTTGCAGTTCGGCATGAACAGGCCGAGTTGCAACGGGGGTCGTTTTGTAGCGTGCTGATCCATAGCCAGCGTTATTTTATGGAGATTTTGCGCGGGTAATAGTGTCGTGCTGCACTTTCCTCGCTGTTCTCATGTTTTTTAGAATCCATACATGGTTCTATGGCGTACCCGGACTTACCTGCGCTTAGTAAAGGACTGTCCGGGAAGGGACATAAAAGAAGGGGATCGCTTCTCGCCCCGCTTTCGGTGTCGCGGAAGAGTCGTCCACCAACCTTGGGCTCATGTCTTCCCAGAGTGCGAATTCTGGACTAGAAATCCCATTGGAACTGGAGAATAAGTGAAAGACTTCTCCTTAACTGCAACAGTGGAGACCGCACGCCAGCGTCTTCCCACGCAATTAAGCAGAGACTGACGCTTGGTCCGGAAGGTGATTTAACCCAAAGGAGTGCTGACGAGATGAGTGAAGACGCGATACATGCCGAAGTGAACGGAGTTCCGACGCCCCAGGAACTGGGCTTTGACCCCGCGGAATTGCGGCAAAAATATGCGAATGAGCGGGAGAAGCGGCTGCGTGCGGACGGGAACAGCCAGTATCAGGAAATCGTCGGGGCACTCGAACGATACAACAGGGATCCCTATGTGAAACCCGGGTTCACCCGCCCTGCCCAGCACGAGCAACTCGACGCGGTGATCATCGGCGGCGGTTTCGGCGGCCTGCTCGCGGCGGCGCGGCTGCAGAAAGCCGGTATCACCAAAATCCGTATAATCGAAAAGGCCGGCGATTTCGGCGGCACCTGGTACTGGAACCGCTATCCCGGCGCACAATGCGATATCGAATCATATGTCTATCTGCCGCTGCTCGAAGAGACCGGCTATATCCCGAAGGAGAAATACTCCTTCGCGCCCGAGATCTTCGAGCATGCCCAACGGATCGGACGGCATTTTGATCTCTACAAGGTCGCCTGCTTCCAGACCCAGATCAAAGAAGCGCGCTGGAGCGACGAGGACAAGCGCTGGACGGTCAAGACCGATCGCGACGACGTCTTCGAGGCTCGCTACGTCATTATGTCGAGCGGCCCGCTGAATCGGCCCAAACTCCCGGCAATTCCCGGAATCGAGAAGTTCAAAGGGCACACCTTCCATACCAGCCGCTGGGATTACGACTACACCGGCGGAGATACGACCGGCGGCATGACCAAGCTGAGCGACAAGCGCGTGGGCATCATCGGAACGGGAGCCACCGCGATTCAGAGCGTCCCGTACCTTGGTAGGTACGCCAAACAGCTCTACGTCTTCCAGCGCACACCTTCTTCGGTGGACGAGAGAGGCAACAAGCCGACCGATCCCGCGTGGGTCAAGACCTTGAAGCCCGGATGGCAGGCTTATCGAAACAAGAATTTCTGCGGCATTCTGTCCGGCATTCCGGCCGAAGAGGATTTGGTCGGCGACAAGTGGACCAGCCTCTTCAAGAATCTCTCCCGGCTAATCGCGGACAAGGGCCATTCGGAGCTCTCGAGCGAGCAGATGGCCGCGATGTCCGAGATCGCCGACTTCCAGAAGATGAACGAGATCCGCGACCGCGTCGCGTCGATCGTCGGCGATTCTCCCACTGCCGAAGCGCTCAAGCCCTGGTATGGCCAATGGTGCAAGCGCCCGACCTTCAACGACGAATACCTGCCCACCTTCAACCGGCCCAACGTCAAGCTGGTCGATACCAGGGGCAAGGGCGTCGATCGTGTGACCGAGAATGCAGTGATCGTTGACGGCGTTGAGTACGAAGTTGATTGTCTGATCTTCGCCACCGGCTTCGAGGTCGGCACCTCCTACACGCGGCGCGCGGAGTTCGAGGTTTATGGACGCAACGGTCAGAAGCTGTCGGACTATTGGGCCAGTGGGATGAAAACCCATCACGGCTTCCTGAGTCACGGGTTCCCGAACTGTTTCCATATGGGCCTGACGCAGACCGGCCTCGCGCCCAACTTTACCTACATGCTCGAGGGACAGGCGACCCACATCGCGCACATTATCGATGAGGTCCGCTCGCGTGAAGGCAGATGCGTCGAGCCGACGCCCGAGGCCGAAGCTGAATGGGTTAAATCGTGCGTAGCCCCGAGCTTCTTTACCGACTACCTGAACACCTGCACGCCGGGCTACTACAATGGAGAAGGGAAAAACCCGCAGCAGGGCTTTCTCGACAGCCAATATCCCGAGGGTGCGGTGCGTTTCTATGAGATGCTGGCGCGCTGGCGTGAAGAGGGTGGCCTCGAAGGTCTGACGGTTGAGTAGAGGAAGAGCGCGTACGCCCCTTGATCATTTCATAGGGCTCGAGTAGCGGTCGCTCTTCTTCAGCGCAAGATGCTGAAAAACGGTCGCGTGGTGCTTCCTGCACCACGCGACCGTTCATATTTGAGTCCGTTGCGCGACAACGCGGGCGAATCACGGCCACGGCAACCGATTTCTTCTAATATCAGATCCGGACTAGTCGATATTTCTTGAGATGCCGATCACAGCATAGAGGAGAGATCATGGCGGTCGACGATTATACCTGCACAGCGAATGGCCGAGTTTACGCGGAAGCGAAATATATTACCCCGCTGCTCGGAGAAATCGCTGCGCAAGCATCAGAGGCCGACAAGACCCGGACAATAGCTCCCAGCGTCATCGCGGCGATCAAGCGCAACGACATCATGCGTTTGTCGGCGAGCCGGGAGATTTCAGGCTTGGAAGAATCGGTCGTCGCAACGGCTAACGAACTTCGCGCGGTCGCTCCGCTTTGCGGCTCGACGGCCTGGTGCTTATGGAACCACCTTTGTGTCTTTCACCATTACGCGTCGGCACTCGGACCCGGAAATGCTGCCCTGCTGTCGGAGATTACCGCCAAGCGCGAATGGGTCTGCTTCGGTGCCGGCGCATCTACGCAAGTGATTGGCGTTGATTCTGGAACTGAAACCATGCTGACGGGTGTTGCCGCGTTTGCCTCAGGTTGCCGCTATGCGGAATGGGGTGGCGTCGCTTTCGCCAGGGAGGGTGTTAAGGGAGGGCTTTTTACCATCGTCGACCTGCGCCACCCTAAGGTGCGGATCGAAGAAACCTGGAATGGAAGTGCGGTGCGCGCCTCCGCCACGGATCATATCCACTATGACGGCGTCGACGTGCCCCGCGAGCGGGTTGTGTCCTGGTCTCCGAAACATCGTGCACGGCTGCGCGAGCCCAGCTGCCCGGTCATCAATCATCGTTATAGGGAGGATTGGGTTGCGCTCTCGGTTATGTGGCTCGGTGCGATGGCGACGGGGGTCGCTGAAGCGTCATTCGCGGACGTCGCGCGAGATATCCGTGACCGGATCGCGATCTTCGGAACAAGGATGGTCGACCGGCCTACTATTCATGTGAACCTCGGTCGAGCACGATCACTAATCAATGCAGCCACCGACACGGTATACGCGGCGATGGCGGAGACCGACGCGCGCATAGCAACTCTGACGGCGCCCACAGAAGGAGATTATTTCCGGCAGACCTGCGCAGGTATGCAAGCTGTCCTACTGTGCGACGAGGCGATGCAACTCATCCTTCGCGTCCTGGGAGGCAACGGCCTGCGCGAGGGCACAGACTTCGAACGTCGATTCCGCGACTTTCAGGCGATGCCGCTGCATATTAACGGTCATACCGACCGTCTCACGGAGCAGCTCGGGCGCATCTCCCTGGGATTGGAATCACAGAATCCGTTTTGAGCACAGCCGTTAAGCCGGCTGGCCCTCTCGCGGCGTCAAATCCTACGCCGCCACATGGTTTGGCGGACGTTTCGATACCCACGGGCGCGCCTGCTCGATTTGTGACGCCAGGCGAATCAGCGCCGATTCGTCACCGAAGCGTCCCGCGAACTGCACTCCCACCGGTAATCCCCCGGCCGTCCAATGAAGCGGCAGTGAGATCGCTGGCTGACCGGTAGTGTTGAACAGCGGAGTGAACGGGCAATAGGCAAAGACCTGCTGCGTCCATTCGATCGGCTTCATCCCGGTTAGATTCTGGTTTATTTCGCCGAGCGGAACCGGAGGCCGCGCAATAGTTGGCGTGACCAGGACGTCGTATTTTTCGAACCACGCGCCGACTTGCCGCGAGACGAGGTTCTGGTGTGCCATCGCGACCAGCAGATCGGTCGCACTCAGCCGGCGAGCTTCTTCGACAGTTGCAAGCGTCACAGCTTCGAGGTTGTCGAGTCCCGGCCTGCGCCCGGTGGCGGCTGCGGCGGCGTCTACTGAAAGAGCGTTGAAAGCGATCCATATCGGATGAACGTTCTTGAGAAACAATTCCCAATCAAAGCGCGGGCGATCTTCAATCACGTCGTGGCCGAGCTCCCCGAGCAGCTTGACGGTATCGTGCACCGCTTTCTCGCATTCCGGGTCAACCTTGGCACCCGAGGCGGGAGTCGTCGTCCAGGCAATGCGCATCCTGCCTGTGGGCGCCCCTACTTCCAAACGGTAAGGGCGCGGTGGCGCGATGCATACGCTCGGCGCGCCGACGTCCGAGCCGGCAACCGCATCGAGCAGCGCCGCCGCATCGCGAACGCTGCGCGTTACCGCAAACTCGATTGCAAGCCCGCATAGCGGGTCAGCGTACTCGGGGCCAGTAGGGATTCGATCGCGCGTCGGCTTGAGTCCGACGAGTCCATTGCACGACGCGGGGATTCGAATCGAGCCGCCGCCGTCGTTCGCATGAGCCATCGGCACGATCCCCGCCGCGACCGCCGCGCCTGAGCCGCCGCTCGACCCGCCCGCACTGTGATTCAGATTCCAGGGGTTATGAACGGGACCGAAAGCCACGGTTTCAGTGGTGGGGTTGTATCCCAGCTCCGGTGTTTGGGTCGTCCCGACCAGAACGAGGCCGGCACGCCGAAAACGCGCCATCAGCTCGGTATCCGCATCAGCAACGATTCCCTGCGCCAGGCGCGATCCGCTGTCACTTCGCACACCCTTGGCGTGCAGCACCAGTTCCTTGATCACAAACGGAATGCCGGTGAACGGACCCTGCGGCAATCCGGCGCTGATCTCGCCTCGTGCCCGCTCGGGGAGGGTTTGCAGGACAGCGTTGAGCTTCGGATTCGTCTTCGAGATCGCTTCCAGAGCCGTCGCGACGAGTTCTTCAGGTTTGACTTGCTTACGCGCGACGAGATCGGCAAGGCCGGTCGCGTCGTATGACGAATATTCTTCGAGCGATATCATTCGATTCCCTTCCTCGGCCCGGGACCGTTGTCATGGATACTCACGCCGCAACTGCCGCATAACCGAACCGATGCGGCGCGGGACAAAAGCGAGATTTAAAATCCGCGGCGCGGGTTCGCGATTTGCTGTTAATCCAATAGCTCCATGCCAGCCGCGTGCACAGCCCGCGTCGATTTCCCAGATAAAGATTGAGGAACGATAGAGGAATAACTCAGTAGCTGCAAAGCTCTCGCAGCAATTTTGCAAATGGCTCGGCGCTGTATCGCCGCCCTGAACTACCGGACCGCCTTTTGAGGCGCCTTGACGGCTTAGATGCTCCATCCCAGCAGCATGCGGCATTCCGCCATGACAGGAACGTCGAGGGTGGCCGGAAACCAGTCCACGATGGATCGCAGCTGTTCAAACGCCTCGCCACCGTCACCCACTTCGCGGCTGAGCTTAGCCAGATTGCGCGCCGCGTTCAGTTCTAACAGCCGCGCTCCCTGCTCGCGTGCTCGCGCGATGGCTCGCTCGAAGCAGAGCCTGGCCTGTTCGTGCCGGCCCTGAGTTTGCAAGATCCTGCCGCGCAGCCGGAATAGTTCCGAGAGGTGATCCTTCTCCTCGCTGGTTTCCGCCAGGACTTCGGCTTCACGCAGGTTCGCATCTGCCAGTTCGCGTTGATTCGCTCGCAGTTGATATTCGGCAAGCCTCGCCAAATTCCGCGCCAGCATGAAGATGCCGCTTCTCTCTCGCCATTGCGTTACGCCGCGTTCAAGGTCCGCCAAGCCCTGCTCTTTCTCGCCCAGGTCGAATAAAGGCGGTCCCCGATGGAGAAGAACATTGCCGATGCGGGACTCGAACGCGTGTTTTGTGCAAATCGCGATAGCCCCATCGGCGCACGCTACCGCTTCGGCGTAGAGACCGAAGTTGGCCAATGCAACTATACGGACAACGCTGGCCCAAACGATCGAGAACGGATGCCCGCGGTTCAGCGCGATCGCGATGCACTCTTCGGAGGTCGACAATGACCGATCGAGATGCCCCAACGGCCGCAACGCTAGTTCCAACACGTCACTGGCGACATCGCCGGGTCGGCGCCTCCCAGGGAGCCTTGTGTGTGCAGTTGACCTGATTGTCGAGCTCGATCGCCTTCTCCGCGAAGGTAACGAGCTTTTGCGAAATCGCCGATATGGCAACTGGCGGAAGCCATCACGATCCACAATGTATAAGTCTTTCGGCGTAAACGGTCCGGCTGTCCCCGGCAAGCTCTTCTCCCCGATTTCCAGGATATCGTTAAGGCGGCAACTGCCGAACAGAAACGTTGATGTTGAATATCGGCGATTGCAGCCTCGTCCTGCTGGTCCAAGGCCAGGCGGCGTCGCGTGCTTCCTGGTACAACCGAATACTTGTTCCGAGTGGTAGCCAGGATCTGCATCTGCGCGTTGGAGAGGTTAATCAGGATTTCAGGCTTCCGCTTGTGGTCGGCAGCAGGCAGCTGCCCACCGTCCGTCAACTTCCTCGCGGATCGGAAGTGCGCGACGGCCTCCTCGTTGGCGCCGTGTCGCTCTGCGACGTCGCCGGCCGCGATCGAGTAGGCGAGGGCTGCGCTGAAATTCCCGCCTCCTGCGAATGATAGGCGAGCAGCTCCGGCTCCGTCGCGCGAACGAAACCATCGTCGAATTCCTCCAGGGCGATTCCGATGCGCCGGTGCGAGAGCTGACGGCGGTCTTGAGCAGGCTCGGATAGGCTGCATCGCGGGTCAGCGCTGGTTGAAGGCATAAGTGCCGTCAGTCCCGCGGCTGACGAGTAGGCCCGCATCGACCAGTTGGGTCAGGGCGGAATTGAGTGTTGTCGCGTTCCTCCTAGGACCGATGCGAGCAGGCGGGCCGAAAATCACGGCCGATAGCCGCGCCCATTTGTGCGACTTCCTTGACCGGCGACATGCGGTCGAGCCGAGCGATGAACGAATCGTGCAGGCTCGACGGGATCGCCAGCGGCGGCAACGGCCCCTCGAGGCGCCAACTGTCCGAATCCTCCTTCAACAGCCCGGATTCCAAAACCGCCTTGGTCAGTTCTTCGACAAACAGCGGTACTCCGTCGGCTTTGGCGACATTTGGCGCAGGACTTCCTCGGGCAGCGCCTTACCGCCGGCGAGGTCGCCGATCAATCCAGCGCAGGCGCGAGCGCTCAGGCGATTCATCGCGAGTCGCGTAAGATGAGCGGAGGTACCAAGCGGAGGGGCGGATTCAGGGCGGTGCGTAATCAGCAACAGCACCCGCCGATCGCCGAGGCGATCGATGAGGGCCAAGCAGTTCCTGGGTGGTCGGATCTATCCAGTGTGCGTCCTCGACCAGGATGCAGAGCGGCCGCTCCTCTGCCGAGGCCAGCAGGAGGTCTCGTAATATGGCGAGGGTTTCCGCCTTGCTGCCTACCGAAGCTTCGGATGGCGCCGTATCCAACAGGCCCAGCGCGGGTCCTATCAGCCGGATAGCCTCCTCTGCCCTATCGGTATCAGGGAATAATTGGACCAGCTTCGCACGACGAATCGAAGGCGTATCGTCGCGAACGAGCCCTCCGATGCGTTCGAGGTGGCGCAGCACGGGATAGAGCGCGCTGTTGGCATGATAGGGCGACATTGCAGGAAGATTTCGGAGTGTGGCTGTTCGGCAATCCGGGAAAGCACGGTTTCGCAGAGGCGAGATTTGCCGAGGCCAGGCTCACCTGACAGGAGGAAAGATTGACCCTCTCCAGCGATAGCCTTCGCCCATCGATCCAACAGAAGCGAAAGCTCGGCTTCGCGGCCGATGAACGACGCGGAGGTAGCGTCGCGAGTGCTCGGAAGCGGCTGGTGTCGTCGCGGACGGCGATAACCTGCCAGGCTGGGACAGCGGAGCCGATTCCCTTCAGCGCGAGCGGGTCAATCGGTTTGAGATCAAACAAGTTGGCGACCAGCGTCCGGGTGCTTTCTGCGATGATGACGCCATTGCGCGAAGCGGCGGCTTGCAAGCGGGCAGCGAGGTTGGGGGTTTCACCAAGCACGGTTTGCTCGGATGCGCCGCCGACCGCGATCGAGTCGCCGACGAGGACCACGCCGCTGGCAATGCCGATACGGCACGCGAGCTCAAAGTCGTCGACGACTCGAACAGTGGTCAGAGCGACGATGATCTCGAGCGCGGCGCGAATAGCGCGTTCCGCGTCGTCCTCATGCGCCTGCGGATAACGAAATAGACCAGCACGCCGTCGCCCATGAACTTCGCGACGAAGCCGTCATAGCGGGCGACGCAGCTTGCCACCTGATGTTGGTAGGCGTCAATTACATTTTGTAGGGTTTCAAGGTCGAGCGTTCCAGCCAGCCGTGTGGAATCAACGATGTCGCAGAACATCACCGTGAGGTGGCGTTGTTCGGCGGCCGTCCGTTGGGGACGCGTGCCGAGCGCTTGGGGTATCGGACCAGCGTCTACAGGGGCCGCGGCGCTGAGCACATCGATGGCCGCTCGTAATTTTTTGCGATCGCCGAGAGGCAAGCCGAGCTCTTTAAGGTCAGCATCCGACAGAGTCGGCAGCACCGCCGCATCGATCTTTTCCGCGCGAAAGAGTTCAAGGTGTTCCCCCAGGCCGATTTCTTCCAACCAGCTGGCGATATCGATCTTGGCTTCGCCAAACTTATCCGGCCTAGAAGGGCTCAAAGTACTCGCGCTGTTCCCAATCTGTGACGTACGACTGAAACCGCCCGATTTCGTGACGACGAACCGCCACGTAATGATCTATGAACTCGTTCCCTAACGCCTCACGGAACATCGTCGATCCAGCCAACGCATCCACCGCTTCGCTCAGGCTGCCCGGCATCGGCGGTTTCTGTGTCTGTGCGTAAGGATCTGTTAGCGGGGCGCCGGGATCGATCTTGTTTGCCATTCCGTCCAACCCGGCGATGATCTGGGTTCCCATGTATAGATACGGATTGGCTGCCGAGTCGCCGGACCGATTCTCGATATGGGTTGCGGCATCCCCCATGCCGCCGATCAAACGACACATCGCGCCCTTGTTGTCATTTGCCCAGAGCACCCGGCTGGGCGCCAAAGGATTTGAGTTCAAGCGCTTGTAGCTGTTGATCGTCGGATTGGAGAAGGCCGTCGCCGCGTGCGCATGCTTGAGCAGCCCGCCGACGAAATGCAGTCCGGTATTCGACATCAGCGCGCCGGCCTCGGCGAAGGCATTCTTGCCGGTCGTAGTATGAAACAGCGACTGATGCAGGTGCCAGCCACTGGAGTACGCATTGGGAAGTGCAGGCTTCGCCATGAACGACGCCAACAAGCCCATCCGGCGGCAGACCTGCTTGACGGTTGCGCGCAGGAGGATCGCCGCGTCTGCCAAAGTCACGCTCTCCATCGGATCGAGTGATATCTCGAACTGCCCCGGTCCCCATTCCGCGTCACTATACGGAGCGGCAAGCCGACTCCAATTAACGCATGACGAATGGGTGTGATCACCGGCTCCAACGCATCCAGGAGATTCTCGGACAAATATTGGTAGCCGTGACGCAAGGCCCTCGACCCCCGGCGGCGCCGATGGTTGGGCACAATCCGAAAAGCTATTTCGCGGGTCAACTACCTTGACGATATGACATTCGACTTCTATCCCGGCGATATAGGTCAACCCCTGCTGCGTCAGCCGGGCGCAAGCGGATTGCATAATCGAACGAGGATCCAACGGGCATCGCTCGCCCGACTTGAGATAACGTCGCTCACCACCCACCGCATTTATGCGCCCACGGCAGGACGCGAAAGGTAGAAAGGTCCGGCATCGCCAACATGTCCCCGGCGCCACCCATGGTCTCGCGTCCGAAGCCGCCGTCACGCGCAAAAACGTTCTGGAAGATGCTATTGGCGGAATCCATCGCGAACAGCGCGGTCGAAAAGGGCACACCGTTTCGCACTGCCTGAGAAAACAGGTGCGCTTCGATAGGTCGCACCCGTACAACACCGTGGGTATCGACGAAGCCGACTCGCACGACCTCCAGCTTCTCTTCGTCGATCTTCGCAAGGATCCGCGCCAGCATATCCTTGCGTTCAGGTGAATCCAGCCCAATCAGGGCGTCGAAATCGGACCGACCGATCGAATTTGCCGGTGCGTCGCAGATGTTCCGGTTGATACTGGCGGGCGTCATATCCGACACCTCAGGTGATCTTAATTGAGAGTTCCCGAGTACCCACTCCGTCTGGCGTAAAATTCGACCTGAGCCGGCGTATTAGGGCAAATACTGACATCCCGATTCTCACCCGCGCAGTCCGAAATGTGCGGGTACGACGTTAATGAGTTGCCGTTCTAAAAGTGACGCTGGAAAATCGCGAAGTGAGGGCTTTCCGGCAGCGGGACGATTTCGACTGCCATTCTCCCCCAGCTACGGCATGCGTCGCCTCCGGACAACGGCGCAATCAGCGGACGGTATCCGTCAGCCGGGATACCCATCGGTAAGTAACAACATGACTTACCGTCTTTCCGCCGGATTTATAATGTCTACTATTAGCATGTAGCGAAATCGAGTGCGAATTCCATCGCCGACCGCGCGCGCAGATGGTCTTCGGTCAGGGCGGCACATCAACTGGACTAATGCTTGCAAATCATTCCAATGGCCGTGTTCGCTCCCGCGTTTCGACGCTTCACCTCTCGTCCGATGTGGACCACCGAAAATCGCTCACGGATAACTTTGGCCGGAATTCGGCTTAAAGCCTCGGCGCGGGCTTCTCTCGGTCAGTGTACCCGACGCATCGCTGTTTCAGCATCTTTCGAATCTCGGCGAGGTGCATTTCTTCGCCGCTAGTCTTGTGGCGTGAGCATCGAATGGCCGCACCCATGCGCGCGATCGCGCCAGGGCGCGGCCAGTTTATCGCAACCGTTTTCGTAATCAGGCAGAGTAATGCAGCTTCAATCCCGGACGCGGCCACTCCATTGCCGCCAGCTTACCCTGACCGGTCAGCGTAATATAAGCGGTTCTAAGATCAGGTCCGCCGAAACAGATGTTCGTCGTAAGCGGATCGCCCGTGGGAACGTGCTCAACTGAAGACCCGTCGGGTGAGATGACCGTAATGCCGCCGTTCACCAGCGTGGCGACGCAAACGTTGCCGGCACCATCCACTGCGAGCGAGTCCAATAGCTGGTAACCGGGTAGCCCGACTAAGAGCTTGCCTCCCCTGGGGCCGCCCAACAAACCGCCGTGTTCCCCGGTGGGCGCAAGTTCGCCTGGACGGGCGATATCAAACTGCCACACACGCCCTTCGAAAGTCTGCGCTACGTAGACTCGAGTGTCTCCGGGTGCAAGGCCGATTCCATTGGGTCCATCAATCGGGAAGATTACTTCCCTGATAAGGGAACCATCCGCCTTGGCGTAGTAGATCGCGGTGCGGTCCCTCTGACGTTCCAGCAGTTTCCCGAAGTCGGTGAACCAGAATCCGCCGTTGCCGTCAAAAACAAGATCGTTCGGTCCGCGAAGCCGATGACCGTTGCATTCGGTATATAGAACCTCGACTTTGCCGTTGCTCAGGTCGACTCGCTGAATGCATCCGCCGGTATATCCATCAGGCAGTCCTTCCAGCGGCGTGCCATCAGCGGCGAGCCTGAAGCCGCCATTGTTGCAAATGTAGACCTTGCCGTCGGGTCCGAGTGCGGCGCCATTGGGACCGCCACCAGTTTCGGCAACGACTTCTTTGGCGCCGTTCGGCTTTACCCTGGTCAGTCTGCCGGCCGCGATCTCGACGACCAGGACGCTGCCGTCAGCCATCGCTACCGGGCCTTCCGGGAAACGGAGTCCTGAGGCGATCTCTTTGTGGAGTTGTGGCATAAGCTCCCTTGGTGTGGTGTTACGTAATAGACCGGCAGTTTCGCTTTTATCAAACAATCGAGCCGAGACCTGGCGCGACGGATTGAAAAAAATCGAGGCTATTCCCAGCCCCACAATCGGCGGTGTATCAAGCCCGACGAGCCCACTCGAGACTCGACAACGATGTTACTCGGGCTGAGCAAAATCACCAGATGCGGGTAGATAATGGTCAATCAACCTTGTCGAAGCTTGGCTGACCGCAAAACCGAGCGAGACGCGCTCCCCTGGCGAACGTCCTAAGCCCCTTTTCCCGGATACTTCTGGTGTGCCGCACATCAACCGGCCCAATCCCCGGAATCTTCCCAATGGCCACGCTCCCTCGCGTTTCGAGGCTTCCTATGACGGATTCGGCAACCAACTCGATTCGCTGCTGCTCAATCGCATGGATTGTTTCAATGAATCCGACGGCGGCGGCCTATTGGCTTCGCCGGTTTTGCGAGAATTAGCGGTACATAACTGAGAGATCCTCGAGCAATTCCTCGCGAGGCACGCCGAGCTTCGTGCGCAACATGATGCCTTGCGACAAGTCAATCAAAGCGCGACCACGCACCTTCGCGGGAATATCTGCTGACAACCGCCCAGCATCTATCTCTGCTTGAAAACGACTACTTATTCAGATTTGCACTCTCGGCCAGTGCCGCGGCGACGAAGGCCCGAATATCTCCTACACGCTCGGATTGTCCAAGGGCAGCCGCTGCCATCATGCATCCAGCACGACCAGCACCATCTCCCAGATAGACCGTCATTTCGCAGAAACCTCGGACAGCTTTGTCGATATCTGGCTCTGCCAGGAACCTTTGCATAATCGGTGCGCCGTACACTTCCGTGTACCTCTGCACAGCCTTAATAAGGAGTGAAGCTTTGTCTCCAAAGGCGCGATAGAGCGCAGGTTTCGTCACATTTACTGCCCTCGCAATACGATCGACATCGACCCGCTCGTATCCATATGTCCAAAACATTTCTACCGCACGATCTAAAGCTTCGTCGGGCTTAAACGCCTGCGGTCGACCCGGCGAACGCTTGTTCAAGGCTTTTTCTACCATAGAGTACGAAACTCCTTGACCGGACGATGTTTAAAAACGTACTCTCCCGTACACAATACAGAAACAACCCTCTGGGAGATTCTAAATGGCAAAGCGCACAAGCAACATCACCTAACCGCCAATGGAGCGGACAGGATGGCGGCAGCGACGCCTCGAAGGTGTCAAAGCAGGAGCGACGGTCTTCTTGAACCTGCTCATCTTTGCAAAACACGCCCAAAAGAGGCGATGAACTTTTGCACGCGCGGCCAATCGGGACCTGTACTGTCGTAACTTCGGCTCGTCGAGCTCGAGCAAGATGCTCGAACCAGCAGCCCAGAAAGTAGAGCTTATGTTTTCAAGACTACGGACAGCACTGGCTATCGTGCTCTTCACGAGCACGTTTTCGCCGACCCCCATAGAAGCACAAGTTAATCCTCCTGCTGCCACCAGCAACCCCGGCAGCAAGAGTGTGGTCGGGACGACAATCACGACGCAGAAACTGGCGCGATTATCAGAACTACATGCCCGATGGCATGATTGCGTTGTTTCAAGGCAAATATTTTTGGAATATGCCGCCCGACGTCGCGATGCCCATCGGACGGACAGTCATTCATTCGCTGCCCCAAAATTATCTCGAAGCCACTGAGAAATACGCAAATCAGGTCAAGCTCGTGGAGTTACCGAATGGCGGCCGACGCTAGCAGGTTATAGCGGCGGCGTGCCCTTTCCGGACCCTATAGGATCCTCATCAGGGCTGGAGTTCTTAGCGAACTTGTGGTTTCGTTACTTGCCCCATCTAACAGTCGACACTAACGGCGTTGTATGTACTATCGACAGTGCCAATCAAGTTAGCTGCAAGTCCGGAACGAAAGTATACCGGCAGCGATCTTACAATACCGCACCCAAATGTGCCGCCCAGTATCCCCGGTGCGGAAAGCAAATATTTCACTCAGTACGAGACCGAAAAAGAACCCGAACAAGAGCGCTACACCACGGTGCTCACGATTTCCGTACACATACCTCACCCGTCCAGAGGATGTTTACGTTTTTATTCCAGCGCTGAGGCGTGCTCAGCGGCTCTCTCCGTCCGCTCGGTGCAGTCCCGATCTCGGAACGGATGAGACCCCGACGATCGCCGCTTTGGCTTCAACACCAAATCTGACCCATGTCAGAGCCGACTGTATCCGTGCAGCAAGCAGATTCTCACGCTCATCGACTATCCCATGCCGGCAGGCCGCTTTCCCGATAACTATGATATGCCGCTTGGCTGGCCGCGGCCCAGTTGGGGAAGTGGCACTGAGAGAGCGCTTACGTCGTCAATGTTACCAACCTAAGCAATTATCAGAATCGCTGTTTAGGTCAGACGAGTCGTTTATGTCGACAAGGCTACGTATGCGCCGTTATGGGAAGATTCCTCTATGCATCCGGATTTGAAGCTCATGGCGCTTCCATGGGTTTTTTTGCTATGCTACACTTGATTCTCCCGGAATCCGGGCTCAGGCTCGACACCTCGAATTCGATGGTCTTCATGGATTTTGGGACGTAAAATACTCTCATGCCACAATCTTTGCCGAAGCGGCGGACTCGGCCCAGCCATTTTATGTGAATGAACAGGCCCCGAAAGAGTTTCTCGACTTGGAAAAGTACACTACTCCAGGTCCTTGCCCGCATCTTGCGCTAAGGAACAGCAATTCCCTCCACTCTGGCTCGAAATTACCGGCATCGAGGACGAAAATGATTATGTTCTCGTCACGCACTCTGACGGGCCGAAGGGTGTCATTTTCTTCGAGGAAATTGGATTCGAATAGAAAATAATTCCAATTGCAATGATGAGATCGAGGTCAACGACCGCGGCGGCATTTTCGAGAATCAGCCCCAACCGCGAGATTCCGGCGATTATCGGCGCCCGAAAACTGCTCGAAAACTGCTGGCCTACAGGTCTTTTCTGGACGTGCCTTGATTGATACCAAGACAGAGAGACTGGATGGTGGAATACAAGGGATTGAACCCTCGACCCCTACGTTGCGAACGTAGTGCTCTCCTAGCTGAGCTACTGCCCCACCGGCGGTCTCATCTACGTACTAACCGGAGGCTCCGGCCATCGCTTCTTCCGCCAATATTCCGGATTGGAAGGCCTAAAGCACCGACTTCAGCCAGCCGCGCAAACTATCAGCCAGTTCCGGGCGTTTGAGCGAAAGCCGATTTGTGCCGTCAGGAAGGCGCAGGCGGTCACCCAATATCGTAGCGTGTGCCCGCGAATTCGTAACCGTAGAGCTTTCGTCGCTGGCATAGCGCCAGTAGCCCGTCCTGAAGCTGGATTCCGCCGCCGACTCCCGGCTTGCCATTCGCCAGCAGCTCGAAAATGTCCGGCGTCAGAACGTATTGTCCGGCAGCATCGGCGAAGTCGCTCGGCGCTTTTTCGATCGCGGGCTTTTGACCATCCCGGTCAACTCATACAGTTTCTCGCCTGCGGCCCGCACCGCAGACGATGCCGCATTCTCCGGCATCGCTGCGCGGACGCGCAACAACGCCTACCGTCGGCGTGTCTGTATTCTCGGCGATGTCCAGGAGTTGTCGCAGGCATGGCTTTGGCGCGTCGAAAATGTCGTCGGGCAGCATCGCGGCAAAGGGCTCGTCGCCGACCGCCTCGCGCGCCTGCAATACGGCATGCCCCAGGCCCAGCGGCTCCTGTCCTTCTTGGAATGCGACCGTGAAGCGCACCGGATCATCGGTACAGCTGGCGGCAGAGGTAATCCAGCAAATCGGTCTTGCCACGTTGTTCGAGATGACGTTGGACCTCCTTCGCTCGCCGGAAATGCTCTTGCGAGTCTATTGTGCGGCCAGGGCTCAGGACCAGGATTATCTCTTCAATTCCGACTTTATCCGCTCTTCGACGACGACTTGAATTGCTGGGTGCTTGTCGACCACCGGGAGGATTTCCTTGGGTATGACCTTCGAGGCAGGCAGCATTCGGGTGCCAGTCTTGCAGCCACGATGACCGCTTTGCGAACCTTCAGCTGCAGAAACCCGTTATGTGATATTTAACGTGCGTAACCGAGTCTTTCGCGTGCTTCTTGCGCGGATTTTGGATCCAATGCATAGTGTGGTGACCGGACGCGCCTTCAGCCGTTCGAGACCGATTTCCTCGTCGCATTCCTCGCAACGACCATATGAGCCGCTATCGAGACGTGCGAACGCCTCGTCTATCTTGGTAAGCAGTTTACGTTCCCGGTCGCGCATCCGCAGGACCAGGTTACGGTCCGATTCGAGGCTGGCGCGGTCCGTAGGGTCGGCGTAGGCTTCCTCTGACTTCTGATTCATCGCAGCCGACGGCGCGCTCGGCTTCGGATAGGATGTCGCGCTTGCGACCTTCGAGCAGACGCCGAAAAAGCTTGAGATCCCTTTGTCTCATGGGGACGGAGTTACCAGGAAACGTGTCGATTCTAGTAACAGCCTATTGATGTGTAAAGCTTGAGGATAATGAAGAGCGCGTATCTCGATGCCTTTTCCGGATTGAGCGGCGACATGATTGTCGGCGCCCTCCTCGACGCCGGTGCGGAGTTCGCTGAACTGGAGCGGGCGGTCGCTCGGCTGGGTCTGCGTGGGTATCATCTTAGTACACGCCAAAAGACGGCAAGCGGTATTGTCGCACTCAAATTCGAGGTGGAAGTGTCCGAATCGCAGGAAGAGCGACACTTGGGTGAGATTCGCTCGATGATCCAGCGCGCCGGATTAACCCCGACCGTCACCGCCAATGCGATCGCGATTTTCACCGCGCTGGGCGAAGCCGAGGCGAAAGTCCATCGCAGCACTCCCGAGGAAGTGCACTTTCACGAGGTCGGTGCGGTCGACTCGATTATCGATATCGTCGGTACGGCTTGGGCGCTGGATCAACTGGGTGTGCAGCATCTCCTCGTCTCGACCCTGCCGATGGGAACCGGGTTCGCCAAATCGCGGCACGGTATAATCCCGGTGCCGGCCCCCGCCACGATGGAGTTGCTCTCGGTATTTCCGGTACGCCTCAACGACGGCGCCTCCGAGATGGTGACTCCCACCGGTGCGGCGATCGTGAAGACCCTCGGACGAGTGGCCGCGGCCGGCATCGTCTTTGATGTCGAACGAGTCGGGTACGGTGCGGGGACCAAGGACTTCAGCGACCGCCCCAACGTGCTGCGCCTGATGCTGGGCCGGGAAGTCACCAAACTCAACGGTGACGAAGTGGTCGAGATTGCCGCGAATATCGATGACCTGAATCCGCAAATCTATGATCATCTGAGCGGGATGCTGTTCGCCGCCGGGGCTCGCGACGTTACCCTGACGCCAACGATCATGAAGAAGGGACGGCCGGGAATTATCCTCTCGGTTCTCGCGGATCCCTCCAATCGCGACCGTATCGCCGAGCTGATCTTCCGTGAAACGACGACGATCGGCGTGCGGTTCCATCCGCTGGCGCGGCTCAAGCTCGAGCGCAAGATCGTCGAGGTGCAGACGCGCTACGGTGCGATTCGTATCAAGCTGTCTGGCGAGGGGGCGCGCCCCGCAACCATCTCCCCGGAGTACGAGGATTGCCGGCAAGCGGCCGCGGCGCATAACGTGCCGCTCAAGACCGTTATCGAGGAGGCCAGCGACGCCGCGCGGCGCACCCTGTCCTGAGATCGTGAGCGAACGCCTTCGTATCAACGAGATCTTTGTCAGTATCCAGGGCGAATCGACCTGGGCCGGGCGTCCTTGCGTGTTCGTCCGCCTCACCGGATGCAACCTGCGCTGCAGTTGGTGCGATACCGCATATGCTTTCTATGAAGGGAAGCAGATGGCGGTCGCCGACATCGCCGAGCGAGTGGCAGCCTATGGATGCGATCTGGTTGAAGTGACCGGCGGCGAGCCACTGCTGCAAAAGGGTGTGCTACGCGCTTTTCGATTCGTTGCTGGCGCAGGGGCGCACGGTGATGGTCGAGACCTCCGGTGAGCGTGACGTTGCCCGTCTCGATCCGCGCGTGGTCAAAATCATGGACCTGAAATGCCCCGGCAGCGGTGAATCCGGCCGTAACCGTTGGAGCAATCTGGAGTTGCTGACCGTCCGCGACGAAGTGAAGTTCGTGATCGCCGACCGCGACGACTACGAATGGGCGCGAGGGGTGACGCGCGATCGCGATCTCGCCGCACGGGTCAACGCGGTGCTGATGAGCCCGGTCTTTGGACGACTCGAAGCCTCTCACCTCGCCGACTGGATCCTGGAAGACCGTCTGCCGGTGCGGATGCAGCTGCAGATGCACAAGCAGATCTGGTCGCCGACCGCCCGCGGAGTCTAGCCGGACCTCATTCCCCGGCGCGCACTTGACCGGGGCGCGGTTTCCATTAGGTTTCAAATGTCGCCGCGCTGACGCGATCATCGCGCCGCGAATCACGGTATCCGAGCGAGGCCCCTGCTTCCGGAAGAGCCGATGCGTTGCCATAAATGCAGGACCGAAAATCCGATCGACGCGGCGTTCTGCGAGCAATGCGGGATCAAACTCGAAGCGCTCTGCCCATCATGCCAAACGCCCGTCGGCGTCGGCGCGCGCTTTTGTAAAAAATGCGGCATTCCAATCGCTGAGCCCATCCGGGCGGCGTCACCCCCGAGCGCGACGGTAGAGCAGACAGGCCCGGATTTCCGCCTAGCGCACGAATCGACCAGTGAAGCCCTCGCCGGCGAGCGCAAGACCGTCACGGCCTTGTTCGCGGACATCAAGGGGTCGACCGAGCTGATGGCGGAGCTCGACCCCGAGGAAGCGCGGGCGATTATCGATCCAGCGCTGAAACTTATGATCGATGCTGTCCGGCGCTATGACGGCTACGTCGTGCAATCGACCGGCGACGGCATTTTTGCAGGTATTTGGAGCGCCGCTTGCCCACGAGGACCATCCACAACGCGCACTCTACGCGGCCCTGGAGAATACCAGGAGGAGTCTCGTCCCGACACTCGGACCTTGTAAGGGCCGAGGGCGGACTGCCGATCCAGGCGCGGATGGGGTCAACACGGGCGAGGTGGTAGTACAATCGATCGCAACCGGCGGCGGCAAGATGGAATACACGCCCATCGGGCACACGACCAATCTTGCCTCGCGGATGCAGACCCTTGCACCGATCGGATCGGTCGCGGCCACGGACGCCGGCGCGCAAACTCTGCGAAGGCTACTTCACCTTCAAGGGGTTTGGGACCGACGAGAGTGAAAGGGTCCTCAGCCGAGCCGATCGATGTTTACGAGGTAACCGGTCTGGGGCCGCTGCGAACGCGGCTGGAACGCGCGGCCGGTCGCGGATTTACCAAGTTCGTCGGCCGCGAGCATGAAATGGCCCGCACTGCAGCCACGCGGCAGATCAGGCGAGGACGGGGCACGGCCAGATTGTCGCCGCGATGGCGGGGCCCGGGCGTCGGCAAGTCGCGCCTGCTATTTGAGTTCAAGGCCAAGAACCAGTCCCGATTGGATGGTGCTCGAAACCTTCTCGATCTCGCACGGCAAGGCGAGCGCCTATTTGCCGATAATCGAACTGCTCTCATGGCTATTTTGCGATCGGAACCCGGCGACGACGGCCGCAAGCGTCGCGAAAAGGTAACTGGCCCGCCTGTTGGTAGCTTGACCGTTCACTTGGAGGACACGCTCGCTTATCTTTTCAACTTGCTCGGTATCGTCGAGGGCGACGATCCGCTCGCGCAGATGGACGGCCAAATAAGGAAGCGGCGCACGCTGGAGGCGATCAAGCGGATCATTTCTAAGGGAGAGCCTGAATCAACCACTTAATGGTGATCTTCGAGGATCTCCACTGGATCGACGAAGCGAACCCAGGAGTTCCTGAACCTGCTCGCCGATTCGATTGGGACCGCGAAAATTCTGCTGCTGGTGAATTATCGTCCCGAGTATTCTCATCAGTGGAACAGCAAAACCTACTACACCCAACTCCGCCTCGATCCTCTCGCCAAGGAGAGTGCGGAGGAGATGCTCGCAACTCTGCTCGGCGCCGGCGATGAGTTGGCGGCACTCAAGCGTCTAATTATCGAGAAGACCGAGGGCAATCCGTTTTTCATCGAAGAGATGGTGCTGGCGCTGTTCGATCAGGGTGCTCTCGTCCGAGACGGAACGGTCAAGCTCGTACGCTATCTCGATTCGCTAAAAATTCCGGCCACTGTACAGGGGGTGCTCGCCGCCCGTATCGATCGGTTGCCGGCGGAGGAAAAAGATCTGCTCCAGACCTTGGCGGTGATGGGACGAGAATTTCCGCTCGCGCTGGTTCGCCATGTCGTGCTCAAGTCCGACGATGACCTGAACCGGATTCTTGGCGATCTACAGCTCAGGAGAGCTCATCTACGAACAACCCGCGACGGGCGACATCGAATACATCTTCAAGCACGCGCTGACGCAGGAAGTCGCGTACAACTCCTTGCTGAGCGACCGGCGGAAATCCGTGCACGAACAAGTCGGCCTTAGTATCGAGCTTTGTTTTGCCAGCAGTTTGGCAGATCACTATGACGAACTTGCGCATCACTTTCAGCGAAGTGGAAGCGTCCTTAAAGCGCTGGAATATCTGCTACATGCTGGACAACAAGCGACGCATCGTCTTGCGTATATTGAATCTAAGGAGCTCTTTGGCCGCGCCCTCGAATTGGTTGCTGGACTCAAGCCAACCGTAGATCGCGATCGCACGGAAAGTCTCGTACGTCTGAATCTGGCTATCTCCACGATCTTCAATGAAGTCGGCACATTTATGGACGCGGGGCTGTTGGCCAGCCTCGAGCGCGCGCATACACTTTGTGAAGAACTCGGTAGGGATACACACCACTGCGATGTCCTATCGGCACTAGCCTTCCTGTACGCTAATCGAGCGGAGACCGACAAAACGCGCGAGGTATGTGAGGAACTTCTCGCCATCGCTGCCGAGCTTGGTGACACCGACTTGGTCGGTCGAGCGCACTTCTGGGCCGCTTTCAGTGCACTCTGGAGCGGTGATTTCATCGTTGCGATGAAATCGTTCGACCAGGCATATGAGTTACCCCGAGTCCCCCGTTCGCGGCAGGAACTCTCCTATGGTGGCTGGCAGCCCCGAACACGAGTTTTTGGGGCCCTAGCACTGATAGTAAGAGGCTTCCCTGATAGGGCACTTGCTCGCTACGAAGAAGCTGAAGCATTGGTCCGCGAAGAAATGGACCCCTCTTTGGCCTTCCCGATGCTTGCCTGGTCGGCATATTTGAATATTGAGATCGGCAATCCCGAGCGAGCCCTTAAAGCATCCGAGGAAGGGAGCAGGTTGGCGACGCAGGATAATGTATCGGCAGTGTTCGCCTTGTATAAACTTTGGCGCGCCAGATCTCTGGTACAACTCGGAAAAATTGAGCAAGGGATCGACGAGATGGTTCGCCTGAAAGGAATCATAATGGCCTACGCTGCAACTGCCGTAGGTTCGACGATATTACCCGCCTATGTTGAAGCCTGTCTCATAGCTAGGAGGCGCACTGAGGGGCTAGAGGCAGTTTCTCGAGGTTTGGAAATTGTGGAAATCATTAAGACGCGGTTTGCGGAGGCGGAGCTTTACAGACTGAAAGGTGATCTTCTCCTACTCGGCGGGCGTCAATGGGAGAACGAGGCGGAGGAAAGCTTCCGCAAAGCGATCACAATTGCACGTCGCCAAACAGCCAAATGGTGGGAGTTGCGTAGCACGGTGAGGCTCGCCCGCGTCCTTCGAGTCACCGACAGAAACTCTGAGGCGCGCGCGATGCTCGCCGATATCTACAACTGGTTCACCGAAGGCTTCGACACCGCCGATCTCAAAGATGCCAAGGCTCTGCTCGAGGAGCTCAATTCATAAATCCTGACGCAGTTAGCAGACTCGTCCGTTGTTGCGCGCGGCAACGGCGATTCGCTGCGCTTGACCGGGACGCATTTTCCACTAGGCTCTGACTATTCGGGATTCGCTAGCGCTGCGGACGTTACCCGCAGGGAGGTTGCCATGGGTCTTCCTAACGGAGTTCATCACCTCGCTATTTGCACCAAGGACATCAAGAAGCAGATCGAGTTCTTCACGCAGACCGTCGGTATGGACCTGGTCGCGCTCTATTGGATGCATGGCGTCGACAAAACCTTTCACGGCTTCGTGCGGATGGGCAACTCGTCGATTGCCTTCGTTCAAGGCCCCGAAATCGGCGAGATCAAACCGCAGCCGGGCGTGTCGCACGCGGCCTGGACGGCGGCCCCGGTAGCGGCCGGAGTGATGCAGCATCTGGCGCTCAACGTCGATAATTTCGATGACTTACTGGCCATACGCGATCGCGTGCGCACCTATGGCAACTGGGTGATGGGTCCGATCGACCACGGCTTCTGCAAATCGATCTATCTCGCCGCGCCCGAAGGAATAATGCTCGAGTTTTCCACCTCCGAGGGTGTCCCGATCGATGCGGAAGCGTGGATCGATCCCGAGGTCGTCAGATTGGCCGGGATCAGCATGGCCGACCTCGAGCGTTTCAAGAATCCGCCCGACTTCAAGTCGCAGGGCGGCGCGGTGAAGAACCCGACCGTCGACCTGGCGAATCCGCCGATGCAATTTCCTCCCGGGCGCGAACGGATCTTCAGCATGAGCGACGACGAGGTGTTTCAGCGGATGAGCGAAACGACTCCGCCGGTCGCGGTCAAACGCTGAGCCGGCGTCAATCGCTGAGACGATCAAGACGGCCCGGCTCGCGACCGTCCGCAGCGCACGTGCGTATTCGCGGTGGATCCCCGCGACGGTTTGATCATGGCGCGGTTTTTATTACGCTTCTGAAGCGATGGCATCACCGCTGATAAGTGAAGTCCTGCCCGACCTGCTCGAGGAGATCGTGCAGCTGCTGCAAGGCACCGGCGCGGAACCGCTGGAGGAGCAGTTGCGCCGCCTGAGAATCGAGTCGATCTGCGATTGTGGTGACGAAAATTGCGCCAGCTTCGCCACCGCCGCCGAGGTCAAGGTCGCCAACGTCGTCGAACTACAACCGATCGAGGGCTACCTGATTATCGACTTGAACCCGGCCGAGGAGATCTGCTTCCTCGAGATTCTCGGCCGCGCCGACGTGAAATATCTGCTGGAAGAATACAAGGAATACACCGACTCCAAGCAGTCGTAGACCGTATCAAACGAAGTCCGGCCTAGCCGATCGGGACATCGCGTTCGAGCCGTTGGCCGAGTACTTCCGCCAGTCGCTCGGCCGGTGCGCGCTTGACCTCGGAGACGGCGAATCCGGCCGCAGCGGCGTGGCCGCCACCGCCGAAATAACGGGCGAGTTCGGACAAATCGACGTCGCAGTCGGCGCTTCGGCGCAGGCTGACTCCCAGGCTGCGAAGGTCGAATAGCGCGATTACCGTCCGGCTTTGCCCCTCGTACAGCTTGGACGCGACCTCGCTGCTGTAGCCGATACAGCAGGCGCTGCGCACGCGGAGACCGTTGTCGAGCTCGCGGTCGACCATCGTGGTGCGCGCGACCTCGAGGCTCTTGTCCATGGCCTTGCGTCCGCTTTCGAGCGCGAGACGCAGCTTGCGGCTCATGACGGGCTCGCTCAGGCGTATGATCTCTCGATACGATTCGACGCCGCCGAGCGTCTGCACCGCCAGCGCCCAGTCGGCCGACTCGGGAATACGATGGATCCAGCGGTCATGGTCGTCGGCGATCGCGGCAAAAGGCGAAAATTTATCGAAGCTACGGGTCTTGTCAGCTGTCGCCCTGCTGCTGCGCTATCCCTGCGAGATAGTCGAAGGTCAAACGAGCGGCAGAATACTGCTCGGAGAGTACGCGGTCGGTGAAAGGGACGTTGAACTCGGGAGCGTCGGCGCGGGACACGGCCGTGCGGTGATGGTCGATCCAGAAAATACGCGAGCCGGAGCGCGCGAGGCTGGTCAAATGCTGGGCCGTATCGGTCGAGGTCCAGGACAGGTCCGTTATCCAGACTTCGTCGGGAGCACGGCCGGCTTTCGGCTTGACTGACTGGAGGACGCGATCGCTATCGCCATTGGCGGCCAGGGTCGCGGTTACGTGGTCATGGTCATAAAAGCGCCGAACGGCGACGGCAGCCATCACCCCGTCCAGGCACGACGGACCGTGGCTTATAACTTGTATTGAGCGCCGTACGGGAGTTGCCATAACCTATCTATCTTACGGGATTCGATCGAACGGCGCGATGGATACCCGATTGCTGTCGAATAAAGGGTGAAGGCGGGTTGGCGGCGTGCTAAGTAATTGTGCTTAGAGAGAGGTTCGTGCGTTTTGCCGTGTGCGAGCGCCGAACGAGCAGGAAGCAGTGGAACCGTCCATTATCGAGCGCGCCGACCATCCGGTGTCCCGCCGGGATATCGACCCGAACGTCCTCAAGATTCTCTACCGGCTGACCAACGCCGGCCATATCGCATACCTGGTCGGCGGGGGAGTGCGCGATCTGATGGTGGGGCGGCGTCCCAAGGATTTCGACATTGCGACCTCGGCGCATCCGCAACAGGTGCGTGCTCTGTTTCGTAACTCGCGCATGATCGGCCGGCGTTTCCGGCTGGTCCACGTCTTTTTCGGGCCGAAAAATATAGAAGTCGCCACCTTTCGTCGTCTGGCGGAAGCCGCCGCGGATGTCGACGATCCGATGATCAGGCACGACAATACTTTCGGTACACCGGAAGAGGATGCATTTCGGCGCGACTTTACGATCAATTCTCTCTTCTACGATCCACGCACGTTTCGTGTAATCGACTACGCGGGCGGAGTTCCGGACCTGCGTTCGCGATTGATTCGAACCATTGGCGATCCACCGACGCGGATACGCGAGGATCCCGTGCGGATCCTGCGGGCGGTGCGCTTCGCGGCCAAGATGGGTTTCGAGATCGAACCGGCGACGCGCGCGGCGATCGAAACGCATCGCGGCGATTTGGCGAAGGCGTCGGTGCCGCGATTGGTCGAGGAGACCTTTCGCACGCTGGGAGTGGGATCGGGTGCGGACGCGCTGATGCTGCTCGAACAATTGGGATTGTTGGACGCGTTGCTTCCCGCGATTTCGGATCATCTGAAATCCCAAACCGAGCTGGCGGAAACGCCGACGGTGCGAACGCTGGCTGGGTTGGGCGAAATTATCGCGAAGGGAAACGAACCGTCGCGCGCGTTCCTGCTGAGCTGTCTTTACGCCGACGTCTACCTCGGGCCGATCCGCAAGGGCGCGCCGCCTCATCGATTCGATCTGGTCGACGCGCTGCGCAGCCGCGGTTTTTCGCGCGCGGACACCGAACACATGCGGTTACTGCTCGAAGCGTTGCCGCATATGCTGCGGCCCTCGCGGTTGACGCGGCGCTTGAGCAAGCGGCCGTATTTCGCTGAGGCCCGCGAACTTCTCGAACTGGTCGCACCGATCCACGGCGAGACGACGGGCCGCCTGGACCATTTTCTCGCCCAGACCTCGACGGAGCAGCGTCCGGTATCCAATGCGCCAGCTTCCGCAGGGCAGGGTCCGCACAATGGCGATAAGTCCGCTCCCGCCCATCGACCTCGTCGGCGCTTGCGGCGACGCGGGCGGACGCCGCCGTCACGGTCGTCCCGCGCAAACGCCTGCGTTGGAGACGATCTGACCGACGCCCGCCGGATCGGTGGAATTTCGTCACTTGTCGAGGCTGCCGCCTTCGACTACGGTGAGCTAAATCTCCGCGAGCATAGATGAGATATTCGGGGACATTCCCGTAGCATCGTCGGCCCGGAGTCTTCCAAAGCGAGGTTGCGTTTGGCTGCCGACAGTTTGCGCACGGATAAAATCTGGATCGACGGTGGGATGGTCCCGTATGACGAGGCCAATGTCCATATTCTAACCCACAGCCTCCATTACGGGTTGGCCGTCTTCGAAGGGATGCGTTGTTACAAGAGCGACAACGGGGGATCGGCGATCTTCCGCGCCAAGGAGCATATCCGCCGCCTCTTCGATTCCGCACACATCGTCGAGATGCAAATCCCCTATAGCCAGGAAGAAATCGTCAAAGCTTGCGCCGATGTCATCCGGGTCAACCGGCTCGAGGAATGCTACATCCGGCCGCTGGCGTTTTACGGCGAGGGTGAGATGGGCCTGTCGGCGCGCGGCAACAAGGTACGCGTCGGGATCGCGGCGTGGCCGTGGGGCGCTTATCTGGGCGAGGACAGCCTGAAAAAGGGTGTGCGGCTCAAGACGTCATCGTTCGTCCGCTTCCATCACAACTCGCTGATGCCGATGGCGAAGGCGTCGGGTCATTACGTCAATTCGATCCTCGCGGGTTACGAGGCTCGCCGCAACGGCTACGACGAGGCCTTGCTGCTCGACGTGAACGGCTTCGTCGCGGAAGGGAGCGGCGAAAATCTTTTCGCGGTGCGCGACGGCGTGGTCCGCACGCCCCCGCTCACCTCGATTCTGCCGGGAATCACGCGCGACGCCGTGATCAAGATTCTGCGCGACAGCGGAATTCAGGTAATCGAGGAACATTTTCCGCGCGACGTGATTTATATATCGGACGAGGCCTTCATGACCGGCACGGCAGCCGAAGTGACGCCGGTGTGTGAACTCGACGATCGCCTGATTGGCGACGGCAAACCGGGACCGATTACCGGGAAGGTAGTGGAGATTTTCCGGGCCGCGCTGCATGGACGCGACCCCCGTTACGCATCGTGGCTCTATCCGGTCTAAGAACGAGGACCATATATGAAACTCATCGCTCTGCTAGGCTTGGCCGTCGTTGCGATTGCGCTGGTAATCGTCCTGCGCGCGCGTAGCGCTCGTGCCGAAATACCCAAGGCGGGCGATCTCGCGCCCGATTTCTCCACCAACGCCATCGTCGGCGACCAAACCGTCCCGGTTCGCCTCGATGACTATCATGGGCGTCCGGTCGTGCTCTATTTCTATCCCAAGGATGGCACCCCTGGATGTACCAAGGAGGCGTGCAACTTCCGCGACGGCTACAGCAAGCTTGCGCGCTGGGGAATCGTGGTGTTGGGATGCAGCGTCGACAACGAGGACGCCCATCGCGCGTTCGCCAAGAAGTATAGCTTGCCGTTCCCGCTTCTATTGGATCCCGACAAAAAAATCGCGCGCAGCTATGGCGTCGAGAACGGTATTCCGATTCTCGGTCTCGATAGCCGGACGACCTTCGTCATCGGTCCCGATGGCCGTATCCTGAAGGTCTACCCGAAGGTTGATCCGGCGATTCATGCGACCGAGATCATCGACGAGCTGGGCGCTAACAAGGTCCCGCCGCCTCCGGCCGCTTCGCCGGGAGCGTCGCCGTCGTCGGGTCCGAACGTATCAAGCCGGGCGCCGCAACCTTCCGAGAAGACCTCGGGCACGGAATAGGTTAAGCGTCAGGGCGTCCGCCGATCGCTTCGGCCGGTGAGTAGCCGAGGCTGACCGCCAGCATCACGGCCGCGGCGGCGATTACTTCGGGATCGGTTTCGGCGAGAATCAGTCGTTCGAGCGCGATCAGGTGCGCCGACACCGTTTCCGAAGGCGAATCCTGGAGGCATCCGAGCACGTCCGGGATCGAATAGCGCATCGATCAGCGAATTCGCATCGTAATTTGACTCGGCCAGGGCTTCGCGGATCGCGCGCCGCCAGAATTCCCGCGGTTCCACTGTCTCGAAATCGATCAGCGTTTCGATACGCGCACGCATCAGCAAAATTAACGGACGGTAGCGCGCGTTGACTGCGAGGTACTCGGCGACCCCTTGCGCCGCGAGGAATGCGTCGACTGAAGCGGACTCGCCGTAGACTCCCAGGGAACCGACAGCCGGCTCGAGCCGCACGAAATTCTCGATGCCAGCGGCTGAGCGCTCGATCCCGAGCGGATAGAGACGGCAGGCGAGGGGGCGGCCCGGATGGATCGTGCAACTCGTCCCCGCCAGCGCTGTGCAACTCTGATCGAACTTGAGTATCGAACCCCGGCGAATCGTATACCGATCGCGCGCAACACCCGGAGTGACTCCCGCCGCCTTCGTAATACGGATCAGGTCGTACGGCGACAGGGTAATCACCTTGTCGCGGCAGCATCGTCCGCAGGCGTTGCATTCGTAGGAAAAAGGGCTCGAACGGTTCATTGCGCGATCGCCGGAGGTTCCGTGGCGTCTTACCAGGGTATCCTGCCGGACGTTTCGCAACGCTACCTAAATGGCGCAACCTTCGATAGCATCGAGCGAGCAGCGGTCCCATTGCCAACGAAGCGGAGCGTTCCTATATCGATGGATTTCAACTATTCGGCCGAACAGGAAGCGTATCGGATGCAGGTGCGGACGTGGCTGGAGGCAAACCAGCCACCTGCGCTCACGCCCGAGGAGAGAGAGCGCGCCAACGAGGATCTTTTGTGGGAGCGCAACAAGCGCTGGCATAAGAAGCTCTATGAGGGCGGATGGGCCGGACTGAGCTGGCCCAAGCAATATGGGGGTCGCGGCGCCACTTTCGTCGAGCAACTGATCTTCCAGCAGGAACTGTCGCGCCTCAACTTGCCGATGGGAATCAACGTCCTCGGCATAATCATGACGGCGCCCGCGCTGATGCAATGGGGTACCGACGATCAGAAGAAGCGTTACCTCCAGCCGATTCTGGCCGCCGACGAGATCTGGTGCGAAGGCATGTCCGAACCAGGTGCGGGGTCCGACCTCGCAGCCATCCAGACCCGCGCGGATCTTCAGGGCGATTCGTTCATCCTCAACGGGCAGAAGGTCTGGACGACGCATGCCCATCGATCGGATTTCTGTCAGCTTTTCGTCCGCACCGATCCCGACCTGCCCAAACATAAGGGAATGAGCGCGTTGCTGGTCGACATGCACAGTCCCGGCGTCACCGTTAAGCCGCTCAAGCAAATCTCCGGCGACTCGGAGTTCAACGAAATTTTCTTCGAAGACGTGCGGGTACCGAAAGAAAATCTGCTCGGACCGCTGAACGCCGGATGGCAGGTGCTGGTTTCAACCTTGATGCATGAGCGTTTCGGTATCAGCGAAACCATCGGCGGCACCGAAGTCATCCTTTCGCAGTTGGTTGAGCTGGCCAGGAGTATGCCGCAACTGGGCGGAAGCGCGGCCGAGGACGACGAGATTCGCCAGCAAATCGCACAATTCGCCATCGAAGTGACGGCCAAGAAGTATAACGGCTTGCGCTCGTTGACCAGACGCCTCAAGGGCCTGCAACCAGGGGCAGAAGCCTCGATCGGCAAGCTCATCTCGACCGACCTCTCGCAGCGGATGACGAAATTCGCCTCGCGCTTGCTCGGTCCCTACGCCACGCTCGAACGACGATCGTTGTTCGCACCCGACGGCGACTGGATGCGGCGGATGCTGCAGGTCGAGTCGCTGACCATTGCCGGTGGTACGTCGGCGGTGCAGAAGAACATGATCGGCGAGCGCATCCTGCAATTGCCCAAAGGCTGATTGCTCGAAAAAGGGGGCTTGGGCAGATCTTGCGCAACCCCTGCCGATTTGTGCTAAACGATAGCGCGTGCTGGCGAGTCTGTTCTATGCCTTTAACGTGGCTTCATCCTCAAGGGATGACCGGTGCGAAACGGAGGGACCTCGCGCCGACGACAAGGACAAGTTGATTGGGCTCGAGTTCGAAGCCGGCATCACTCAGCGCCTGCCCGCGTCACCTGTTGCGGGCAACCCGTGCGGGGGGAGAATTCCCGCGGGCGGGGACGGCTCAAGCCGCCTCGTCCCGCACCAATTCCCACCTGATGTCGTAACGGATTGGTACCCTGCTTCGTGCGGTAGCTACCGCTGCATCACCTGAAAAAGCAGCGGCGCGGTCTCGGACATAATCTCTCCGACAACTTCCGATAATGGCTTCCCAGGCGTCGCGAGTTTTTCCGTGAGCGATTTGAAGACGGCCAGATATGAGGCCTTGGTCTCGTCGCTGATTGTCGGCAGGCGGTCGTTCTCCATCACCTTCAGAAAAAGGCGGTGAGTTTCGTAGATTTCCCGGTCCAAGGGATTGGAAAACTTTGGATCGCTTGCCATCAGTACTCCTTGAGCCGAAGGCGGCAAATTCCCCGCCCCGATGCTCATCCAAGTCTATACCGGCCGTGGGCGCAATTCAGCTTGGCGAAACTTCAACTTCGCGAGCACAGTTTCGTGCTGGGCGCCGCGAATCGATACCCGCGTTCGCCTCAGAATTCCAGCATCACCTTGGTTTGATTGGTCGGCTGGCGCAGGGCGTGGAAGGCACGCGGCAGATCGTCAAGACCCACCGTATGGGTGATCATCGGGGTCGTCGAAATTCGCCCCGAAGCGAGCACCGCAATCGCCGTCTCGACTTCTCCGGGCTCGAGTCCGAGGCTGAAATGGACATCGAGTTCCTTGTTCATGGCGACGCCGGGAGGAAAGCCGTCGTCTTCCATCGAGACGCCGATCACGGTGATACGCGCGCCACGCGGCGCATAGCCGATTGCTTGCGCGAGCGTCCCCGGCGCACCGATACACTCGAAGATTACATCGGGTCCCGCACCCGTCAGGTTCTTCATCGCGGAGGTGGGATTGTGCATGCGCGGATTGATCGCGGCGTCGGCGCCCATCTTGAGCGCCAGCTCGCGCCGCTCGAGTACCAGTTCCGACGACGACTATCGCGCGTGCACCGGCAAAGCGTGCCCACAGCAGCATGATCAGGCCCGATCGGCCCCGCGCCCATGATCACGCAGGTCTCGCCTGCGCGCATCCGCGAGCGTCGCAAACCATGAAGACCGACGACCATCGGTTCCACCGTCGCGCCTGCGCGAAACTCGTCCCGGCGGCATCTTGAAGACGCTGCTGGGCGCGGGTTTTGATCAATTCCGCATAGGCTCCGGGAACGTCGCCGAAGCCGACCAGGCGCATCGCGCGCGCAGCGCACGCTCATTACCGGCCCGGCAACGGATCGCATTCACCGCAGGCGAGATAGGACATCACGACGACCGAGTCACCGGCGCGAAACCGTCGACGCCGGCGCCGATTTGCGCCGACGTCACCGGCGAACTCGTGCCCCATGATGGTGCCGGGCGGCAGCTTGACATTAGTCGCCGCGGACGGCGTGTAGATCCGAGCCGCAAATTCCGCAATCCCGCACGCGCACGACGATTTCGCCGGGGCCGGCCACCGGGATCGGGCAGTTCGACGATTCTCGAGCGGCGCGCCGAGTCGGTCTTGAAGCATCTGCCGCGCGCATTATTTCTTGAGATGCGGAAAAGCTGGACGGCTGCCGCTTCTCCTTGAGCGCGTTGACGCCCTCGGCGAGATCGGCGCTGAAGAAACCCAGCATCTCCATCGCGAGCGACGCGTCGAACGCGGCCCGAACATCTTGAGCCAGTTGTTGAGCGCGCGCTTGGTCAATCGCGCGGCCTGCTGCGGACCGCGCGCGATTTTGCGCGCAACCTCGAAGGCCTTGTCCATCAACTGTCGGCCGGCACGCACAAGCTGACCAGTCCGATACGCTCGGCTTCCTTGCCATCGATAAAATCGGCGGTCATGCAGGTAGTACTTGGCCTTGGCCATCCCGCACAGCAGCGGCCAGATAATCACCGCATGGTCGCCGGCGGCGACGCCCAGCCGCAGATGGCCATCGGTGATGCGCACGTTCTCGGCGGCGATGGTGATGTCGGCCATGAAGGCGACCGCGAGGCCGGCGCCGACCGCGACGCCGTTGATCGCCGAGATCATCATCTTGCTCGCAGTTGATCGATGTTGTAAACGATGTCGCCCGCTTCGTCGCATCGCCTGCGAAATATTGGCGTGATTGCTGTTCATGTTGTCGATCATGTCGAGGTCGCCGCCGGCCGAAAATGCGCGCCCCTTGCCGGTGATGATCACGACGTTGGTTTCGGGATCATCGTCGATATCGTTCCACACGCGGCTCAGCTCCCAATGCAGACGGTTGTTGGTCGCGTTGAGAACGTCGGGACGGTTGATCGTGATCAGCAGAATGCCGTCGGGATGCCGCTCAAGATTCAGGTGCTGGTACTCGTCGTATTTCATAAGACTCCTCACGCGCCCGATGGAGATCGGCGCGCGACAGATTTCGTCGCTATTCCTTAGTGCAGATGCGGGCTGGGTGAAAACGATCGGCCGCGAGGCGAGCGGCGCATCCTCGCCGGCCCGTGAGTTTTGCCGGCTAGGATGGGGGCGGTATCAAGCTGGTCGGCGGTTCACCGGCCCTTGAAGACGGGGGCGCGTTTTTCCTGAAGGCGCGCATACCGTCCTGATAATCCGCGGTGCGGCGAGGCCCTCCCTGGCCACCGCTTCCGCGTCCAGGACCTGCGCGAGTGTGGCATCCTGCGCATCGGTCAGCAGGCCGACCCATGGAGATCCTGGAAGGCGGGCAGTGGGACCGCTCGCGACATCGCGGGCGAGTGATCGTGCGCTCTCGGCCAGTTCGCGGCGTAACCACGCAGTTTGATCAGATCAGCCGCGCTGTACGCCTCGCTCTTCGTTGAGTCGTCGTCCCGTGTAGATCAGTTCGAGCGCGACGCGACGGCCCAGCAGGTTGACGAAATGGTAGTGGCCGCCCGAATCGAGCACGGCGCCGAGACGTCCGAAAGGCGATGGATCTGCACGTCTTCGGCGGCGATTACCACATTGCAAGCGAACGCCATGCCGAATCCCGCCCCCATGCATGCCCCCTGGACGGCCGCGATTGTCGGCGCGGGAAACTCATAGAGTCGCGTCAGCAGGGAGTGTAGTCGCGGCGCAGAATCGCGGTCGCGTCCTCATTGGCGGGATCGGCCTCGGCCAATTCCCGTCCGGCGCAGAAGGCCCGTCCGTCGCCGCGCAGCAGCAGCACCCGTATATCACCCGACTCGTCCAGCGCCTGATTGATCTCACGGATCATCAGCTCGTTTACCGAATTGAGCTTGTCGGGGCGATTCAGCACGATTTCGCTAACGCCGCCGTCGCGAGTCACGCGAATAGTTTCGGGCATCTCTCTCAGCCTCCCGCACCGCGAGGATCAATCCTTCGTGGCGCGCAGATTGCCGGTTAGAAAGCCGGCATCAAAAAACGGGGATGATGTCGGCGGCCGTGATATTACCGACATCGACGCCGTCGAGATCCAGTTCGGGAATCGCCGGGAACTTGATTCCCCACTGCTCCACGACTTTGCGCACCTTGGCGATCGCGACGCGCCAGTTTTCCGCCTGCTCCTCGAAGGTCAGCACGCCGAGACCCGCTTGCCGCGCACAATCGATCAATACCCGATGGTTCGCGAGAAAATAGGGCGGCAGATCCCAGAACAGGTTGGGCGGTTCCCACAAGATCATCGAGAGGAAAACGAAGCCGGCGCGAAGCTGCTTGGTGATTAGTTCCTTGTATTTCTCGTCGAGGCCCGGCCAGTCGTTCTCGAGCATCTTGAGGCAGATCGCCAGATGGCGGCTCTCGTCCTGCCCGACCTTGGTGAAGATTTGCTTGAACACCGGCGACGCCGTCCGCTGCGACATCCCGTAAAACAGCGTCGAAGCCGCGACCTCGCCCAGCAGGAACGAGGTGAAGAGCACCGAGAGGGGATACTTGTCGATCGAGTTGGAGAATCCCCGCCAGTAGCGCCCGCCATTATGGTAAAGCCAACCGATATTGTTGACCGCCGCGCGCTCAAGGTCGGTACGCACTTCGAAGCGTAGCGGGCCGTTCGGCACCAGCTTCGCGATTACACGCTGGCAGCATTCCTCGTGATTAATCTCGTCGCGCACCACCGTGAAGAGGCATTTGCGGATCGGGTCTTCCGCGTGCACTTCGTAGGATTGAATCATCGCCCGTGAGAACACCGCCGGCCCCGACCCGTCGAACACCGCCAATACCGCGTACCAGTACATGATTCCAAGCCGTTGCTCGGGGGTGAATTGCGCCGGATCGAGCTTATCCCACGACAAATCGGTGGGATTCCACGCCTGCAGCTTGGCCTTCTCGTAGAGCGATACCAGCGATTCGGTGGCGACCGGCCATTCGAGCGGGAAGATATTGGGTTGTTCGATTTGAGGCGGCGGCGCGAGGCCTTCCGCCGGTATTATCAAGTGATTCGAGCCGTTGCCGGAAGTCACGCCCTTGGTTCGGTGAAGCTCTGCCATGATGCTAACCTCGTAATCGACCGTCCGTTCGGTAGATATTTACCACCGCCCCTCCGACGCCGTCAAGCGCTCGTCTCCTGGCTCCGCACGTCGCTCGCCGAGACCCTCGAACACCGTCGCCAAAACCGCCGCTGCGATCTCGTCGCGTCCGAGGTTACCCTCGGCTCGATACCATTGGGTAATCGAGTTGGACATCCCGAAAATAAGCCGCGTCAACAGCCCGGGTTCGATATCCGATCGAATCTCTCCGGCGCTTGCCGCCTGCCCGACCAACGCGGTGACGGCGTGATCCATTCGCCGGCGCCATTCCAACCCGTTTCGCTCAGTGCTGGTGTTTCCCTTGATTCTCTGGAGCAATTCCACTTCCTGCGCGAAATCCACCGTGATCAGCACGGAACGGTAGACGATATGCTTGAGACGCGCGATCGGGGTTCCGCTCTTCGCCTCGCTTTCATCCAGTATCGCGAGCAGCGGGGTGAACGCTCGCTCCAGTGCGCGCCCCAGTAATTCTTCCTTACTCGCGACGTGGTAGTAGAGGCTCGATTTCGTCAAGCCGGTCTCGCGCGCCACGTCCTCCATCGAGCTGGCTTCGAAGCCGCGCCGATTGAAGACCCGGATTGCGGCATCAACCACCATCTCGAGGTCGTAGGGCTTTCGCCCACCCTTCCCCGGGCGTCCGGGCTTCTTGATCTCGCGTGATCGATCGCCGTCCTTCGACTACGATGCTTTCCGAAGATGTCCGCGCCTCTCTGTTCATTCTAGGTTCTATTGTACACGCAGAGCGCGTTTCGACTGACTAGTCGGGCGCGTTTGCTGTGGATACCAGATTGTTTCGCGGAGGCAACTGCGTTGCATCTACGAGTGGCAAATGTGATAGTTCGCTGAACTAAGCATGAATTTGGCAACTAACGCGAGGTACAAAACGTGCGTTAGTATGCCTGGGCGCGCTTCACAGCCCATTAATGCCGAAACGATATCGGCATAAGCGTACGATTGGCGAACCGTGCGTCAGCGTTTCTATAGACGCAACTAAGATAATCAAGGCCTACTGAATGGCGGATCTGGAAGACACCAAGCTTCGGCCCGTGGCGCCGCTCCCATTGTCTTCGACGACACCTCCGACGTGGGTTAAGTGCGAACTATGCGAACGGGCGGCCTCGAACTCACAGCCGCGTCTGGTCGCCACCTTCGCGACGCCCGAACGCAAAGTCGCCGCCGGCTCGCTGGTATTATTGTGTTGCGACTGTCTGGCGCTGATTCGCGGCAATATCGACGAGGATCAGTGGCACAACTCACCGGTCGTTAATAATTCCGCGTCTCCCGTTCATTTGAATTTCCTTCCGTTCCGTAGCACACCGCGCGCGAACGCGACGATCGTCGGGCCGCTACGAGTTAGACCGGCGCGCGAAACGATATCCGATCGCCGGCCGCGACCGGTCAGACATTCGTCGCATCGGTAAACATCCCGACGGGAGGGCATGCAGATGGGTACCCGGCTCAAACAAGTCAGCCTCGCCGAGGCCTCACCGGAAGTAAAAAACATTTACAAGGATTTCTTCGGCGATCGCGATCCGGTCGCCAGCCCGGAACTGCCACCGGCACTCCCGGCGATTATTGGACAACCTTCGCCCTGGTTCCGGATCTGCTGGTGCAGGCGCGGAATTCCCTGATGGCGCTGCTGCAGCCCAAGCGCGGACTGGAAGCCCGCTTTCGCGAACTGGCGATCCTGCGCACCGGCATCGTCGGTGATTCGCGCTTCGAATACTCGCAGCATCTGAAGGTGTCGCGGATGGTCGGTATCTCCGACGATAAGCTGCAGGCCATCAAGGGATGGGCGACCAGCGACAAGTTCGATCCGGCGGAACGCGCACTGATGGCGGCGACCGACGAACTGGTGGGACGCAATCTCGTCGAGGACGCGACCTTCGCAGAACTAAAGCGTCATTTCAACGACGCGCAGATCCTCGAACTTTTCTATGTGATCGGGCTCTGGCGGATGCACGGGATGATTGTTCGCGCGCTCCATCTCGAGTACGACAACGATACCACCGCGCGGATGAGCGAGGTTCCCGCACCGCCGGCTAAGGGATAGTTGCCCGGCGGCTCAGCGCGCCCGTGGCAGACCGAGCACGCGCTCCGCGATGATATTGCGCTGGATTTCCGAGGTTCCGGCCTCGATCGTATTCGCGCGCGATCGCAGGAAGTGATGCTGCCAGCGGCCCTTCTGCACCGCATACGGCGACTCGCGCATCAACTGGCTGGCCGGACCCTCCAGCGCCATCACGAACTCCATCATCCGCTGGTTCAGCTCGGACCATGCGATTTTCGAGATGGAACCCTCGGGCCCCGGATTGCCGCCGCGCAGTATCCGCGAAAACGTGCGATAGGCCGTAAAGCGCATCATTTCGAGCTCGACGTAAAATTGCGCCATTTGCTGGCGAATAGTCGGATCCTCGGTCGCGGGCCTGCCGTTGCGGATGGTAGCTCGTGCGAGGTCGACGATTTCGTCGAAAATGATCCGATAGCGCATCACGGATGCCAGCGCCGAAGTGCCCCGTTCGTTCATCAGGGTGGTGGTTGCCACCCGCCATCCCTCGTTGATCGGCCCCAGCAGATTGGCGCGCGGGACCCGCACCTCGTCGAAGAACATTTCGTTGAACTCCGACTCGCCCGTCATCTGGCGCAAGGGTTTAACCGTAATCCCCGGCGTGTGCATATCGACCAATAGATAACTGAGCCCGCGATGCTTCGGGGCGTCCGGATCGGTTCGCACCAGCAGCATGCACCAGTCGGCGATATGCGCGAGCGTGGTCCAGACCTTCTGACCGCTGACGACGAATTCGTCGCCCTGCAATTCCGCTCGCGTACGCGCCGCCGCCATATCCGATCCCGAATTGGGCTCGGAAAATCCCTGGCACCAGATCTCTTCGCAGCTCAGGATCTTCGAAAGGTAGCGTTGCTTCTGCTCGTCGGTGCCGTGTGTGATGATCGTCGGCCCCGCCATCGTAAGGCCCAGCACGTTGAGAGCCCGGGCGCGCGGCAGCGGGCGACCTCCTCGTTGAAAATGGCCATCTCGACCTGGCTCGCGCCCTGGCCGCCGAATTCCTTCGGCCACGCCATCCCGAGGAAGCCATTTTCGAATAGCCGTCGTTGCCAGTCCTTGAGAAAGGCCGTCACGCTCATGCCGGCTGGACGCGAGCCCGCGCCGGCCTGCGCCCATCCGGACGGCAGGTTCTCGCGCAGAAATTTCTGCACTTTCTCGCGAAAGCGCTCTTCTTCCGGACTGAAGCTGAGGTCCATCGGTTCTCTCCGGACTCGACGCGTCGCAAACCCGGCGACGAGTCTCTTAGTTCAGGCTATTGGTTAGCCGGATCAGTTCGGCGCGACCCCATTCGACCTCGAAGCGATGACGCCGAGCCATTTTCAGCAAATAATCGTGCACTGCACCGGTAGGCGGGGCCAACGTCAGCGCCTCTTCGACCTTGCGCGCCACCCATTCCTCGCCATGAATCAGAAGCTGCAGGCGCTCTCTAAGGGTTCCCAGCGCCGCGACTTTCGCCGCAAACGGGCCAACTTTATCTGACGGAGCGAGACCGCTGCCGCGGATTAATTCCTCGAGGCCGCTTACGTCCGCCGCCTCATCTTGCCGGGAAGTCAGGAGCAGTTGATGAAGTTCGCCGGGAGCGACCTCGCCTGCCAGGGCGTCAAGCGCGGACACTCCCGCGCGCTCGGACTCGAGCAGCAGATTGAGAATTTCCGCCAGCGTCGGCTCCACGGCGCGAATCTACCCGCGGCTGCCACAGGGCGCAAGCACGGATTTTTCGCACTTTTCCGCGCGCTTTCTTCGCGGCCGATTCACTTTTGTCCTGAATAGGGTGTCCGCGCGATAAGTCTCGCAGCTTCGCCCGGCTCGAAGGGTGCACAAATCATGGCATGACCCGCGCATTATGGTAGCCTACCCGGCTAGAGTATTTTTTCCCCGGCGGGGACGCTTATCTAGGGAGGATTCCAGGCGTGGCTACTAAGATTGCGATTAACGGCTTCGGGCGTATCGGCCGCATGTTCTTTCGGGCAGCCCTCGGCAAAAAAGAGCTCGAGGTCGTGGCCGTCAACGATATCACCGACGCTCCCACTCTGGCTTATCTGCTCAAGTACGACTCGGTCCACGGCGTCTTACCCAACAGCGTCAAGGCCGAGGGTGACCAGCTGGTGGTCGATGGCCATGCTTTCAAGGTCCTGGCCGAGCGCGATCCGTCAAAGTTGCCTTGGAAGCAGCTCGGAGTCGAGGTCGTCGTCGAATCGACCGGGCTTTTCACCGAACGGGCGAAGGCCGCCATGCATCTGAGCGCCGGCGCGCGCAAAGTCGTGATCAGCGCTCCCGCGGACGGCGCCGATTTGACTATCTGTCTCGGCGTTAACCAGGACGTTTACGACGCCAAAAAGCACGACGTCATTCGAACGCTTCCTGCACCACCAACTGCCTCGCACCCGTCGCCAAGGTTTTGAATGACAACTTCACTATCCTGCACGGCCTGATGACGACCGTGCATGGCTATACGGCCGACCAGATGCTTCAGGACGGTCCGCACAAAGACCTCCGGCGGGCACGAGCGGCGGGACTCTCGATGGTCCCGACGTCGACCGGGGCGGCGAAGGCGATCGGACTCGTGCTACCCGCCCTCAAGGGCAAGCTGGACGGTATCGCGGTGCGCGTGCCCACCCCCAACGTCTCGCTGGTCGACCTGACTGCGGTTGTCGATCGCGATTGCGACGAGAAAGCGGTCAACGCGGCGATGAAAAAGGCGGCCGAGGGCGACCTTCGCGGGATCTTGCAGTACTCCGAAGCCCCCCTGGTCTCGATCGACTTCAACGACAATCCACACTCGTCGATCTATGACGCCCCGCTGACCAAGGTTCTCGACAAGCGGCTGGTCAAGATTTTCTCCTGGTACGACAACGAATGGGGCTACTCGAACCGGCTCGCCGACGTTACCGCCTTCGTGGCGACACGGAGCTGAGGAGTCGCAATTTCCGTTGGCAGTTAAATAAATAGCGTCGATGGCAATAGCTGCATCAACTCTCTGAAGCTCGACGGCAAGAAAGTGCTCGTGCGGTGCGATTTCAACGTGCCGCTCGACGGCGGCAAAATCACCGATGCGACGCGTATCGACGCCAGCCTCGATACTATCCGCCACATTCTTAGCCACGGCGGATCCGCGGTCCTCTGTTCGCACCTGGGACGCCCCAAGGAACGCAGCGCCGCGCTCAGCCTCAAACCCGTGGCGGAGTATCTGAGCACGGCGCTCGGACAGAAGGTCCTGCTCACCCCGGACTGCATCGGCAACATTACCGGCCGTATGATCTCGGACCTCGCCCCCGCCGGCGCAATCCTGCTCGAAAACCTGCGGTTTCATCCCGAGGAAGAGGCCAACGATCGCGACTTCTCCCACGAACTCGCGCGCGGCAAGAACGTCTACGTCAACGACGCCTTCGGCACCGCGCATCGCGCCCATGCCTCCACCGTCGGCGTGACCAGGTTTATCGCGGAGCGCGCGGCCGGCTTCCTGATGCTGCGCGAGCTCGAGGCACTGCGCGCGATAACGGAGAATCCCGCGCGTCCCTACGTTGCGATCCTCGGCGGCGCCAAGGTTTCGGATAAGATCGGCGTCATTCGTAATCTACTGACAAAGGTCAACCTGATCCTCATCGGCGGTGCGATGGCCTACACCTTCCTCAAGGCGCGCGGGGCGCCGACCGGCAAGTCACGTCTCGAAGAAGACAAAATCGAGTTGGCGCGCGACCTCTTGACCGAAGCGGCCAACCACGACGTCCCTTTCGTCCTGCCGTCGGATCATATCGTCGCGTCGGCTCCTGAAGCCGGTCAGCCGACCGAGACGGTGCGTCAAATTCCTTTCGACAAAATGGGTCTGGATATCGGCCCGGCGACGATCGCCGATTTCATCGCTCGGCTTGCCAGCGCGAAAACTATCATCTGGAACGGCCCGCTCGGATTTTTCGAAATTCCTGATTTCGCGCGGGGTACGCTGGCTATCGGCGAGACCATTGCAAATATGCAGGGCGTCACCAGTATGCTCGGCGGCGGCGATACCGCGGCGGCAGTGGCAGGGCAACCCTGGGCGAAAAACTTCACTCATATCTCGACCGGCGGCGGCGCTACGCTCGAGTACCTCGAAGGCATCGTACTGCCGGGCGTCAAGGCACTCGAAGCCTGACGGGCGCGGCTGCGCGGCCAGTCAATCGAAAGCATTCATATGCGCAAGAAACTCTTTGCCGGTAATTGGAAAATGAACCTCGGTCCGACCGAAGGGCGCGAGTTGATAACGGCTCTGCGCGCGCAACTCGATCCGGACGCGGGAGCCTTCGGAAAAGACCGCGAGGTGATGGTCGCGCCGCCGTTTCTGACGATCCCCTCCGTCGCCCAGGCGCTGGCCGGCTCCTCGTTCATCCTCGGCGCACAAAACATGCACTTCGAGGAGAAAGGCGCGTTTACCGGCGAGGTCTCCGCCGCGATGCTCCGTTACTTCGGCGTGACTCACGTGATCGTCGGCCATTCCGAACGCCGCCACATCTTCAAAGAGGATGACGAACTTATCGCCAGGCGCGCGGCGGCGGTGGTCGCCAATCGCATGACGCCAGTTCTATGCGTGGGAGAGACCGGGCCTCAGCGTGACGCCGGGCAATCGACCGAAGTCGTGCTGCGACAATTGCAACAGGGTCTCGCGCTGATAAAAGCGGCCGACGCCGCGAAGATAATCATCGCCTACGAGCCGGTATGGGCGATCGGCACCGGCCGCAACGCGACCCCGGAACAGGCCCAGCAGGTCCACGCCGCGATTCGCGAGGCGCTGGGCGATCACTTCGGCAAGGAAATCGCCGCCAACCTGCGTATCCTGTACGGTGGCAGCGTCACCGCCGAAAATGTTGACACCTTGATGGCTAAACCCGATATTGACGGGGCTTTGGTCGGCGGGGCAAGCTTGAAGGCTGACTCATTCGCGCGGATCGTTCGTGCGCGAGTGTGAGGATGGATCGCGATGGTCGCGGCAGTTGTCGTAATTCATATTGTCGTCTGTATTAGCCTGGTAGTGGTCGTCCTGCTGCAGCAGGGCAAGGGCGCTGAAGTCGGCGCGGTCTTCGGCGGCTCGAGCTCGACGGTGTTCGGTGCCAGCGGCGCCGGCGGCGTGCTGGTGAAGGTCACCGCTGCGTTGGCTGCGACCTTTTTCCTGACGTCGATCTTCCTCGCTTATGCGTCGACGCAGCGCGTCACCGGTAGCATCTTCGAAGGCAACGTGAATCTTCCGGCGGCGACCAGGCCGGCGGGTAAGCCAGCCGTACCGGCAGTTCCGGCACCGGCGCCGGGTTTGCCGGCGGCCCCGCATTCGCCGGCGTCACCGAGCGCACCCTCTAAGTAACTGCGCGAAGGCGACGGATTCAGGTTATCGATGTAACTTTCCCTTCCTGCCAGAGGCGTCGACGCGGCAGGAAGTTTTGAGCGCGGGTGGTGGAACAGGCAGACACGCGAGTTTGAGGGGCTCGTGGTAGAAATACCGTGCGGGTTCAAGTCCCGCCCCGCGCACTCATTACAAATGGCTACCCGATTCATTGCCTGCACGTGCGAGCACTCTGCCGGTGAGCATGGCTGGGGAGCGTGCCGCGTCCAAGGCTGTAGTTGCAGAGGCGGATGGTTCGGGCCGCAAATGTTCTTCGCTAAAGCCGTCGTACTCGCACTGATATTGATTTCTGCGCTTTGGGTTTTAAGCCGGGTTCTACACGCCGTCGCAGTGTTCAACGGAATTTAGGACACCCACCTTTTCGAATTTAGCCACTCTGCTGCGAATTAAGTTCCCGATCATCGCGCCTGACCGCGCACATCAGTCCGCCGAGTAGTCACCCCGCATCGCCGCTCCTCATCGGCTGACCAGGCTCAGCTGCTGCTGCCGGACACCCGCCGGAGTGCCGCTCAAGACGCCCGAGGACTCCATGGGCATATGCCGTTCGGCGCTGGGGTCGAATCCATGTTTGCGCCGAAGCCGATCGAACAACTTCCCGAGATATTCGTCATAGGCGTGGGGAGCATAGACCGAGCGCTCGTAAAAGGCCGCCGTGCGCGCTTCGTGCTCAGGGAAATTCTCACGGATAAAGGGGATGAATCGCCGCGCCGCCGCGGGTTTGAGAAACAGCGAACGCCACCACACTCCCGCCGCGCCCGCCCGCCTGGATGCCCGGATGACGCTTTCAACGCCGGCGGCATCGTCGGTCAGCCCCGGTATCATCGGCATCATCAGCACGTTGCAGCGGATTCCCGCGGCGGAAAGATCCGCCAGCGCGCGCAGTCGCAGGGAGGGGCGCGGTGCGCGTGGCTCGAGCATCCGTTGGAGCCGCCGGTTGAGGGTAATCAAGGAGAAGTTGACCAGATACGCGAACGCTCGTTGATCGTCCGCAGGAGGTCCAGGTCGCGGGTAATCAGCCCCGATTTGGTGGTGATCGAGAGGATCCAGCCCGCCCAGTCGTGCGAAGACTTCGAGGATTGCGCGGGTGAGACCGAACTTACGTTCGGCCGGCTGGTAAGGGTCCGTGGCGGTGCCGATCGCTATCTGATCGCCGCCCACCGGGATACGTGGCAGCGTCCGCGCGAGGACCTCGGCTGCCCGCTGCTTGACGAAAATCCGGCGCTCGAAGTCCATCGGATCGCGCAACTCGAGGAACTCGTGGGTATAGCGCGCGTAGCAATAGACGCATCCGAACTCGCATCCGCGGTAGGGGTTGATAGTCCAGCGAAAGGACATGCGCGGATTCGGATTACGATTGAGGATCTGTTTAACCGGCATCTCGATGAACTCGACGTCGCGCAGTTGGGGGAGTTCCTCGGAACGACGAAGCTCAAGCGGCAACGATGGCACAGCGTTCATGCATGCAGTTTCGCTCTTTGTTCGCCATCAGATCAAGCGGAGGCGGTTAAAGGTCCAAAGCCCCTTGCGGCGTTAGGGGGACTGGCTATTCGTGGCAGGGCGGATATGAGACAATTTGGCCGCAGGGACATTGCCACATGTGGGAAAATGGGTAATCGGGATGGCGAACAACGAACTATTCTGAGCGATCGGTTCGAGATTGTCCGGCGAAGTCGCGATGGACGACCGCAATCGAATCTCCCTGACCAAGGCGCTCGAATCGATTAAGGGACTATTTCAGAATACGGAAGGGTTGCGCTTCTCCGTCCACGTTAACGAGGTGGGGCAGCTCCTGCTGTCGCCGGTCGTCTCCGTGCCGCTATACGAGGCGTGGCTATACAAGAACCCGCCAGCCCTGGCGAAGGTCGGTCGCGGTCTCAGCGAGGCGGCCAAAGAGGAACTCGAGGACCTGGGCTCGTTCGACAAGTATGCGGACGACGAAGTCGAGTGATTAGCGCGGGTGGCCTTTAGCCTTCGGTTCACTAATCAGGCCAAGGCGGACCTCGCCGACTTGTTGCGCGATCCGTCGCCTGCCCAGCGTCTCAGGGCAGTGCATACCCTCGGATGCCTGGAGCGGGATCCGTGTCATCCGGGCTTGCATACGCATCCCTATTCGCAGCTCTCCGGACCGAATCAGCAGAGAGTTTACGAAGCCTACGCGCAAAACCGCAGCCCGACGCCGCTTCGCGTTTTCTGGTCATACGGTCCGGTGGCGACGAATCACGATATCGTGGCAATAACCGCGCACGTCCAGGCGTCGCCGCCTTGAGGCGGATAGGGGCAGGTCCCGGGTAGATTGCGTCGGATTGACGGCGCCACTTACGGGAAATTTACGGCAAATTTAGGGCAAATTTACGGTAAGACCGCGAGGTCGTAGGCCGGCGGTAGCTTTTCGGCGATCGGGGTGACTTCCTCTGTATGCTCGTCGACACGGATTACGCTGCCGTCGCTGAGTACCCCGAACAGCGTGCCGTTATCCGGCGCGGCGACTATTGCATAATCATTCCGCGCGTGGCGTGCGTCGAGCCGTCGCCGGACGCGATGGTGCGGAAGGTATTACCCCGGTCCTCGCTGCGGAACATCAGGGCGTCAGGCGCCCACCGCGCCCATCGACCATAGCGGTGGCGGGCCGGCGGCAGCTGCCTGTAGATTCGGGCCTCGGGCCCGGAACGAACCAGCAGCGGCACCGTGTAGGAGCGGCTGAGGCCGCGGACATAGTCCAGGAGGCGCCGGCGTCGTTCGAATGGTAGACGCCGCGTCCGGTGGTGACGTAGAGGCGGCGCGAATCCTCGGTATCGACCACGATGCAATGAACGTCAGGGTAATTCTTGTGGTTCAGGGGCTCGAAGCTCTTGCCGCGGTCGCGTGAGCGGAATACCCCGCCCTCCTCGACTCCGACGTACATGGTATCGGGGTTGTGCGGGTCGAAGGTTATCGAGCGTACGTGCGGGGATATGAGGAGGCGGTGGAAGGTCAGCGGTCGCGGCCGGGCAGCTTCTGGAACGCCGCGCATTCGCGAAAGCTGTGGCCGTCCTTGCTGTGAAGCAGGCGCGCATGCGAGGTGCCGATAAATTCTTCGCCCGGAGCGTCGGGTGGAGTCCCGATAGCCCAGACGTCTGTCACGAATCGTTCCGGGAGTGATATCGGATTCAGGTGCGGCCGCCGTCGCTCGAACGCGCAACCGCAGACTTGCCGTGTGCGCTCCCCAGCGTGATGGTTATGCATCGACCCGGCGTACAGTAAACCGGGGTCCGCACTGTCCTGTGCCAAGGCCCAGAGAATCCTGCGAGGCCGGATCTCGCCAAAACCATCACAGGAATCGCGCCACTATTAGGATTGAGGATAACGATACCTTTAGCGTCCCGACGCACAGTTCATCTGCGTCTCCCCTTGCTTTGCGCGGAATGAAGCAGAAGGCCAGCGCCGCCGCACAGTCCTCACCACAGGCCAGCTTGAGTTTTAGTCCTCGCGGCGCCGCAACGCCATCTGGCGATCCGATCGGCGGCGGTGCCATGGCGGTTGTGTCTTGTTGTAGTCTTCTTCACTAATTTTATCGTATTGCTGATCAATTCTGCGGAATATCAGGGCCTTCGTCATTGCTCACTACCTGATAGTCCCCGAAGAAAAATATTTTGTTCTTCTTGATGGGTCCGCCGATGGTGCCGCCGAACTGATTCTGACGGTAGAATCCGCGCTCCGGCGAAAAGAAGTTGCGCGCGTCAAGATCGGTGTTGCGCAGAAATTCAAAGCCGCTCGCCGTGGAGCGCGTTGGTTCCAGATTTTGTCACGGCGTTCACGATGCCGCCGCTATAGTTGCCATACTGCGCATCAAAATGTTCGTCAGTACGCGGAACTCTTCGATCGGATCCAGGTCCGGCACAATCAGGGTGCCGCCGTTCATCAGTTCTTTGACGTCGGCGCCGTTACCAGGAAGCCGTTGGCATCCTCGCGCTGGCCCGAGATGGATTGGTTGCCAGGATTCAGTGCGCCCGAAGGATTGATCGCTACAGTCGCGCCGGCCATCACCACCGAATCCGGCTGCTGTGTCGACATCGGAACGATGCCCGGCTGCAGCGCCAGCAAATCGGTATAGCTGCGCCCGTTCAGCATCACCGCCGTCATCTGGCGGCCGGTGACTACTTCGCCCACCTGCGAACTGGCGGTCTCGATCTGCACCGCCGTTTTCGGCGACGGTCGACCTCTTCCACTTTCTCGATCACTTCCATGGTTAAGTCGTTCTGCAGCGCTGTATCCAGATCGACCACCAGGTCGCTGCGTTTCGCCGTCTTAAACCCCTTGGCCGACGCTTCCAGATTATAATGGCCGACCGTCAGGCTGGGAAACTTGTAGTTGCCCTTGTCGTCGGTCGTGGTCTTGGTCTGAATTCCCTGAGAAATGTTGGTGACCGTCACCTGGGCGCCCGGAATTACGGCGCCGCTGGGGTCCTTCAAAGTGCCAAATATACTGCCGGTGGTGGCCGCCCCATAGCGACACTGAAACGAGAGAAGAACCACCGTCCATAGAAGCGCATTGTTTTTAATACTCATAAGTTGAATGCTATTTTACATCCGGCGTTCTGGTGATACAGTGCCGCTTCATTAACTTCGGCGCATGCCTCTCCTCCTTCACAGTAGAGGCGGGCGCCAAATGCGATCCAGTTATCCTTTGGCCATTTCTGCCTTCCGGCTTCTTGGCGGGGTCGAGTCGAATCACAATTAGGGTTAACTCTGTGATTCGCCGGATTTTGCATACTCCTCCGCGCACCGTGCTGATATCCGCGGCGGCCCTAATCGCGCTGATCGCCGTGACCGACTGGCGGGTCGAACTCAACGTCACGCTCGGATTCCTTTACTTGTTTCCGTTGGTCCTGTTGGGAACCACGTTGAACTGGCCTTCCCTGATCGCTGTGGCTATGGGTTGCACATTGCTTTCCGATCGCCTGGATCCTTTTTCCGGCGAAATGGAGATGCCTCGGTTGCTCCTGATTTTTTTGACGCTGGCTACCACGGGACTACTCTCGCTCTCCGTCACTCGGAGTTATCGCCGAGAAATGGAGGGCCTGGCGCGTTTACAAAAGGAGGCGATCGCGCGGCGCGCGGCGGAGGAGCAGTTGGAGTTCCTGATCGAGAGCAGCCCGGCTGCGGTCGTGACCATGACCGCCGACGGAACGATCCTGCTGGCGAATCCCGCCGCTCACAGGCTTTTAGGGGTTGCCGGCGGATTGCTGCCGGGACGGAGAATCACGCGTTATGTTCCCGCTCTGGGATCGATCCCCTCCATCGGCGACACGGCGCGGATCTTCCGCACCGAGATGCAGACGCGGGGCCAGCGCGAGAACGGAGAGATCTTCCTCGCCGACGTGTTTTTCTCAACCTACCGTACTCCGGCAGGGCCTCGTCTTGCGGCGCTGGTCACCGACGGCTCGGAACATTTCCGGGAACGCGAGGAAGCAAGCCTGCAGCAACTCCTGGTGGGATCGCGGATTCTGGTGGCCGCTGTTTCGCATGAAGTGAGAAACGTATGCGGGGCCATCGGAATGGTGCATGAGAATCTTGTGCGTGACGGGAGCTTCGGCGGCAATCAGGATTTCGAAGCGCTGGGATCTCTGGTCGAGACGTTGAATAAGATCGCATCCTTGGAACTGAAACAAAGCGTCGGCGCGGGAAAGACCGGCAGCATCGATCTCCGCGACGTGCTTACCGGCCTCCGCATTGTGCTGGAGTCGTATTGCGAGGAATCCGATATAGAGCTGACCTGGACCGTTCCGGAGGAGCTGCCGCTGGTACAGGCGGACCCCCACAGCTTATTGCAGGTGCTGCTGAATGTGACGAAAAACAGCCAGCGAGCCCTGGAGTCAGCGGCCCGCAAGGCAATCGACATCTCGGTCATTCGCGGAGACGGCGCGGTTTCCATTCGGATCGTCGATAGCGGGCCTGGAATTCCCGCCGGCCAGAAGTTGTTTCAGCCTTTACAAAAGGGCGCGGATGCCACCGGATTGGGCTTGTATCTGTCGCGCGCTTTTATGCGATCGTTCCGCGGCGATCTCCGGTATGATCCAGACCAGCCAGGGTGTTGTTTCGTCTTGGAGCTGATCGCACTACCGAACGCTGAACAGCACACTCCGCAGGCCTCGACCGCACATGCAGCAAATACGTCTCTTATTGCTTGACGATCACGTCCTGTTCCGCGAGGGCCTGCGCCGCCTTCTGGTATCGGAAGCCGACTTTGAAACTGTTGCGGAATGCAGCACGCTCGCGGAAGCTCTCGAAGTGCTCCCCGCGCCACGATCGATATTGTCTTGCTGGATTTCGATCTGGAAGAAGACACCGGCGCGCGCTTCATTTCGGCGGCCGCGGCGAGCGGATATTCGGGTAAGATTCTGATGGTGACGGCGGGAATGAGCCCGCTGGATATGGCGGTCGCGAAAAAACTGGGTATTTCGGGAATCTTCCTGAAGCACAGCTCGCCGGCCACGCTCCTGCAGGCGATCCGGACTGTGGCGGACGGCGGCGAATGGATGGACCCCAAGATCGCTCAACTGGGATCGGACGCCGCGAAGTCGGAGATGCGCGCCGAAAAGGAGCCGCTGACGCAGCGCGAGCAACAGGTTCTGCGAAGTGTCTTCGAAGGCCTGACCAACAAGGAAATCGCATACCGGATCGGCGCTTCGAAGAGCTCCGTCAAAGCGACTCTGCAGAATCTGTTCGACAAAACCGGCGTCCGAACCCGCGGCCAGTTAGTCCGTATCGCCATCGAGCGCTCTCTTGAGACGGCGCGGACTTGATGAGCGCTCGGCCGCTCGCGCGGGAACACTCTTCTTGCGGCTGGAGCCAGTGAAGCGCTCCATCTAAATATAAATCACCGGAGTGATGTAGAGCGTCAGGAGCTGCGAGACCACCAGACCGCCGACTAGCATACGAAACAGTCAATTCCATCCCAAATGGCAGGCTTTTGATAGGTCACTTGCAGTCTAGCGGGCGGGTATCAGATCCACCACCATGGCCCCCGGAGGCACGCCCCGAATGACCGTCCCCGCCGGCAGAGCTCAGCGGCTCGCGCAGCCAGAATGGGTGTCCAAAGACAGGCTTGTAAGGCTGCAGCCAGAGCAACGGCTGAATGCTGCCATCCGGCAACTCGGCGATCATCTGGAAAGAGGCGCCGGGATCTATTTGAGAAGGCCTAATGCCGACTAAATCAATAGATTGTCGCAGCTTGTAATCTCCGCTAACAGCCAGCTTCGCCGACCCATGCTGTGGCGGCGCGGGAGCCGTCCATTTCGGCGCCTCCGGCAAGTCCTTGGGCTCGCCTTCGGGCGAACCGCCTTCCACCCAATCGCCGATCAGCTCAATCTGTTCCGGCGTCAGGGCCTGCTCGTCGCGAAAATCCCCGAAGCCTTTCACCGCGCCCCACGGCGGCATTCGCGCTCCAGCACTTCTTCTTGGATGGCCTTCGCCCAAGGCCGCGCTTCACTGTAAGATGTGAGAGAAAACGCACTCCCGCCTTCGCGATGGCAGAATCCGCAGCGCGCGTAGACGATGCGAACAATCTCGCGGTCGAAAGTGATTTTAGTGGTGATGACGTCGTGGGCTGACGCGCCGGGCAACCCGGCCAGCAATCCAGCGCAGAAGACCAGTGAATAAACTCGTCTCGTCACCTTGATACCAGATTAGCGCGGGACGGCGGCCATGCCGACCGAAGGCGCGGTTGCTGCAGGCGTCTCTTCGCCTGAACGTGGCGGGCGCGGTTTCGGCAACGGCTTGCGCGGCAGCTTATCCGGACGCGTCGCGGCGTTGTAGACCATCGAAGCAATGATGGCCGCGGCCTGCTCTAGATCGGCCGCCTGGATACGATCGTACACATCCATATTCGAGTGGTGCGTGCGTGTGAAATAATCCAGCGGGTCTTGAATAAACTGGAATCCGGGAAGGCCCACGGCGTCGAACGAAAGATGATCGGTGCCCCCGGTATTGCGCAGGGCGATGGTTCCGGCGCCCAGATCCTTGAAGGGTTCAAACCATTTTTCGAAAATCGGCCGCATGGCATCGTTGTCCTGCAAATTGATGCCGCGAATTTTGCCGCTGCCGTTATCGAGATTGAAGTAGCCGGAGAAATGTTCGTGCTCGGCGGTAGGCTTCATGGTGGCAGGGTCGGCAAAATGCTCTTTGACGTAGGCCTTCGATCCCAGCAGCCCTTCCTCTTCGCCGCCCCACAGAGCCAGCCGCACCGTGCGGTCCATTTTCAGATCGAGAGTCTTCAAGATGCGCATCACTTCCATCGCGACTGCGGAACCTGCCGCGTTGTCGGTGGCTCCGGTACCCGTATGCCAGGAATCGAAGTGCGCGCCCACCATCACTACTTCATCCCGTTTAGCCTTACCGGGAATCTCGGCAATCACATTGAACGATGACGGATCGTCGTCGAAGAATTGGGCCTTCACATCGAAGGTGAGTTTGACGGGAAGCTTGTGATCCAGCAACCGTGCGATGCGATTATAGTGTTCCGCGGAGAGCACGACAGTGGGGACGTTGTCATTGGACTCGCGGTCCGCGCCCAGGACGTAGACCAATCCGGCGTCGCCTTCGCTAGACGTGCGAATCACCAGTGGCACGCCTTCGTCTTTCCAAAAACGATTGAGGCGCTCGCGCAGGCGGCGCGCCTGCTGCGGGTTGAACGCAGGTTGCCCCGCGCGGCCCCCGCGTCCCGGCGGCGCGGGAATGGGAAACACCGAGAGATCGGCAAGCTGCGCGTCGCTGAGCCTGCGGCCCGCGGGGTCGGTGGGCAATGTCAGAATCCGCGGAACGTCGCGCAGAACGATCTTGCCGCGAAGCTTGCCTTTATATTGGTCCAGGTCGGCCTCGGTGCGAATGGGCGCGAGGACTGCCCCGGCGGTGAGCGGTCCGTCGGTGCCGGGAGTCCACGCCAGCGGATAGCCGATGAGCGGCTGATACTGAGGCTCATCGATGTAGCCGGAGTAAGAAGTGTAGGCCCAACCGCGCCCAAAGGGTCCCCACTTTTCGAGTTTGACGTTGTCGAGGCCGTATTCGTTAAGCTGCTTAACGGCCCACTCGCCCGCCGCACGAAACTGCGGTGAATTGGTAAGCCGCGGCCCGTAAACGTCGGTGAGCTGGAACACGGTGTCCATCACCTTGGAGTTCTGAAAAGCTTCCGTCTTGATCTGGTGAACGACGCCCAGGTCCACGCGCTCCGGAACCCCCTCCTGAGCGGAAACCGCCATGGAGAACGTCAGAACGAATGCCAGCGCGGATTGCGATCGCGGCCACATCTTCGACGTAGAGGATAACAGAGAATGTCGCGAACGTGAAGCGTAGGAGGCTGTTCGAGTACTTGGTACGCGGTGAAGAAGAACCGGACCGGATCGCAGGAGATTTCACGCTGCGCCCTCCTTGAAGCGCGGCCCGCTCCTTAAGCGTCTGAACTTGGGTGCCCCGAGCGAGGCTGGGACCGCTTCAGTCTGAAACGATCCCGGAGCCGTGGCCGGCACTCTGCGCATTTTACTAATTCACGGTAATGCGCTGTCCCGTGATCGTGCCTGCGATCTGCGGAGGACCTGTCCCGGAAACAGGAACGATGTCAATCGTAAATGTACCCGTGAAGGTGTTTCCGCCGTGATCCAGCGTGACATATTCACGGATGTTCACGGTGGCCGCCAGCGTGCCATAAGGCGGGTCTGGGAGAGGGAATATAGCTCAACGCAAAGTGGTTGACCTGGTAGTTATCGTGTTTGGTCTTCGCCCACACGCCTAGACAGAAATTTTGGGTCGCTGGCGTGTGGCCGCCGGAATTCATGATTTCGGTTCCATCGCTATGCCACTGGCTATATCCAAAATCGATCGTCGTTCCACCGGACGTGAATTGCACCTTCCACATCCCCACGATCGGGTCGTCATCCTTATCTACCAGCACGAACGCCGCCGGCTTAAGCTGCCATTGCAAGGGCGCTCCCTTTGGTTCGGGCTGATCCCCGCATCCCGCCTTCGCGCTGCCGGCCAGCACCGTTATCAGTGCCAGCGAACTCAAGCCCGTAGTAAACGCTTTCCACCTGATTGTCATGACCTCTCCTTTTTTGGCCGGCTCCCGCCGGTTCGGTCGAAGTTAACACCAGCGCGAGCAAAAGCGGCATGAGTTCCCGGTTAGGACCTCCTCATGTGACCTGAGGATGAAACTATTTGGAACAGAGCAATTCCCATGGGCGTCGATAGCAACTTGCCTCTGCAGTTCGGCGATTTCGAGCTGGATATCCTTTCCGGAGAACTCCGCCGCGGCGGCCGTCCGATCAAGATTCAGCCGCAGCCACTACGAGTTTTAACCGCTCTAGTGGAGCAGCCCGGCCAGATCGTTTCCCGCGAAGACCTGCGAGCCCGCATCTGGGGGACGTCTACTTTTGTCGAATTCGACCAGGGATTGAATTACTGCATCCGGCAGATTCGGCTGGCGCTCGGCGATGAGGCTTCGGAGCCGATTTACATCGAAACTCTGCCCAAGCAAGGCTACCGGTTTATCGCTCCAATTGCCGCGAACGGCCACATCGCGGAGATCCCGCCGCTCGGCGCCGTTGCGCCCGTCCCCTCGCCGCCCCCGAAAAAGCCTCACTGGAAAATTCTGGGAGCGGCCATCGCCTTGATTGCCTTTGTCGGCGCGGGAGCGCTCTTTCGGATTACGCAACCATCGGCTGCCAGGCAGCCCGCCGCCTATACGCAGATCACCAGCTTCACGGATGCGGCGGTCACGCCGGTGTTATCGCCCGACGGACGGATGGTTGCGTTTTACCGCAGCGACCGTGAATTCTTCACCTCCGATCAGATTTATGCCAAAATGCTTCCCGACGGTGAGCCGGTTCAACTGACTCACGATCCGCGCCTGAAATACAATCTGGCATTTTCGCCGGACAGCTCTCGAATCGCGTACACGGTGATGGAAAATGGATGGCATACTTACACCGTCTCTTCGCTGGGAGGCGACTCGACATTATTCCTCCCGAATTCCGCGGGCCTGACCTGGCTCGACCAGCACCGGTTGCTGTTTTCGGAAATCAAGACGGGCGTGCACATGGGCATTGTGACCGCCAACGAGGATCGCTCCCAACATCGCGAAATTTATTTCCCCGTGCGCGAGCGCGCTATGGCGCACTATTCCTACGCTTCGCCGGACCGCAAATGGGCTCTGGTGGTAGAGATGGATCCTCAATGGCAGCCCTGCCGCCTGATTCCCTTGGCCGGCGGTTCACTGGGCAAGCAAGTGGGGCCTTCCGGCGCGTGTACGTCGGCGGCGTGGTCGCCCCACGGCAGTTGGATGTATTTCGGAGTTGAGGTGCAAGGGAGGCGGCACCTGTGGCGCCAGAGCTTTCCCGACGGGCAGCCGGAACAAATTACGTCGGGTCCCACGGAAGAAGATGGCGTGGCCGTGGCGCCCGGCGGACGCTCCCTCATCACTTCGATCTCCACCAAGCAAAATGCTGTATGGATTCACGATTCCCACGGGGACCACGCTCTTTCCACCGAAGGATACGCGGCCGCCACTCCCCCTTTGTTCTCGCACGATGGCAAGAGCCTCTACTCATCTGCTGCGGCACGACTCGCCCGAGTCGCCCAGCGAACTTTGGCGTGCCGATCTCGACTCCGGCCGCAGCGAAGCGGTAGTGCCAGGAGTTTCTATCCACCAATTCGACATTTCGAAGCGACGAAAAAGAGGTTGTGTTTTCCACCAGCCTGCGGGGCAAGCCTCCCAACTCTGGCTGGCTCCCTTGGACAGGAGTTCGGCGCCGCGCATGATTTCGGCAAGCGGCGAAGCCAATCCGCATTTTGGTCCGAAAGGCCAAGTGCTTTTCCGCTACACGGATGGAAACGCGTACTATCTCGCCAAGATGGGACTGGATGGGTCCCGCCGTACGAAGCTTTTCCCGTCCCCGATCCTCGACTTCTTTGGAACATCTCCGGACCGCCGCTTCGCGCTCGTGAGCGCTCCCGTTAGCGAGCCAAGATTCCTGGCCAAGGGCCTGTGATAGCAGTACCCGGGAGGGCGGCCCTGCTCGGCCAATCTGTGACAATTACTGCGTGGCCAGATGGTCGCCTGACGGGAATACTTTTATATGGCCGTCGCCCCGCCTTCATGGACGAATCTTGCCGGTAGAACAGTGGTGATTCCGGTGTCTCCGGGCGACCCGTTCCCGTCGTTGCCCGCATCGGGTATTCATCCTGGGGGCGGAAGGGTTGGCGATTCCAGGAACCAAGTTTGTTCAACAAAGCGACATCGCCCCGGGGCTGGGTTCTACCTACGCCTACGTGAAACCGTCCGTGCACGCAAACCTCTTTCGCATCCCGCTCCTCCGCTGAGCGCGACTCGCATCGTGAGCCTGCCCGGCCGAAAATGAAGCGGGTGCCGATCTTCAGCTGCGTGGACTTGAACTTTAGCGCTAACGATCTGACGAATCGCGGTTACTTGGAAACACAGAATTATTTCGATCCCGCGAGGCTACCCCAGATTCACCTGTCATCAGCCGTATCCACGCCACACCGGCTTATCCGCTTACCGCAGTCGCCGGCATTACATCGCGGTTCGGCCCCAAATGATGGCTAACCACGGATCTTCACGGCGAGCGCGCCCAGCTATGTCGGCGCGCAAGTCGTTTAGCGGGAAAATGTCTGCTAGTCGCGGAGACGAACGCGGCTACTGGTCGTGAAAGCGCCGCGGTGCCACAAGCCCGGTGGAACCAATGGTTCCCCTGAGAATAAGCCGTGGCAACTTTGCCGTCCTGAAGGCGAATGACAGTCGAATTCCGGCCGCGATTCCTGGAGTATACAAAGGTCTCGACCATATGGCCGCCGCTGAAGGTTACCGCGGATAAGGCCGGATCCCCATACTTATCGGTGATCGCGTCTTCGTGAGCTCCGCGTGCGATCTGTTCGACGGCAGGAAATGGCCGCGGAGGCGCTTGCACCCGAACCACCGGAGCCGGCGAAGAACGCCACTCGCCAACGGCAGCCGCCGCGGCATCTATCGGCTGCGTACAGGCTGTTCCTCAACCGCCGGCGGGGCGGATCCGAATTTTGGAAGGTGCTTGACAACCGGAGCGGGCGCAGGGGCAGCCGCAGGTTCCTCGACTTGCGCTCCAGTCGAACTAAGGGCGATGCGTGGGGGCTTGTATCCACCAGGCAGCAAGTCCACCCACCGCGATGATGCAGATGACCATCAACACGGTTCCATCTTTGAGCATTGACCAACCTCCTCCGGCTCAGGCCAACTACCGCCTGAGTGTCAACAGAAATCACTCTACCACAGGGCATCCGCAAAGTGGAGGGTACGACGCCTGAGCGGTTCCGCGCAGCGAATACTGGTACCATCAGTACTCGTCGCACGCGTCATTTTCCGCGCAAGATCGTTCAACAGCGGAACATCCTTGGCGGGCTTTGGCGGCGGAATGGTCTTGAGAAACGCGTAGACGTCGGTGAGTTCCCGGTCCGACATCACCTTCTCCGTGAAGGCCGGCATTTGCCCCGCCGGACGGCGCACATAGCGGATCACGCCTTGCACGCTCAACGGCGGCGGACCGATGCGCGCGCCCGCAATCGTTCCCTGCCCCACCGTCCCGTGGCATTGATAGCAGCCGTTCTTCATGTACAGGCGCTTGCCCGCTTCGGCATTGCCCGCGGAGTCCTGCGCCCGAACCAGCCCCGTGAGCAATATCACGGCCAACCACAATTTTCTGTCATGCTCGCTTCCTAGCGCGGCTGCGTGACCACGTCGATCAAGGCCGGCTCGCCGCGCTTCACCACCGCGATGGCTTCCTTGATCGCCGGCCCCAGATCCTTAGGATCGGTAATCGGCCCCTTGCCATACATGCCGTAGGCTCTTCGCCATCGTCGCGTAATCGATATTGGGATCGTTGATCCCCGTGCCCATGCTGAGCATCGATGCCGCGATTGGCACGCGCGGCCATGTCCGTGAGATACATCGCCTCCTGATGATAGGCGCGGTTGTTGTGCATGATGGTCAGCAGCGGGATGCGGTGATGCGCCGCCGTCCACAGCACGCCCGGCGCGTAGTTCAGGTCGCCGTCGCACTGAATATTCACCGTCAGGCGGCCATGCTTGCGATTCGCCAGCGCCGCGCCCACCGCCGCCGGCGCGCCGTAGCCGATGCCGTAAGCGCCGTGTCCGCCGAGGTACTGATAGTGCTTCTTGAAATCCCACATCCGCAGCGGCCAACTGCTGAAAAACGGATCGACGTCGGACACCAGTGACCAGTCTTCGTTCTTGATCTGCGTTCCACAACTCCGCGCGACACGCGCGCCGTGCTGATCGGGCTGGCGTCCCAGCCGTACGCCGCCAGTTCGATATCGCGCTCGCGAGCGCCTTCGACGCCTCCGCCAGTTTCGCGCCGCGCGCCTGCATGGCGCTCCTGCGATCCGGCGTGATCAGCTTCTTGCAGCTTCGATCAACGCCGGCAGCGTCGCCTCGGCATCCGCCGCGATCGCCAGGTCCACTTCGGCGTAGCGCCCGAAGTCCTGATAATTGCTCTTTGACGTAGAGATCGCCGCGAGTAAATCGTGATCAGCTTCGCGCCCGGCTTGGTGATCGGCTTCGACTCCATGCCCATGCGATTGACCGGCGTCATGCGAATGCGTCGCCATCCAGAAATCCTGCACCTCCAGCCCCAGCACCACATCGGCCGTGCGCAATGTTGCCGCCGTTCATAAGGATGCAGCGACGGAAAGTTCATGCGGAAACGGCGATCCTGCACCGGCGCCTGCAACGTTTCGGCAAGCTCCACCAGCAGAGCGATCCCCTGCGGAGTGCGCGCCGAGCGTCCCGCGACGATCACCGGATTTTCCGCCGCCACCAAGCAGCTTGCGCAGCCTCAGCCACCGCGCCCGAATCGCCCGCCGGCGGCGTCGACAGCGTAAGCTTCGGAATCGCGCAGTGCGGCGGTCCGCCTCCGGCATCGGCTCTTCCTGCAGCACCGCATCGGCCACAATCACCACCGGCTCATACGGCGGCGTCATCGCGATCTTATACGCGCGCACCGACGATTCCGCGAAATGGCTCAGCGATACCGGATTGTCATCCCACTTCGTATAGTCGCGGACCATCGCCGCCGCATCCTGCACGCTATGCGCCCATTCCACGTCGCTGCGCGCGAAAGTTGATGTCCTGAATGTTGCCGAGAACGATGTACACCGGCACGCGATCCGCGTAGGCGTTATAAATCGCCATCGACGCGTGCTGCAATCCGACGGTGCCGTGAGCCATCACCATCAGCGGCTTGCCTTCGATCTTGAAATAGCCGTGCGCCATCGCCACCGACGATTCTTCGTGGCAGCAGGTGATCAGCTCCGGAGCCTTGTTGCCGCCATAGTTGACCAGCGATTCGTGCAGCGCCGCGGAAGCTCGATCCAGGATTGGCGCAGACAGTAATCGAAGTTCAGCGTCTTGATGACGTCGACCATGAAATCGGACCCGGGCCGGTCCGTCGTATAGACGTCGACACGAGCGGCAGGGGAAGACTTCTCGTTCGCAGCCAGCGCGGCGGAAGGCAGCGGTGTTGCGCCGCCACGCGTTCCGGAGCTTGCGCCTTGGCGCGGATACTCGTCGCCGTGCCGCCCGTCGCCAGCGCCGCCGCAGCCGCGCGGCAGCCGCCCCCGCCGCGCCCTTCAAAAACCCGCGCCGCCCGACCGGACTCTTCTTGGCCATTCGCATCGCCTCCCGGCTCTGAGAATCAAAGTAGCATTATTCTTGAATCTATGAGGCGGCAAAGATGCGATTCAGATTCCTGACGGCCGCCGCCGCGATTGCCCTCAGCGCTTATGCCGCCACCCCCAGCGTCGCGGTCGGACCGCAATACGATTCCACTCACGCCTACGTCGCCCCGCGAGGATTTCGACCGTTTCGTCGCGAGTCTTCTAGCCACGTTTGGAGGAACCGCCTCCAAGCAAGGCGTTTTCACGGTCACGCCAACCCCCAGCAGCACGATGTCGCAAATCGCATTGACTCCGGCGGGCATCGTCTCCGTATTCGGCTTCAAGACGCCGATTCCCTATCCGTTCGGCGCCGAACGCACCGGCTATCTCGTCACGAATCTGGACGACGCGAGTCCACGCCGCTGCGTGCAGCCGGCGCCGATGTGCTTGTCAGTCCCTTTAACGATCCCATCGGCCGCGACGCCATCATCCAGTGGCCCGGCGGCGTCAACATGCAACTGTACTGGCACACAACTGCGCCCTCCTACGCTCCGCTTCAAACCATTCCGGAGAACCGCGTCTATGTGTCCGCGGATAAAGCGAACGCATTCACGCGCGGCTTTCTCGCCTTCTCGCACGGGAAAACGGTCTCCGATGACGCGCGCGCGCCTGGGATCGAGATTGGGCGCCCAGACGATACCTACAGGCGTATTCGAATCGAATCCGCATTCGGCAAGATCACCGTGCTAGTAACCGATGGTCATCTTCCGTATCCCTACGGCCGGGAGACTACTGGCTATGAAGTCACGAATCTCGGAGAGACCCTCGCCAAAGCCAAGGCGGCCGGGGTTCAGATTCTGGTTGGCCCATATGCAGCGGATCGAAGAGACGCCGCCGTTGTGCAATTCCCGGGCGGATATATTGCCGAAATTCACGCCGTGGCTTCCGGGAAATAGCGCTACCCTTAGCGGTATGAGCGTAATCACACTCAAGGTCAACGGCCAGAGCCACACGCTGGATCTGGACCCGGCAACTCCCCTGCTCTATGCGTTGAGCGACGACCTGGCACTGCGCGGCCCGAAATTCGGCTGCGGCCTGGGACAATGCGGCGCGTGCACGGCCATCGTGAACGGCACCGCGATGCGATCCTGTGTGACGCCGGTGAGCCCGGTGGCAGGCAAGGAAATCGTGACGCTCGAAGGGCTCGGCACGCCTGAAAATCCCCACCCGATTCAGAAAGCGTTCATCGACCAGCAGGCCGCCCAGTGCGGCTTCTGTCTGAACGGCGTGATCCTGACGGCGAAAGCTTTCCTCGACAAGAACCCGAAAGCCACCGAGCCCGAGATCCAGCAGGCGCTCTCCACCGTGCTCTGCCGCTGCTTCACGCACGTGCGCATGCGTGAGGCGATCCAGCGCTACGCGAAGGAGGCGGCGAAATGAGAACCGCAGCCATGACTCCTGACGCGCGCGCCGCATTGAACCGCCGCAACTTCCTCAAGAGCGCAGGCGTTCTGATCGTAGGCTTCCGCATGGCCGGTGGCGATGCCGCGCAGGCGCAGTTCGGTCAGGCCCCACTGCCCGGCGCGCCTCCCATGGATCAGGTGGATTCCTGGATCGCCATCGCCGCCGACGGCAGCATCACTGCTTATAGCGGCAAAGAAGAGCTGGGTCAGGGCATCTCGACCGCGCAGCAGCAGTTGGTAGCCGAGGAATTGTCGGTGCCCTTCGATCGCGTAAAGCTGATCTATTGCGACACCGCTCTGACCCCTGATCAGGCCTACACCTCGGGCAGCCAATCGCACCCGGCGAATTTCAATCACGCGAATCTGGCGCAGGCCTGCGCCACCGCGCGCGAAGCGCTATTCAAGTTGGCATCGCAGCGGCTGGGCGTACCGGTGGAACAGCTCACCGCCGCCGAACGGCGTGATCGGCGTGAAAGGCGACGCATCAAAGAAGGTGACCTACGGACAACTGGTGGGCGGCAAGAAACTCAACGTGAAACTGGATAAAGGCGCCAAGCGCAAAAATCCGCGCGAGTGGACCGTCCTCGGCAAACCCATCGGCCGTCCCGACATGCCGCTCATGGCGACAGGCCATTTCGAGTATGTCCACAACGTGCGCCTGCCGGGGATGCTGCACGGGCGCGTGGTGCGGCCTCCCGCGGTGGGCGCCACCCTAATTAGCGTGGACGAAAGCTCGATCAAAGACATGCCGGGCGTGGTCAAAGTCGTCACGCGCAAGAATTTCGTCGGCGTAGTGGCGGAGAAGCCCTGGCAGGCCATGCAGGCTGCGGAAAAGTTAAAGGTCTCCTGGACTCCAGGCACGGCTCTGCCCAATCAGTCGGAGTTTTATGAACACCTGCGCCAGCAGCCGTCGCACGACATGAAGCTGCTCGACTCGAAAGACACCGCAGCAGACGATGGCGACCGCTGCCACCACGCTCAAGTCCACCTTCTATCACCCGTATCAGATGCACGGCTCGGTGGGCAGCTCGTGCGCGGTAGCGGATGTGCGGAGCGATCGCGCCACCATCTATTCGCCCACCCAAGGCGTCTGGTACCAGAAGACGGCGTCGGCGATGATCACCGGACTGAAGCCCGAGAACGTGCACGTGATCTTCCGGCGCGGCGCAGGCTGCTATGGTCTGAACGGCGCCGATACCGTGACCTACGACGCCGTGGTCTCTCACAAGCCGTGGGCAAGCCGGTGCGAGTCCAGCTCTCCCGCAAAGACGAAATGGCCTGGGAAAATTACGGCAACGCATGGGTGATCGAGGAACGCGCCGGCCTCGACGCCGAAGGGCAACATCATCGCCTGGGAGCACGAATCGTGGACCCCGGGCATGGGCAACCGGCCCGGCCCTTCCACTCCTGGAAACGTGATCACGGGGTTGCTCATCGGCTACTCGACCCGCGCCTTTCACGCCGCGGCCCCGCCGAGGAGCCGAAGAGATACAGCAATAACAGCAACGGAATCCCTTCCTACATGATGCGGGCGCGTCGACGGAGTCGCCAACGGCGCCGGAGCGGTCGGCAGCGAGCGCGTGATCGTCCACAATGTGCTCTCGCCCTTCTGGACCGGCCCCCTGCGCTCCCCCGCGCGCCTGCAGAATACCTTCGCGCATGAAAGTTTCATGGATGAGATCGCCGCGCACGTCAAGGCCGATCCTGTGGAATTCCGCGTGCGCCATCTGCGTGACCCGCGCTTGATCGGCGTTCTCGAAGCCGCGGCGAAAGCGGCGAAGTGGGAGGCGCGTCCCTCGCCCAAGCCCGGCAATCCCAGGACCGGAGTGGTCACCGGCCGCGGTGTCGCGTGCGTCGCCTATGAGGGCGACAACGGATATACCGGCATCGTGGTTGAGATCGAAGTGAATCAGGATACCGGCAAGGTGATCGTGAAGCGGATCTGGGCCGGCATTGACGTCGGTCCGGTCTCGAACCCCAACGGGTTGCGCAACCAGGCCGAGGGCGGCGCGCTGCAAGGTATGAGCCGCGCGCTGGGCGAGCAAGTCACCTGGGACGATCAAAAAGTCACGTCGGTCGATTGGCGAACCTATCACTCGCTGCCGCTGGGCATCGAGATTCCCAGGATCGAGTGCGTGCTGATGAACCGCCCCGACGACGAGGCCACCGGAGCCGGCGAGACCTCCATTACCGTGATGGCCGCGGCCATCGGCAACGCCATTTTCGATGCCACCGGCGCGCGACTGCGCCAGATTCCGCTCACCGCGGAGCGCGTGAAACAGGCGCTGAGCGCCCGCGCTTGATTACCTGAGATAGTAGACGCATGAACATTCTGCTCGCGGTGGACGCCTCGTCCGCCAGTCAAGCCGCCATCAATCAAGTGGCGGCGCGGCCTTGGCCGGCTGCCTCGCGGTTCCTGATTCTGACGGTTGTCGAGAACCTGGATCCCCCCATACTCGGGCTGGCCGGGGAAGAATTAAGGGCGCGCGCTCAGCAACTGGCGGAGGTTGCCGCCGCCCACTTGCGCTCACACCAGTTGCAGGCGAAAGCCGTCATCGCCGTGGGCGATCCAAAAACCGAAATCCTGGATCACGCCGCAGCTCTCGCCGCGGACCTGATCGTCGTAGGGGCCAATGGACTGGGCGCTATGGAGCGATTCCTCATCGGCAGCGTATCGCGAGCGGTGCTGCGCTTCGCCCCTTGCTCGGTGGCACTCGTGCGCGAAACCGCCACCGAAGCAAGCGCGGGATTGAAAGTGTTGCTGGCAGTAGACGGATCGGAAGGTTCGCGTCATGCGACCGCGGCGATCGCGGCGCGCCCGTGGCCCATCGGCACTGAGATCCGCGTATTCAGCGTCGTCGAACTGGGCATGTCGGCACTGCAGGGCGCGTTTGAAATCCCGTCTCTCGATGCGGCGCATCTGGAATCGCAGCGTGCGGCCGCCATGCGGCGAACCGAGGAAGCCATCGACTCGGCCAGAAAAACTCTCGAAGCCGCCGGCCTGACTACCTCGGAATCGATTTCCGTTCTGGCTGCCAGTCCCAAGAAAATCATTCTTCAGGAAGCCGCCGCATGGCCGGCCGACTGGATCGTCCTCGGCTCCCATGGCAGCAGCGGTCTCAGCCGGTTCCTGATCGGCAGTACTTCTGAAACCGTGGCGACCCACGCCGCGTGCTCGGTCGAAGTGGTTCGGCAAAACCCGTCCGTTTGACGGATGACGGTTAGTCGGCCTTGGTGGTCGTGGCGGCAGGCTTCGATTCGGTCTTGGTGTCGCTCTTGCTTTCGCTGGATTTCTCGCCGGACTTTTTCTCGCCGGACTTGCTTTCGCCGTCTTTCGAAGCAGACGCCTTCGCGTCCGAATCCTTCGAATCGGCCGCCTTGCCGCCGGCATCGGAAACAGGTTTCGCGCCGGCCTTGGCGTAATCGGTGACGTACCAGCCGGTACCCTTGAGCTGGAATGCCGGAGCCGAAAGAAGTTGCTCGAGCGTTCCGCCGCAACCCTCATGCTCGGTAAGCGGTGGATCGGAAAACTTCCGGATCACTTCGATCTTCTTCTCACACTTGGAGCAGCGGTACTCGTACAGCGGCATGATCGGTGTCTGTTATTTCTCCGGCAATGCGAGAGCGCGCTTCAGCAATTCGTCGGTGGCAGGCTTTTTGTCGGTGGCGTCGTCCGCTGCCGCATCGGCAAGGCTATCGTCGGCGGCGCCGTCGGCCATCGCCAAATCCCCCTCGGCCTGAAGAATATTGGGGATCACGCCGTTGTCCTGTATCGACTTGCCGTCCGGCGAATAATACTTCGCCACGGAAAGAATCACCGCGCTGCCATCGTTTAACGTCACGGCCTTACGGACGGCCGCATCGCCGTAAGTGCGTTCACCCACCAGTTGCGCGCGCTTGGAATTAAGCAGCGCCGCCGCTGCAATCTCTCCGCCGCCCGCGGTGGAGCGGTTCACGATCACCACCAGCGGCAGTTTGGTCACGGCCTTCGATGCCTGCGCGTCAAATTCCTGCTTCGCCGATTTCTGCCCCAGCGTATAAGTGATCAGCCCACGATCCGAAAAAGATTGGCCAGAGCGATTCCTTCTTCGTCGGCGCCAGTGGAGCAATGCCGCAGATCCAGCACCAGTTTCTTCGCGCCCTGTTTTTCCAGCGCGGCGATCTGCGTCGCCACTTCCCTCACGCGGCCCGGCATCAGACCCTCCACCTGGATCACGCCCGTCTGCCCGTCCATTCTTCCTGTCACATCGGGATAGACAATCGTCGCCCGCACCACGCTGACTTTCTTGGCTTCGGTTTGCGCCACCCGCAACACGCCGAATTCCACAGCGCTGCCGGCATCGCCCTGCAGTAACTGCTCGGCGAACGCCGGCGGCATATCGCGCGTCGAAACATTATTGATCGATTCGATCACGTCGCCTGTGCTGAAGCCTGCCTTCTCGGCGGGCGAGCCCGGAATGGCGTCTTCCACCGACATGTAACCGAACCGCTTGGCCAGCATCAGCCCGACGTCGGCTTTCGTCGAATCCTTGGCCTTCAGATACTGCTTGTATTGGTCGGCGGTCAGATAGCTGGCATGCGGATCGAGCGACTCCAGCATTCCATTGATGGCCCCCAGCGTCACCGCTTTCATGTCCGGCTCTTCCACGTAATCCGCCTTGATGCGCGACAGCACTTCGCTGTAAACGCCCAGATTGGTGTAGGGAGCATCCGGCGATGCGCTCCGGCCCACCGCCCCGAACAGCAGCAGCGCCACCACCGCGGAAGAAAACGCGACCACGAGGAATTGGAATCGGCGACTCATAAGGTGGACTCAGCCATACCTTTCTGTCTACAGCATACCAGAACCGATATTATGGTCCTTTCCAATGGAAATATACCTGCTTCGCCATGGCATTGCCGAGGATCGCTCCGCCACCGGCCGCGACCCCGACCGCCGCCTCACCGACGAAGGCCGCGCCAAACTGCGCCGCGTCCTGGAGCGCGCCCATCAAGCCGGAGTCCGCCCGTCGCTGATCCTTTCGAGCCCCTACCGCCGAGCCCTCGAAACCGCCGAGATCGCCGCACATGAACTCGGCTATGAGGGCAAAATCGTGCGCATCCCAGCCCTGACGCCCGACAGTTCGCCGCAACAGGTCTGGGAAGCCATCCGTGAGCACCGCACCGAATCGGCCGTGCTCCTAGCCGGCCACGAGCCGCTCTTCTCGGCGACCGTCGCCTATCTGCTCGGCTCCGCTCATGCCATGGTCCACTTCCGCAAAGGCGCCCTAGTGCGCATCGACGTCGAAACCACCGGCCCTTACCCCGGCCGGCGTCCTCGAGTGGATGCTGACCGCAAAGCTAGCCTGACCGAGCAACAATCAATTCAATGGCCCGCAGATAAACACAGATGGACCCAGATAGCGACATCTCCCGGAAGCGAGCAGACTATATTTTTCTTATCCGCGTCCATCTGCGTTCATCCGCGGGCCAAATTCTTTTCGGCATGCGCATCACACACCCTCACTCCCCTCCATCCCGGCTCTTTTCAGTCACTTGGCACTCTGAACTTCCCCTCACCCGCCACGCCCTCACACATAATCCAACCGTAGTTCGAGCCTGCGCAGGCCGATCGTTGCAGTTTGGATAAATCCGCGCCCGTGTAAAAAGCGGGCTAGCCGCCCCGGAAACATTGAGAAAAGGGCGGGACACGGAAGAGAATCGATTCTCTGGTTGATACGGACGTCGCGAAAGTGGCGCGAGGTGACCGCGAAAGGAAATAGGAGAGGGCATTGAAGGTTGATTCGGACACTTTTCTGAGACCCCAGCCGCCTATTCCTTCACCCCCGGCGGGTTGTTCACGTGAGCAGCCCGCCGCGAGACGATCAAAAATTCCATTCCGCACAGCACACGTGTCTTTCCACTCACAGCCCCTCCGCACCCGCGTGATAATCTAGGTTTTCCCATGTCTGAACGCGTGTCGGATGCACAGCGCCAGCCCGCCGGCCCCGGCTTCGCGCGTCTGGTCGAAATCATGGCGCGCCTCCGCGCCCCCGGCGGCTGCCCCTGGGATCGCGAACAGAACTTCGACACCATCAAGCCCTATCTCCTCGAAGAGACCTATGAAGTGATGGACGCCATCGACGCGCGCGATTGGGGCGGCCTCGCCGACGAGCTCGGCGATCTGCTGCTGCAAGCCGTCTTCTTCGCGCAAATGGCTTCCGAAGAAGGCCGCTTCGATATCGCGGATTCGCTCCTCGCCATCAACCGCAAGCTGGTGCGCCGCCATCCGCACGTCTTCGCCGATGGAGACGCGAAAACCTCCGGCGACGTGCTCCGCCGCTGGGACGAAATCAAAGCTGTCGAAAAGGAGAGCAAAGGAGCACCCCCGCCCAAAGGCCTGCTAGCAGGCGTTCCCCGCTCCCTGCCCGCGTTAGTCGAAGCGCAAAAAATCGCCGCGAAGGCCGCCGGCGTCGGCTTCGATTGGGAAAATATCGAGCAGGTCTTCGACAAGCTCCGCGAAGAGCTCGCCGAAATCGACGCCGCCCGCGCCACCGGCAACCCGGCTGAAATCGAGGATGAGATCGGCGACCTCCTATTCGTCGTGGTCAACATCGCGCGCTTCTTAAAGGTCGATCCCGAACAAGCCCTGCGTAAAACCAACGGTAAATTTCGCCGCCGCTTCTCGCACGTCGAAGAGGGCTTGGCCGCTCACGGCAAAACCCCGCAGCAAGCTTCCATCGATGAAATGGAGGCGCTGTGGCAAGCAGCCAAGCACAGCGAAGTATGATCACCGTCCGCGCGCTCGCCGGCCGCCACGAGTACGCCGACGCCGTCCAGCTCCAGCGCATCATCTGGGGCTGGGAAGACCTCGACATCCTGCCCGTCCGCTTCTTCGTAGTCGCTCGCGACATTGGCGGACAGTTGCTCGGCGCATTCGACGGCAACTTCATGTGCGGTTTTTGTGTCGCAATCCCCGGCGTTCACCCCGCCTCTTCCGCCCCTTATCTGCACAGCCACATGCTCGGCGTGCTCCCCGAGTATCGCGATGCCGGTGCCGGCCGCATGCTCAAGCTCGCCCAACGCGACGACGCGCTCGCCCGCGGTTTCGACCTGGTCGAGTGGACCTTCGATCCTCTCGAACTCAAGAACGCCTATTTCAATATCGAAAAGCTGGGCGCCGTCATTCGCCAGTATCTTCCCAATCACTACGGCATCACCACCAGCAGCCTCGGCGGAGGACTGCCCACCGATCGCTGCGTTGCCGAATGGTATCTGAACCGCCCTCGCCAGGAATTCACGACACTCGCGCGCGTCCCCGTGCCCGCGGGTCTCGATCGTCTTCGCCGCACCGATCCCGGCGAGGTGCTGCAAATCCAGCAGCAAGTCGCGCGCCTCTTTCAACAGAACCTCGCGAGCGGACTCGCCGTCACCGGCTTTGAGCGTTCCTCCGACTCCGGCACCTATCTTTTCTCATCATGGCCTTCCGAATAGACCGTATCGTTCTCCGCCAGATTCAGATGCCGCTGGTGCATTTTTTTGAGACCAGCTTCAGCCGCACCTATCAGCGCTCCATCGTCCTGGTCGAAGTGATTTCCGACGGCCTCTCCGGATGGGGCGAAGTCACCGCCGGCGAACATCCTTTCTATAACGAAGAGTGGACCGCATCCATCTGGCCCATTCTCACGGACTATGTTGCGCCACGCGTTCTGCATCATGATTTCGAAAGTGCCGCCGAACTCTATGATCGAACCGATCACATCCGCGGCCACTACATGGCGCGCGGCGGTCTCGAAGCCGCGGTGTGGGATCTGGAAGCCCGCCGCGCCGGAGTCCCACTCGCGCAGCAAATCGGCGGAGGCGCGCGAACCCACGTCCCCTGCGGCGTATCCATCGGCATTCAGGATTCCGTCACGCAGCTTCTCGAAAAGATCCAGACCGAAGTCGACGCCGGCTACCAGCGCATCAAGATCAAGATCAAACCCGGCTGGGACATCGATGTGATCCGCCAGGTGCGCGACGGTTCCCCGACATTCTGCTGATGGCCGACGCCAATTCGGCCTACACTTTGGCCGACGCCGCGCATTTGAAACAACTAGACGCGTTCAACTTGATGATGATGGAGCAGCCCCTCGCTCACGACGACATCATCGATCACGCCATCTTGCAGTCGCAGCTCCACACGCCGATCTGCCTCGACGAATGCATCCGTACGCCGCATCATGCCGAGCAAGCCATCGCCCTGCGCGCCTGCCGCGTCCTCAACATTAAGCTCGGCCGCGTCGGCGGGTATCACGCCGCCAAACAGATTCACGATTTCGCGCACGCCCACCGCATTCCGGTGTGGTGCGGAGGCATGCTCGAATCCGGCATCGGCCGCGCGCACAACATTGCACTTTCGACGCTGCCCGGCTTTCACGCTCCCCGGCGACGTCTCCGCCAGCAAGCGCTATTGGACCCGCGACATCATCGTGCCGCCCGTCGAAGTCTCGCCCGAAGGCACCATCACCGTTCCCACGGGACCCGGGTTCGGCTATGAAATAGACATAGATTATCTCCAGCGCATCACGGTGCGGGAGGAAGCCATCCGATAGACCGCCGCGCGAATTCGCCGGCTACTTTAATCGCTGTCCATTCGGCGGCGAGGGCATTTCGATGAAGTCGAAGCTTCCCGGTGTTGCCGCGGCCGCTATGGACAGGAAATGCCGAACACCGACCGGGACGTTCTTATCGAATACGATGCGCAATGCGGTGACTCTTGGCGTATGTCAAGACCGCCTCAACCTGACCCTGTGGAACCTCAAACTGTTCTGCAATCTCGGCGGCACTCACGCCAAAGTCGAAGTTATCGACATTCGCGTTAACCGGCATCCGCGTACCGCGCAACACGGGAGCGCCGCTTTGCACTCCCGGCTCGATTTCGACGAGCGGGCATGCCAGCCAGTCGATCTTTTCTCTCGACGACCCGATTCTCAGTCAGAATGGAAGGAATGCCATCAAGCGAACATTTGCCGATCGCCCCGCGCGGGGAGGAAGCCATCTCTTGAAATCCGGCGGCTTCCTGGCGCTGCTGCGCGCCAACCGCAACTATCGCTTTGCGTGGGTCGGCCAGATCGTCAGCGAGGCCGGCGACAATTTCAACAATGTCGCGGTCTTCAGCCTGGCGCTCGCCAACACCCACTCGGGCCTGGTGGTCGCGGCTATCTTGCTCTCGCGCGCCGTCTCCATGCTCCCCGCCGGACCCATCGCCGGCGTCCTGCTCGACCGCATGGATCGCCGCCGCATCATGCTCCTCAGCGACCTGGTGCGCGCCGTGATCGCGCTCTGCTTCATCTTCGCCATCCCCTTGGGACGCACCTGGCTGCTCTACCTGCTGAGCGGCATGCTCATGTTCGCCTCGCCGTTTTTCACCAGCGGCCGCGCCTCTATTTTGCCCACCATCACCACTCGCGATGAGCTGCACACCGCCAATTCGCTCACCCAGCTAACGCAGTGGACCGCCCTTGCCGTCGGATCTTTTCTCGGCGGCGTCTCGGTCCTCGGCGGCTATCACCTGGCGTTCGCCTTCAATGCGTTCTCTTTTTTGTTTTCGGCCGCGTGCATCTGGCAGCTTCGCGTCCCGGGCGGCTTCCACCCCCGGCGTGCGGAACACGCGCGGGCCACCACCGCGCCCGATGCTGACGCCCGCGAACCTCTCACCGAAGATCGCATCGTGCGCCCCTGGCATGAATACATCGAAGGTCTGCGCTACATGCGCGCCACTCCGCTCATCTTCGGAATCGGACTCATCAGCGTCGGCTGGGCTACCGGGGGCGGCGCGGCGCAAATTCTGCTCAGCCTCTTTGGCGATGTCGTTTTTCAGCGCGGCTCCGTAGGTATCGGCGCCATGTGGGGCTCCGCCGGCGTCGGCCTCATCATCGGCGCAATCGTCGCCCATCGGATCTTCCCGCGAATCAGCTACTCGGCTTACAAGATCGCGATTTCGGTGTGCTACATTTTGCACGGCCTCTTTTTTCTGCTCTTCAGCATCTCGCATTCCTTCGTGGCCGCCATTTTCTGGATCGGCATGTCTCGCGCTGCGGTTGGCGTCAGCTCGGTGTGCAATTCGTCCCAGCTTCTGCGCCACGTGGGATACGAATTTCGCGGACGCGTTTTCTCCACCGTCGAAACCTGGACCTGGATGACCATGATGTTCTCGATGAGCGTGGCCGGCTGGGCTTCCGATCACACCAGTCCGCGCGTGATTGGAGCGGTTGCCGCGATTTTCAGTATGTCGACCGCGTTTTGGTGGGGCTGGGCCAACTTCGCCGGCAAACTTCCGGAACCGGCTCTAGCCGGAGTCGACCCGGATGAGATCGAAGTGCATGGCGATCCCGCCGCCTAGCCGCGCCACTCCATCTGGCCACGCCACTCCATAATGAAGAAATGGCCCCTCTCGACGGACGCGTGATTCTGGTCACCGGCAGCGCCAAGCGCATCGGCCGCGGCATCGCGCTGCGATTGTTCCAGTCAGGTGCTCGCGTCGCGATCCATTACAGCGGCTCCGAAGACGCCGCCCGCGCCACCGCCGCCGAGTGCGGCAACGCTCCGGTGTTTCGAGCCAATCTCGAACACATCTCCGAAATCGAGCGCCTCTTCGCTGATATCGAAAAACACTTCGGACGGATCGATGGCCTGGTCAACAATGCTGGGCGTTTCACGCGCTTCGATCCCCTTCAGATCACCGAAGCCGACTGGGACTTCATTCATAGCGTCAACCTCAAAGCGACATTCTTTTGCTGCCAGCAAGCGGCGCGCCGCATGCTCGCGGGCGATGGCGGACGCATCGTGAACATCAGCTCGCTCGGTGGGCTGCGCCCGTGGTCGGACCACGCGCACTACTGCGCCTCCAAGGCCGGCGTGATCATGCTGACGCGCGCCCTAGCCAAAGCCTTCGCTCCGAAAGTAACGGTGAACTCCGTCGCGCCGGGCGTCATCCCTTTTGGCGAACACGACGAGCGCATCGAGCGCCTCATCTGCAAGACGCCGGCGCAGCGCGCGGGGACAGCCGAAGAAATCGCCGATGCCGTGATTTATTTCCTGACCGCGACCAACTTCGTCACCGGCCAGGTGTTGGCTGTGGATGGCGGTTTGAGCCAGAAATGACGCCAGAAGTAGTGCGCGGCCGCACATTGAACTCCAGCTTCCAGCGCCGAGCGTCGTTCGCCACGAACCACAGCTCCAGCATGCCGGTCTCCGTCACCAGACTTTCAAGCGTCACCGCAACGACTTCACCGGGCTGGCCCGGCAGCGCCACTTCCACTGGAGTCAACTCCTCCATATCGGGCGCGATCTCGTCCAGCATTTCTCCCGGCGCGTCCTGCTTGCGATCGGTCGATTGAAACAGCCGGAACCGCGCGCGCTCGCCGATGCGCAGCGCGAACCGGCGCTGCTGGATCTGATGGCCGGTGCCTTCTTCCATGCCGAACGGAACCACGGTCAGCGCTTTCAGCGGCGGCTTCATCCCGGGCACCGCCGGCATCGCGGTTTCGATGCCGATGTAGTAACTGCGCGGTACGCCGCCGCGAACCCGCACGCCTTTGCCCTGCCGCGCCAGCCCATAATAGGCCGCGCCGCGAGCCACCGCGTGCATCAGATCGTCTGAAGCCAGCGCCGTCACCGGCTTCGGCAGCCACTTGTTCAGCACTTCGAGCACCCGCTCGCGCACCAGCTTCGCGCGCAGCACGCCGCCGTTAAACAACACATGCGTGGGACGCGCATCATGGCGATGCAGAAAATGCGCAAGATGCCTGGTAATCGCGGCATCCGCAGCGTAAGGCAAACCAAATTCCGTCAGCGACGCGTGCTGCCCTTCGGGCGCCGCATCCATCGGCACCACCGGCAGAAATCCGTCGCAGCAATATCCGCTGCAAGTCGTCACGCTTGAGTTTGGTCTTGATGGTTCCGCCCACCACGCCGGTCCCGCGGCCCAGGATCGTGATCGATTGTTCACCGCCCTTGGCGTCTTCCGCCAGCAGTTGTTCTTTGGCGCTCCGGCATTGCTGCCACAGCGCGTCGAACTGGATCGCGTCCAGCTTTTTCGGCAACGTTTGCGCAACGCTATGCGCCAGCGCCGCGTCGATGTTGTCGCCGCCCAGCAGAATGTGATCGCCCACCGCGATGCGCTCCAGCGCGATCTCGCCTGCCTGCTCCTTCACGGCGATCAGCGTGAAATCGGTGGTGCCGCCGCCGATGTCGATCACCAGCACCAGATCGCCAACGCCCACCTGTTCGCGCCAATTCGAGTTGCGCTCGATCCACGCGTAGAATGCCGCCTGCGGCTCTTCCAGCAGAATAACGTCACGATAGCCCGCCTGCTCCGCGGCCTTCAACGTCAATTCGCGCGCAACCTCATCGAAGGATGCCGGCACCGTCACCAGCACCTGATGGCTATCGAAGGTTTCCTCGGGATGCGTTTCATTCCACGCCTCACGCATATGGGCCAACAGCAGGCGCGACGCTTCCACCGGCGAAATCTTTACGACGCCTTCGGGCGCGTTGGGCGGCAGAATCGCGCCTTCGCGATCCACGCCCGCATGCGAAAGCCATGACTTCGCGGACGCCACCAGCCGTCCCGCGTTCTCCAAGCCTTTCTTCTGCGCCAACACTCCCACAATCGGCGCCGCCGGATCCAGAAATACGAACGATGGCAGCAGCGACTCTGCGCGCACCTCGCCCTCATGCACCAACTGAGGAATCGCGAACTGCTCGACGGCTTCGTCTCGCGCGATGGGCCAGTGCGCAGTTCGTCGTGCCGAGATCGATTCCGATCACCGGCTTCATTTGTACATCTCGGGATACGCCCGGCGCTGCTCTTCAGCCGTCTCCATCGCGGTGCCGATCTGGATGAGCGGGCCTTTGCCGATCCCGGGACAATAACGCGCGGTGCGGTTCCACGTAGCCTTGCGCTCGACGATTTCGGGCCAGAACGGAAACGTCCGGCACTGCGTCGGCTTCGCCGGATGAATGCTGCAGCCGTGCCCTTCGAGAAATGAACACTGCTTGTTGCGAGGCTTGCGGAAGCGCATTTCATGCCGCGTCCGGTAAACGTATTTCGCCTCGAACGCCGCCGCGCTCATGCCTACGAACGCAGCGGCGCGCTTCAGATCGTCTTCGGTAAGGTAAACGTTGCCCTTCTGATCGCAGCAGTTAGTGCAGCCTTTTTGACACGTGAAGCGGATCGCGTCCATCAACCATCATGATACCGGCTGGCCGCGCCATCCAGTTCCTGGGCGAGTTCTTGGGCGGCCTGCGCCGGAGCGGGCAGACATAGCAGCCGGGCGCATCATCGCATGTGAAATATTGTAACGAATACGATCCTTGACGCAGTTCGCGCACACGGGAGATGATGGAGCTTGTGAAAATGCGAATCGCAGGTCTGCTCCTCCTTCCACTATTGGCGTCGGCGCAGGGCAACAAACCGGTCATCGATAACAACCGCGTCACCGTATGGGACGTGACCTGGGACCAAAGACCAGCCGAGCTTTACCGCGGCGGGCGATCACGATGCGGTGACGGTTTATCTTGTGGGCGGAGAATTCAAAACGCCGTCGGGCGTCGTAATGAGCAAAACCGGCGAAGCCGTGTTTAGGCCGAAAGGCGCTCGCCCGTCGGAGACGTGGGTGGGAACCGGCACGCCGCCGCGCACCACGGAGATCGCGCTGAAAGATTCCGAAAAGGGGCCGGCTGCGAATACTTCTGGTAATCCGCTGGCATTTCCGCGCCCGGCGCGACGAAGTTGATCGACAACAATCGCGTCTTGGTGTGGGACAACCGCTGGACTCCTGGCGTGCCGACGGCCATGCACTTTCACGACAAAGATGTCGTGGTCACCTACCTGGAGGACGGAGATCTCGACCTCCATCTCGCCGGATGGGAAGACCGTCGTGAACCCCTATAAGTTCGGGCTCATCCGGTATCTCCGCCGGCAATCGCTCGCACAAAGAAGTGCTGACCAAAGGCACGCAGCGCGCGATCATCGTGGAACTGAAGTAGCGGCGGCCTCGCTACGTAAGAATTTCTTTGACTACCCGGCCTTGATTCCCGACGCCCGACAAGCGCGCGTCCAGCCCCTGGTAGTTCACGGTAAGCCGCATGTGATCGATGCCCAGCAAGTACAGAATCGTCGCGTGGAAATCATGTACGCTCACCGGATTTTCGACCGCCGCATAGCCGAACTCATCGCTCGCGCCGTAAGAAAGTCCGGGCTTGATGCCGCCGCCAGCCAGCATGTAGGAAAACGCTTTGATGTGGTGATCGCGGCCATCGCCCGACTGCGACATCGGCGTGCGTCCGAACTCGCCGCCGAAAACGATCAGCGTATCGTCCAGCATGCCGCGCTGTTTCAGATCCGCGATCAGAGCTTTGGTCGGCCGGTCCACTTCTTCGGCTTTGTATTCGATGCCGGCTTTGACACCCGAATGATGATCCCAATCGCGATGGTAGAGCTGGATAAATCGGACGCCCCGCTCGGCCAGCCGCCGGGCGAGAAGACAATTGGACGCAAATGATCCGTCGCCGGGATGCGCGCCATAGGCATCCAGAACGCTTTGCGGCTCCTTACTCATTCGACGAGATTGGGAACGCTGCTTTGCATCTTGAACGCCATCTCATACTGCGAAATGCGCGTGAGGATTTCCGGATCGTGAACCGCCTGGTAACGCTTGCTGATCGAGCGCGGTGATGGCGTCAATCGACTCGCGCTGCAGTTTGCCGGATACCCTTCGGGATCGTCGATATACAGGACCGGATCGCCGTAGGAGTTGAGTTTCACGCCTTGAAACTTGCTGGGCAAAAATCCCGCCGACCATTGCCGCGCGGAGATCGGCTGCATCTGCCCGCCGCGCCCCGCCGAAAGGAATACGCACCGA
>CAWDQC010000060.1:0-37212 GCA_963804355.1 uncultured Pseudomonadota bacterium | reverse complement strand
GGCAGGATTTTCGTCACTTCCGCACCGATCGAATTCGCTCCGTCCAGATAATGGATGAGCGCTATCCCGAACGCACTGCGGTGCTGCGCAAACACTGGGAGTGTTCGCACAGTCTCAAGGACTGATCTCTTTGTTCACCGCGTGCGGTCGCCTACCGTCACGCTTCTGCAGGTGGAAATCGATAGCTTCTGAGGTATGCGGGCGGCGCGCAGCCGATGTCTGGGTGGAAAAAGCTGCGCGAACGGCGTCGCGTCATCGACGGCCGTTCGCGCTCCGCGGGATATAGTCGATTACCGAGGCTATATCCCGAACGGTTACGACAGGTTCTGTTTGAAGAAGGCCACCGTCTTCGCAAACGCTTCTTTCGCATGGACGGCGTTGTATGACGGGCGAGGCTCGTCGCACATGAATCCGTGATCGGCGTCCGCGTAGAGAACATCTCGGCGGGCTTGCGGCGCGATTCAAGGCGTCGCGGAATTTGTCCACCTCCGCCATCGGGATGAACGCATCCTTGCCACCGAAGAACGCGAGTACGGGTCCCTTTAGATTTGCCGCATCGTCGATCGGGTGCCGACCGCCGGGCTGAACCGCACGCGTCATTCCACCGCCATAAAATGGCGCGGTCGCGAAGACGTTCGGATTCCTTACCGCGGTTAGAAACGCGACCCGGCCTCCCATGCAAAAGCCTGTCGTTCCAAATTTCGGCTTAACCTCGTTCAACGTCTTCAGATAGTTGATTGCCGCACCCGTGTCGCCTGCGATCTGGTCGTCGTTCACGCTTCCCATCAGCTTGATAGCACCTGGCAGGTTATCGTAGCCGACCACATTGTTGGGTTGACGAAAATAAAAGATTGGGTGAAATCGCGACAAATCCCTCCGCCGCGAAGCGGTTGGTAAGACCCTTGATATTGTCGTTTAGGCCCTGGAAGGCTTCCATCACTACAATCAGGCCGGGGTAAGGACCTCCGCTTGCGGGGCGCGCCAGATGGCACGGCATCTTCTCGTTGCCGCTTTGCACCGTCAGATCTTGTTGACGATCTCCATAACTCCCTCCAGTTTTCCGGACTTGCTCTCAGGTCGAGAGCTTGGACGATCTAGACCGGCGGAAACTCCAGCTCCGAGATGGCGTGCTATGCGCTCTGTTCTCTGCCTGCCCGGCGCTTACCAGCGTCTCGCGACGCCTATGCTGTCCTGCTTCGATTCCTCTGCGAATCGGGCGAGGTCTCGGGATCTCTTCTGCCAAACTCTCTTTTGCATAGAAGGCGCTCCGCACTCAAGCGCTCTTACCCCGCCGCGCGAGGTCTCTACGAGCTGTAATTCCGGCTCGGGCGCGTGTGACTCGCCCGCCTGCGAATACGTGACTACTATAGCGCAGACGCGCGTTGGCGCGGCCCCCGTACTCCGCATACGGCAAGCCTATTATCAAGTGATACCTCTACGTGACAGCGAAGCTTCGCGTCGTTTTACCGCGACGAATTCGTTGCTCATCCTGGTCAACTGCGCCGTCTTCCTGCTGGAGATTCGTCTCGGTCCGGATGCGGAAAACGCGCTGATGCCGTTTGCGATGGTGCCGGCGCAAATCTCGCATCTCGGTCGGCTCACGAGCGCCTCCGGCCTGGCCGTTTTGGCGACCCTGGTGACGTCACTATTCCTTCACGGGCGCCACTGTTTCACTGGAACATGCTCTACTCTTCATCTTCGGCCCCGCCGTCGAGCAGCAACTGGGCCATCTCCGCTACCTGCTTTTCTATCTGCTCGCCGGTATCGCCGCCTGCCTCGCGATGGTCGCGATGGGTCCCCAATCCGCCGTGCCTGTCATCGGCGCGAGCGGCGCGATCGCCGGAGTCCTCGGCGCCTACTTCGTCCTCTATCCGCGCGGCCGTATCATGACGATTCTGCCGATCTTCGTCATCGAACTGGTGGAAATACCCGCGATCTTCTACTTGTTGGCCTGGTTTGGGTGCCAATTTTACGCCGGGATTAGAGCCGGCGCGCAGGGACCGTTGGTCGGAGGCGTCGCATGGTGGGCGCACGTCGGTGGCTTTCTTTTCGGCGTCGCCGTCGCCCCGCTGCTCGCCCCGCGCCGCGCCACCTCGGACCTCGCGCCGCCGCTGAAATCGTCGCCGCAGAGCGTATATCGCGATCGGGAACCCATCTTCGCACCGGCCAGCGTAGGCGAAATCCCTTCAATCATCGGGTCTTTTCTGCGATCTGTGGATAACTCGAATCCGTTGGATTTCGGAAATCTGTGGATGCAGTCTTTGGAGCCTTACGCCTCTGTCGATACTGTGGATAAAGCTGATTCGTACGCCGCCTGACGAGCTTCGCGAAAACCCCTTCGGTTGAAAACTTGTGGGATAGTGGTGGGCAACCATGTTGATGCGCGACGCACAAAATTCCCTGGCTTCCCACCACCGGCCGTTCGCGCTATCCCATTGATACTTATTGCTCTTAACAGGTGGGGGTGCGGTGGCTGTGGCAGCGGTGGACGATATTCTGAGGCGCGTTCCTCCGCAGAATCTCGAGGCCGAGCAATCGGTTCTCGGCGCGATTCTGCTCGACAATGATGCAATTAACGCGGCCCTCGAGGTACTGCTGCCCGAGGACTTCTACCAGGAGCGCCATCGCGTCATCTTTCGCGCGATGACCGACTCTCCGACCGCAACGTACCCGTCGACGCAATTACTCTCAGCGACGCCCTGGCGGGTAAGAGCCTGATCGAGCAGATCGGCGGTCCCTCCTATATCGCGGAATTGGCCGCGGTGTTCCGACCGCCGCCCATACCACCCATTACGCCAGAATCGTCCGCGAGAAAGCGGTCCTGCGCACCCTCGGCTCTATCGCCACGGAATCGCCGGAAGCAGTTACGAGACTCCCGGCGCCAACGTCGATCAGTTCCTCGACGAAGCCGAACATAAGATCTTCGAGATATCGGAGCGGAGGATAAGGCCCTCCTTCAGCTCGATGCGCGAGCTCAGCCGCCATTCGATCGCACTGCTTGAGCGGCTCTACGAGCGAAAAGAGCTGGTTACCGGTGTTCCGACGGGTTTCCTCGACCTTGACCGGCTCACCTCGGGTTTTCAGCCGGGCGAGTTGATCATCATTGCGGCCCGCCCCGGCATGGGCAAAACGGCCCTCGCTTTGAACATCGCCGCGCATGCGGCTCTCGATGCGGATCCGAAATCGGCGTCGCGATTTTTTCGCTCGAAATGTCCAAAGAACAGCTGGCGTTGCGGATGCTCTGTTCGGAGGCGCGGGTCGACAGCTCCAAGGCGCGTGCCGGCTATCTCGGCGAACGCGATTTTCCCAAGCTGGCGCAGGCGGCGGCCCGGCTTTCCGAAGCTCCCGTCTTTATTGACGACAACTCCGACACCTCGCCGCTGGTCCTCAAGGCCAAATGCCGCCGCCTGATGCGTGAGCGGACCAGCAACCTCGGGCTGATTATCGTCGATTACCTCCAGCTGATGCGCTCGGCGCAGAGCGGCGAGTCGCGCGAAAAAGAGATCGCCGAAATTTCGCGTTCGCTCAAGGCGCTTGCCAAGGAACTCAAGGTGCCGGTGATCGCCCTGTCACAGCTCAATCGGCAGGTCGAGACCCGTCCTGACCGCCGCCCGCTGCTCGCCGACCTGCGCGAATCGGGCGCAATCGAGCAGGACGCCGACGTCATCGCCTTTATCTACCGTGATGACATGTATCATCGCGACACCAAGGAGCCCGGCGTCGCGGAAATTATCGTGGCCAAGCAGCGTAACGGCCCGACTGACACGGCTAGGCTCACCTACCTGAGCCAGTACACGCGCTTCGAAAATTACGCACCCGAGAGCGGGTATTTCGAGGACGCCGAAGGCTGACGTTGCACTAGCGGCGCCAAGCGCGGTAATTTGCGGCGATTCCCGAATCGGAGGCCGCCAAATAAAATCTCGATCTACCAATCGCCGGGGAATCTTTGAGTGACGGCTATCGAGTTTTGCGCGAGCATCTTTACCACCGCCGAGATCGCCGCTGTCCGCTTTTGGAAGCTTTTGTGCTGGATTTCTTGGAACCCCCTGTGGGCCGGAATTTTTAGCGGTCTGTTTGCGCTACTAGGCGCCGTCATCGGAGGCAAGTTTGTTCTTCGTTCTATGAAAATCCAGCGGTCGCTCGACCAATTAGCTGCCGGGAGAGCGCTTTCTACAGAGCTTGAAATGAACCTGACGGCGATGGCAACGTTGGCTATAGTAGGTCGCGCGAATCCTCTCGATTATCTAGAATTCGCGCCCGCTCTACAAAGAACTGTTGTAGATGATCGATTAACATTGCTCTCTGAACTTTTAAGTCCTCCTGAATTCCAAGCATTAGTGGCACTATATGCGCGGGCTTCCGCTTCTTTTTCGTTGCTTACTGTCATTCAAAGGCGGGCTCAACCGTTCACGGCCGGGGCAGTGACAAAGTTCACCGAATTAGCAGAAGAGTTTGCCCTTACAGCGCGGTACGTGGGGGCGAAGGTCTGGCCAATCGAGGAGCGAGAGCGGCTTGAGAAGTCGCGCGTCTGTGTTTTGGATAGGCTTCGTCAATTCCAACCGACAAATCCCGGCATATTTCCCCATTAGAAGTGCCTCTGCGGGGCCACATTCGGATGGGATACGCCTAGTATCCCTGAGTCGGGCACGTTTGATTTCGGTCATAACTACGCCGGAGGGCCGCCCGGGCGATCCATGCGATCATAGGCGCGAAATAGCGAGAAGCGAATCTCGCGGGGGCGTTCTGGCCAGCGAAAGTGTGGCAGAATCCTGTGAGCTAGAAGCTTTGTCGCACGCCTTGGAATCGCCTGCTCCATTTTGAAAGATTGCGCAAGTTCTTGGCGTTATGCCGTCGGCTCATCGATGCTCTGGCTCCGGGCCACGCTAAGCGATCCTCTTCAGCATCCTTCTTCAACTTCCGATATCGCCTTGAAGCCAATCATAACTACAGGTATGTCCTCATTCCCGCCCGACTGACACCGCCAGGCTCACCTACCTGAGCCAGTACACGCGGTTCGAGAATTACGCACCCGAGAGCGGGTATTTCGAGGACGCCGAAGGCTGACGTTGCACTAGCGGCGCCAAGCGCGGTAATTTGCGGCGATTCCCGAATCGGAGGCCGCCAAATGGACCGTTGGAAAATCGGCGACGTCACCATCACTCGCGTGGTCGAAATGGAAACCGCTTCGAAGGGCACCTTTGTCCTTCCCGAAGCCACGCTCGAAAATATCCAACGCGAGAGCAAATGGCTCGTACCCCATTTCGCGGACGAAAGCGGGCGCGTGCGGATGAGTATCCATGCGCTACTCCTGGAAACCGGCGACAAACGAATCATCGTCGATACCTGCCTCGGCAACGACAAGCCGCGCGCGTTCCCCGGATGGAACATGCTGCACACGCCGTTTCTCGATGATCTCGAAAAAGCCGGATTCCCCAAGGATTCCATCAATACGGTGCTGTGCACCCATCTGCACGTCGACCACGTCGGCTGGAATACGACCCTGGTGGGCGATCGTTGGGCGCCTACCTTCACCAAGGCGCGCTATCTGGTCGGCCGCAAGGAATGGGCTCACTGGTCGGTGCAGGAGGACAAGTTCACGCGCGATCCGATTGAAGACTCGGTGCGGCCGGTCGTCGACGCGGGTCTCGTTGACCTGGTCGAAGATACCCATCGAATCAACGACGAGGTCTGGCTCGAGCCGACTCCCGGACATACTCCCGGCCATTTCAGCGTGCGAATCTCCTCGCGAGGCGAAGAGGCGGTGATTACCGGTGACCTGATGCATCATCCGGTGCAATGCATCCATCCGGAGTGGAATTGCGGGTTCGATTGGGAAGGTGAGATGGCGCGTCGGACGCGTCGCGAATTCCTCCAGCGCTACGCCAACCGTCCCGTGACGGTCTTTGGAACGCATTTCGCCACGCCGAGTTGCGGCCGAATCGTCACCGAAGGAAATGCTTGGCGCCTCGTAGTTTAGCCTAGTCAGGCGCACCACTGCGTGATGCATGGACGATGAAGAAAGCCGGGACTAATCAAGGCAAATCGCCTTCTCAGTTGATCACCGAGAGAATCGCGGAGCTGGGTGATTGGCGGGGCGAAACACTTGCCTACGTCCGCAAGCTCATCAAAGAGGCGGACCCCGAGGTAACCGAAGAATGGAAGTGGCGGGGAGTTCCGGTCTGGTCCGACGGCGGGATCATCTGCACGGGCGAGTCCTACAAGGCGATCGTAAAGCTCACTTTCCTGAAGGGTGCTTCGATCAAAGACCCCAAGCACATCTTCAATTCCAGCCTCGAGGGAAACGCCAGGCGGGCAATCGACCTGCATGAAGGCGACAAGATGAACGAAGCCGCCTTCAAAGAGATAATCCGCTCCGCCGTCAAGCTAAACTCGAAAGCGAAGAAATAGCGACGGCGTGGGCTAGGCGACCAATGGCGCGGCGGTCGAATCTGGCGACCTGACTATTGCCACCCCGGAATGGGCGCACACGACCTGGTTACGGTTCCCAACTGATAAGTTTCGGGGACTCTTCGCGTGCCGAGGCCTCGCACAGCAGCTTGACCCGGCGCAGCGCGCAGTTACTCCAGCGATTCTCAAGTTCGCAGTTCGGCAGCCCGATAAGGCGTCATCAGACCGCTTACTTCCTCGTTAAGGCGTCGATTTTCCTGGAGCACCCGTTCGAGGTCCGCCTTCGCCTGGCTGTGGCAGTCGCGCCAATAGCTCAGATCCATATTTTTGCCGGTGAGGGCCGTCTTGAGCCTCCAGATTTCGTTCAGGAGAGCCAGCGACTCCTCGATACCGAGGAGCTTTCCTCCGCTGAGGCTCGTTTCGAGTTCAAATAGTATCTCGGTCTGCATAGCACTGCTTTCCGCTCGGTTCCCACACCACGAACCAAGCTAATTGGCGATTTGACACAACTAGCGGAGCATAATTTGCGCCAAATCACCTTTAAGGCTATACACCCGCTTATTTAACTTTTATTGGTCTTTATTAAGTCCGAGTTGCAGAAAAGTGACAGAGTGAAGAGGGTAGGTCGCCTAAGAGCAAAAGCGCCCGCCGGTGAAGAGATAAGGTTAGTCGGGATCGTCGGAGGACTTCTTCGGCTCGCCGGATTTCACCATCTGTTCCTGGGTTTCTCCCGGCTGCTCCTCGACCTGCTCGCTGTTAGCGGCAGCGATTGCCTCCGCTTCCTCGGAAACCGGCATGAATTCGCCCGAGAGTTCCTGGTCGGTGGGTGATTCGGCGGGTTCGTCCTCGAGGGCGCGGAATTCGGCGAGATCCGGCAAGTTCTCCAAGTCTTTAAGGCCGAACAGTTCGAGGAATTCGACGGTCGTCGCATACATCATCGGGCGGCCGGGCGCTTCCTTGCGTCCCAGCGATTTTGATCAGCGAGCGCTCGACTAAAGTATCGAGGACGCCGCCGCTATCGACGCCGCGGAGCTGTTCGATCTCGGGGCGGGTGACGGGCTGCCGGTAGGCGATGATCGAGAGCGTCTCCAGCAGCGGACGGCTCAATCGTGGCGGTTTGGCGGCGAGCAGCCGGCGCACGTAGAGCGCATGCTCCTTGGGGGTGCGTAGCTGGTAGCCGCCGGCGATTTCCTCGAGAACGATTCCGCGATCACCCGAGGCGTAAGTGACCGCCATCTCGGCCAGGGCCTTGCGAATCGTATCGCGGGGTACATTGTCGAGAGCATTAGCGAGCTGGGCCAGTGCGACCGGTTCACCCGCCGCGAATAGCAGACTCTCGAGAATCGCCTTCAGACGCTCCTCTTCCACTGCAACGCCAACTCCGTCTTCAGTCATCCAGGTCTTCACCTTCGGATAGGCCGGTTTCTATCGTCTCGACGGCAACCGGCTGGATAAGTTGCGGCATCCCGAAGCGATCGCCGCGGCCGAGCAATATCGGGCCGGAGCGCTCTTCTTGCCACGCGCGCACTTCGCCTCGCCGTATGAGTTCGAGCAGCGCCAGAAATGTCGCAATTACCAGGGGCCGGTCGCCCAGATCCTCGAACAGCGCCATGAATTCGACTTTGGCGCCGTCTTCCAGCACCGCGAGAATCCGCGGGATACATTGAGCAACCGGGATGTCGCGCAGTTTGATACTTCGCGGGGTACGGTCGGAGAGGCGTTTGAGCACCGCCGCCATCGACTGAACCAGATCGAAGATCGAGACGGAATATTGCGGCGTCTGATCGTCGTCGGGCGGCGCGGTCTCTCCGGAGGTGGTGAAAACGTCGCGGCCGAGAAGAGCGCGGTCACCCAGTTTCGCCGCAGCCTCGCGATAGCGCTGATACTCGAGCAGACGCTCGACCAAATCGCGCTTGAGCTCTTCGGCTTCCTCGGCGTCGCCCATCGCCGGATGAGGCAGGAGCGAGAATGACTTGATCAGTAGCAGCGTTGCCGCCATCACCAGGTATTCGCCGGCGATATCGAGGTTGAGCTGCTCCATGAGGTTCAGGTGCTCGAGGTATTGTTCCGTGATGATGCTGGCGGTGACGTCGTGCGAATCGAGTTCCGCCCGTTTGATCAGATGGAGCAGCAGGTCGAGGGGTCCTTCGTAGACCGGCAGGCGAAAGCGTGGCGCCCCGTCGGGCTCCATTCTCGCGAACTGTGTTTCACCTTCTTGGTTCATGACAGCAAGGCCCCCGCGATCGTCTGGATAACAGGGTATATGAGCGGGCCAATCCAACCCATATAGAGGAGCAAGAAGAGTATAACAAATCCATAGCGTTCCAGCCGTGCGTAGCCCATCGCCAGCGGCCGCGGCAGGAGTCCCACGACGACGCGTCCACCGTCGAGAGGCAACAGCGGCAACAGGTTGAACACCGCGAGCATCACATTTACTTCAACTGACGCTGCGAGCATCGCCACGCCGGCGGGCGCTAACGACATCGACGACGCAGCGGGGCTGTGGATTAACCATCGGAAAAGGATCGCGCTGATGGCAGCGAGCGCGAAATTTGTCAGTGGTCCCGCGGCCGCGACGGCGATCATCCCCGGCGCGCGGCGGTTGCAGCCGTTGGAAATTGACCGGAACCGGCTTCGCATAGCCAAAGACCGGCAAGTGCATAAAGATCAGTATGCCGGGCAACAGGATCGTTCCGACCGGATCGATATGGGGGATGGGATTGAGCGTAAGCCGTCCCATCCGCTCCGCGGTATCGTCGCCGAACGCGCGCGCGATGACGCCATGCATCACTTCGTGAGTGATGATGGCGAAAATCGTCGGAACTGCCCAGATAAGCAGCGTCGCGATGAATCGTGAATGGTCTTCCAAATCAATCTTCCGCTTTCTTGGTCGAACTGGGACGGTGTCGAGCGCGTGGATGGAATTCGCGGTGGACTTGTCGCAGATGGATTCGCGAGAGGTGCGTATAGATCTGCGTGGTCGAAATATCGCTGTGACCGAGCATCTCCTGCACTGCGCGCAAATCGGCCCCGCCCTCGAGCAGGTGAGTGGCGAAACAGTGGCGTAAGGTATGAGGACTGACCCATGACAGGCGTGGATCGCTTCCGGCCCATCCCTTGAGCGTCTTGAAGAAACCTTGTCGCGTCATTGCACGGCCCAGACGGCTGACGAAGAGAGCGGAATCCGGCTTTACCATTACCGTTGCGGTGGCGCGGCGAGGTTTGCCCTTCGGCGAGGCTTGTTGTGCAAGGCCTTTTGGCGCTCCGAGAGATAAGCGCGCAAGGCTCTTGAGCGCCGAGCCGCCGATCGGCACCAGCCGTTCTTTGCCGCCTTTGCCGAGAACGATTACCACCTCAGTCGCCAGATCTAGCTGGCGCAAGCGCATTCCCACCAGCTCGGAAACCCGTAAACCGCATCCGTAAGCCATCTCGAGCATCGCACGATCGCGCAGGCCACGCAGCGTCTTGGTATCGATCGCGGCGATTAGTCCCTTGAGGTCGCCGTAACCCAGCGTTCGCGGCAAGGGCCGAGGATGGGGCCTGAGTTTCAATGCGATTGTCGGGTCGCGGGCGAGGACACCCTGTTCGGTCAACTCGCGAATCAATCCACGCACCGCGGCGAGGCGTCGTCTCTGGCTGCTGACCTTGAGACCCCGATCGGCAAGACCCTCGAGCCATGTCATCAGGGCCGCAGTTTCGAGGTCGGGAGGAGCGACCGAGTTGATGTGCAAAAATCCTGAAAATCCCGCAGATCGATAGCGTAGGCGTCCAGCGAATGGCTGCTGCAGTCCGCCTTCGACCGCCAGACGCGCAAGATGGCGGTCGATCTGCTGGTCCCAGGCCTCGGCGATTGCGTCGCTCGGGTTCTGCAGCGGTCTCAGCCAACGATTGCCTCAAATTCGACGACACAATGATATGGCGCGTGCGGATTCTTCATTACTGCGGGTAAGCAATAGTTAGATACGAAAATATACGCTTACTGACGAAGTTCGGCGAAAGAGCTCTCCGACCTGTTTCCGCTACCGAGGCAAACGGCACGATCGGCACGGCGAAGGTCAAAAGCTGAGACTTGGCCCGGGCCACGGGCGGCACTCAGTATACTGGGTATTCAGACGTTTCCGAATTATGGGAGACCGTCGCGACTATACCCTTTGAGCGCGCGATCTCGGGGAATCGCCTGCGGCGTCGAGGCCGTGTCATTCCGTGGGCTATGAGGCAGGAGAGGGCTTAGGAGTGGGCGTCAGGCAAGCTGGGCGTCCGGCGTGGCCCGGGCGACATAGGGCATACTTGAGGCGGCTTGGCGGACGGGATCGCATCAGGAGCGCGGCGCTTCGATTCTGCAGAGGTGCGGTAATGGAATCATGGGACCACCGCACGCTGGACCGTTGCGCGGGCGCCGCCATGCCGTCGCGGCCCCGCACGCCTCGATCACACCGACCCGCGATCAATCATGCAAAGAACCATTTATGTCTGCCGTACCATTGCCAGTGCCCGGATCGTCGCTCAACTTTTCCGAACCACCACCCTTCAGCGAGGCGAATTGCTCCGGTACCGCCGGTGGCGGTCCACTTCGCGGCGATGCTCTCTTCGGTCCCCGCGGAATTCTCGCAACTCTTTCCTGCGAAGGCGATATTGAGGACGTCTGAGTCCACGGTCAGGGTTTCGGTGCCGGCGCTCGAGCAACAGGTTTTGGGCGACTTGCCTTTGCCGGTGGAGCACGACTATTGGTGCCGCTGCCGGTGAGCGCGATCCCGGTGACTTTCTTTTCGGCCAAGGTACCGGTCACTTCAAAGCAGACGTCACCCGAGGGGCAGGAGGTCGTCGTGTTGGTCACCGATACCGGTCCCGATATGTTGATGGCGATATGGGTCTTTTGCCTTTTTGAGCGTTCTCTGGCGCTCGGCTCCGAGCCGTGAGGACGACGAAGGCCAGGGCAACGAGCGCCATCGCCAAACAACCCAATATCCTCGATACTCGCATTACTCTTTCTCCCTTTGTAATAGCCAATCAATATTTTTAACTATTTTAATTTTTGAACTAGTGAACTCGATGCTCAATTGTCGACGATACCCGACGGTCTCGAGTTCAATTTCGATGTGAAATCCGAGCCGAATATTCGAAGCCAACTTAATCCGATGAAGTATCCGAGAAAAGATACTGATAGGCAGTTATCAACAACAAAATGTCGATATGTGATATTCGCGTTCAAGAGGATCGCATTCTGGGCACCTAACGTCGAAATAGATGGACGAGTATTGCGATTATCTATTCGAGCCATTGCTCACTTACGGCTCGACTTGTTGTCTGGAATTTTAAAGGGAGAACTTCTTGAGTGAAGAAGCGAGAGAAAGGCAGAACTAAAGAGACAGAAGACTTGTTATGCCGAGGAGAGCGAAACTCGAATTGTCTAAGCCGGATTGGCTTCGAGCTTTTCCGTCAGGGCCGTACGCAGCTTACGCATCCGCTCGATGTCGGTGATCTTTTCACCGGCGCGATCGCTCACGTAAAAAACGTCCAGGGCCTGGTCGGCATTGGTCGAGATGCGGGCGAGATGAACCACCATGCCGAGTTCGAAGAGGGTTCGTGTAATAGCGAAGAGCAGGCCGACGCGGTCCTGGGTGAAGACGTCCAGCACGGTGAACTGTTCCGAACTGCGATTGTCGACGGTTACCTCGGTCGCTACGCGGCGGACGAACCGGCGGCCGCCCGAGCGCGGGGGATGCGCCGCGGCAACCAGCTCACTTATATCCTGCTGGTCGTTGAGCACGCGCTCGAGATCGCGCTCGACCCGCAGCCAACGATCTTCCTCCATCGCGAGTCCCATCGCATGCGAGACGCGAAAGACGTCGAGTGCGATACCGTCGGCGCGGGTGGTGATTCGCGCCGAAAGGATGTTGAGACTGTTGGCCGTCAGCGCACCGGCGATTTTCGAGAATAGTCCCGGCTGATCGCGGGTGGCGACGATGAATTCGCTGAACTCGAGCTCGGGAAAATGGCGATGACGGCACACCAGCGGCCCTTCGGCGAGCGCGCGCATCATGTCGAAATGGAGTCGGGATGTCGGCTTCGGGAACCGTCAGGAAATAGCGATCCGGCATGAGATCGAGGAAATTGGTGATCTCGTCTCGCGGGTGCGTTGGACGCCAGGCTCTCGCGCACCGCCGCCTTGACCAGGGCCAGACGACGCTCGGGATCGACCGCCTCGCGCATCGCCTTGCTCGAGCACCTTGAGCGACTTCATGTAGAGCTCGCTCAGCAACATGTCGCGCCAATTGTTGTAAACGTTGGGCGCAACCGCGCGCATGTCGGCGAAGGTCAGGAGGTAGAGCGCCTTCAGGCGATCGATAGAGCCGGCCTGCCGCGCGAAATCGCCGACGGTACGGACGTCCTCGACGTCGCCTTTTTGCGCGACCTGCGACATCATCAGATGATTGCGCACGAGGAAGACGACCAGGTCGGTCTCCTCGCCGTCCAAACCGAGGCGGGCGCATACTTCGGTGGTGAGCAGAGCTCCGCGCTCGTGATGGTCATGGCCGTGGCCTTTGCCGATATCGTGGAGCAACAGCGCGAGGAAGACCATCGGCAACGCGTCGTAGTCACGCGCGACCTCGGTCAGCAGCGGATTGGGATCCTTGAATTCACGCATTGCGCAGGCGTTCGAGTTCGCGAATTGCCGCGAGCGAATGCCGGTCGACGGTGTAGATATGGTAGAGGTCGTGCAACACGCGAGCATATAAGATTGCCGAACTCCGGGATGATGCGCCGAGGACACCCGCCCGATGCATCGCCTCGAGGGTTTCCGCGACGCGTTGACGCGAGCTCAGGATCCCCATCAGGGCCATCCCGGTGCGTGGATCGCTGCGCATCGAATCATCGATCAGAGCGAGATTGTCGCGGACGAGTTGGTAGGCGCTGCCCGAGAGCTCGACGCCATGAGCCTCGCAGTCGGCGAAAATCGTCACGAGGTTGAGCGGCGCGCGCTTGAAAAAATCCGGTGTCGCGAGTCCCAGCAGATTCTGCTGGATTACGACGCCGGGACGAATCTTGCCGCGAGGGACTGCGCCGAAGAAAACGCGACGAGGCCGTGGCCTCGGTCACGCGCGCGATCAGTCCTTCGGAGAAGCGCAGGATCGCGCTCGCCTGCTGATAGTAACTGCGCATCAGCTCGGCGCTGGCGGCGCGGCCGTCGGTGTCGGTATAGCCGAACATCGGGGCGATTCGTTCCTGCAGCTCGAAGGTGAGCTGATCGGTATGTCGTTGAGTGAGGAAATGCAGTGAGTTGCGCACCCGGAAGAGAAAATCCTGGGCGGCGAGCACCTCGTTCAATTCGACGCTCGGTGATTATCGCCTTCTGCACCAGCTCTTCGAGCGTATGGACCTTGTATTTGACCTTGGCCAGCCACAACGCCGTATGCAGATCGCGCAGGCCGCCTTCGCCTTCCTTGATCTGCGGCTCGAGCAGATAGATCGATTCGCCGTATTCTTTGACGCCCGCGGCTCTCGTCGAGCTTGGCCTTGAAGAAGGCCTGCTGATTGCGATTGAGGACGTTTCTCGATCAGCGATTTGTCGAACTGCGCGTAGAGCTTCTCGTCACCGACGAAAAAACGCGCATCGAGGATCGCGGTCTTTTCCTTGAGGTCGTCGGCCGCCATGCGCGACGCATTCGGTGACGTTGCGTACCGAGTAGCCGACGATCAGACCGGCATCCCATAACGCATGCAGGATAACCTCGGTGACGATCTTCCAGGTACGGCCCCGGTTTGTAATCGTGCAGGAAAACCAGGTCGATATCGGAAAACGGATTGAGTTCGCTGCGCCCGTAGCCGCCCCGCGCGACGACCACGAGCCGCTGATTGAGCCGCGAGAACCGCTGCCCCTCATGGCTCGTCGGCGTAACGGTAGAGCGCACGCATCAGGGCGTCGGCCGACGCGGTCAGGCTATGGGCAATTTCGAGTCCGCCCGCGCCCGCCAGATGCCGCGCGAACAGCGCCTCGCGTACCGCCTTGAATGCGATCCGCGCGATCGCTCCCGGACGTTCGCCGCTTTCCATCGCGGCGATCAATTCCGCTTTGTCGCGTACCTCTGGCGATCGTGGCGTCAGCGCCACCGCCCGCTACGGCCGGGATCCCCTGGTTCACAGATTCCCTACGGCGGCGTCGGCATTGAAATAGTGAACGACCGCATCGGCGACGCCGTCGGCGATAGCAGCCTGGTAGCGCGGATCGGTGAGCTCGCGGGCTTCGTCCGCATTGGAAAGGAAGCCGCATTCGACCAGTACGGCGGGCATTTCCGCTCCGACCAGAACGTAAAACGGTCCTTTTTTGGCGCCCAGCGCGTTCACCCTAAGTCCCAGCGAAGTTGAAATATCGGCGGCAGTCTCTGCCTCGATCATCCGCGCCAGGGAGGCCGATTCATTGGCCTTATAACCCTGGCGTAAGTCAGTGAGAATGTAGTTTAGGTCGGACTGGCCTGGCGCGCCATAGCCGCCGGCGACTCCATTTTCCATCCGCGCGAGCCGAATCGTCGCACGATCGGTGGTGTTATTGAGGTAGTAGGTCTCGATTCCGGAGGTGCCGGAATCGGGACTCGAATTGAGATGTACCGAAATGAAGAGGTCGGCGTGGGCGCGGTTGGCCACTTCGGTGCGTTCTCCGAGCGTCAGAAACGTATCGTTCTGACGGGTCAGGAGCGTCGCAAATCCACGATCTCTCAGCGCAGTTTCGAGGCGCAGCGCGATCGCCAGCGCCAAATCTTTTTCAACGACCGTTCCCGCGATTTCGGTGCCGGGATCGTGGCCTCCGTGACCGGGATCGATAACCACCAGCGGACGGGTCGAAGCCGGCCCGGGCGGAGTCAACGCCGCCATCTGCGTACGGTCGGGCGTGGCGTAGTTTTGCGGCGATTCTGTCTCCGGTGACGGTTCGAGCGGCGACGATACGGGTGGAGCGGTCGCCGGGACCCTCCATCCATGCGCAACGCTACGAGTCGCTCTCGTGCCGTTCGCTGGCGTTCGTGCGCGATCGACTTCCTCGAGCAGCGGCGCCGCGATATCGGGCGCCTCGCCCGCCGGCGCGAAGCGTACGATGAGCTGTCCTGGCAGCCGGGCGACGACGTAATCGACCTTGCCGCTCACTTCGAGAGCCAGTCGCGAATCGCCGTTGCCGACGTCGATAGCCTCGATCCGCTTGATCGGCAGCGCTTCCAATCCGTCGAGCGAGGGTAGCTCCAGGCGGGTATTTTCGAGGTCGATCCACAGTTGCTGATCGTGCGCGCTCAGATGCCATTTGAGGCCGCGCCCGCGCACTCCAAAATGCAGTTCGACGACGTTGTCGTGATGCTCGAAGGCGGCGCTGGTCAGCACCGCGGCGCGTGCGGATTCGACCGCGAAGATCGCGACCGCCAATGCAATCGCCACCGCCTCAACGAGTTTCGCCGCCTTCCTCAATCCCGCACCACCGGCCCGCCGCCCGCGGGCGACATCGTCTAATCGTCGTCATTGCGCAACCGCGCCCGCAGGCGCGCCAGCACGTTAAGGGCGTCCACCGGCGTCAGCCGATCGACCTCGATCGATCGCAACTCTTCGATGACGCGGCTCTCCGACCGTGCGAACAGATTCATCTGTACGGCCGGATCGTCGCCCTGCGGTGAACGCGCCAGCCGCGCGACTCCGCTCTCGTCCAATTCGCCCTGTTCGAGATTGGCGAGAATTTGCCGCGCCCGCGTGACGATACTGTCCGGCAGCCCGGCGAGACGCGCGACTTCGATCCCGTAGCTGCGGCTCGCGGCCGCTTCCACCACGCGTCGCAGGAAAAGCACGTCGTCACCCCATTCCCGCACCGCCATGCTGAGATTTTTGACCCGCGAGCGTTCCCGCGCAAGTTCGGTGAGTTCGTGGAAATGCGTGGCGAACAGCACCTTCGCCCGCGTCGAATCGTGCAGGTACTCGGCGACCGCCCAGGCGATCGCCAAACCGTCGAACGTGCTGGTGCCGCGACCGACCTCGTCGAGCAGCAACAGGCTACGCTCGGTAAGCCCTTCGAGCAGCCGCGCGGTCTCGCGCATCTCGACCATGAAGGTGGACTCGCCGCGACGCAGTTCGTCGCGCGCGCCGATTCTCGTCAGTACGCGGTCGGTGAGTCCCAGATGCGCTTCGGTTGCCGGAACGAAACTGCCCATCTGCGCCATGATCACGATTAGCGCCACCTGCCGTAGATAGGTGGATTTGCCCGCCATATTGGGCCCGGTGATCAGCAGCAGCTGGCGGTCGTCGGGGTCGGCCTCGAGGTCGTTGGGCACGAACTCGCCCGCCTTCATCCCGCTTTCGAGCACCGGATGACGTCCGTCGCGGATTCGCAAGGCCATCGCCGAGTCCATCTGCGGACGCACGTAGCCGCGCCGCCGCGCGACCTTCGCCAGCGCCACCAGGGTGTCGAATTCGCCTACGGCCGCGCCAGTTTCGAGCAGCGACCCGGTATGCGCCGCGAGATCGCGCAAAAGGCGCAGAAAGATTTGCAGCTCGAGTTCCTTGAGGCCCGATTCGGCGCTCAGGATCTTGCGTTCCAACTCCTTGAGCTCGCCCGTGGTGAAACGCTCCGCGCCGACCAGGGTCTGCTTGCGCTCGTAGCTCGGCGGAACGCGATCGAGATGCGTCTTGGTAATCTCGATGTAGTAGCCGAAGACCTGGTTGTAGCGCACCTTGAGCGAGGGGATCGCGGTGCGTTCCCGCTCGGAGGCTTCGAGCCGCGCAATCACCCCGCGCGCGTCGAGTGCGAGCGATCGGAATTCGTCGACCTCGGCGCTGAAGCCGGCGCGGATCGCGTTGCCGTCGCGCGGGTTTACCGGCGGCTCCTGGCTGATAGTTTGATCGATCTGCGCCGCGAGTTGCGGCTCCGGCTGCAGGTGTCCGGCTATCCCGCGCAGCATCTCGCCGCGCCGCTCGCCCAGCCAGCGCTTGAGCGTCACCACCGCGGAGAGCGCCTGGCCGAGTTTCAGGACGTCGCGTGGCGACGCGCGCAGGCTGCCGATCCGGCCCGCCAACCGCTCCAGATCGCCGATCCGCCGCAGCGAATCCGCCACTTCACCGCCGAGGTCCAGCTCGAACAGCTCGTCGACGGCGTCGTGCCGCGCGCGGATCGCTTCGAGGTCCATCAGCGGATAGACGATCCAGTTCGATAGCGTTCGCGCCCCGATCGGTGTCAGCGTCTCGTCGAGAATCGAGAGCAACGATCCGATACGGGTGCCGTCGCTCGATCCGGTCAGCTCCAGATGGCGTCGCGTGGTCTCGTCGACCAGCATGTACTCGGTCGCGCGGTATTGAACCGGAGCGCGCAGATGCGCCAGTTCGTGGCCGAAATTTTCTTCGATATAGGCGAGCGCGGCGCCGGCCGCCCCGGCGACGAGATCCTCGCCGTCGGCGTCGATCGCCTCGCTGCGCGCGCCGAAACGTCGCAGCAATATTTCCCGGGCCGCGACGCCATCGAAGGCGTGCGCCTCGATCGCGCTGGTCGGCATCCGCAGTTCGGCGAGAATCGGTTGCAGCCGCTCGGATCCCTTCGGCGCAATCACTTCGCGCGGCGCTATCCGGGCGATCTCCTCGCGCAAGCTGGTCAGGCTGTGGATACGCGCGACGATAAATTCGCCGGTCGAGACGTCGATCGCCGCCACGGCGAAACCACTCGCGCCCGCGCTCAGCGCCAGCAGGAAGTTTTTCTCGTCGGCGGTGAGGACAGTCTCTTCGCCGACAGTGCCCGGCGTGATCACCCGCACGATCTGCCGCGGCATCAAGCCGCGCCCATTACCCCGCGCTCCCGGCGCCGACAACTGAAACGCGCCGCCCTTGGCGCTCGCAGCGCTCGGCGTCGTCTCCGGCGCGGTCTGCTCGCAGATCGCGACCTTCATCCCGGCCTTGAGCAGCTTGGCGATATACGGTTCCGCCGAATGGTAGGGGACGCCGCACAGCGGGACGCCGTCCTTCGACCGCGAGGTGAGCTGGATATCGAGCAGGCGGGAGCCGGTCTCGGCGTCCTCGAAGAACATCTCGTAGAAATCACCCAGGCGGAAAAATAGAATTGCGTCAGGCACTCGCTGTTTGACGCTCAAATATTGGGTGATTAGCGGTGAATTACGGATCGCCACGTGCGCGCTCAAGGATAGCCAGCGCAACCCCGATGCGCAAAATTGTTCGGCAGCGCATCCGCCTCGTTAGTGCACAGCGCGAGACGACTGATGCATAGCGGGGGCGGCAGCGCGATAATCCTGGCGGGCGGCAAGAGTTCGCGCATGGGCCGGGCGAAGGCGGCACTGCCCTTCGGCGGCGTCACGATCCTCGAACGGATACTGGCCGAACTCGGCCAGGGATTCGAGCAAATCGTCGTGGTAGCGGCTCGCGCCGATACCGAATCGTATCCGGTCGAATCGATTATCCGCGGCGCCCGCGGCGTCGTCCTCGTACGTGACGAAGATTCCTATGGCGGACCGGTGGCGGCGTTGGTCCGCGGCCTCGGAGCCGCCGACGGCGATACCGTTTTCGCCTGCTCGTGCGATCTCCCGCTGTTGCGCGTGGAGGTCGCTCGCTTCCTCTGTGATCGGATCGACGGATTCGACGCGGCGATTCCTCGAGTAGACAATCGCGCGCAACCGCTATGCGCCGCCTATCGGCGCTCCGCGCGCGCGGCGATCGAGGCGATCGCGGCAGGCGGAGAACGGCGGCTTACCGCCATCGTCAGTCGTCTCAACGCGCGAACGGTCCCCGAGGCGGAACTGCTCTCGGTCGACCCCGGCCTGACCAGTTTTATCAACATCAACACGCCCGAAGACTACGCTCGCGCCCTGAAGCTCGCCGCCAAATAGCCCGCGCATCACCGCCGCCTCCACCCCCTAAGTCATTCTGAGTGGAGTCCGCGGAGCGAAGAATCTCGCACTGGCGATCCTTTTCGCGCTCTGGAACACGCTGAAGTCATTCTGAGACTCCACCTAAGTCATTCTGAGCGGAGTCTGCGGAGCGAAGAATCTCGCACTAGCGGTCTGTCTTGTGCCGTCAATCCGAATCTAAATTGGTTCTCCCCCGAGACCGACGAGGACGCGCCCGCGAGGCGCAGCGCTAACCCTCCGGTGGAGTCCACCGGAGAATCGGACGGCGGGCGGCCGTGACTTCGTCCACGCGCGAGAGCGCCAGGGTATGCGGCGCCGTTTTCACCGTTTCCGGATTGCTGATCGCTTCTTGGTAAATCTGCTTCATCGCCGCGATAAAACGCTCGATCGTCTCCAGGCCCTCCGTCTCGGTCGGCTCGATCATCAGCGCGCCGTGAACGACCAACGGAAAATAAATCGTCGGCGGATGGATCCCATAGTCGAGCAGCCGCTTGGCGATATCGAGCGTGCTGACGCGCGATCGTTCCTCGAGGTCATGCGTGAGCACACATTCGTGCATCGTCGGTTCGCGCGAAGCGCTCGGATAGCAATCCTCGAGGCGCTTGCGCACGTAATTCGCGTTAAGGATTGCGAGACGGCTGGCCTGCTCGAGCCCGTCATGCCCGAGCGCGAGGATATACGCGTAGGCCCGCACCACCATCGCGAAGTTCGCATAGAAGGCGCGCAAGCGACCGATCGAGTCGGGACGATCGTGATCGAGGTCGAACTTGCCCTCGCGCTTTACTATTCGCGGCGTCGGCAGAAAAGGCTCCAAATGCCGCTTCACCGCGATCGGCCCCGCGCCCGGCCCGCCGCCGCCATGCGGTGTCGAGAAGGTCTTGTGGAGATTGAGATGGACAATATCGGCGCCCATCAGGCCCGGCTTGGCCACTCCCAGGAGCGCATTCATATTCGCGCCATCCATGTAGAGCAGCGCGCCGTTCTCGTGCAGCAGCGCGGCGATCTCCTGGATCTCGGGCTCGAAAATCCCCATGGTATTGGGATTGGTGACCATCAGCGCGGCGACGTCGTGGTCGAGCAGCCGGCGAATCTCCTGCGCTTCGAGATAGCCGCGCTTGTTCGAACGCGCGACCACCACCTCGAAGCCGGCTAACGCGCAACTCGCCGGATTCGTGCCGTGCGCTGTATCGGGAATAATCACCTTGCGCCGCGCGCCGCCGCGTTTCTGCTCCCATGCGCGCAGTATCAGCAGGCCCGCCAATTCGCCCTGCGCGCCGGCCGCCGGATGCAGCGACGCGGCGTCCATGCCGGTGATTTCGGCGAGCGCCCGTTCCACCCGCACCATGATTTCGAGCGCGCCCTGCGCGAGATGCGGTGGCGTCGCCGGATGGATCGCGGAAAAGCCCGGCAGGGCGGCGATTTCGTCGTTTACCACCGGGTTGTACTTCATCGTGCAGGAGCCGAGCGGGTAGAAATTCAGCGCCTGGCCGAAGTTCAGCTGCGACAGGCGCAGGAAATGGCGCAGCACCTGCGGTTCGCTGAGCTCGGGAAAACCCTCGATATCGGCACGGCACAACTGATCCCCCAACAGCTCACGCGCGCGCAAGACGCTGGCGGCGCCTTGCGGCAGGTCTACGCCGCGCCGGCCCTCCGATGACTCCTCGAAAATCAGCGGAACGGTCTTTGCCGGCAAGACCGCGCCCGGGGTTTCGGCCGGCGGATTTGTAGAGATGTTCACCTTTTTTACGCTCGCCATCGGCTTTAACCCCAGCGCTCAGCGCGTCTCCGCCAGTACGTCGCGCAGCAACTCGAACTCGTGGGCGCCGTTCATCTCGGTAACCGCGATCAGCAGCCCGTCGCCGAGTTCAGGATATTCGCGCGAAAGAGCGATTCCCGGCAGCACCTTATGCCGTTCGGCCGCGGCGAGCGCCGCTTCGGCGTTGGGCACGGAAACCACGAACTCGTTGAAAAAAGGTGCATTGAACCGCTGCCGAATTCCGGCGGCCGCGAGCAAATCCGCTGCTCGATGGGCCAGCTCGACGTTACGCGCGGCCAGCTCCCTGCAGACCCCGGCGTCCCATCAGGGAGAGATAAGCGGTGGCGGCGAGTGCGTTGAGCGAATGATTGGTGCAGATATTCGAGGTCGCGCGTTCGCGCCGGATATGCTGCTCGCGGGTCGCCAGGGTGAGGCAGAAAGCCCGCTGACCTTGCGCATCGACGGTCTGACCAACGAGCCGGCCGGGCATCTGGCGGACCTGCGCGTTGCGAGCCGCCATGAAGCCGACCCCGGGTCCGCCGAATTGCGGTGGGATCCCGAAGCTCTGCCCCTCGCCGACGGCTATATCCGCACCGAGGTCGCCCGGGGCCCTGAGCAGTCCTAACGCCAGCGCCTCGGCCGTGACCGAGATCGCGAGTGCGCCCGCGCGATGAGTGATCTCCGCTATTTGTCCCAGCGGTTCGATCGCACCGAAGCCGTTCGGATAACCGGTCACGGTGCATAGCAGGCGATCGTCGGCGAGGGCTTCGAGCGCCGCGAGGTCGGTGGTGCCGCTGGCGGGATCGAACGGCAGTTCAACCAGCTCAAGCGGCGTCTGTGCGCTCAAATAGGTGCGAATCGTGACCGATAGTCCGGCCATAGCGCCCGCGAGACCGCGACGACTACGCGCTTGGGTAGCACCCGACGGGCCATCAGCGCGGCTTCCGCAGCCGCCGAGGCGCCGTCATACATACTGGCGTTGGCGACTTCGAGGCCAGTCAGCTGGGTAATCAGGGTCTGAAACTCGAAGATCGCCTGCGTCGTTCCCTGGCTCGCCTCGGGCTGGTACGGCGTATAGCTGGTCGCGAACTCGGATCGGGCGGTAATCGCCCGCACCGCCGCAGGCACGTAATGCCGGTAGCATCCACCGCCGAGGAAGCTTACGAAACCGTTCGCGCTCGTGCTCTTTGCCGCCAGCGCCGAGAGCTCCGCTACGACTTCGGCTTCGCTTCGCCCTGGGTCGAGACTGATCTTGGCGCTCGTGCGTAGCTTCTCGGGTACATGAGCAAGCAGGTCCTCGATACGGGCGACGCCTATCGCCTCGAGCATCCTCTGAATCTCGGTCTCGGTATGTGGTACGAATCTCATGGCCAAAACTCACCCCAACCGCCCCTCAGGCCGGAATCGCTTCCTCGCGCGCGCGAAGGATAAGCGAATCTATCATCACGAGTCCTTGAGCGCCGTACCTCCGGGAACAAAACCCACGCTGGAAACGGTCTTGGGACGGCGATAAAAAGGCAAAGGCACGACTGTCGCGGGTACCCGACGGTCGCGAATCTCCACTTCGACCGCGTCACCGGTCTGGACGGCAGGCTGTCCGCTAATAACATCTACGTATGCCAACGCGAGCGGTCGCTTGAAACTTGGCGCGAATGTGCCGCTCGTCACGACCCCTATTTCCCGTTTTGCACGAAAAATTCGATAACTCTGGCGCGCGATACTCCTGCCGTCGTCGGTTTGCAGACCGACGAGTCGTTTTTTCGCGTCGACGTCGCGTTGTGCGATCAGCGCCGCCGCGCCGACGAAGTCGCGGCCGAATTTGACATAAGAAGCGAGACCGGCCTGAAGCGGCGAGGTCGATCGGTCGAGCTCGTGACCGTAGAGCGGCAACGCCGCTTCCATCCGAAGCGTGTCGCGCGCCCCCAAGCCGCACGGTTTGAGACCGTGGGGCGCACCTGCCTCGAGAATCGCCGCGAAAAGCCGCTCCCCGTCGCCGGCGCTCGCGAACAACTCGAAACCGTCCTCACCGGTATAACCGGTGCGAGCGATCAGGCATCGAACATTCGCGATCTGGCCCGTACCGGTACGAAAACGTGCGATCGAGGCGAGATTCACGTCGGTCAACGTGGCTAGAATCGCCTGCGCTTGCGGCCCTTGCACCGCTATGAGCGCGGTCTCATCGCTTACATCGGTAAATTCTACGCCGTGATGCGGCAGCGCGAGTAGCCATTCGCGATCGGTCGCGATATTGGACGCGTTGACACAGAGCATATAGCGCTGGCCGGGGCCGAGGCGGTAGACGATCAAATCGTCGACCGTGCCGCCATCGGGCGCGCACAGGATAGTGTACTGTGCCTGGCCTTCGGCGAGACGTTGGGCCGAATTGCTCAGCGCATGTTCGAGCAGATCGATGGCGCCTTCGCCGCTGATTTCGAACTCGCCCATGTGGCTGAGGTCGAAGATTCCCGCCGCCGAGCGGACCGCGAGGTGTTCCTCGATGATACCGCTGTAACTAAGCGGCATTTCGAACCCGCCGAATTCAGTCATTCGGGCGCCGAGTCGGCGGTGGAGCGCATGCAGCGGGGTTTGCTTGACCGAATTCATCCGCCTGTCTAACTTATCAGAGCCGCCGAGCGACGACGAACGCTTGCCGGATTTCGCGTCAAAGAGCTCCAACAAATCGTGTTACCGACCTAGACGGCCATGGCAGTTGTAATCATGGACGGCCGTGTGGTCAGCGCGCATCTGCTGCCGGAGTTGCGCCGTCATGCCGAGGAGTTAGCGAACCGGTACAAATGCGTGCCGACGCTCGCCGCAATCGTGGTCGGCGACGATCCCGCCTCGCGCCAGTACGTCCGCAACAAGCGCCGTCTCGCGGAAGAACTGGGCTTCAAGAGCGAGTTGGTCGCTCTCCCTGCCGCCGGTTCGAGCACCCAAAGTTTGACCGAGGTGATTGCGCGCTTGAACAGTGATTCGAGCGTAACCGGTATTCTCCTGCAGATGCCGGTGCCTGGGGACGTTGACGCGTTTCGTCTTTTCGACGCGATCGCGCCGGAAAAGGACGTCGACGCAGTCGGACTCGCCAACGTAACGACGCTCTACCGCGGCGAGTGGGGACGTTTCATACCCTGCACGCCGCGCGGTGTGCTTACGTTGCTCGATTACTATAAAGTTCCGGTCGACGGGCGGCGGGCCGCGGTAATTGGCAGGAGCGATATCGCGGGCAAACCGATCGCCATGTTGCTCGGGGGCCGAATGCGTAATGCCACGGTGACCTGGTGCCATCGCCATAGCGGCGATCTGGCCGATATCTGCCGCGAATCCGACATTGTGGTCTCGTGCGCCGGGGTTATGCCCCCCGATCGATCGTTTCTGATCACTGCCGACATGATTAAGCCGGGTGCCTGCGTTATCGACGTCGGCTTTCGGCGGGTCGACGCCGGGCCGTTTCGCGGGCGACGTGGACTATGAGGCGGTAAAAGAGATCGCCGGATGGATCACGCCGAACCCGGGCGGTACCGGACCGACCACAGTGGTCGCACTTATGCAGAACCTAATCGACGCGGCGCGTTACGGCCTCGGTCTGGAGCGTGCGAAGTACTCAGTATGAATCACTTACATTCTGATGCGGGGAAGCGAGGAGTTACGTCGCAGCCCTTCGGCATAATAGTTTCTAGTGGGATGGATTAGATCCAAGGCTCTTATGGCATCAAAAGGCGATACAGTCTCCACTGGAAACAAACGGACCCTCAGCCAACTCCTGATCGGGCCGACTCGCGACGTCAAAGACCCCGAAGTATTTCACAGTCTTTCGTTAATCGCCTTCCTCGCCTGGATCGGTCTCGGCTCGGACGGTCTGAGTTCTTCGTGTTACGGACCCGAAGAGGCGTTCCTCGCGCTGGGACCGCATCAATACCTGGCGGTGTTCCTCGCGCTGCTCACCGCGTTAACCGTCTTTATAATCTCGGCGTCGTATTCGCAGACGATCGATGAGTTCCCGGCGGGCGGCGGTGGCTACCTGGTCGCGAGTAAACTGCTCGGACGCTTGCCGGGTTTGATCTCCGGTAGTGCGTTGGTAGTCGACTATGTACTGACAATTTCGATCTCGATTGCCAGCGGCGCCGACGCGATCTTCAGCCTGCTGCCGTACTCGCTAATCCAGTTCAAATTCTACGTCTGCATCCTGGTGGTGATCGTTTCTGGTCGGGATGAATCTGCGCGGCGTCAAGGAATCGGTGCTGACGCTGATGCCGATTTTCGTCGCCTTCGTCCTGACGCACGTTTGGCTAATCACCTATGCGCTGATCGAACGCGCGCCCGAACTACCGATGGCGGTCAGGGGTGCGGTTCACGAGGCGCATCAAGGTGTCAGCTCCATCGGTTTCGTGGCGCTGGCGCTCATTTTCCTGCGGGCCTACAGCCTTGGCGGCGGCACCTACACCGGGATCGAAGCTGTGAGCAACGGCTTGCCGATTCTGCGCGAGCCGCGCACGGTGACCGGCAAGCATACGATGGTCTACATGGCCATCTCGCTGGCCTTTGTCGCCGGCGGGATTTTGTTCGCCTATATGCTGTTCGGCGTCGAACCGATCAGGGGAAAGACCCTCAACGCCGTGCTGTTCGAGAAAATGGCGGGGGGTTGGTCGCTGGGCGGTCTCAAGCTCGGGATTCCGATCGTTACCTTCACGCTGCTGACCGAAGGCGCGTTGCTTTTTGTCGCGGCGCAGACCGGGTTCGTCGACGGACCGCGCGTGCTGGCGACGATGGCGATCGATCGCTGGCTGCCGCGGCGGTTCTCCAACCTGAGCGGGCGGCTGGTGACTCAGGACGGCGTGCTCGCGATCGGTCTGGCAGCCGGCGTGATCCTGATCGGCAGCCACGCCCGGGTCGACCTGCTGGTGGTGTTGTACGCGATCAACGTCTTCATCACTTTTACCCTGTCGCAACTGGGAATGACGGTCCATTGGTGGATGGCGCGGCGGGAAGAGCCTCGATGGAAGCGCAAGCTGCTGATCAACGGGATCGGCTGCATTTTCACTGGACTGATTCTGGTGGTGACAGTCACGCTCAAGTTTTATGAAGGCGGATGGGTCACGGTGGTGATGACCGGCGGACTCGTCGCGATCTGCTATAGCGTGCGCCGCCATTACGAATACGTCCGGAAGGCGATCGAGCAACTCGAAGCCGACGTCCTGCCCGAGATCTTTGCTGCCGCGGAAAAGGTTCCCGCCACGCGCGAGCCGGAGGCGCCGACGGCGGTGCTTCTGGTCAACGGCTTCAACGGCCTTGGCCTGGCAACGCTCACGACGATCCCGCGGCTGTTCAACGGGCAATTTCACAATATCGTCTTCATCAGCGTGGCCGAGGTCGATTCCAATCAGCTCAAGGGACCCGAGGTCGTGCAGCGGCTCGAGCAGGAAGTGGCGGACGACTTGATGGAATATTGCCGCTTTGCCGCCGACTTGGGGTTCCATCCGGAATTGCGCACGAGTATCGGTCCGGACGTGGTGGTCGAACTGCGTCGTCTATGCCTGGAAGTCGCGCGCGAATTTCCTCATGCGGTATTCTTCGCGGGAAAGCTGGTCTTTACCGACGAGCTCGAAGGTTTTGTCAGTCGCTTTCTCCACAATCATACGGCGTTGGAAATGCAGACCTGGCTGCAGGTTCAAGGACTCAGCCTGGTTATCCTGCCGGTGCGGGTAGCTCCGACGCGGCCTGCCGCCGCCGCTATTGCGCCCGCGACGCCGCGGGCCGCGGCGATGCAAAAGTAGGAGGAAGCGGCGAGGCATGGGCGCGACTGTGGCCGAAGCCGGCAATGATCGCCGGCAAGGCGTCCGCCGCCAAAGCCTCGAACTGCGACCCCCGCTGAAATGGGCCGGCGGGAAGCGCTGGCTCCTGCCGCACCTTCGTCCCTTGTGGGAACCGCACTGCAAGCGGCGTCTGGTCGAACCGCTCTGCGGCGGCCTGGCCGTTGCGATCGGCCTGCAGCCGACGCGAGCGCTGCTCAACGACATTAGCCCGCATGCGTGCAACTTCTATAGCTGGCTCAAACGCGGATTCGTCATTTCGTTGCCGATGCGCAACGACGCGGCGCTCTATTACGCCTATCGCGAGCGCTTCAACCGTTTGATCGCCGAGGGCGGCGAGCAAAGCGCGGAGGCGGCCTCGCTCTTCTACTATCTGAATCGTACCTGCTACAACGGGTTATGCCGCTTCAACAGCCGGGGCGAATTCAACGTTCCCTTCGGCCGCTATAGCGTGATCAATTATCGCGGCGATTTTTCCGCGTACCGGCGGCAATTCGCCGGATGGAGCTTCGTCAGCGGCGATTTCGCCCGCGCCAGGATCGCGGACGACGACTTTGTCTACGCCGATCCTCCCTACGACGTCGAGTTTACCCGCTACGCGAAGGAAGATTTCGGCTGGGACGACCAGGTGCGTCTCGCGCGGATGCTCGCGCGGCATCCGGGACCGGTGCTGCTCTCCAACCAGGGCACCCCGCGTATCGTCGAGCTCTATCGCAACGAAGGATTCGAGCTGCGCTTCTTCAGCGCGCCGCGCCGGATTAGCTGCAAGGAACGCGTGCCGGCGGCCGAGGTTCTCGCCGCGCGCAACCTGTAACGGGGAAGTCGCACTTGATTGTGTGGTTGGTTGCAGCCGGGACCGTCAGCTTGCTACAGCACGGATTCAGTCGCGCGGACCGCGCGTGCCAATGGGATTGGATACGCGTGGTCAACGTCGCTCGTGGAGGGATGATTAATGACTGGACGTAAGCATGTGCTCGACGGCTTCAAGGCGCTCGACTTCACCCAGTTCGTCGCCGGACCGACGGTGACGAAATTGATGACCGAGATGGGCGCCGAGGTGATCAAGGTCGAGCTCACGCCCGGCGGTGACCGATCGCGCGGGATGCCCTATATGAAAGAGGGCCGCAGCGGCTATTTCGTCCAGCAGAACCGCGGCAAGCTGAGCCTCTGCGTCGACGCGAGAAATCCAGCAGGCAAGGCGATCCTCAGCGAGCTGATTCCCAAAGTCGATATCGTCGTCGAGAACTTTGCTCCCGGTGTGATCGCGCGGATGGGCTTTGGCTACGACAACGTGCGCAAGCTCAATCCCAAGATCATCATGTGCTCGGTTTCGACCTTCGGACAGGAGGGTCCGCTGGCCAACGATCCGGGCTATGACTTTATCGGCCAGGCTTATGCCGGTGTGACTTCGCTAAGCGGAGAGGAGGGCGGACCGCACTATCCGCCGATGCTCGCGATTGGCGACGTTTCGACGGGGGTTCACGCGCTGGCCGCGATCGCCTGCGCGTTGTTGCATCGTGACCGCACCGGCGAGGGCCAATATCTCGATATCTCGTTGCTCGACGCCTACTTTCATTACCACGACGTTGGCGTGCAGGCCCTGAGCGCGAGCCGCGGGGAAATGAAGCCGAAACGCACGGGACTGCATTACCCGGTGCTATGTCCGGCCGGGATGTTCAAGGCGAAAGGCGGTTATATTTTCGTTTTCGCCTGGCTGGACCATCATTGGGCGAAGCTCTGCGAGCTGATGGGACGTCCGGAACTCGCCAGATCCGCGCTTCATCGACAATCCGACTCGTTCGGCGAACCGCAAGGACGTAATCGAAGTCATCGAGAAGTGGCTCGCCTCGTTGCCGAGCGAGGAAGCCGCGGTCGCCGCCCTGCGCGAGGCGCGAATCCCTTCGGCCCCGGTGCTGACGCTCGAAAAAGCGATGAATCATCCGCATCTGCGCGAACGCCAGACGGTACAGCCGATCCACGATCGCGTCCTCGGCGAGATGGAAGTGCCGGGATTTCCGATGCGCTTTTCGGCCTTTCCGCATCGGCTCGAACTGGACGCCCCGTTCCTCGGAGAACACAACGAAAGATCCTTGCCGAATACCTGGGATATTCGAAGGAGCAGAATGCTCGCCTCGGGCGCGAAGGGGTGATTCAGAGCGACACCAAATAGTGGGTCGATAGATGGCGGTGGATGTTCCGCTGCCTTCGGATGAGTGGCGAGCCGACCGGCGATCGAGATTTCGCGTCAGAGGGGCAGTCCCTCAGAATGAGAGTCCGAAACCGCTGCCGCCGAAGCCTCCGCCGAAACCGCTGCCGAAACCCAGGCCCATCCCGGGAGGACCAAAGCCGGGTTGTCCCATCATCATCTGGCGCTGACGCGATTCCGACTGCTCGCGATCGCGCTCGGCCACTTCGTTTTCGAGCTTGATGGTCTCGTAACGCTGGCGCGCGGCCTCGTCGCCATGGAACAGGCAGTGGCAACTGTCGGCGTCGGCGAGCCAGTAGTTGGCGTTGCCCGACTGGTCGACGTAGTAGCCGAGCTTCAACTGGGTGAGCGCCTTGAGTTGTTGCATCTGTGCGGGCGTCGTGGCGGGCAATTGCTTGAAGCCCGCGGCTTGCAGGGCGGGTTCGATCGACTGCACCTTTTCCGTCGACGACTCGCCGGTGAGCGGATTCACCCCCGAGCAGGCAAAGCAGAGGAGGGCGGCGACCAGCGCAATCGGCGATAACTTGCGGATCCTGAGCGTGGGAAGGCGTCGCGTTCGGTAATACCGCCGCTGTCAGTTCGAAACGTTCCGATACTTTCCGGCGATCCGCACAGGTTTTCAGGTTTGCATGGAGGCGTAAAGCCCGCAACAGGACATTTGAATGCAGGTTGCGGACGGGGCGTCCAGGCCTTAGATTGTGAGAGGTAACCGTTTCCGACCTGCCTTCGCGGCAAGCCTTATGGATTATGGGGGCGAACCGGGTTCGACGGAGATAAGAGGGTCATGGTCGCACGCCGGGGTACTGTTGGCCCGTTAAACAAACAGACTGCGAAATTTACCCGCAGACAATAACGGTTACGCTCTAGCGGCCTAACGGCCGCTAGCGTCCCGCCGCTGTTCGCCCATGGCAGCGGGTCGGGGCGTCATTTAGTGGGCTAGGGTGACACCGTTTACCGATTGGGTGGGGAGCCCGAAACTTAAATCGGCTGGCTTGTCGGCAGCCCGTCCGTGGGCAACCGGCGGGCGAGCTCAATTCGCGGAATAAGCGTGTAGTGGCCATCACCGGAAGATCTTCGGACGGGGGTTCAATTCCCCCGCCTCCACCAGGAAGCTCCCTATTAGTTTAGGGAGTTTTTCATTTCTTGTCGGTCAAAAACAAACGTGTAATCGGATCGTCATCGCCTCGCGAGACGTGGCGTCGTCTTGATTCCGATCTAACTCGCCAATATAATTGCTCTACTAATTGGCGAAGCGTTATTAAGTCCGCGCGACTCTTAACTTCAGCACCACTGAAGCTCATCCTTAGCACCACTGCTAACCACGGTTGGCGCAGACCGAGCGAACGCGCACAGAATCCTGCCGTTTTTCTTCTGTGGCATCGGCGTTGCTTTTGCTCCGCAGACGCCGCGAGCAAACCGCGGCTACAAAAAAGGAGGAAAAGATGCGCTCACGAATAATGTTAACTGCCGTTCTCATGTTGATCCTTGGCGGCATAGCCCAGGCTGGGGGTCTGGAACGTTCAACAATGGCTCCATATCCGGCACTTACGTGGTGACATTGAGCGGCCATGGTCACCGGTTTACTGCCTGGCGATCCTCCAGGCGGCAGCGTTCAAGCAGTGGTCGGTATCGGTATCCTGACATTTGACGGCAGTGGATCGGTCACGGCAGGTGGAGTGAATATCAACGCCAACGGCGACTTCAATGGCGGATTCACCATCGGCACCAATGCGACGGCTGGCACCTATTCCGTCAATTCTGATGGTACCTGCACAATTACTATACCCGTCAGTGGCTTTAATAATGTCCTGGATGAGCAGTGGGCTTGCGTCGTCGAGAGTCCTGAGAAAGTTGATTTCATCGGTATTCCTCCCGGTACGACTCTCTACTCTTTGATTCAAGGAACACTGACTAAGCAGCAAAGTAGCTATAGCCACCACCACTGAAAGACGGATAGAGAGGCACGTGCCCCCGGCCTCGTGCCGGGGCGCTTTTTTCTCGATGAACCGTTCGTCATGTGACGGCGGACGATTCGTGGTGATTTTTACTCGCCGTTCCATGCTAGAACAGCACCATGGCGATCGTTCCTTCGAAACCCTCGCCGGGAGCATTTCGTGCGCGACCGATTCCCGGTAGCTCTTTGACATTATGGGCGATCGCGTGCGGAATTGCCGTAGTTGCAGTCTATCTTTCGACAAACGGCGTAGATCTGCGGATCGGCGCCTATCGCACGGGTATTGTATCGCTGCTTCTATTTGTTCTGGCGGCGGCCGTGGCGGTACGCGGTCGGATGGTCACGGCATTGCCGCATCGTTTTGCGCACATCTTCTCACGACACCGATCGAATCAAAATTTACCAGCGCGAAATCCGGCCAAGACGCCGAATACTTCGTCGTCCATAAAGCCCAAGACCTGGCGTAGAATCCATATCGCACTGGCCCTCGCCGCGATGCTCCCGTTGTGGTGGCATTGCGACCTCGAGCGCGCGAGTAGCGCGGATTTGATACTCAAGTTCATCGCGATCTTGCTACTCGCGATCGGGTTCCTGGGTGTTACCGTGACTGACCTCACGCGATGGAGGGTGCTCAGCCCGAGGTTCTCTCCCAGTCTGAGTGCGAGCCTGATAGCAGGATTTTTTGCGATGCATCGGGCGCTGGCAATCCTCATCTTCGCCCTGATTACCATCCATCTGTGCGTGGTGCTGTACTTCGGCGGAGTATGAGAGGTCACGAATGACGTCGAGTCTGAAGCTGCAAAGATCGCGATCGACAAGAAAGTTAAGTTAGCGCCGGCCTTCGTACTTTGGCGCGTTGTCAAAGGAAAACAGGAACCGTGCCGGAGTGAGGGCCACGCACGAATACGAACTCGGGGCGGATTTCGAACGCCGGTTGGGTGCTCCCTTTTATGCGCCAAAAATGATTGGATGTCGCGGTGATAAATAGGGAGACGATTCAGGTGAGAGAAATTCCGGGGGCTCGATCAGTGAAACGAGCGACAGTTGTTGTCGGTGTTATTGCCGCATTTGTGTTTTCCGTCTGCGCGCAGGTTCGAGCGCAGCAGGCGGCGTCCGATCATCCGTACTCGGGCGATATCTTCGATCGTTCGACGCTGACCGGTGATTGGGATGGCTACCGCAATTACCTGGCGGACAAGGGTCTTACCTTTGACCTCAACGTTACCCAGATCGAGCAAGGCGTCGTCGACGGCGGCAAGAGCGGGGCCTGGGAGTATGGTGGTCGCGGCGACCTCACAGGGCATCTCGATACGCAGAAGCTTGGGTTGTGGGCGGGCGGATTCTTGACGGTCGAGCTCGAAGGCAATTGGTCCCACTCGGTGAACCTCAATACCGGGGCGCTCTTGCCGGCCAATACCAGCCAGCTCTTTCCGCTGCCGGGTGGCCAGAACGTCGCGCTTCCCGATTTGTCCTATACGCAATTTTTCTCACGCTACGCCGGTGTCTTTGTCGGTAAGCTCCAGACGATCACGAACGGGGACACGAACGAGTTTGCGCACGGTAAGGGCGATTCTCAGTTCTATAATCTGGCATTCAATTTAAATCCGGTGGCGCTGGTGGTCCCTTACTCGACGCTTGGCACCGGGTTGATCATTCTGCCGACCGCGGATCCCAATAAAGCAATCATCACGCTCAATGTCGTCTCGGCCACCGGCAAGGCCAGCACCACCGGCTTCAACAATATGAATGGCGCGATCTTCGCGGGCCAGGGCCGTCTCCGCACCAATTTCTTTGGGCTCACGGGGCATCAACTGGTGGGAGCGCTCTATTCGAACAAGCCCTACACTTCAGTCGATCAACGTCTGGACTTCGTCCTGACTCAGAAATTGAGAAAGCGGGATGGAAGCTGGGCCGTCTATTACAACTTCGACCAATATTTATACGAGATCAAAAAAGACGCAGACCGTGGCATTGGCCTCTTCGGGCGTTTCGGGGCTTCCAAAGGCGATCCGGTTCCTGTCCAGTATTTCTACAGTGCCGGCGTCGGCGCCAAGGGTCTTATCGCCAGCCGTGCGCTCGATCAGTTCGGGATCGGCTATTACTACAGCAGTATCAACAACCCGACGCTCCAGATACCGACATCGACGATATCGTTCCTGCGCGATGAGTGGGGCTTCGAAGCGTATTACAACGCGGCGCTCACGCCTTGGCTATTACTCACGCCTGATGTCCAGGTGATCGGGCCGGCACAGAAAAAGCAGCTCACTAATCGTCGGTTCATCGAGACGGGGACCGTGCTCGGAGCTCGTCTCCAGATACTGCTCTGACGCGCTGCCAGTTTCCTTGAGTTTCTCGGCGCCGGCGCCCGCGCGCGCGGCGACTGATTACCGGCGTCATAGTAGTGATTCTGCTGTCGCAACCGGTGTTTCTTGGCTCAAGAGAATGTCAGAAATTTATCGAAAGGGATAAGAAACTAGATAAAATTCGCAAGGTCATGCTTTCGCATTAATTTAATTGCAAAAACATGTTTGCGCAGCCGTGCATTTTTGCAATATGCTGCCAGGCTTCCGCCGGAGAATCTAAGGGAGGGATTCGAATGGCTAAGACTCCGCAATTCGACCAGGCACAGGTAAAAGCAGCGATTGAGGCGGTTAAGGATCGAAAACGCCCCGCGCTGGTACGAGGCCCTCAATCCGCGCAACTTCAAACGCTTCGGCGCAACCTCGGCCAGCGACTGCAACCGCTCTTTGCTGAGGCGGGATTGGATAAAGAAAAACTCAATAAGATACTGGAGCAGCATCAGCATGATGTCCGCGCCGCTGTCGAAAAAGAAAGGGCGGCGAATGCAAAAGAACTATCTCTACTGAATGAAAATCTCCGTCGAGGACTCGCTAATCAAGCCAGGGCGCTCGAGCATATCGCCTTCAAACCGTTTATCACCACTCTCATACCTATTCCTCAAGCTTCGTTCATATTCGCACAGCCTGTCGGCATGCTGACGGATTCGAACACAGCGCCGGGTATGAACTTCGCGAAGGTGTCCTATACCCAGAAGAATGATTCGATTCAGACCACAGTATTTGTTCGGTTTTATTTCTTCTGGCAAAATCAAACTGACTTCCTGGCCGTGATTAACGTCGACAGCGATCTGGCCGCGGTCGGTGTTGCGCAAGGCTCCGCGTATCCAGGTTTCTTCGTTCCCGGAACCTGTGATCTGAATCTTGACGCCACTTTGACGGTCTACCTGGGAGATACGGAGATTAGCTATCAGAGCACCGAAACCGCGGTGATTGACTCGATACACGTTACCGGAGGGTATGATATTTTTCTGCCAGACGGTGGTTTTCAGAGTGATGATATCAGCGGAAGTTTTCATCTTTCGTGTACGAATATAGAAGTCGAAGCTAACCAGACCGTAGTATTTCAAGTCGAATTCGAGGCGACCTACACGATCTCTGATGGCGGATCCGTGGTTCTCGACTTTGACTTCGAAGATAACTCGATAGTCTGCCCCGGGGTTACTGTCGAGCTTCTGACCCCGTCCCTAGCGCCCTGACAATCGATTCCGGCTTCGAGCCGGACGATCCGCTCAAAGACCCGCCCGATGGAGAATCGCCGTCGGGCGGGTTTTTCTCAGCATCACTACAAACTCATAGGGATCGCGTGGCGGAGCGGCTGACCGCGTTGCCGGAATAGTCGGGCATTCGAGGACCGTTTTGCCGGACAAACCGGGGTTTTCGGGTATTTTCGCGACTGAGTGAAGGATTTCATCCTGACGCTCTGGCGGTATTTGCGCGAAACTCCCATGCGATGGACGAACGAACGTAAATGAATGAGCGTACAGCCAATCGCCGAAGCGGATTCGCTTAGCCGATTCCTGCCTATCGAGATTTCATCGTCCTGTGAACTTCAAAAAGGGAGTGCCTTAACCGCCTGGTGCACTCGGTTTTTAGCACGGGTGCAAAGCCCGCCTAGCACAATGAATTTGGTAATTGAGTATATACAACGAATTATTGTTGGCATCGCGGTTGCTCTCCGATGGCTATTGATGACGCAGAGGCGGCTCTGGGTCGAAAAAAAGGGGAAAGGCAAGAGGCCTCCCAATAATTCTGTAGAGGGAGAACAGACCATGGCGAACTACCGATTCGGAAAGCATCCGGCGAAGCGTGACTATCGGACGTTACGTTTCAAAGACTATGTGACGTCGAAGCTCGCGGCGCCGCCGGCCTCGGAGAACACACTCACCCGCGTTTACGCCAACCTCAAAATGGACAATCCGACCGTGCTCTTTCCGATGGACGGGAACGACACCATTGGCGATTGCACTATCGCCGCGCTGGCTCATGCGGAGACGACTTCCCACGCGCTGTTGAAAAAGAAGCGGTCATGTCCAAGAGTGCGGTGGTCAAGTTGTATTACCATCTCACCGGCGGAGTCGGACAGCGGTCTGAATGAACTCGACGTACTTAACGGCAACTGGCGTGACAATCCGGTCGCCCACGACAAGATAATCACCTATGTCAGTATCGACCCGAAGAACCATACGCACATTGAGCAGGCTATCCACCTCTTCGGCGGTGTTTATCTCGGCTTCCAGGTTCAGCAGAACTGCGTGCAGGAGTTCGATGCGCACAAGCCCTGGACTCCCGGCCCTCTCACCAATGACGGGCACGCGGTATTTGCCGTCGGCTATGACCATAGCGGAGTGACGGTGCTGACCTGGGCAACACCCAGCAGGGGACCTGGGCATGGTGGGACGAATGCGTTGACGAAGCCTACGCGATCCTACCGCCCGAGGCACAAACGGCAGGGTTCGCTCCAGGATTCGACTTTGCGCAATTGAAGGCCGACGTGCAGGCAGTCGCGGACTGAAACTGCAATCTGTGCTGAATAGAAACGGGCGGCTGCGAGCAATTGCTGCGCAGCCGCCCGTTGTCACGTCGAGACTAGAGTTTTACGTAGACAGACTTGATTTGCGTGTAGAGGTCGATTGCGTACTTGCCAAGCTCGCGTCCGATGCCCGACTCCTGTATCCGCCGAAGGGCGAGATCGGATCGAGTTGGTTGAAGCAGTTGACCCAAACGGTACCGGCCTTGAGCGCGCGGGCGACCTTGTGGGCGCGCTGATATCGCGAGTCCAGACGCCGGCCGACAAACCGTACTCGGTGTTGTCGCCCTGGAAGACCGCGTTGTTCTCATCCTTGAACGGGATCGCCGCGCCGACCGGGCCGAAGATCTCTTCGCGCGCGATGCGCATCTCGTTTTTGACGTCGGAGAACAGCGTGGGCTGGACGAAGTAGCCCTTTCCGCTGACCGCCCTCGCCGCCTGCGGAGACCTTGGCGCCTTCCTTTTTGCCTACGTCGAGATAACTCTTGACGCGATCGAATTGCTCGCCGCGAGACCACGGGGCCGAGAGTGTTCTTGCGATCGAAGGGGTCGCCGACGCTGACGTTCTTGCTGAAGTTGCCGAACTTCTCGACCTACTTCGTCATAGCGCTCGCGCTGCACGAAGATACCGCGTGCCGGCGCAGCAGACCTGGCCCGAGTTGAAGTAGACGCCCATCATCGCCTGCCGGCACCGCCTGGTCGAGGTCGGCGTCGGGGAAGATGATATTGGGGGCCTTGCCGCCGAGTTCGAGCGAAACCTTCTTCAGATTGCCGGCGGCGGCCTTCAGGATGATCTTGCCGACCTCGGTCGAACCGGTGAAGGCGACCTTATCGACGCCCGGATGCTCGGCGATCGAGCTGCCGGCGCCGGGGCCGAAACCGGTGACGATATTTCACGACGCCGTCGGGAACGCCGGCCTCGTCTGACGATTTCACCCGAGGAGCAACGCGGAGAGGGGCGTCTGCCGGGCAGGCTTGAGGATGACGGTGTTGCCGCAGGCGAGCGCGGGTCCAAGTTTCCACGCCGCCATCAGCAGCGGGAAGTTCCACGGAATGATCTGTCCGCAGACGCCGACCGGTTCGCGCAGCGTATAGTTGAAAAATGCCGGATCGGAGGGGTTGGTTTCGCCGTAAAGCTTGGTGACCCAGCCGGCATAGTAGCGGAAGGTCTCGGCGGTCGCCGGGACGTCAAAGGCGCGAGAGAAGGTGAGCGGCTTGCCGTTGTCGAGGGTCTCGATGGCCGCCAGTTCTTCGGTGTGCTTGTCGACGAGATCGGCTATTTTGAGCATCAGGCGGGCGCGCTGATGCGGTCCCACGTTCGG
>CAWDQC010000059.1:0-54181 GCA_963804355.1 uncultured Pseudomonadota bacterium | reverse complement strand
TGGTCCGAAATGCGTAAGATTTACCTGGACAGATTCCTCTTCCCGGATCTCAAATATTGATTGAGTTAGCCCGCATCGGAGGGGTAAAGGAGCGCACGCGTGTATCAGCCTTGAAATCGCCATAGAGAAACGCCAGCAACACGCAGGACGTTTATCGTCTAACTTCTGTTCGCATCAGTCGAAGACATTTTCCTTTTAGATATGCGTCGAGGCTTCGAGAGCTTCCGATTTTCATAGATGAATTCAAAATGACGATCGACAACGTCGTCGCATTCAAGAAGGACCCAGAAACTAGGATCGTCTACAATCGGTATCTCCCTGCCCATCTGAAGAGAGCAAAGGCTTTGTCCCCGGAAGCCAGAGAGCCGAGGACTAACGGCATCTCACCAATCTTGCGAACAATATCGAGTGCGGGGCCATAGCCAATGTTCTTTACACAGAGGCACCACTGTATGTGGTCTCATGGAGTTCAACTATTTCGCTTAGAGCCAGCACCGGCATGCCATCAGCCCTTCGACCCCGCCTTTCCAGCCGAATCAGCCGCGCGATAGCGATAGTTGCGATCGCGATTACAACTATGCAACCGTTCTTCGATTACAGAATAATTGTTGCGAATCCAAATCAAAATGTTATTCACACGATTGGCCTCTGCATAATGACTTCCCAACGATCATTTCCTTACCCGACGCTATCGCTGTCCCACGATGACCAAAAGACACTCCCATAACGCACCGCCGCGAGGTTCAAGCGCGATCACAAACGCGTGGGCTCGAGTCTCGATCCGGAACTCCATTGTGCTCCGGATAATCAGGAATATTTTACGCCTTAGCTCCTTTGATGTAGAAAATACCGACCGCACTCCTTTCTCGCTTTCGAGGTTTCGAGGTTTTTTCCAACTTCTTTAATGCAATCCAGCCGCTATATTTTCCTCATTTCTGCCTCGCTCCAACTCAGTTGAAGCACTCCGGCGACGCCTCCCGGACTCCACTCGGCGGCGAAATCGGATTTCCTCAGAGGATAGAGGACCTGGCGCTCGGCTTAACATTTCACCTGCCGATGACATAGCGGGCATCAGCGCTTGCTCCTCACAATAGAAATTACACTGGATAGTCACTGCCGGAGGCCTTTGCCAAACTAAACTGCCGGATCCACCGCCCGAAACGATTGATCCCTTCGACTAGGCCTTCGTTCGGAATTGGTGCTGTTGTTCCTGCAAACAAAGCCACAAGCGTTTCGAATTAACCCGCAGACGAAACAGCAGAACAATCCTTCGCGAGAGAGATAAAGGTGGAAGCGTCGGAACAATCGTTTCCAGTGATCGGGAATCGGTGCCTCGGCGGGGGACTCGATGTCCTCACCGACTCTATGCTTCAGGCATCAAATCCACCGACGGGCTGGCGTTTCTGCTTGTACAACATCTCGATCCCCACCATCCGAGCCTGTTGGCTGAGATCATCGCCACCAAGACTGAGATTCCTGTGCAGACTGCCGTTGATGGACAACCCGTCAAGCCGGACTGTCTCTATGTAATTCCTCCCAACGCCACGATGACTGTGGAAAACGGCACGCTTCGGCTCGCGTCACGACAGGCTGGGGTACACAAGCCGGTGAATCTACTGTTTCGCTCCCTCGCGCAAGAATATATGCATCGGGCGGTCGGGGTGGTGCTATCGGGTACGGACGCGGACGGTGCCGAGGGCTTGGAAGAAATCAAGGCGGTCGGCGGCATCGCGATGGCGCAGGAGCCCGATCTGGAAATTCCCCGGGATGCCTAAAAGTGCCATCGCCACCGGATGCGTTGACTTCGTACTGCCGCCCCGGGAGTTGGCCGCGCAGTTATTACGTTTAGCGCGGCATCCATATCTGATTTCCGGCGAAGACGGTGAGATCGCGCAAGAGCAGGATCGCTTAAAAGCGATCTTCCGCCTGCTCCTGGGGAAGAATGGCACCGACTTTTCCCGCTACAAGAGATCGACGGTTCAGCGCAGGCTGGCTCGCCGCATGGCCTTGTGCCAGGTCGAGGATCTCAACGACTATATTGATCTGCTCCGGCGGATCCGAGTGAGGTGCAAGCACTCGCGCAAGACTTCCTTATCCGCGTGACAGGCTTTTTCCGCGATCCGGCAGCTTATCGTGCTTGGGCCAAGATAGTTTTTCCCGCCCGATTCGAGAACAGGGGAACGGATCCGGTACGTATCTGGGTGCCTGGATGCGCCTCAGGAGAGGAAGCATATTCGATTGCGATGGTTCTACTGGAGCATCTTGGCGATCGCGCCAGTTCCTACCGCATACAGATTTTTGCGACCGACCTGAGCGACGTCGCGCTGGAGCGGGCGCGCACCGGGTTTTACACCGACACCATTGCGGATGAGGTTTCCGCCGAACGCCTCAACCGCTTCTTCACCAAGCTGGACAACCATTTTCAGATTTCCAAGACGATCCGCGATCTCGCGTTTTCGCCCGTCACGACGTCACCCGAGACCCGCCCTTCTCGCGCATCGACTTGATTCAGTTGCCGCAATCTCCTGATCTACTTGGACCAGGGCACGCAGCGGCAGATTTTTTCCTTCTTCCACTATTCGCTCAAGCAAAATGGATTTCTCACCCTCGGCGGTTCGGAAACGGTAGGACGATCTTCTGACCAGTTCCGGCCGGTAAGAAGGTCATCCTCAGATCTATCGCCGCCAGCCCTCCCCCACTAGAACAGTTCCGGCGCTGCCATCTCTCGAACCGGCGGTGAAACCTGGACCAATTCAAGGCAGCTCAGCGCTCATGGTCGAACCGATTGAAAACGAACGCGCGCAACGGGAATCCGAGCGTCTCTTATTAACCCGCTACGCCCCCGCTGCCATTTTGATCGATGAAAACCTCAACGCCCTGTATTTTCACGGCGATACCAGTCGCTATCTCGAACATGCCCGCGGCGTTGCAAGCTTGAATCTGCAGAAGATTTGCCGTGCGGGGTTGCTGGTCGAACTCGCGCCCGCAATTCGCGAAGCGCACGAGTACGGGAAGCCTTCGATTCGAGAGAATATCAGGATTGAAGCCGACCGCGCCGATCAGGAGGTTAGTTTCGAGGTCGTGCCGGTTAAGCTGCCGGGAATCGAAGCACAGTACTCTCTCGTTCTTTTCCATAAACCATCGATAGCTCCCAATGAACAAAGACTTCCGGGCCTGGCGGTTCGGTTGTGGGAATCGCTCTTTGGATCGGGTTCGGCCGCGTCGGCTGAAAAAGATAGTCAGATCGAGCCTGCGGCGCGAACTCGACGCTACCCGTGACTACCTACAGTCCATTGTCGAAGAACATGAAGCTGCCCGCGAGGAAATGAAGTCAGCCCACGAAGAGGCCCTTTCCGTCAACGAAGAATTTCTCAGCACCAATGAGGAACTCGAGACCGCCAAGGAGGAGCTGCAGTCGGCTAACGAGGAACTCGGCGTTACCAACCAGGAACTAAGTACGCGAAATTCTGAACTGCGCACCACGAACGAAGAACTTCAAAGCTCGCGGGCATTCCTTGACGCAATTGTGGAGACCATCAGGGAACCGCTCCTGGTGCTCGATCGCGCTCTTGTCGTCATCAAAGCCAACCTGGCGTTTTATGAAGCCTTCGACGTCCCTCCAGAGAAGACCTTGCGATTCCATCTCTACGATCTCGGCGAAGCCGAGTGGGATATTCCGGATCTCAGAAAACTTCTCGGCGGGGTAATTCCTGAAGAAAGCGTTGTCAGAGATTTCGAGGTAACGCATAACTTTCCGAAGATTGGCGAAAAGACCATGTTGTTGAACGCGCGACGGCTCGTCAATCAGACCGGCCGCGACGAAATGATCCTGCTAGCGATCGAGGACGTTACTCCTCGTCATACCGTCGAACAGAAACTGCGCGAAGCCGACCATCGGAAGAACAATTTCCTGGCCACGTTAGCGCATGAATTGCGCAATCCGCTCGCCCCCATCCGGCTTCGAGTCGATTTGCTGCGCGGTCACACCAACGGCGACAACGTCAAACAGCTCGACATGATTGAAGGCCAGATCGCCAAGCTAACCGGCATCATTGACGACCTGCTCGATGTCGCGCGAATCGAACGCGAGCGAATCGAACTCAGGAAAGAACCCCTCGATTTGGTCGCTCTTGGTCCATAACGCAATCGAAGCGTCCCGGCACCTGTTCGACGATCGAGACCAGGAGCTGTCGTTGCGGCTCCCGGAAAAATCGGCGCCCGTTTTTGGCGATCCGGTTCGTTTGGAGCAAGTAGTATCGAATCTACTGAGCAATGCCGCAAAATACACCGATCCCGGCGGCGAGATCGCAGTCTCAGTCACGCGAGTGGAAGACGAAGCGACCATCACCGTTCGCGACAATGGCATCGGCATCGCCCCGGACAAGCTGCCGCAGCTGTTCGAAATGTTCTTTCAGGCACACGAGTCCCTGGACCGTGCCGAGGGCGGTCTCGGTATCGGCTTGAGCGTCACCAGGCAACTGGTCGCCCTCCACGGAGGACGGGTGGAAGGCTCTAGCGAAGGACTCGGCAAGGGCAGCGAGTTTTCCGTCCACCTTCCGATGGCGTCGGAGGCCGACGGCCACCCGGCCCCGAAGCAATCTCAAGCTCCGCCCATTCCCTGTCAACCAACCGCCATCGCGTCCTCGTCGTAGATGACAACACCGACACTGCTGATGCTGTGGCCGAACCCGCGAAAGATTGGGGCCACACTGTCGCAGTTGCCCATGACGGTGCCACGGCGCTCGAACTTACACCGGCATTTCGACCCGAAATCGCCCTGGTCGATATTGGCCTCCCGCAAATGAACGGTTATGAGCTCGCTCGCCGCCTGCGGCGGTTGGATGGAATGGAAGCGGCCCTGATAGTTGCTCTGACCGGCTATGCGCGCGAAGAGGATCGGCAAAAGGCCCGCGAAGCCGGCTTCAACTATCATCTGACTAAGCCGATCGAGCCCGCTCGCCCTCAAGCGCCTCCTCGCCACCCTCGAGGACGTCGACCGGCTTACCTGATACTCTCGCGATTCGAAGCACAACCTAAATAGATTCCATCCCACTGGTAAGAAATTTCCGCTCGTCCTCTAAGTCAAAAGCTTCAGTGGATCACCGGGCGATCGCCCTTCTCACGCGGCAATGAAGCTTCCTGGACCGCCGCCGCGAATTCGTGAAAGGCGCGTGCGTCCAATCGAATCGTTATGAATCCGATAGTCAGATGGATCGCGCCGCAATCGCACGAATCGACCCGGAACGACGCCCGCTCGGAGAGCTTCTGTCTGACGCATTTTCGTTCATCGTCCATATCGCCACTCACTCGCGGATACGTTTGCTACTGGCTAGAAGAACCATCCGTTACTGTCGATTGACTTGAACATGCGCCGACGTATCGTTCCGAACTCGAAATTGAACTTGACCATCACGCGATCCGAATCGCCGGTCAGGCCGAAACCCGGGACCGAAGCTATATTCCATTCCGTTGGGCAACCGCCCCAGAGCACCGGGAAAATATAGTGCTGCTGCTCGCTCAGCGGATCGTTGTCGTCGATGTTCCCGACCCCGCCGTAAAACTCGACTCCCGGAGAAAGGTAACGCTGCCATCGGTAGTAGCTGCCGGTGGCATAGCCAAATTCGAATCCTTTGTTCTTGTCCGGCCCGTCAAGACCGGCTTCTCGAAAATCGGATCTGTCATGAACGAAAATCGCCCGAGGTCCTTTTCCATGATCGGGCGCAGCTCGAGCTCCAGCTCGCGTCGTCGAACTGCGGAGTCTTGTGCCATTCGAGTTCGGTGTACCATCCGAGGTTTACCGGCAGGGTTTCCTCATCGAATAGATGCCCGCGCAGACGGTACTTCGATCCCGCGTACCAGTAACCATGACCCGTGGGCCGCGCCATGTTGAGATAGGCGGCCGCCTCGATTCGATCCGTCAGTCCGTAGGTGAGTTCGTACTGGTTGTACCACAGTCCCTGGCTGCGGTAGGTGCCGCCCGCAGTCCCTTGTCGCAGCTGACTATGTCCGTTGGTGACTACCGCGTTGTCGGTCTCGAGTTCGATCACTCCAGGGCCTCGGTCAAGTACGGATAGACCTCGAATTCCCAGGGATCGACCTGCGCGTGCGCGCTCGCGCACCGAAATAACTTGCTCCGAAAAGGATCACCGACACGACCAGTGTTCGACTGTCGCCGCACTCGTACTGCCTCGACTTCTTTCCATCGCCCTGCCCACCGTAGCGTCCGCTCCGCGCCCAGTCTTCGATCATGGCTATCGGCGTCGCTGAGATGTGCGCTCCCGATGCATCAGGCGGTATGTACCACGGGGCATCGGCTCTTCGCGCAGCGCGCGTTCATCCATTTGCGGAGCTTTCGCCTGCGCCGTGGACGGGTCATCAGCGTACTCTCCAGTCCGAAAAGTTCATTTCCTCGCGGCCCAACGGACGTCATGCGCCACTAGCCATGAAATCGGCGCCACGCGGCGTACCAGGGCCAACGCGTCTCGTTCGAATGGCAGTCGTAGCAGGAGCGCCGGAGTATCGATTCGACCGCTGGCGATGCCGCCACATCGGCCTCCCTCGGCGGATTGGTCCGCTCCGTAGGCACCATCTGAATCGCAACCAAACACCGCCATGACCCCGAGCCCCGCCGCCCATCCCACCCGCGCTAACTCCGCCGCGACCGCGCACCCATCGCTATACTTCACTTCGCGACGATCGTCCCTTCGGGGACGTCCTGATGAAAATCGTCGTAAAAGTCGTAGCTGCCGGCGCTCAGTGCGGGCAGCGGTACGGTTATCGTCGCCCCGGGCGTCACCGACTTCTCGCGATTGAGCTTGAGTCTCTCGAACTCGATTCCGTCTGCTGCTCTGGTTGACCACTTTGATTTCGAGCGGCTTGCCCGCCGGCACCGTCAACGTCAGCGGCTTCCATTGATGATTCTCGAAGTTGATAGTCGCGTCCGGGCACCCCGGCCCACGCCGGTATAGCCAGACCCAACAGACTCAGTAACAGCCAGTGCGATTTCGACTTGCGACGCATACCCGTAGCGACTCTCCCATCTCTCAGTGATAATGAGAATGATTCTCAATATTGAGATAGGCGGCGCTTGTCAAGCTCTGCGCATAAATTTCTCTCGCGCTCTCGCGCTTGGGATCGAAAAGGACGACGTGCGCGAGATAATCGGCAAGGCATGCGTCTCAAGTCTTCAGCGCAGTGGACGCCCTCGGCGCTCGTCCCTGCTGCCTGCCGGCGAATAACCACACGCGAGCTTTCATGATCTCGCGGCTCGCCGTCCGGATGTCTGGCGTTTCGCGGCATGCCGACTATCATCCGCGGTCAGACGCGCGGCGACGACTGTCTCGCCCGCCGGCGATCGGCACCTATCCAGCAGACGACGACTTATTCGCCTGACCTTCTGCTGCGCCGCAAACCCGGCACACCTCGCTCGCCGAATTCAAGCTACTGGCGGGAAAACCATGGTCCGCCGGTCGCCAAACACGCTACCACCCTCAATATCTGCGCTATGTGCAGGTTCACACTCTCGAAGACCCAATCAACGACAGCTGGCGGGGGCGCGCGGCAAGATGGAAACGCCTATGACGGCGTCGCCGAACTATGGTGGACCAATCGCGACTCCCTGATGGCGGGTTTTACCGGCGCAGGCCGCGAGGCCGGTGAAGAACTCGTGCAGGACGAAGCGGGTTCATCGATCTGCCGAATTCCCCTCTGTGGTTCAACTACGAATATCCGCAGGTCAATCCGAGCGAAGATCTGGTCGCGCGCGAACACTCGCCGCTGCTCAAACTGTTCTTCTGCCTGCGGCATCCCGCGAACATGAGTCTCGAAGAGGCGCAACTCTACTGGCGCACGAATCACGGACCGACTATTCGCGGCGTCTCGCTGGCGATGCGGATGCGCCGTTATCTGCAAGTCCATCGCTACGAAGATGACGTCGAGCAACAACTGCGCAAGCGTCGCGAGACGCGCGTCGCGCCCTATACCGGTCATGCCGAGGCCTCGTTTGATTTCGCGGCGACCTCGCCATGATGGCCGGCAGTCCCGAGGCTCGGCGTGCGATGGACATCGCGGTCGAGGATGAGCGCAAATTCATCGACTTTGCTAAATCCGCGATGTGGGTCGCGAAAGAGCGCGTGTTTATCGACCGGCGCTGACGACGCTCGCGCTGCCAGATGCTCGGGCGGCCTCCGTCAGACTCTTCAACACACCCGAGGCTTTCGCGATGTGCGTGGCGATCGCGTCCATCAGCGGCGGCGAGAGACAGTCATAAGGCTGAGCCCAAGTTCCTTGAGTCTCGTGCGAACCGCGGTCTGCTTCGCCGGATCCGCACCGGACTCGATTGTCGACGAAACGAAGGCGGCGAATCCCGGCTCCGCCCATCCCGCCTGTGGCGACAGCTCCGGGTGAATAAAATCAAACCCGTAGAACGGATGCTTGGTGTTCTCGATGCGGCCGTACAGATGAACGCCGCAACCTTTGCATGCGTAACGCTGGATGGGGTGCGTTAGCATCGACGACTGCGAGCTTGTCGCCATTTTCACTCACCGCCAGCTTGTCGCGCGGCACTACCGCGACCAGTGAAAATTGCGCGCTCTCCGGCTTCCAGCATTTCGTGCAGCCGCAAACATGATTGTAAGCGCACTGCGACTTGACCGTCACCGTGACCGGTTTGCTCGCGCACTTACAGACGATTGTTCCACCCGCGAAATCCTTGGCCCCCGCTTTTACACCATTGTCGACCATCGGATGAATCGAGATTGCACTGGGCATGGCGTCCTCCTCGGCAGTAGTTAGCGTGTACCAAACGATAGCTGCGCCGCGTTGTCTCGCGCGATCAAGAATACACTTCCCTCGCTCGGTTCTGTTGGCGAAAGTGTTACCACTCGAAATCCGAACCGCACAATCATGCGATCGCGTGGCCTGGCTTCGACGACCTTGATCATTTGCCGCGAAACTGCGGCATCACCTTGGTGGCAAAGCGCTCCATCGAACGGCGCAGCTCGCGTTGATCGAGTCCGCCCGACGTCCATGTAGACCCAGAAATGCGACACTCCGAACTCTTCCTGCATTAGCGCAACGCGCTCCACCGCCTGGCTCGGGTCGCCGCATAACACCTGGTCCGGATACATGCGTTCGAACGTCACTTGCCTGAATGCCTCGCCCGATCGCCGCCACGATTGGTAGTCCTGGCTGGTGTACTCGCCGGGGGCGACCAGCGTCCCGACGAAGTGCATGTAGCGCATGTAATGGTCTTCCCATTTGCTGCGCGCCAGTTGCGGCGTGTCGTCGATAAAAGTGTGGTACCCGCTGACGATCTGACGTACTGTCGATCGGATGCCCCGACTGGCGCAGGGTCTCCTTGTACAGTTTGCTGCATTCCTTTAAGGTGCTGCGCGACTGAAAAAACGGCGCGAGCATCACCGAATGGCCCCGCTGCGCGGCCGCGACGAACGATTCCGGACTCATTGCCGCCGCCATGAAAATTGGCGGCGCGGGTTTCTGCAGCGGCCGCGGCAAAATCCAGACGTTGTTCGCGCGATAAAACCGCCCTTCGTAGGAGAAGGTCGGCTGGCTCCACGCGCGCTCGATAATCTCCAGGCATTCGTTGAAGCGCTCGCGGCTTTCGTCCATCGATTGGTTGAAGCCGTCGTAAGTCGACTTGATAAAGCCACGGCCGACTCCCAAATCCAGGCGTCCCCCGCTCGAGCAGATTGACCAGCGCGTAGTCTTCCGCCAGACGAATCGGATCGTGATGTGCAGCAGAACAATCGACGTGCCGATGCGAATCTTTTCCTGTACGTCGCGCAATTGCCCCCGCTATAATTCGCGGCGCCGGACAAATGTAACGGCAGAAATGATGCTCACCGATCGATATCGAATCGAAGCCCAGGTCCTCGGCATAGCTGACTTCGTCGAAGAAATTCTTCGTAGTACTGCTCCTCGCAGTAATCCTCGGCGTAGTGATCGAACAAGGTTAGAGGCGAAAATTCCATCGCACTACCTCCGTCCTCGCAACGGTAGTACGTCCGCCCCGCCCAGGGAAACCTGCCTCACACCCCGGGGCGGCTACCCGCCCCTACCCCGCCTCGCCCACGATCTTCGCAAATTTCTCCATCGCGAGGATGAACTCGCTCAGGCTCCCGCCCATCGGCAGCATGTACAGCGTCGAGACGTTGAACTCCCTGTAGCTTTCGATAACCCCGGGCGAAACCCTGCTCATGTCGACCATCGCGGTGAATTCGAGGCTGGAAAAGTCGCGTCCGGCCTTATCCATTGCGACCTTGAGCCGGTCGTACAACGAGCGAATCTGTTCGACCGTCAATAGCGCGATGTGCCATCCGTCGCCGAACTCGACTACCCGGCGAACGCGGGCATCGTCTCGCCGCCGACCCAGATGGGCGGATGGCTTTTGCAACGGCAGCGGTAACATATTCACGTCGCTCTCGAGCTTGATGAATTCGCCGTTGAAGCGCGGATTCTCCTGGGTCAGACCGCCTTCATCAACGCGATGTACTCGCGCGTCCGCTGCGCTCGCTGGTTGAATGGAATTCCCAGCAGCCGGAATTCTTCCTCCATCCAACCGACGCCGACACCAAGGATCATGCGGCCTCCGGAGAGGACATCGAGTGTCGCCACCCGGCGCGCCACGTCGTACGGATTCCGATACGGCACGATCAGCACGCTCATGCCCAGCCGAGGTTTCTCGGTAGCGGCGGCGAGGAATGCGAGCGTGTCGAAAGGGTCCAGCCAGGGCGCGTCGGTGTAGATCGAAAACGGCAGCTGCTTCACGTCGTTGCCGTAGTATTCGGTATATGGCCACGGCGATTCGATGTTCCTGGCGTTGACGATGTGATCGCCGATAAGGATCGAGTTGAAGCCGAGTTCTTCGGCCGCCGCCGCCACTTCCTTCAGTTCCTTGCGCCCGCAAACTTGCGCTCCGCCCGCCAGATGCAATCCGTATTTCATCGTGATCTCCGCTGCTTGAAAGTCTCGCGCGCCTTCTTCCTACGAAGCCGACCGCATAGTTGTCAAACCGGTCAGCGGTTGCTACGGCTGGAACTGCCGGGCGGATTGCCGTGCCTCGCTGAAACCCGGGACGGGAGCAATAGGATGATCAAGAATATCAATCATGTCGCGATCATGGTCTCGGACGTGGAACGGTCGAAAAAATTCTACGAAAACGTGCTCAAGCTGAAGAAGATACCGCGGCCCAAGACGACTGTTCCCGGCGAATGGCTGGGAATCGGCGACAACCAGCTCCATCTGGTTGGTGAACGTGTGCCGAGGGAAAGATCGACCCGCGGCGCCCTCACATGGCATTGGCGGTTGAGGATCTCGAGGCGGCCAAGGCAACTTTGACCGAAATGGGTGTCTCGTTCGTCGATGCGACCCGTCAGACCGTGATTCCGATGAACGAAGAGACCTTGAAACTCGTGGGCAAGCAGATTTGGCTGGAAGATCCAGACGGCAACATGATCGAACTGCGCCAGGAATACGAATAGCAATACCGTCATCAGAGATTGTGTCCTCGCGCCTGCTGCGTCTGTTCAGTTCGCGCTGACAGCCAACGCGGGGGCGCGCTTCAAGGTCCGCCAGTTTCCACAAGCTCGCCGTATTCTTCATCGCCTGGTCCGGTGGCGTACCGCTAAGCGACATCCATCGTGACCGATAGAATGCGGTCGCGGCGACCTGGACGCGGACGCGATGGTCGCGCGGCGGACCGGATATTCCGAGTTCCGTCCATGGGAGTGTGGCTTGCGCGGTGATTCGCGGCTGATCGCTGCCGAAGTAGGTAGCTATTGCGGACGGCATCGGCGTGCATCGGTCAGCGTTCATTCGACATACACCGATGCGCATCGCGGGCGCCGCGTGCTTTTTGTATAGCTTCGGCGGAATCAGAAAAAGCGCGAACCTGCGCGCTCCCGCACCCGCGTCGACCCCCAAATCGATTTGAAAGGCCTCACTTATCGGAAATTCGCCGTCATAGGCGAGCAAGTATGGATTGTAATAATCCATGCTGATCGTCGCGACGTGAAGACCGTCGGCACTCCACGCCAGGAATACATCGCCAAAGGGTACTTCGGGCGACGGCGCGGAGAGTCCGTCGATCCAGGCTTGGTCCTTGGGCCACTGCGTCAGATCGTGCGTGCGACTATCGATGTTGGCCTCGGGAATCTCGATTGGATGCAGGCGACGTGGCAGCCGGCTGTGCGCATAATCCTGGTGCACAGTCGCGAGAGTATGGTTTGTTGCGGCAAGCGCGGTGACGAGCTTTTTGTAGGGGCGGCCGCGACGATCGAGCAGGCCGAAATCGTAATCCTCGCCGTCGTTTCTGCCGCCCTTGGGCTCGTCGTAAAACTGAAACCAGTGTATTCCGAATCTCCGGAATCCGCGCGAAGTTGCGCGCCGCCTTCGCCGCCCCCGCGGCCCGTTCGGTCTGGGTCGACACGGTCATCAGATGCTCGTTGTTCGAATTTCCGGTCTCGTTCTCTTTTGCGGCTAGAACCATTCCGAGATCAGCACCGGCTTGTTGCCACTGAGCTTGCGCAAGCCGTCGAAATAGTAATGCGCGATCCATCCGTCGGGGCTGTCGACGTTGTAGTTCGTCGCGATCGCGTCGACGTAAGGCGCCTCGCGCGCACGGCGTCCGAATCGTAGTAGATTGGCAGACGGTCGCCGAAGATCAGCGCCTGCGGATCGGCCTCGCGGAGCGCGCGATGGATCAGCCCGTAGTAGTTCGCCGCGACCGTCGCGGTCCAGGCTCGCACGACGCGAATACCGTTTCCGCCGGGACGCAGTTGCGCAGTCACGCCGCTGCGACCGAGCAAATCGTCAAAGGATGAAACTCCGGCGGGCACGACAAAATCATCGGTAAAGTTTCGCCAATCGTCGTGATAATTGTTGCGGATCAGCGCGATGAGCTTTTGCTTGGTGTGATTGCCGGGACTCGCGCATGTAGTGCACGAATAACGCCCCATTCCACCATCCAATCTCGTTATCGGGAAAGTATCCGATTCGATATGCGCTATTTTTGGAAGTGGCGACGGCTTCGCGCGCCGTCGCGATAACTCTGTGCTCAGTCGCGGGATCGAAGGGATCGGACCATAGGATATCGGCCCTCCAGCCCAAATCGATCTCCGGAATGTTAGGCATCGGCAGGTTGGGAGCGCTGAAGCCGCCCACCGTATTGAATCCCCATCGACGGATAAGCGCGAGATTGTTTTTGGCCCACGAGTCTGGCGCGGCAGGCAACGGGAGCCAGGTATGACGCGTGCGCGGCAGGTGGGTCGGGGGATTCAGCTGGGCGGGATCCAGTCCGTTGATGCCGACCGAAAAAAAGCGATCGCCGCACGGTGTGACGAGCCACGAAGCGCCGCCCTCGGTCTCTAATCTCCACTGACTATTCGAGATCGACGCGAAGTTGCATTCGGCACTAGCCAGACCCGGCGCGAGCAGGACCGCCAGCGCGAATCCCAAAGCCCCAACACTCCCCATCCGGCCACCCCTCACCATTTTGGACGTAGTATCATTGTGCACTGCTGCGCTTGGGGCGCTTATATACTCTCGCGGGCGGTATCTGCAATTCGGCAGGCAATGCCCGTATCGTGGCAATCATGAAGGTGCTGGCGTTCATCGGCCACCGGGTCTATAGAATTGTCGAAGGATAGCGTCAATCGCATGATCAGTCCGCCCGGATATCGACGCGGCGAACACAACGAAAATCCTCGGCTCGCCTCGCCCGGATACGAGAGCACGCGTAAGCGAGCGCCATTGCATGCGCCGATACGTATTGAGCATACGCTGTCGGAGATCACGGGACCGCGCAATCCCGCTGGCGCCTCGAAGACCGACTTGACCCGCTGTAATGGTGGCAGTGCGATCGGCGAGCGGATTGTCGTGGCCGGCCGCGTAATCGACGAGGATGGTCATCCTTTGCCGGGAACTCTGATCGAGATCTGGCAGGCGAACGCCGCCGGCCGTTACGCGCATGAGATCGACCAGCACGACGCGCCGCTCGACCCGCATTTTTCCGGAGTCGGCCGGGTAGTCACCGACGCCAACGGCGGCTACCGTCTGCAAACGATCAAGCCGGGCGCATATCCCTGGGGCAATCACCCCAACGCGTGGCGTCCCGCCCATATCCATTTCAGTCTTTTCGGACCAGCCTTCGCAACGCGATTGGTGACGCAGATGTATTTCCCGGGGGATCCGTTGATCGCCCTCGATCCGATTTTCACCAGCATTCCCGACCAACTTGCGCGCGCACGCATGGTTGCGGTTTTCGACCTCGAGATCGCGACGCCCGGGTTTGCGTTGGGATATCGCTTCGATTTCGTGCTGCGCGGACGCGAGACCGATTTGGCGGAGCGCTGATGCCGTCACGCCCAACTCCAGCGCAAACGATCGGTCCGTTTTTCCATATGGCGCTGCTGCACGAGAGCTGCCACGACCTCGCGTCCCGCGATGCGATCGGGGAACGCGTCGTGATTGAAGGGCGGGTAGTTGATGGCGACGGCAACGCCGTAGGCGACGCGCTGATCGAGATCTGGCAGGCGAACGCCGCCGGCCGCTACGACCATGCGGAGGACCGCCAGGATAAACCGGTCGATCCGAACTTTCATGGCTTCGGCCGTATCGCTACGGACGGCGATGGATGCTTCCGTTTTCATACGCTGAAGCCGGGCCCGGTGCGGGAAGCCGGAGATTTTACCCAGGCACCGCATATCAATCTCGCGATTTTCGCTCGCGGCCTGTTGAACCGGCTGGTCACCAGGATCTATTTCCCGGATGAATCCCTCAACGCCGCGGATCCTGTTCTGAATGTGGTACCCGAATGGCGTCGCGGGACGTTGATCGCGAGTCGCTCGGGGGAAAAGTCTGAAGGGCGGTTCAAGTTTGACATTGTTCTTCAGGGTAGCGCCGAAACCGTCTTCTTCGACGTGTGACCTAATTTACGCGATCCAGCTGTCAGCATCAGGGTGAAAAATTTCACTCTCGCAGCCGAGCGGCCGGCGGTGGCGCGCTCGATGGTCGTGCCGGCGACCGATCCTTTCGGGAAATGGCGCTATGCGAACGCATCGTGGTAAACACTTGAAGCCCAAGGAGGAACTCAATCAATGGCGGGAATATTGGACGGTAAGGTTGCACTGATTACCGGAGCAGGTTCGGGTATTGGCCAGGCCACTTCACGGATTTTCGCGCGCGAGGGCGCCAAGCTGGTGTTGGCTGATGTCGTCGAAGAAGGCGGCAACCGCACGCTCAAACTGGTGCAGGATCTTGGTGCGCAGGCGGTTTTCGTCAAGTGCGACGTGTCGAAAATGAGCGACGTCGAGGCCACGGTTGCGAAAGCGGTGCAGGCTTTCGGCCGGCTCGATTGCGCCTTCAACAACGCGGGAATTGAGGGACAGCGCGGCGAGACGCATGAATGCTCGGAAGAGAATTGGGCGCGGGTGATCGCGATTGATCTCACCGGCGTATGGATGTGCATGAAGGCGGAAATCGCGCAGTTGGTTAAGCAAGGTGGCGCCGGCTCGATCGTCAATACTTCTTCCGGCGCGGGACTCGCGGGCGTGCGCGGAATGCCGGCGTACGTCGCCGCCAAGCATGGCGTGGCGGGTCTGACGCGGGCGGCAGCGCTCGAATACGGGAAGCTCGGAATCCGCATCAACGCGGTGTGTCCCGGACCGATCCGGACGCCGATGATGGGACGGCTGACGCACGACCGTCCGGATATCGAGCAGCGGTTCGCGCGATCCGAACCGCTAAAGCGTTTGGGCGAGCCCGAAGAGATCGGTGAAGCGGTGGCGTGGTTGTGTTCGGACCGATCGTCATATGTGACTGGTCTGCCGATGCCGGTAGATGGCGGGTTTATGGCGTCGTAACCGGTCGGTAACAATTTCGGAACTTTGTTTCGAGTGCGAGTGAGGCCATGCAGGATTAGTCAATTCTGCATGGCCTCACCATTTTTTGCACTTTAAAGACCAGTTTAAGCTAAACCTCGGTTACTTAATGAACAAGTATATTTCTAGTTGGATGCGCCCGGGGTTTGTATTTCGCCGTAATCGGGCGCACCATCACTAGCCGGTGAGGAAGAACATCGGGTTCGGCCGCACAGTAAGTTCTCCCCAACCCTTCCTGGCTGAAGGTTTGTCGCGAATGCGGGAGGCTGGGCGTGATAATCCAAATACAATCGTCGAGCGACGCGCGCACCGAGTTCGAAGTCGATCATGAACTTCAGCGTGCTTTCAATGCTCTGCATGCCGCGCAGATCCGGGCGCTAGGTGGCGGCAGGTTCATGGATGGATCGGGGTATGTCGTCCTTGCGTCCGACACGGACGGGCCATCGGCGCTGGCGCTGCTGGCGACTAGCGGAATAAGGGCCGCGGAACTAAAACCACGGATTCCGCCGGAGGCGCGTAAGCCGGGCAGTTACGCAACCCGGCAGCGCTAGGACGTAATTCTCGGCGCGTCACGCGTGAACGTTCGCGATCGCGAATAGCGCTGCGGCGGGCGGGTTACGTACCGTGCTGTCTGCGCCGAGATCGGTCGCGAGAGTTGTGGACTCGAGCGTTAATCCCATCGCTGCCCTATCAATGGATCTCTAAATACCTAGTCAGTGGCCGGTTCGATATTCTGGTTCAACCGGAATATATTATCAGGATCGAATTTCCGCTTTAACAATCGCAATCGATCGTATTTGTCTCCATACGACGCGCGTACTCGCGCTTCGCCCTCATTCTCCAAACCGTTTACATAAACCGCACCGGTCGATAATGGCGCGAGGTCCGCATAGAACTGATCAACCCAGTTTTGTCCGGTACGGTCGCGATCGTCAGGGCGCCAATAGGAGTGGATCCAATACTCAAATCCAACTCGACGAAAGCCGAATGAATTGTCGCGGGGCTGGGAACTCCAGGGTCCGTGCCAGTAAGTCAGGTTAATGCCACACTCCTCGCTCGGTGCGTTCGAGCCATGCTCGACTATGACGGCGATATTGGCAGATGTCAGATTCGACAAGTGGCCACTGCGTCGTCGGCTGCTAAAGACACCCTCCTCGGGACTCTCGAAACCCGCGCGCTGCTCGTCAAGATAGTCGCGAACCTCGATCGTATCTGCGAATGGTTTGATAAAAGTTCGCAATGGCCGCAAAGCTCTGAGACCCTCTGAGGGATCGCCGGGCCATACTATGCTGATATCGAGCATCCGCTCGCCGGGGTAAGGCAGGACTGCAACGAGGAGGAACATATCGTCCGGAATCGTGGGTGCATAGTCTTTGAGAAAACCAAGTACGTTGGAAGCATCACGGATCGGATATTTGAGATGACCAGAAAGTACCTTTTCGATCGCGTGCAGACGAAACGTGAGTGATACTGCGACGCCGAAATTCGCGCCCGCACCACAGAGCGCCCAGAACAAGTCGCTATTCTCGTCCTTATTCGCGGTTAGAACACGGCCATCAGCGGTGACGATTTCGACGCCGAGAAGACTGTCGCATCCATAACCAAGTTTTGGCGTCAGCGAACCCTCGCCACCACCCAGGGCATAGCCGGCCACGCCGACCGAGGGACAGGAGCCCAGCGGTAAAGCAGTCTTGAATGCTTGTGTTATGCAATCCAGTTCACCGCCTATGACTCCGGACTCGATAGTCACTGTCCCGGATCTGGGTAATATATTGACGGCCTTCATCCCGGATAAGTCGATTACGACGCCGCCTTCAGACGCCCCGAATCCGGCAAAGCTATGCCCCCCGGAACGGACAGCAATTTCGAGCTGATTCTGTCTCGCGAACTCGAGCGTGCGGATCACATCAGCGCGACAAACGCATTTGGTTATAATTGCGGGGTTCTTCTCGAAGGCACGATTCCAGACCTGTTTCGCAACAGAGTACTCACTCGAAGCCGGAGTGATCACGGCGCCTTCGAGATGATTCTTTAATCGGGCGATATCCAACTTGCTAACGGACTTTTGAATCAAATGCGGCGCAATTCTTCAATGATTCTCATCCTATATTTGATGACCATGGGTTAGTCGGAGGACCTCGGCGGATGCGTGCGCGCACCTGGTCCAGGGATCCGATCGCGAACGGCATCGTTTCGACTATCCAGGTGACACCAACCTCGGCATAGGAAGCGACGTAATCGCGTGCTTCATTTGCGCGAAAGACCCCGATTTGTCCGAAGTGCACAACCTCAAAGGAATCGTTGGAAACGCGCAGGCTGCGAATAGAAGTAACCATCTCGCCTATGGCGGCGGGTGACAGCGAGCTACGCATATCGCCCCGCACTGCGACTACACCATCAAATCTCGCCGCGCGTCGCATCGGAGGCTTTCGCCGCCAGGAAGCCGCGATCCACAATGGTATGCGCGGTGATTGCAAGCAGGCACCCATCTGCGCGTCGTGGATGTGGTAATGCTCGCCGTCGAATGAGAATCGCTTCCCGGTCCATAGGCCAGCAAGTATTTCGAGACCCTCGTCGAGCATCTGCGCCCGAGCGACATCGTTGAGCGGCCCGCCGAAGACGCTAACCTCACTAAACTCGTCGGAACCCAGTCCCGCACCCAAGATGAGACGACCATTGGATAGATGGTCGAGCGTCACAGCCTCTTGGGCCAGCTTTGCCGGATGACGCCGATAGAGGGGCGTAACCAATGGTCCAATAACCAGTCGAGACGTCGCATCAGCGATGAGGGCGAGCGCGAGCCACGGATCCGCGACTGAATGAGCGCCTTCGATTAATATATGATCCCAAACGAAAAACCCGTCCCATCCGGACGCTTCGGCCTCTCTAGCAAGCTCAGTTGTTACTCTGAGATTACTGAATATTCCGGCGAGAGGGAAATTGAGTCCAAAGCGCATTAATCTAACGGATTCTCAGGTAGCCGGTTGCTGCGCCAGGTTCTCCTGACGATCGAATCCTGGAACGATCGCATTCAGAAAAGCATTGCGCATCAGTTCCAGCACGGCCTGCAGCGTACTAACGTTTGGATTGTTCAGTTTTCCGGAGAGGTTGACGCTCGTCGCGACAGCCTTGGTCGAATGGCTTCGCAGAAGCTTGGCAGCGCCGCCGACGGCGAGTTCGTAAGTTTGATGAATGACGGATTTGCCCTTGTCTTTAGCGCGACTGTATACCTGAAGATTCGTGAACAAGGGTTTAACATAGCCAGTAACCTCACCACGCCTGACGGTCACCTGCGAATACACGGAAGCCAAACCTGATTGGACGTCAAAGCGACCGTAGTGGCGCAGCAGGTCGTTCAATGACTCCAAGCGCGTATTTTCGACGGCCAAATTGATATCGAAATCCGGCCCTTGCTGCTGGGGGCGGAAGTTACCCTGCAAGGTCGTCCGTCCACTTCTCATAAACTCGCCATCGACTCTGAAGGTGGAAACCCCTTCCACTGATTGATTAGACAGATCCGAGGCACGCATTTTCAATGAAGTGATATAGACTTGGTAGGGAGAATCAACCGACTGGTCGCGGTATAGAAACGTGCCGTCGGCTATCTGCGCCTGGCGAACGTTTAGCACTAGACCCGGGGCGTTGTTGGCACGTACTGCCGCCTTCTTCACTACTTCGGCACGCTCCGCCTCGGCTTTCGCAGTCGAAGCTTCGTGTACGTATTCGATATTAACGTGATCGCAGGCAACCAGACGAATATCGACGCGTTCGATCTTTGACGAGTATTCGAACGTACCGTCCGTACCGAGGTAACCTCCCGTGACGTTCAGATTGATTCGCTTCACCGCAGGGTCCAACGCTGCCAGCGGAACATGATCGACATGGAAGTCAGCCAACACGGACGGCTCGGGTTTCGCGAGAAAGTTAGCCTTGCCGCGAATCTCCGCCTCGCCCGTCTTGAAAACTATCGCTTTAGCGGCAATCGGCGATGGATAGGGATCATTTGGTGAGAACACATTTCGGATGTTGTTCGCTGTCAGCCAAACATGATCAAGTGTGAGAGGTTTGCTCGAATCAGCGTCTATATAGACTAGCCGGCCGTCGGTGACGCGAAACCGATTGATCTTAAACGGATAAATGTCCTGAATAGCATCTTGCCAACCGCATTGGCTCAGGGGAACTTTACTCGAAATTTCACTGCGAAGCTGAGTAAGATTGATATTGAAATTCGGTTCAGCCAGCAGACAGTCGGCCACGACTCGTAACCGAAGCAGCGCCCGCCATTGAACACCTATTTGAAGCAATGGGATATGGCTAACAGGCGGACGCGGATGTGCGTCTTGAATGATAGTCAGGTCGTACAGAGATAGCGTCCCTCCAACGAGGTTTAGATGAGCGCGACGCAGAGATGCATGATAACCGACAAGGTCCCGATTCAACTGGCCCTCGATCCGATGACGAAGATAAGGATCGATCCCGAACGAGGCTGCGAAGGCAATCAGGACCAGCGCCGCGATCACGGCCAGCGTTATGGGTATTTTGCGACTGGAGGCCACTTACTTGGAGAGATTGCCACGGGGCAAGTTGCGCTCTGCGGCGATGTCCTTAATGCGACGGCGTGGATTCAGGAAACTTCAGTTTCGAACATCGTTAAATGTACTTGGCTGAAGTTCCTGACCCACCATCTTCTTCGAGAATGATCGTTCAGGCGCGAGCCTCGCCCGTGTACGAGATATCAGTGGCATGACACCGCTCGAAAATGTCCTTGGCGGCATTACGTTCTTTGCTGTCTTCCGCGTGGACAGAGATTAGGATGTTGCCGCCCTTGACCTTGCCTTCGTACTGCTTGGCCTCGTATTCGGGGATACCAAGACCGATCAAGCCACCGGCCAATCCTCCGACCGCGCCGCCCGCGGCGATACCACTCAATGCAGCCATAATAGGACCGGCGGCAATCAGAGGACCCACACCCGGAATTGCCAGACTCCCTATTCCGACCAGCCAACCGACGACCCCAACAGTAAGTCCACCAGCAATCGCACCGGCAGCAACACCTTCCGGCGCCTTAGTGTGCTGCTCGTGGGCAAAATCTCTCGAGCCGGCGCGGTCCGGAAAGAGGACGGATACATCATCACTGGAGAAACCAGCCTCTTTCAGTTGATCAACGATACGGACGGCCTGTTCCTCGTTTTTCGCGATGCAAAATACTGCTTTTGCCATAGTCACTCCCTATTAGATCTTCTTTTATTAGCAATTCATCCAGAGAATCTATTGGCCTTTGACCTCTAGTTCGTCGTGAACGTTCGCTGGTCCAGCGATATCCGCTGCCCGTGCCGCAATAGTGGTCTTTTCCTGTTCGGTGCTAACCGGACCCCGGAGGGTGACACGCCCGTCAATCGTAATGATCTTGATATTCTTCGCGTCGGTGGACAGGTCATGGTCCTTCACGATGGACTGACGCAGCTCACGCGAGATTTTTAAATCCTCGGGTTTATTCGATTGATCGACCGGAGTTAGTGTGTCGTGACTCTTGTCGATCTGGTTTCGGCCGCTATTATCGGCGGCCTGACCTGCCGAAGACTGCGCATGAATGGGACCGGCTCCAACCGCGACGAAAGCAAATCCAGCCACGACTGTTCCAAAAATTCCTACCCTTTTACGTCTCATTGTCTTAACCCCGCATAACTGACCGACTGATAGACTCTAATTGACTCAGCGATGCAGCTCACAACGCCTGTCCGTAATCGACGGGCGTTGTGAGCTTGCCCGTTTCTAGTTCTTGATGTGCTCCTTACCGACCCGCTCCGCACGGCGGAGTTCTTCGCCTTCCGGCCCGTCGATCGCTCTTTTGGCTTCCTGCGCCTTTTCAAAAATCTTGCTATCGCTGAGCGAGGCAGATTCCCGGTCGTACTTAAGTGCGGCGCCGACTCCGTAGTCATCTCGGCCCGTCCAATATTTGTGAACGCCATGACCCCAAGACGTATCGGCCATATCGGGCCAATTCGACTTGTCAAAACCGGGAGCATTTTCGAGACGTTTTTTGTCGACGTCGAGTACAAAGCACTGACGGTCTTCGTCTAGGGTGAGGGATTCCCATGGGATCGCAAAATACCGGTCCCCGATTCCCAGGAAGCCACCTACTGACAAGACGGCGTAGGCGACGCGTCCGGAAGGTACGTCGAGCATGATCTCTTTGATCGATCCCACGTCTTCATTCATGCGGTTACGAACCGAATCTTTCGAGAGCGTACTCGCCGACAACACCCGTCTGTACGGCCTTGAGTAATCAGTATGAACTATGTTTTGAGTATCTGTAGACATCGATTTACTCCCTTCATCCAATCCCATCTGTGCGATTCAAACTTCAACCGCACGGTTCAAGCTAAATAGTCTGCAAGCGGTGTGCCGCGAAAACACTAAGGCGTTGAGAAATCAACTTCGACGCCATCATAGTTCGGTCGTGCAAGGGCAAACGCATTCGTAAGATGTATCGATGACTGGCGAATTCGTTGGAGTTCGGCCGTTGAATACCGGCGAGAAAGAAAAGCCTAAGTTTCACGAGACCGTAGGCAAAGGGGGCGCATGCGGTAATATTTTCACGGACGTCCAAAAAGTGCGCGGGACCGCATTTTCGATATGAACATTGTGAAGATGTCCGATCTCCCGTATTTACCGTGAAACTCGCTTAAATAATCGTCAGAATGCTCTCGGTCGGCAAATTGGGCTTGTTGGCAGGCCGCTTGCTCTATCGTCTCTAACTGCGAGAGCAGCGAGACAAAGTTTTGGAGGCAAGAGCCCATGATTAACTCCAGACCTATAGCGCTGGTGCTGGCGTCAGCGACATCGATCTTCTTTTGTGCCGGATGTATATCGACGACGAGGGAAGTCCAGGAGCCCGCGCCAGTGGTCCAAGTCACACCGCCACCAGTGCAGACTGTCTATTCGAGTCCCCCACCGTCGTCGACCAATGTAACGACTACGTCATGGGCAAACGGCGCCGTCGTTCAGAAGCAGACAACCACTTCGGACACCAATGGAGTGGTAAAAAAGCGCACAGCTACTACCTGGAACGGTGGTGATGGTACTCCCGCCCAAACTACCGTCACTACAACCGTAACGCGTTGACGCGATGTCGATGATACTGCGTCGTCGAATCGGCAGATTCGGGATTTTTATTCGCCTCTGTGCGATCTTTCTTGTGGGCAGTATCTTTATTGTGGGCAGTATCTTTATTGTAACAGCGCTACCTGCGGTTGCAGGGGATAACTCCTTAGCGAACAACGCCTCTTCGACTACACCGACTCAGGCGGCACCGTCAGCGGAGCACGGACAAATCCACGCTAAAGCGTCCTGGTATGGACCCGGGTTAGAGGGCAAGACCACCAGCTCAGGGGAAGTCTTCGATCCCCAGAAGCTAACGGCAGCTTCATCGAAAATCCCCTTGGGTGCGACTGCTCAAGTAAAGAATCTCGAGAATGGCCGTAAAGTAACCGTAAAAGTTAATGACTGTGGTCCGATGGTCAAAGGTCGTAACTTGGATCTGTCCAGCCGGGCCGCTGATAAATTGAAGATGAAACAATCTGGTGTCGTCCCAGTCGAGGTCAAGATCTTGAAGAAGCCAAAGGATGCGCCGATCTGCTCAACCAATTGATTCCAAAGAAGTCGAGCACTGGCATGCTTCAGACTTTTAAGAAATTATCATTTTACATGTTGAAGGTCGAGCCGCAATCGAGGTTGACGCTCGCCGAGGATCAGTGTTGACGGAGAACAAGGGACAGATGGACGAGAGGGACGACGACACGGAAACCGTCGCACAGGAGAAACGCCGATCTCTAACCAGTCCGGCAAGAACTGCAATCGGCGTCATTATAGTAGTAGCAGTTCTCTATTTCGCGAAAGAAATACTGATACCGCTAGCTATCGCCGCTGTTCTGGCGGTTGTCTTCAGCTCCCTCGCTAGTTCATTGGAACGAATAATTGGAAGGTTCTTAAGTACGGTTCTGGTAGTTGCGGCGACGATGGTAGGAATCGGAGCGCTGGTCTACTTCATGGCAGTTCAGCTTACCGATGTAGCGGTGAGCGTTAGCAGCCATTCGGATACGATCGCTCGAAAAATCAATGCTATTCAGGGCACGACGCCCGATTGGTTAGCGAGGATCGAGTCGGGCGTAACGAAGATCGAGAAACGTATTCAACCGGCCAAGGGGAGTAGCCAACCTGTTCATCATGCTGTTGCACAACCACCTGTCAACAGCAATTCTTCGAGCCTCTCTTCAACCATCGAACATATACTGGCGCCGTTACTACCGATGTTGGCGGGGATCGCGGAACTGTTCCTCATAATCGTGCTCTTCTTCTTTCTTCTCTACGAAAGAGAGGATCTTCACGACCGCTTGGTGCGTTTGCTCGCCGGAAGCCGTGTGCCACTGACGGGGGAAGCGATTGATACCGCGACCGGGACAATCTCGCGATACTTGTTACTCTTTTCGTTGGTGAACATCGGGTACGGCGCCGCCTTGGCAGTCGCAATGTGGGCTCTGGGACTACCTAATTTCGGATTCTGGGGCGCGCTGGCCTGTCTATTCCGGTTTATACCATATGTCGGAACCTTGATTTCATCGATATTGCCGACTCTAGTCGCCCTCGCGGTATTTCCCAGTTGGTCAAAGTCGATCGAGGTGTTCGGCTGTTTCATAGTACTCGATCAGATAGTCGCGCAATTCGTCGAACCCTTTTTGATTGGTCGCGGAATTGGAATTTCTCCTCTCGCTTTGCTCGTATCCGCGATGTTCTGGTCGTGGCTTTGGGGGTTTCCCGGACTTGTCTTGGCAACACCCATGACGTCATGTCTCAAGGTGGCCGGCGACTACATTCCTGAACTTAGTTTTCTGACGATCCTGCTAGCCTCGAGATATGAGGCCGACGAGCCTGCTTCGAAACGCGCTTGGACATTTTTGTCAGACAAACGCGCGATACAGGAAAGAAAAAGAAATACTCTTCACACCCACGCTCAAAGCGGCCCCACACAGACAGTAACGGCCGACGACGCTTGTCTACAGCAGATCGGCGACGAATGAACCGGCTTATTTCGCAGCCGATAGGGCAAAATGATTCGTCGGCTTTCTTGCTGCGATCTTCTAGCGTAGCGGTGAACCCCATTTCGGCAACTCTCGATCCTTCACAATCGCGAGAGCGAGAAGTTCACCTGCCCGCACGCTGAGCGCCACGCCATGCCCCGCATAGGCCCCGGCTACCAGTACGTGCCGATTCGCAGGATGAACGCCTATAATCGGGATTGAATCGTCCGTAAACGCGATGGGTCCGGCCCAGGACGCGTCGAAACTAATATCGCGGAGCGCGGGGTGCAGCCCACGCACTCTCGTCTGCAACCTTTCCATGATCTGGACAGAGGAACCTTGATCGATATCGATGCTTTCGATCTCGTTGGGATCGCCAAAAACCAGCCCGGCTCCAAAAACTACTCGCCCTTCCTTTGTGTTACGCCCCCACAAATACGGCATGTCACGAGTATAGAATGGTATATTCTCACCGAGACCGATAGCTTCGAGCGTTGCGTCGCCAAGCGGCTCAGTTATACACGCGAAGGTTAACGAACTATGTAACTTTACCGTATCGGGCAGCAGCGCGTTGATCCATGCATTTGTTGCGATGACTATATATTTCGGTGTTAGGCGGTGATTTTCAATTTCCACCGATAGCTCGGGACTGATCGTTACGTGAGAGACCCGCGACTGCTCGCAGATGACGGAACCAAGTCTCGCGGCGGCTTCTGCGATTCCCGTCGTGAGTAATCCCGGCTCTACGATGCCACCTGTTACGGTCTTTGCGATCGCGACCGGACGTCCATCATCGGACCACGGTAGGAGCTTTGTCTGCGCGCTTTTTCGATGCTCGATCTCCCAGCATCCGGGTAATTCCAAGTCGCAATCGATACTCTCTTCGTCAACCAGCCGCTTCAGACCTGGAACGCATGAATCGACTTGTTCGCGGATACCCGATGCGGTGCCCTCCAGAACGAGACCGCCAGTTCTTCCGCTCGCGCCATCGCCAACGCGTCCCGCCTCGAAGACCACGGCTCGTATGCCCATCTTCGCTAGGTGGTATGCGGTGGAAAGCCCGGTGAGACCGGCTCCGACGATCGCAACGTCTGGACGACTCTCAACTCTCGCGTCTGCGAGACTTATTCCATGGAACGATGATCGTCGCCACGGTGACGGACCCCATTGTGATCGCGAATCATCTTCCATGTGTTGCTGGCTATCTCAGGCGGTTACTTAACAACATTATCCATTGGGAACAGGTCGCGCATCTCCGGGATTACCCACAAGGGCGGCTGGCCTTGAGCGACCCGCTGTATGTTCGCATAGCCATTATGGAAGCGCTTGCGAAAGCTATCCACGGTAGGGCCGGCGCTATGAGGTGTGAGAACCACATTAGGTAATGCCAACAACGGATTGGTTTCGTCGGGCGGTTCTTTTTCCTGCGTATCGAGACCCGCGCCGAGGATCTTCCCACGTTGGAGCGCTTCCACCAGCGCCGACTCGTCGACAACTTCGCCACGACACGTGTTAATGAGAATTGCCTTCGGCTTCATGCGGGCAATCGCCGTCGCGTCGATTAATCCACGTGTGCTGTCATTCAACGCCACGTGCAGACTTACTACGTCCGCCGCCTCGAGCAGATCATCCAGCGGAACGTATTCGACTTCGAGTTGCGCTTCGTCCGCTTTGCTAGCTCGAAAAGTATCGTAGTAAATGACGCGCGCGTCGAATCCCTTGACCCGGCGCGCGACCTGGCGGCCGATATTGCCGAAGCCGACCAGTCCTACCGTTTTCCCTTCCAACTCGAAGACGTCTACCGCCCGCGGAATTCCACGATGCCACCGTCCCTGCGCGACGTTCTGATGGAATGCGATCAATTTTCGATAGACTGCCAGCATGAGCATGACGGCGTGCTCGGCGACGGCCACCGAGTTCGCTCCGCCATTGGAGCAAATCGGCACTCGTGCCTTGCGTGCTCCCTCAATATTCACCATGTCGTAACCGGCGCTCAAAACCTGAACCAGTTTCAGACGCTTGGCCTCGGTGTAAGCCTCATCCGGTAGAAACCAGACAAATCCGAGTAGGTAATCACCATCGCGCATCGCCGCCGCAACCTGTTCGCGAGTGACGCGCGGCGGCAACATCTTCAGAGTGAAGCCCTCGGGCTTCATCTGCGGGATCAGCTCGAGAACGTCAGGGGGCATCTCGATACCCTGGGTGAAGACGATCGTTTCCTCTGCCATGATGCCCTCCGACGAGAACGATATCCGACCCCCGGTGCGCAAAAAGTCCGCCGTGGGCGCCCTCGGTCAGCGTCATTCGCCACGCAAAATCGACGACGGCATGACCAGGAGCGCCCTCGGCGGATCGAATTGACGAACCTCTACGCGGCGAAAATCTCCTCGAAGAAGGAGGTGAGCGCCTTCCATGAGCGCTGGTCGGACGCTTTGTTGTAGGCCAACGCCGGCATGCCGATCTTCCCGGCTTCCGGATTGGTGAAACTGTGCACGGTCCCACCGTAACTGATGACCTGCCAGTCGGCGCCTGACTTCGTCATTTCCTCTTCGAAAGCTGTGACCTGCGCCGCCGGAACGAACGGATCGTCAGCGCCAGTACACACCAGGATTTTCGCCTTGACCTGGCCGGACGCGCCCGGACGTTGGGTCTGCAAGCCACCGTGGAAGGACACGATGCCTTTGAGTGGGGCGCCGTCACGTGCAAGCTCGAGCGAAAAGGTGCCGCCCATGCAGTAGCCGATCGCCGCAAGCCGGTTAGGATCGACTTGGGGATGCGATGCCAACTTGTCGAGTGCCACACGCGCGCGCTTACGCGTCTTGGCCGGATCGGCGAAAATCGCGCTCGCGAGCTTCACTGCCTCCTGAAGATCGTTGAGCACGAGGCCATCACCGTATGGGTCTCCGGCCAGTGCGACGTAGCCCATGGCTGCCAACCTTTCCGCGCTATTCTTCGCATGAGGTCCGAGTCCGAATGCCTCGGGCATGACGAGCACTCCGGGACGCTTGCCGGTCTTTTGCTCATCGTAAGCGACATATCCTCGCAGCTTCAGTTCGCCATCTTGATACTCGGTCGTCTCCGTCTTCATTCCGTATACTCCTGCTGTTGAAATTCCACGTGGAAAGCAATTGCCTCGATGCTGCCGACCCGGCCTCCTCGATTTTTCCTTCCGCTGGCAACTTCGGGCGTCGGCGCAGCACGGCCCAAACTCGACCGGTATTACCCACCTGCGGGGTTGAATGTCAAATTGTCAGAGGAAGCACTGCTGGAAATGCGCCAGAAAAACCAGCGGCACCACGATGGGTGCCGCTGGGAGGCCTTGCTGGAACTCGCTACAAATCAGGTCGAAGAGGCGGCCCGGTAAGGTTGCTGCTGATCCTTGTCGTTCGTGATGAAGCGCCGGATAAAGTACGGGCGGAAGGCCGAAACAAAGCTCGGCAGGATGATTACGCCCGTAATCGCGTTGGTGATCATCAGGAAGATCAACAGTTCGGCCATGCGCACGTGGAAATCGACGGGCGAGAAGGCCCAAACCATCAGACCTCCGACCATCACGAAGAGTGTATTTAATACCGCTCCTCCGGTACCTCGCATGGCGGTAGTGATCGATTCCGTGATTTCCGTCCCGTTCATCACTTCGTCTCGAATAGCCGCCATCGTGTAAATGCCGTAGTCGATACCAAGTCCGATTCCGAGCGAGACCACCGGGATAGTATCGATAGTCAGCGTCAGATCTCTAACATTCATGTAGATGAAGGCGCCGAAGTTACCCAATACGCTGGCCGCGATAAACAGCAATCCCGCGGTGGGCGATCGAAACTCGATCGCGCAGCATATTCCGACCGCGATCAATGTCATCGTCAGGTTGAAGAAGTCGGTCCGCTTCAGCACCTGGTTCGCTGCCGCGTAAAGACCCGCGATGCCTCCCATATACAGGACTGAGACGTGATTGAGGCTCGGGTCCTTCGTAACGTATTGCTCTTTGAAATCCTGAACCTCGTCCAACAATTGATTGAGCGTGTCGTAAGTATGATTTCGCAGGAGCACGCGAACGCAAGTCGCGTCCGCCTGCGTGGTCGGAATATAGCGCTCCATTTCGCCCGGCGCGCTGCCCGACAGGTACAGATACCAGAGATTACCCGCTAACAGCGTGCTTTCCGGGACTCGCAGAAACTTCGGATGCCCGTAATGGAACATCTGGTTGAAGGGTTTCTCGATATCCGATGAGAACGACACGACCTGGATTACGTTGGGATCGTGCTGACGGAGGTAATAGCGCAGGTCGTCCGCCAGGCGGAGCGAATCGGAGCCGAGTGCCGATTGGGAGTTGGGGAATGACGGGGTCTCGAATACCACCCATCCCTCGTCCACCGGAAAATATTGCGCGATCGCCTGGATGTCCTTGTTGACCTTGGCATTGTTGCGATAGAGCGGCGTACCGATATTGCGGTAACCGATCTCGGCGCGCTGCCCGGAAACCAGTCCGAACACGATGAATGCCGCCGCACCAAGTAGAATCAGGGTACGAGCTTTCCCCGGCCGCACTGGGAACTCGACAAACTTGCTTACTACCCGATCGATCTGGCCCTCCAGGCCACCGGCCAGATGCTCATCGATCCGCTTTTCCGTCTTCGGCGGCGGCATATAGCTCATGACGATGGGCTGGAACACGAAGACCATCAGCAAGCTCGACGCAACCCAGACCGCGCCGGTGAGTGCAATATGATGAAGTACCGGGATGCCGCTGAAGGAAACGAAAATGATGCCGAAGATGTCCGCTAGAATCGAGACCAGGCCGGGCGGGAGCATCAGGTTCGTGGTCTTGACCACGGCGGTGTGAACGTCGCCGCCGGATCTTTCGATCTCACTATAGAAACGGCGTTGCCACTGAATACCATGACTGACGTCGCGCGCCGTGAGGATGAACGGAATGACCAGCATGACCGGGTCGAGCTGGAACCCGATCAGCCCGGTGAAGCCCATGCCCCACAAGGCCGAGCACGTGCCGGTCATCAGGGGCGCCCACCATCGCGCAATACCGCGGATGCCGTAGTAGTGAACCAGTACGATTACGCCGAGCGATATGAAGATGATTGTCAGCAGATTGGGCAGATAATGATAGCCCCAGCCACGAGTCATCGGCTCGCCCGCTACGTAGATGATGTTGTTATCGTCCTGATACTTGTTGACTATGTTCTGAACATCTCTGAAGAAATCGCGATAGTTGATGTCGGCATCATTGAACGAGGCCGTTACCATCGCGCTCTTGAAATCCCCACTTACCAACTGGCGTAGGGCATCGGTATGCGCGCTGACGTTGGCCTTGAGTTTGGCGATGCCATCGTCAGTTTTTGGAATGTCTGGAAACATGTAGGGCTTGGTAATCAAAGCCCCCGACTCGGCTTTGACGTAACTCACGCGGAACGACGCCAGGGAGAATACTTCCTCATGGTTGACGCCGGGCAGGGCATCCATCGCCTGCGTAAGTTCCTGGATCTTCTTGAGAGTGGTCGGATTGAAAATATCACCCTGCTTCACGCGCAACATGATCGCGAGGGTCTCGGCGCCACCGAACGAACGCTGGTACTTCCCGTTGAGCAGAACGTACGAATGATAACTCGGGAAGAAATCAACGAAACGCGTCCCAACCTGAACTCGCGAGGACGCGTACACCATGAAAATCGTAACCGAGAGCAGCAACGCACCGACTGGCGCCCGGAAACGAAGAATCGTTTTGCCTATATTAAATGAAGATTCGTTATTCATTGTAACCGCTTATTGCCCCCGCGCTTCGGTGATGTGGTCTTCGTCCAACTCTCGCCAGGTGTTTCCACTATCGTCCGAACGCAGAATCGTTCCACCCAGCCCAACCGCCAAGCCCTGGTGAGAGCTGAAGGCAAGCGCGGTTATAGCATTCGAGGTTCCGCTGTTCAGCGGAGTGATTTTACCATGATCGATCCGCGCGGCTGCGCCGTTTTCGCCGGCCGCATAAAAGTTGTCCGCGCCCGCTGAAGGCAACGGCACTACCGCGAAAAAGGAATCATGCCAATTGGGAAACTGCGCGGTCTGCCAGCTCTGACCGGCGTTGCTGGTCGCCAGATTGTCACCGTCCAGGCCCAGCACGATACCATCAGCGGCGCCGCCAAAAGCGATAGTGAAATAAGGATCCGCCGTGCTCAACCGCTGCGCGCCGCTCTTGACCGTCCAGGTCTTACCGGCATCGGCGGAGTGAATCGTGGTGCCGAACTCGCCGACCGCCCAGCCGTTGTTAGCGTCGGTAAATACCAGGTCGAAGTAGGTCAGGTCTTTGACGGTCTGGAGATTCCAGGTCGAGCCCCCATCAACGGTGCAAACCACCGCTCCATGCTCGCCCACTGCACAAGCCTTTTGGTTGTCGATTACCGCGACCTTGAGCAACGCGGAATTGGTACCGCTTTTCTGCTCCGTCCAGGTCTTGGCCATATCGGTCGAACGATAAAGTGCTCCGCCATCACCAACGACCCAGCCCGCTGAACCGTCCGGGGCAAACGCCACACTGTACAGGTCGAAATATTTGTCGCCTTTTTTTAATTGACGGCGCGTCCAGGTATGACCTTGATCGTCGGAGGTCATGACAATCCCCTTGTCACCCACGACGACGATTCGATTGGACTGCAGGATGGCGACGCCGAAGTAATTCTCCCAGGACCTCGCCGTCGACACCTGGCCCTCGGCTCCGCTCTCGGTGGCGAGCGCCATGCTCGAGCCCAAGAGGAGCCAAAGACCCGCGACGATGGCAGGTATCCAGGCGCGATTCGGGCCCCTGGTCCCCAAAAGCTGTCCCCTGCTCATATTTTCTCCTCGAAACTAATGTGCCGACTCCTCCGCTACCGCCCCCGAAGCGGCACCCCGTAGAGAGGTGTGAGTTCGGCCGTTCGCGATTAGTACACATCTTTAATCCCAAACGCCAACACCTAAACGGCTGTTTCTCGAAAAATTTTAGCTAAAAGAGCACAGAAATACCTAACCGAAGATCCATATCGGAACCGATCCCGCCGCGCTCCTAAAAAAACTCGGAGCAAGAGTGAATCCCTTGCTCCGAGGCCGCGTAATCTGTTCGATTTTAACTGTCGTTTCTAGCGAGAAAGCAGCCCGCGCAGACCTCACTAACTCAACTTGCCGCTGCTGACTGACTCTCTTTTTCGCTACGCTTGTTGAGCATCGCCTTCAGCAACCGTGGCGGCGACATCGGCAACTCGCCCATGCGGACGCCGGTCGCATGGTAGATCGCGTTGGCGACCGCCGCCGGCGGTGGCACGATCGAGACCTCGCCCACCCCGCGCGAACCGATCGGATGGCCGGGTGCGGGCACCTCGACGATGCAGGTCTCAATCAACGGCAGGTCGAGACAGGTCGGCATCCGGTAGTCGAGCAGGCCGCTGTTCCGCAGTGTCCCCTTACCGTCGTAGAAATATTCTTCGTTCAGTGCCCAGCCGATTCCCTGCGCGGTACCACCCTGCATCTGACCCTCGACGTAACTCGGATGGAGCGCCTTACCGACATCCTGGGCGACCGTCGCGCGAAGAATCTGGACCTTGCCGGTGTCAGGATCGACTTCAACGTCGACGCAGGTGGCCGAAAAGGAAGGTCCAACCGTCCCGAGGTTTACCGATGCCGAGGCCGTGAGCGGTCCGCCGGTTCGCGCGAGACGCGCCGCGACCTGCTTGACCGTCATCGACTTTTCCTTGTCGCCGGGCACGCTTAGAACGCCATTTTCAAACACGATCTCTTCTGGTTTCTTCTCCCAGGTCTTGGCCGCGCGTTCCTTGAGCTGATGTACGATATCGCTGGATGCCTCGAATACCGCGGCGCCAGTGGTAACCGCTGTCCGGCTGCCGCCGGTCACGTCGTTGTACCCAATCGCGTCGGTATCGGCGACCAGCGGACGCACGTCATTGACGTCGATCCCGAGGATTTCCGCGACGATCATCGCCTGCGCGGCGCGAGTGCCGCCGACATCCACCGACCCGATAACCAGGCTCGCGGTTCCGTCACTGTGCAGATTGACCACCGCCGACGACTGCCAACCGATGTTGAACCAAAATCCCGAGGCTATGCCGCGGCCGCGATTTGGTCCTTCCAGCTTGGATTTGTAATGCGGGCTGTTCTTGATTGCCTGGATCGTCTCGAGGTAACCGATTCTCGGAAAGGCCGGGCCCGCAGGCGATGCGGTGCCCTCTTTCGCGCCGTTCATAAGGCGAAATTCGCACGGATCGATTCCGCACTTCTCGGCAAGTTCGTCGATCACCGTCTCCGAGGCCATCGCGGCGTTGGTTGCTCCCGGCGCCCGATACGCCGCGGTTTTCGGCCGGTTGACCACGACGTCATACGCGTCAATCACGAAGTTAGGAATATCGTACGGTGCGATAATCGTCATCGCGCCCGCACCTACCGGAGACCCAGGAAAGGCCCCCGCCTCGAATGCCATCCAGATCTCGGCGGCGACCAGTTTGCCGTCCTTGGTCGCGCCCATTTTGCATCGGATGGTGGAACCCGACGTCGGTCCCGTCGCGCGCAAAACCTCGCCACGTGTCATCACGAGCTTTACCGGACAGCCCGTCTTCTTCGATAACAGCAGCGCCAGAGGCTCCAGGTAGACCACCAGCTTGCCACCGAACCCGCCTCCGATTTCGGCCGGCACCACCTTGATATTCCCCTCGGGCATTCCGAGCAGCGCAGCAGTCAGAGAGCGCACGTTGAAGCTGCCCTGCGTCGAACAGTAGATCGTGCCACGACCATCTGCGTTGTAAATCCCGACCGCGTTGTGTGGCTCGATATAACCCTGATGGACCATCGCTGTCTTGAATTCACGCTCCGCGACGTAATCAGCCTTCTTGAAACCCTCCTTAACGTCGCCGCGCGGCAATTGCATGTGCATCGCGACATTAGTCTGGCGGTCGCCGGTCTCGGCGTTGCGCAAATTAGGCAACAGGATCGCCGCGCCGGGTTTCATCGCATCCTCGACCTTCATCACCGGCGGCAGGATCTCGTAGTCGACCTCGATTAGCCGTAACGCCTCGTCGGCGATGTGTCCGCTGGTCGCAGCGACAGCGGCGATCGCGTGACCGTCGTACAACACCTTGCCACGTGCCAGGACATTCGAGGAGACGTGCGACATATTCGTCGGAATTTCGCCTGACGCGTCGATCTTGTCAGGAAGCTCCGGCAGGTCGGCCGACGATATAATCGCCTTGACGCCGGGCAGCGCGAGCGCCTTGTCCAACTTGATCGACTTGATGATCGCGTGGGCATGCGGGCTGCGCAGGACCTTGCCGTGGAGCATTCCGGGGAAAGCATAGTCGGCACCATATTTGGCCCGGCCGGTCACCTTGTCGACACCGTCATGACGAATCGGGCGGGTCCCGATTACTCGGAAGGTGCGGTTACTATCGGGAGCTTTGGAATCTGCCATTTTTAATGCACTCGCGTTCGGAGAATCTGGGCTCTTGCGTTGTTTGAGCTGTAGGTAAGTTGATATACCCGTCGCACGCTGACTTCAACGACGAAAGTCCCGCGCCACTGCCACAAAACTGGCCTAAAAGCCTTGTAAAATGGCATACTTGCGGTTGCCGGAGCGCGCGCCGAGGAGAACACATCGCGATGGAATTCGGAATCTGTTTCGACACTCATATCGATAAATGGGAACTGGTCCGTTATGCCGAGGAGCTCGGCTATGACCGCGCCTGGGTCCCCGACTCGCAGATGATCTGGTCCGACTGCTATGCGACGATGGCGCTGGCGGCGCAGGCTACCAAACGCATCAAGATTGGCACCGGAGTCGCAATTCCGGGCACCCGTATCGCGCCCGTCACTGCTCATTCGATTGCCACTATTAACCAGCTTGCACCCGGACGCGTCTTCCTCGGGATCGGCACGGGACATACCGCGATGCGCGTGATGGGTCAGGAGCCGATGCCGCTAAAAGAATTTCGCGAATATCTGCGAGTGGTACGCGGTCTGCTCAACGGCGATGCGGTCGAATACACCTTCGGCGGTCGCACGCGCGAGATCCAGTTTCTCCATCGCGACCGTCACTTCATCAATCTCGAGAATCCCGTGCCGATTTATGTCGCCGCCAACGGCCCCAAGGCGTGCGAAGCGTGCGGCGCATACGGCGACGGCTGGATAACGGTCGGCGGGACAAAAGAGGAAATCGAGCCGAAGCTGGCGCATATCGAAGCGGGGGCGAAAAAGGCCGGCCGCAAGGTCTCGGGTGACTTCCTGACCACGGTCCTTACCGGCGGATGCGTGCTGCGGCCGGGCGAGAAGATCGATTCCGACCGGGTCGTGCAAGAGGTCGGTTCGCAGGTCGCCGCGCTGCTGCACTTCTACTACGAAATCTGGAAGGATCTGGGCAAACGCGACGAGCTGATCCCGCCGTTCTTCCGCGATATCTGGGGCCAGTATATCGAGCACGTCGCCGGCTTCAGCCTGCCCGAGGAGAAACGTTTCCGTCAGATTCACGAGGGCCATTGCACGTTCCTACAGCCGGGCGAGGAGAAGTTCGTGACGCCGGCAGGAATCCGCGCCAGTTCGATTGTCGGCACGCCCGAGGAGATCGTCGATCAGCTACGCGAGATGGAGCGCAACGGTGTGGGCGGGATCAGCATCCTGGTCGCCGCCGACACGCAGCGGAAGGTCTATCGTGATTTTGCAGAAATGGTGATGCCCCTGATGAGGTAGGCGCCGCTCGTTCACCGATACGCGCCGACTCCAGTAGGCGCGAGTGCGATTCAACCCGAACCTCACCCGAACGAAAACGGGACTAACGAATCGACGTGGTCAATCCTGGGGGGCGGCGGCGCGAACGCGCCATCCGCCCCCTCAGAATTTGTTCTGCTCTATCGCCCGGCCGCGGCTAGTGACAGTTCATCCGCCGGCACCGTCCGATGCGGATTGAAGTGCGGCAGCACGTGCTTCCCGATCAAACGCAGCGACCGCATGATCGTCTGATGCGGGATACGCCCTGATTGCTTGAAGAAGATCACCTGGCTGACCCCGGCCTTCTGGAACTGCTCGAGTTTGCGCACCACATGGTCGGGATCGCCCACGACGATCATGTCATGCGCCTTTAGCTGCGCGTCGGTGGCATCGGCCGGATTCTGGTCCATCGCGAACAGGTTGCGCAGGTACTCGTATGAATAGAGCTTGTTCTTCGCCATCAGCGGCTCGAACAGCTTCGCCACGTTTTGGAAGAACCAGCGCGCGCCCGCGAGGCCGACCGCCTCTTCGTCCTTATTCTCGCAGACGGTACAAATCGCGACCGCTGCGAAGTTCTCGTTGGGCACCTTGGGCACCAAATCGGAACGCGTCGCGCAGGCCTTGCGATGGGTCTCCATCGACTTCTGCACTTGCTCCCAGTTGAAGTTGAAGCTGAGCACGCCGAGGCCGCGGTCGCCCGCCATCTCGTAACTCTCGGGCGCCGTACACGCCATCCACATCGGTGGATGCGGCTTCTGGATCGGCTTGGGCACCACGCGCCGGGGCGGAACCTTGATCAGCTTGCCGTCGTACTCGAGGATCTCGTCGGTCCAGGCCCGCACGATGATATCGAGCGCCTCGCGGACCTCCGCGCGAGTGCGGTCGTAATCGACGCTGAAGCCATCGAGTTCCTGCGCGGTGGTCGATCGCCCCGTGCCGAGTTCCATGCGACCGTTGCTGATGATATCGAGGACGGCGGCCTGTTCTGCGACTTTGATCGGATTGTTGAAGTTAAAAGGCAGCAGCCGCACGCCGTGCGCGATGCGGATATTCTTGGTGCGCTGACTGACCGCGCCATAAAAGACCTCGGGCGCGGGACTGTGCGAATATTCCTCGAGGAAGTGATGCTCGACTTCCCACACGTAGTCGAGTCCGAGGCGATCGGCCAATTCGATTTGCGCGAGGGCTTCCCAGTAGGTGTTGTACTCGCTCAGGGCATGCCACGGGCGCGGCGTTTCCATCTCGTAGAGCAGACCAAACTTCATGCAGTGTCTCCTTTTGGATGATTTGTCGGGGGACGGTCCGGCTTCTATCGAAAAACGCTTAGCGCGAAAAAGATTTCGCGTCAAAACAGTCGTCGATTGATAGACCGCCCACAAAAAACAAAATGGCCGCGCCGTCTATCGACGCGGCCATTTCGGACTTACCGAAGTACTCGCGGCTTAGCGGCCGGCCGCGGCGCTCGCAACCGCCGGTGACGTACCGCGCTGAATATGCGGCAGTACCTCGGAGGCAAACAGCTTCATGCTGCGTTCGGCCAACTCGATCGGCATCCCGCCGTACTTGAAGATACCGACGAATTCCGACGCATCCATCGTGCTCGCGATAGTGCGAAGGGTTTCGACGCATTGTTCAGGGGTACCGTAACACTGCGTCTTGGAGAACATATCGCGGAAGGCGCTGGGCGCGTTCTTACCCGCTTCGGCCATTTTCACGTGGTACTCGTAACCTTTGACCGCGCGGAAATGCTCGGGCTCGTCATATTCGTAATGGCGCAGGGCGGTATCCGCATAGTTGCCCATCCAGTTCATCGCGCCGTCGTTCGCTTCTTTCTCGGTCTCGGCGCAATAGATGAACGCGACCACGATCGGCTTCTTCGCGATCTGGCCGAATTTCGTGCACGACTGCTGGAAATGGTCGTAGTCGGTGCGATGCTCATTCCAGGGCTTCTGCGGAATGACCAGCATGCCCATGCCCTGCTTCGCCATGATATCGCCGGTCTCGGGCGAAACGATCGCGCCGTAGAAACGATCGGTCAGGTTGGTGCGGCGCGGCTGCGGCCGGATACTCATTTCGGGGATCTGATTGAATTTGCCTGAGTAGGAGAAGCGCTTCTGGGTGAGCGCCAGGCGCACAATTTCGGCGGCCTCGACGAAGCGGTCGCGCGACTCGCTCATCGACACGCGGAAGCCATCGTACTCGATACGACCCGAACCGCGGCCGAAGCCGAGCGTCAGTTCGCGGTCGCCGACGAGAATATCCAGCATCGACAGTTGCTCGGCCACGCGTACCGGGTCGTGCCACGGCAATACGACGACCATGCTTCCGAAGCCTACGCGATTGGTGCGGCCCGCCATGTAGGTGAGGAATTGCAAAACGTCAGGGATCATGGTGTAGGGCGAAAAATGATGTTCGACGCCCCAAATCGAATCGAAGCCGAGCGGTTCGACCATATCGGCGAGCTTCAGATCCTCGCGATAGATCTCCCAGTCAGCTTTTTCCGAGCGAAAGTAGTTCTGGCAAAAGAACGAGGCTCCAACCTTCATGAAATATTCCCCTGATTTGGATTTGTGAGCCTCGATTTCCTGATTCCCCGAATTGCGCACGAAGCGCCAACGTTGCGAAGACTCACTGACCCTTCATGGCACAAACCTCTCGCGAAGATCAATAACGCCGTTTTCCCCCGAATGATCGAAAGCGTTTGCGACCGGCGCAGGCAGCTCTAAAGCCCGGTTTGCGCACAGGACCGACTCGTATCGGCCCAAGCCCTTCGTTCCAGCGGATTCCAGATCGAATGGCTCTTATTCGCGCTTTAGAGGCAATGGTCCGGCCATATCCGCGGTCCTGGCGGCCAAACTCTCGGGCTCCATCGTATAAAGCTCCCGATGGTCGCCGAGTGCTACGATGATACGGAAACTTCCCGTCCAGCCATTGCTTTATCCCCGGCATCGAAGCCAGCCGTCCGCTCCACAGCAAAACCAGGCGGACGTCGCGGCGATCGCTATACGCGACAACCTCGCCGAGCGTCAGGTAGCCGGTGGCGATTCGCAGAAAAGAAGTGTCGGCCAACTCCGGCGGGACATCGCGGTCGGCCAAAAACGCAATTCCCGGCGCATCCGTGAGAATTGTCTCATTGGGGTTGGTCATCTGCTTGATCATTTGAGCGGCGGCGATGTCCGAGCGGTACAGTGGGATCGGGTTTGTAATCGTATCTGCGATACGAACCCCGAACGCCGAGATCAAGAGCAAAACCAGCGTGGCATCCAACAACAGAGTGAGTGCGTTAGTCAGTTCAACCTTGGGCGTCCCGTTCCAACGCATTCGCAGTCGTTCAGCCAATCTCGGAATATATTCCCATCCGACTGCGCCGGCGATCGCAATCGGCGGAATCAGCACCACCATATGATGCTCGTACAATGGCTGCTGTGAGAGTAACCCGAAGATGGTGAAGAGAATCCAACCGATCAAAGCTATGCCCACCGGCCCCGCATAAATACTGAGAATCGCGAACAACGCGAGCGTAGCGGGAAGTCCATCGCTGAGAATGACCGTGGCGACCGAATTCGATCGATGCGTCAGTGAATCCACCCACGAAACAGTTCGCGCGGACCAATGGAACTCCACTGCCTGTCGCCATACATTCGTCGCGCCGAATTTGAACATACAGGCGGCGATTATGATCGTCGCAATGGCGAGTACGAATAAGCTTTCCTTGAGAAATAATTTGCCTTTCTGCGGCCAACTGACATCGGCGAGATTCCACTGACGCGCGCCGACCATCAGCATCATCGCCGGCACGGTGAACAAGCCGAGCAGCTTCACCAGGATTGAACAGGTAACCAGGATTGCCGCAAAGCCGAGCGAAATATGCGATCCGCGACGCATGTATCGAATCGCAAAGGCCATCGCGGCCGTGCCCAATGCGATCGCGGGAATCTCCGGGCTAACGCGGGTGAACCAAATCTCCATTGGTGAGAAAAACACCGCGCCCGCCGCCAGGCCCGCGGCTCCCCAACCAGCCAATTGGCGCGTCGCCAATGCGGCGGCGAGCGTAGTCACCAGGGCCATCAAACCGATCGACGATTGCGCGGCGGACAGATTGAGGCCACCGAGTCGAAACGAACCGTAGATCAACGGGAGCCAGAGCGGCGGCTGGGAATCAAAGATAGTCTTGTACAGATGACACCCGCGAACCATCATGCGGGCGGACTGCAGATAGACCCCTTCGTCGTAGAAATCGCTGTAGCCAAGACCGAAGTAGAGGACGGCCAGCTCAAGGATAACAACGGCGGCGACGACGCAAAGCCCGACCCGATCGGTATACTTCCGCAGCCGCTTGTCCCAATCGTTCAGGTTCAGGCGAGCGCCTACGTTCATAGGTTGGCTACCAGAATGAAGAATTTGAGCGGTGCGAGATTCAGCCATTCCATCCACGTGTTAATACCGTCACCAAGATGATGATCCGCTTCGCGAGCCTGACCGGCGTGACCGCCGGATGCATCCGCGACTCCGTAAAGCGGCGACACCCTCGACGCCGGTATCGCCGATCCAAAATACAAGGAGCGCGAAGGATCCTTGATTTCTGCTGAGCTCAGGCCATTACCGGAACGCCGAAATATTCGACTTTGCCATCGATGCCCGGTTGTGGCCATTTCGAGCTCTATATTTTTTGGTTACTCTTCGGCGCGATCCAAAGGCGAAGATCGGCCGCGAACTTCTGTACGCGGTTGAGCCAGACTCCATCTGCCTCCTGAGCCAGCCGCTCCTGTCGATTCTCCAACGTTTGATCCGCGCGACAGAAGGCAGTTTCGATCTTCACCAACTCTCCATCTATCCATCCGCCGACACTGAATCGTGGGTCGCCGGGCCCGCGCCTTTCATTGAACATCGCCGGCACCGAGTCCAACAGAGAGTACGCCCGCCTGACGACAATCAGCGCCTCCGCATCGAGGAGTTGAACGAAGCTGGTTAATTGCGAATCCCAAATGGAATGCTTGAGCCAACCGGGATGGGGATGGCCGGCTTTGAAGTCTCCGGATGGGGTCCGGTTTCGGTTCATTTCGATAGCAGCTTCTTTGTTCGCGGCTACTTCGGCTTTCAGAGCGCGCAGCGCAGCCTCGCTTTGGCGGCGAAACTGCAAGTTGACGCCCACCAGTACCAAGTACCCGGCGATGGCTCCGCCGATTGCGGAAGCGAATAGTTGGGAGAAGAATTCCACCTGCTTTCCTTTTGCGAGGGCGACGACTACAGGAACAGTTCAATCGCCTACTCTTTGTCAAATTGCGCGACGCATCGCGGCTGTACGCGCTTGCGCGCCGGGCTCTCACTCAGCTCTTAATTATTTAACGCCCGCGCGAAGCTGCGATTTGCCGTCCGGCAGGTTCTGCCAGTCCGGTCGAGGCTCCACGCCGATGCCATTCCTGCAGCTCATCGAGACCGCGAGGATCGCGTCCTCCCTTCAACTCGGGGTCAGGACGCACCACCGCGGAGACCGCGATTCCTGTCTAATTATTTTAAGAAAATACGCGCGGCCGCGAGCTCAAACGCTAGAACCAGTCGGAGTGATGCTCATGCGCCCATTTGGGGTTATGAGTTTTCCACCAGTCGCGATCGTACCAATGATGATGATGTTCGTCCCAGTCGCCGTTTTTGGCCCATTCGGGATGATGCGCCTCGACCCAATTCGGATGATGCTGGTACCACCAGGAGTCTGAGTGCCAGACGTGATGCGCGTCGTAATCGCCATATCCGGGATGCGGCTGCGCGTGCACAAACGCGGGCACTCCTGCCGTGAGGAATCCCACCACCAGCGCACCCGCCATAAATATCCGTAACTTCATCACTTTACCTCCTATTCGAAATTCAACATGAATCCACCCCCTTACATGCTTAATACGACATGTTCCGTGCTGGAGAAAAGCGCGCACGAGACGCGTTAAGTACGCACGGGTGGTAGCGGAGGGCAGTCTTGGGGGTATTTGTGGGAACAGCCTCTGAGCCCGATTGCGAACAACGAGTTCCTACGTGAGCACGAATTCTTCCGTGAGCACTACGATTAAGCCGCCGGCGGTTTTGGCGAGTGCGGCGTCTTCTCTACTAAGCCGCCGCAGTGTTGCGGGGACGAACCTGGGAGGATATTCGCTGCTCATGCGCGTCGCGCGCGCTCTCGAGATCAAACCGCGCCTGCAGATTGAGCCAGAATTCGGGAGATGTCCCGAAATAGCGGGCAAGACGAAGCGCGGTCTCCGCTGTTACAGAACGCTCGCCGCTCACAATCTGCGTGATCCGATTGGCCGGGACCTTCAGTTCAGCAGCCAGCCCGTTCATGCTCATCCGCAGCGGCTTCAGGAATTCCTCGCTCAAGATCGCACCGGGGTGGATGGGCGGCAATTTCGTCTGCTTGTTCATGCCAAATCCTAAAATATCGGACTCTTCTAATGATAATCGACTATTTCGACATCTGTCGCATCGCCATTATCCCAAACAAAACAGACTCTCCACTGGTCGTTGACGCGAATACTGTGCTGACCCGCGCGGTCGGCCTTTAATTTCTCCAACTGATTTCCAGGCACAACCGACAAGTCCTTAAGGTCCTTGGCAGCATCAATCATCACGAGCTTACGAAGTGCTACTCGCTCGATGGCTTGGAAGCGCCGGCAACTCTTTCGCTGGAACACCGCTTTCGTATCGGAGCATCGAAAGCTCCTGATCATCGGGTTATTTTAGTACGCTTGACGTAAAGCGTCAAAGCACATCGCGATTGCCGGAAGAGTTCGTCGGTCTGCTCCATCTCAAGCATTCTAGAAGAAAAAGGGGGCTTCTTTTCGCCGGTCAGGGCTTCATCGGTACAAATCTGGACAATTTCCCGCCTTGCGCCGCTAACTGACCTGGCGTTTTTTCGCCCGCTTCGAAAATGAATTGATGTTATTGGTTTTTGGTGCCGGGGGCGGGACTCGAACCCGCACGGGGTTTTCACCCCAGAGGATTTTAAGTCCTCTGTGTCTGCCATTTCACCACCCCGGCGACCACCTTGATGGCCCGCGATCTTACAACCCTAAACTCAAGGCGCAAGCGCAATGGCAGACCTAGCAAATCCTCGAAAACTTCACCGGCTGTAGTTATCCAAAGCGAAGCAAAGGAGAAAGTCTGTCCACAAGAAATGCACCGAACCGCTCTCCGGAACCGGAAATCGCACGCGACATAGTGATAGACTAAAATGGCGAATGCTCGAATCGAAGAGGCTAATCATCATGGAACATTCGTTGCGGCTAATTCCTAGCCGCGTGCTCATCACTGCAGCTTCAGCAGTTCTCTTCACCGGATGCATCTTCGGCTCGGCACCTATCAAGGACGCGCCCCAGGTTGTCGCGTCACCGCAAGCCGGTCAGTTAAGCGTCACCTCCGCGCCGGCAAGTCCGGTCGGCGATGTTCAGCCGGTCTATATTTCAATCGCAAACGGCACGGACACACCCCGCGCGATCGTTCCGACACAGATTTTCGCACTCAACGATGACGGTAATCGGGTCGCCCCGCTACCGCCGGGTGAGGCCGCCCGCCAGGCCGGCGGTCCAGGAGAATTGAAGAGCGCGCTCACCAGCGCCGCCGCCACCGGCGCGGTCCAGGGCGCTGTCGGCGCCGGGGTCGGCGCTATTGCAGGCTCGTTCCTCGGAGGCGGGGTGACCGGCGCCGCATTGGGCGGCGCGATCGGTGCGGGCACCGGCCTCGTTGAAGGCGCCTCCTCGGGCTCGCAAAAAGCCACGACCGCGGCCAGCGACCAGATCACCGCGCTTGCGCTTGCGCCGGGCGATGTTCGGCAGGACTTCACCGTCAGCGGCTACGTCTTCTTTCCGAAGGGCCAGTACAAGCAGATCCAGTTTCTGCTGGTCGATGACGAAAGCGGCAACACCGAGATCATCAATCGCCCCTGGAAGTGACCTTCACCTGAAACGCTTCGATTCCGCTCCTGGCGCGACTTGATTCGGCGGAACGACTAGCGCTACGAAACCGCTGATTTTCCAACATAGAGTATGGTTCGGCTTCGGATCCGATAGACTCGCCCCGAGGATGCGCTAGCTTTTCTTTCGCGCCAGTTGGTCGAGTGCTTCATTGATGAAATAGCGCTGTTCGGGATCGCGGTCGTCGAGTTCAGCTTTTCGTCGGGAAACCCAGTCCGCAACTGCGATTGTTGCCGCCTCAACGGCATTGGTAATTTCCATCGCCTCGGCCACCCGCGACAATTCGTGGAAGAGCTCATCGGGTAGTTCAAGTTCGATTCTCATTTAGCGTCGCCTCGCTGTTTCTATGGTTTTGGGCGTTCACACAGGTCAGAATAGAAACAATAGTGCCATTAAACGAAAAATACCTCGGCGCGCTGGTCGAATACCTCAACGACGGCCGCGTGCGACCGGGTCTGGTCGTGCGCGAACAGCCCAATCAGATCGTCGTGCTGGACGGTGCCGGCCATGAAAGGGCAGTCGCCCGTGACTTGATCCTGCTGCGCCATCCGGAGCGCAAGGCGACGCGGGAAAATCTCCCGGCCATCCTTACGGAGCTCGAGCAGGAGCGCACGCGCCTCACTAAAGAACTCGACCTCAACCTGCTCTGGGAGGTCGTGCGCGATCATGGGCGCGGCTACAACTCGGAGGAGCTCGCCGAACTCTTCTTCGGCCACCGCTCGAACGCGGGAACGGCAGTATTGCTCGAGGCGCTCTTCAACGATCGTCTCTATTTTGTGCGGCGGAACCTGGAATTCGTTGCACGCAGCGCCGATCAGGTCGAACGCCTGCGCACCCAGCATGAGCGCGTGCGGATGCGCAGCGAGGCGGGCCGGCGACTTCGCACTCTCATAAGAGCGATAATCGAAAACGGAGCTAAGCCGCCCGCCGAGGAAACCGTCGAGCTGGTCGCTGAACTCAAGCGGTACCTCGACAATCCCTTCACGCGCAGCCGCGAACTGACCGCAACCCTGGAAGCCGCTGTGAGCGACATCAGCCCCGCCGAGGCCGCCTATGAAATTCTCGAGCGTCTCGACGCCATCCCGACGGACCGCGCTTCGCCGTGATCGGTGGTGTGCGGACGAGTTTCAGCGAGGCCGCGCTCAACGAATCCCGAACAGTCGTCGCTCCCGAACGGCCATTGGCGGACGACCAACGTGCCATTGCAATCGACGACGAAGACACCGTCGAAGTGGACGATGCCATCTCCTGCGAGCCGACGCCGGACGGCGGCTATCGGGTCCGCGTACATATCTCGCTCGTTGCGGACTATGTGGCGAAAAACGGTGCGATTGATCAGGAGGCGGCGGCGCGCGGGTCAACCGTGTACCTGCCCGAGACCACCATTCGGATGCTTCCGGATTGCATCTCTACCGGTGCGGCGAGTCTGGCTGCCGGTCAGGAACGACACGTTCTGACGACGGATATAAAGCTGTCAGGTACCGGGGAATTGGTCGAGTATTCGCTATACCCGGGGCGGCTCCGCATTGCCTCGAAGGTAAGCTATGACCACGCCGATAGACTGCTCGGCCAGCGCGAAACCTCCGGCGATAATTTGGCGATGTCGTTACAGACGTTGCACGAAGCCGCCATCAAGCTACGTGAACGTCGACGCAGCGCAGGCGCCGTGCTGGTACAGCGACGCGAGGCCAAGGTCAGCGTGGTCGACGGCGAGATCGACGTCAAAGTAATCGACAACGCGTCGCCGAGCCGGCAGCTCGTCGCGGAGTTCATGGTGCTGAGCAATCATGCCGCCGCGCGCTTTGCGACCGACCGCAATATCCCGATGATCTATCGGGTTCAGCCGGGCAGCGGCAGCGACTTGTTGAGCAAGCGGCCGCATCTCTCGCTTTATCCCGAATTTCACGCCGGCGTGGGCCTCGACTGCTACTTGCAGGCGAGCTCGCCGATTCGGCGTTACATGGATTTGGTGCTGCAGCGCCAGTTAATTGCCACTATTTGCGCACGCGGCACTGCGGCTGCCTATCTACCCGACGAACTACTCAACGTTCTCGCGGCTGCGGAAAACGCCGAGTCGGACGGCAAAGAACTCGAACGACGCGCGAAGCGCTACTGGATTTTAAGGTACCTGGAGCGACACGCCATCGGCAGGCAGCTCGAAGCTGTGGTATTTCGCGATGGCGCCAGCGCCGAACTCGACGCCTATGCGGTGCGCGGCACGTTACATGGAGCCCCAAACGTGGCCAGCCAGACACGCGTCCTGGTGCAGATTGCGCGCATCGAACCCGTGCGCGGCTGGCTCACGATGGATTACCTGGGGCCCGTCACCATCAGTTCATCCGAAGGAGACCATTGAATTCGCCCGCCCCCTTGATGCACGCCTGGCGACTCTGTCGGCTAACGACCTTCTTCAGTCGGTCCGAAACTGTCCTGTTCCAAACGCCACCGATCAATCGATTCAACATTGAAGCGCCAGTCGGAACCAACCTTGAAGGCCGGCAGCTGACCACGCTTGAGCTGGCGGTATACCGTCGAAGGGTGAACCTTCAAATAATCGGACAGCTCCTTGACCGTCATTACCCGGCTGCTCTCAGCTTTCATAGCCAGACCTCCTCCAATAATAACCCTTGCCATCCCGAATCACGTGCAATGCCCGTGCCGTCTGGAAACTAGCCAAAAGCAGCCCGACGTTCGCGGATTATGCTTCAAATGCTGTATTTCTAGCGACAATATTTTGTCGTTGGCAGGAATTTGCCCGGAGTCGCGGTGCAAAAGTGATCACCGCCCGTTTCAACTCTGCAATGGGGCCTCGTCTCTTCGGATTATCCTATCTTTTACCTATCTTAAGCTTTCGCAAGCTATTTGGCTCTAACGCCGTCAATAAAGACATGTCGGACGTATACAGCCACTTCTAATGCTTAATTAGCCCTGCGTATAAATAAAAGCGGCCTAATATTCATTGAGCTATAGTCTGCTCAGCTAACTTTCTAGTTACGTCGTGATGCATGAATGTCGAAACGTGTACTTATTACTAGCCTTTTAGGCCTCATTGGGATTCAAATGGCCATTGGTGCTGATCTGCAACAATCTCGTGCTTGGAACCGCCTCAGCCCTTGCTCACCAGCTCCCGCTCGGTATCCCCGACGAATTTCAGAAGCTCCTGCTCGTCACGAGCACGATGGAGCATTATCAGGCGATGTACGCCGAGCTCGGCGAACTTCTTCGCACTCTCCGAGTCGACCCTTCCGCGCGGGGTGACGCTGATCTCCAGATCCTCGAAACGACGCCCCGCCTCCTTACAGGCGGCGCGCAGCCCTTCGATACATTTGGCGGTGCCTTCGTGATCGAGCGCAAAGCCGAACCATCCTTTCGCCAGTCGCGCGGCGCGCCCGTAGGCGTCCTTTGTATGGCCACCGAAGACGACCTCGGGATGCGGCTTCTGGACCGGTCGCGGCATCGCATCGATACCGCCGAACGAAACGAAGCGGCCGCGATATTCGGGCTTCTCCATGCTCCACAGCGCGATCATCGCGCCGAGGAACTCCTCGGTGCGCGGACCTTTATGATCGAACGGGGCGCCGATCGCCGCGAATTCCGGCTTGAGATAGCCGATGCCGATTCCAAAGATCAGGCGCCCATCGGAAAGTACGTCCACCGAGGCCAATTCTTTCGCCAGCACGACCGGATTGCGTTGCGGCAGGATGATGATGCCGGTACCCAAGCGAATCGTCTTGGTGTGAGCCGCAACGAAGGCGAGCGCGATCGCGGAGTCGATGAACGGGGTATTGGCCGGCACCGGCGACGGCGGTGCTTGAGGTTCCGGGAGCACGATATGCTCTCCGGTCCATACGCTCTCGAAACCCGCGTTCTCCGCCGCGCGTGCGACAGCGGCCGCGGTTGCAGGTTTGGCGCAGGGTCCGGTGTTGATGCCGAAAAGAGCGTATTTCATGCGGGTTCATTAACACGAAGCGTCGCGTTACGGCCAGCGCACGGCGGATCGCGCGAATTGACGCTCCCGCGGAGCTTCTACATAATCGCGCTGTTTCACGGAATAACCGATGCGATGTCCTCAATGTGGTAACGAAGTCGCGCAGGGAGCGGCGTTTTGTTCGCGCTGCGGCACCCGCGTGATGACCCCGCGACCCGAAACCAAGCACGAGTATGCGCTAACGCGAATCCTGCCCTCCTGGTGGCATTTCTTCCGTGAAATTGTCATCGCGTGCGTGCTCGCCGGCGCCGGAATCTATCGGATGGTCACGCATCCCGGAGCACCGGCGCTGGCTCTTCTGATGTGGGCTGGAGCCGCCGCGGTTCTGGGTATGATCTCGCTTGCGCGCCGCTATACCAGCTGGAGTCTTACCTCCGATCGCCTGATCGCGCGGCGTGGTTTAATCGCGAGCCATCGCCGTGAAATGGAATTATCGGACGTGCGATCTATCGAAGTTGATCGCAGCGTCATGCAGCGGATGCTCGGGTTGGGCAACGTCACCGTAGCCTCGGCGGCCAGCACCGATTTTGTGATCAGCCTGTTTGACATTCCTGATCCGGAACGCGTCGCCGAGATGCTGCGACAGGCGCGCCTGAAGCGGCTCGCGTGAGTTGTGGAAGAATGCGGTGCGAGGCTTTGCCCGGCTGCATCGGCAGCCGCATAATCGTCACGAGTTACAAGCGGTAAGGGGACGCTATCGTGAGGCGGGCACATCCCGATTTACGTTATGAACGCAAACTGTGGCGCGCGGGACTCGAAGCGATCGCGGGAGTCGACGAAGCCGGCGTTGGCCCGATGGCGGGACCGGTAGTTGCTGCCGCGGTGATCTTCCCGGTCGAGATCTACATCAAGGGCGTCAACGATTCGAAGCAACTGCCGCCTGAACGCCGCGAGGAGCTTTATCCGCAGATCAGTGCGCGCGCGATCGCGATTGGAGTCGGGATCGCGCACCCCGCCGAGGTCGATCAACTCAATATTTTCTGGGCGACGATGGCGGCAAGTGAACGCGCGCTCGCGGCGCTGTGCCGCGCACCCGATCACGTGCTGGTCGACGGCCGGCGCATCCCCGAGCTCAAGCTGCCGCAGACGCGCATCGTCGGTGGCGATCGCAAGAGCTTCTGTATCGCCGCCGCCTCGATCATCGCCAAGGTCACCCGTGATCGAATGATGGTGGAGCTGGACGTTCAGTACCCGGGCTACGGCTTCGCACAACACAAAGGTTACTGCACCGCGGACCATTTTGACGCCCTCGATCGCCTCGGCCCCTCCCCTATTCATCGCCGATCATTCGCCCCGGTATGGGACGCCGCCCAGCGCAAGTTGTTCTAAGATCTCTGGTTTAGGCAGATGCGCGGCAAGTTTTTCCACAGCCGTCGGAGTTGTCCCGCTTATGCACCGGCGTAGAGACGATAAGATTCCCCTGTCGCTCAAGCGGGCGTTACGTAGCGAGTGCACAACGCGACACCGTTCGCCCGTCGGCTCTGCTCGCTTACCCTATCGTGACGTTTGCGTTAGTGTTTAACTGATGATGTAGGCGTCGATTTCAAGGCGCCTCGGGGGTGTTGCGATGGCCTTGGAACGTGACAAACACGTCGCTGAACGCGCCCTGCTGACGATGGACCAAAGTCAGCTGCTGGACCTCTACCGGCGGATGGTTCTCATCCGGCGCTTCGAAGAGAAGACCGCCGAGATGTACTCGCGCGGCAAGATCACCGGATTCTGCCATTTGTACGCGGGCGAAGAAGCGGTGGCGGTCGGCGCAATCTCCGCACTCTACGACAAAGATTACGTCGTTTCGACTTATCGCGAGCATGGCCATTGCCTGGCCAAGGGTTCCTCGCCGCGAAGCGTAATGGCTGAGTTGTTCGGCAAGACCACGGGACTATCGAAGGGGCGCGGCGGCTCGATGCATCTGTTTGATCCGAACATGCGCTTCATGGGCGGCTACGCGATCGTCGGTGGCGGACTGCCGCTGGCCGCGGGACTGGGCCTTTCGATCCTCTATAAGGAGGAGCCTGAGGTAGTCTGCTGCTTCTTCGGTGACGGTGCGCTGCCCCAGGGCGCCTTCCACGAAAGTCTGAACATGGCGTCGCTGTGGAAGCTCCCCGTGATCTTCATCTGCGAAAACAACTTTTACGGCATGGGCACGATGGTGCAAAACGCCATCTGCCAAGAAGAACTCTATCGCTTCGCCGAGCCCTACAAGATGCCCGGCGTGCGCGTGGACGGAATGGACGTGCTCGAGGTTTACCGTGCGACTACGGAAGCCGCCGCACACGCTCGCGAGGGCGACGGTCCTTCGCTGATCGAAGCCGTGACCTATCGCTTTCGCGGCCACTCGATGTCCGATCCGGCCGAATACCGCTCACGTCGTGAAGAGCGTATCTGGCAGGAGCGCGACCCGATCAAGAACCTGCGTCGCAAGATGCTGCACGACGGACGCGCCAACGAATCGCGCCTCGACGAGATCGACAAGGATGTCACCGCGGTGATCGACGACGCCGTCAAGTTCGCCGAAGAAAGCCCCGAAGCCCCGCTCGACGAAATCGGCAAGCATGTCTACGCCGAGTAGGTGGAAGAGGTGATGCGGCGATGGCTCTGATAACTTATCGTGAAGCGCTCAACCAGGCGTTGCGTGAGGAACTCGATCGCGACGAGCGCGTCTTCATCATGGGCGAAGAGGTCGGCTACTTCGGCGGCGCTTTCAAGGTTACCGACGGCCTGCTGGCGGTCTACGGCGAAAAGCGCGTCCGCGACACGCCGATCTCGGAACTGACGATTGTCGGATCGGGGATTGGCTCCGCGATGGGCGGGCTCAAGCCGATCGTCGAGCTGATGACGATCAATTTCGGTTTGTTGGCGATCGACCAAATCATCAACAACGCCGCGAAGATCCATTACATGTTTGGCGGTCACGCCAACGTTCCGATCGTGATTCGGGCGCCCCAGGGTGCGGGCCATCAACTCGGCGCGCAGCACAGCCAGAGCCTCGAAGCCTATTTCATGCACTGCCCGGGACTGCGCGTGGTAATTCCCGCCACTCCCGCCGACGCCAAGGGTCTGCTCAAGACCTGCGTCCGCCAGGAGGACCCCGTCGTCTTCCTCGAGCACGAGTCGCTCTACGGCGTGAAGGGTGAGGTGCCGGACGGCGAATACCTCATTCCGCTGGGCAAGGCCAACGTTCTCCGACCCGGCAAGGACGTCACCCTGGTGTCTTATTCGAAGTGCGTTTACGACTCGATTGCGGCGGCCGACGCGTTGGAAAACGAAGGAATCGACGCCGAAGTAATCGACCTGCGCACGCTCAATCCCCTGGACATCGGCACCGTGGTAGAATCCGCCAAGAAGACCGGCAAGGTGATCATAGTTTACGAAGGATGGCGCACGGGCGGCGCCGGTGCGGAAATTGCCGCACAGATTTACGAGGCCGCCTTCGACCATCTCGACGCCCCGGTCGAGCGCGTGGCAACTCTCGACACGCCAATTCCGTACAACGCCCGGCTCGAGCGCGCGGCTTTGCCGAGCGCGGCCGATATCGTCAAGGTCGCGGAACGCCTCATCTAGAGTGCCGTCCTCCGCCAACCGTCAAGCGCGAATGCGATGAGCAATGAGATAACGATGCCGAAGCTCTCCGATACGATGGAGGAGGGCAAGATCATCCGCTGGCTGAAGCATCCTGGCGACGCGGTCCATCACGGCGACGCCCTGGCGGAAGTCGAAACCGACAAGGCCGACATGGTGATGGAGTCGTTCGACGACGGGGTGATGGACGAGATCCGCCTCAAGGAGGGCGAATCCGCGCGCGTCGGCGCCGTAATCGCGATCCTGCGCGGTGCGGGCGACAAGCCCGCGGAGGCAACCTCCAACGATCGCGCGACGGCCAGGAATGACAGTGCGGCGAAAGCAGCCACTCCGTCGGGCGACGGCGGCGCCGCGGAGGAAGTATCCGACGACGACGGCGCGACCCAGGCGGTGGAGGCCAAACCGGTAGCGCAGGCGGTCCCGCTACGACCGGTCCGGCGCAAACGCGCGGCCGCGACACCCGAAGAATCGCCGCCTCCCGCGGAGGATGAATCCGACGGCGGCGCATTCCCACGCAGCGCGAACCTGATCCAGCCGCTGCCGGAGGTGCATCCGGCTCTTAGCGCGCATCCCTCGGCGGCTCCGACTGCTATCGCGGCGCCTCCGCCGCGGACCATCACGGTGCCGGCGGAGGCTCACGAGACGACACCGGCGACGACAGAGGGCGGTGGCAAATTCCGCGCATCGCCGCTCGCGCGGCGCGCGGCCGAAGAGGCCGGGATCGACCTTGCGCATGTCCAGGGCAGCGGCCCCGAGGGCCGCATCACCAAGCGCGACGTCGATACTTTCCTGCGCGACCAGCAGCTCTTCAAGTTTCGCCGGTTAATCGCGCCACGCGAAGGACTACCCGGCACGCGCGAAGAACTTTCGAAAATGCGCAAGACCATCGCCAATCGCATGGCGCAGTCCAAGCGCGAAATCCCCCACTTCTATGTCACCGTCGAGGTCGACATGGAGGAGGCGGTCAAGCTCAAGAATTCGCTCGAGGCGACCGAGCTCTTCGAAGAAGACATCAGTTACAACGACATCATTATCAAGGCGACGACGCTCGGACTGACGCGCTACACGCGGATGAACGCGAGTTTCGAGAATGACGGCGTCATCATCTTTCCCAACATCAATATCGGGATGGCGGTTGCGGTCGAGGACGGTCTCGATCGTGCCAGTGATTCACGATTGCGAACGGCTGTCACTGCCGGAAATTGCCGCTGCCGCCCATCGCCTGGTTACCAAGGCTGCACGCGGTGGTTTTCACTTCGGATGATCTCTCAGGCGCGACCTTCACGATTTCGAACATGGGGATGCTCGGCGTCGAACATTTCGCCGCCGTGATCGTGCCGCCGCAGGCCGCGATTCTCGCCGTTAGCGCGATCAAGGATCGCCCGGTCGTGCGTAACGGCCAGCTCGGCGTCGGCAAGACCATGATGATGACGGTGGCATGCGACCATCGCATAATCGACGGCGTTATCGGCGCGCGCTTCCTCAACGAGATCAAACGCTTTCTCGAAAACCCGGCCAGCCTGCTGGTTTAAACGCAGGTTGTGCGCGTCTTGCGGATGACTCTCGCCACTCAGCCGGGGTCAGGCCGCCATATGGGGTAAAAGTTGGCTAACTCACGCTACGATCTTGTGGTCATCGGCTCGGGCCCCGGCGGTTACGTCGCCGCGATCCGCGCCAGCCAGCTTAAAATGCGCGTGGCCGTTATCGAACGTGACCTGCCCGGCGGCGTCTGCCTCAACTGGGGATGTATCCCCTCCAAAGCGCTGCTCGATTCGGCCGAGACCATGGAATCGATTCGCGGTGCGTCCAAGGAACATGGCATCGAAACCGGCGAGATCGCTTCGACTTCAAGCGCGTGATCGCGCGCAGCCGCGAGGCCGCCGACAAGCTCTCCAAGGGCGTCCGCTTCCTGCTGCGCAAGAACAAGGTCGACTATATCGAGGCCACCGCGACTATCGCCGGACCTCACACCGTTGCTCTGGCTCCGGTCGCCGGAAAGTCCGCACCACCGGCCGAGGCCATCGAGGCCGAACGTATCCTCCTTGCTACCGGTTCCGGCGAAAAGCTCTTTCCCGGAATGACCCTGGGTAACGGTGCCATGACCAGCCACGAGGCGCTGATCTACGATCGCATGCCCGAAATGATCGTCATCATCGGCGCCGGCGCGATCGGTGCCGAATTTGGCTACTTCTACCAGGCCTTCGGCGCGAAGGTGACGATCGTCGAATTGGAAAAGCAGATGCTTCCCGGCTTCGACGCTGAAATTGCGGAGGAGTTGCGCAAGGCCTTCATCAAACGCGGCGTCAACCTGATGCTCGGTCACGGCTTACAAGTCGATGACGCGCAAGGGCAACGGCATGGAGTCCGTCGCGCTCGAGGCCGAAGGCAAGCCCAAACACGATCGAAGCGGAAGCCGTCCTGGTCGCGGTCGGCCGCAGACCGTTGAGCCGCGAGCATGGGTCTGGAAAAGGCCGGCATCGAAGTTCGAGCGCGGCGGCTTCATCAAAATTGACGACTCGTTCCGCACCACCTGCCCCAGCATCTATGCTATCGGTGACGTCGCGCGTCCGCCTCTGCTCGCACACAAGGCGTCGGCCGAGGGCGTCGCTGCCGTCGAAATAATGGCAGGCGTGCGCGCACCCGGCTTCGATCTGCTCTCGATTCCCGGATGTACCTACTGCGAACCGGGAGTAGCAACGGTCGGTCTCAGCGAGGCCGAGGCCCGCGCCAGGGGTATCGAGGTCAAAGTCGGGACGATGCCGTTTCGAGCCAACGGCAAGGCGGTCGCGGTCAATCACACCGAGGGTTCGTCAAAATCGTCGCCAGCAAAGAATACAGCGAAGTAATCGGATGCCAGATCATCGGTCATCATGCGACCGACCTGATTTCGGAAGTCGTGCTCGGCAAAACGCTCGAGACCACCACTGCCAGCGATACAGT
>CAWDQC010000058.1:0-57617 GCA_963804355.1 uncultured Pseudomonadota bacterium | reverse complement strand
TCGGAAATGCCAAGCTTCTTAACTGATAATCAAAAAATATCATATGGAATGCAGAAGAGCTAATTAGCATATTTAAAACGTTTAGGTAGCTGCCTGCCGAGTTTCGTTTACCGGTTTTACATTGGCCTATATTACCACTATGAATACCGAGAGCAATTGACGCAGCTTTATTAGATTTAAAAACTGTTTCTATGCCATTTTCATCAATAGCAATAACCGCACTGTTTCTATATTGATTTCCTTTATTAACAATTGCTGCTTTTTCTATTGCTTGCTCTGTCGGCTGTATTCCTCTATCTTTTAATGTTTCACTAATTTGCGCTTTATATTTTGAGTTAATATAGTTCCTTTTTTGGCCGTGTTTCCTTTATGAGCTTCGACCGTTTACGCTTACTTTCTTCCGTATGTTTTAAACCAAAGAAATCCCACCTTCACCGCCATTTGAATGATTATATAAATTAACATTTGTATCCGGAACATTTTAATCACTTCAGTTTCGGCCCGCTTAACTGACTCTAATGTTTCATGCTCTTTAAAACCGTCATGTGATAATTATCTCTACCATGTGCAGCCATAGCTCTATATAAATGCTTATGTTGCTCTCTTTCTGACGGATTGCGATGTTTATTCATGCGGAATCTCTTGGATTCTTCGTATATCCAACATAGTAAAAGTCGTTGAAATTGTTATTAATTAAATACAGATAAAACATCCTCCATCTATATATCAATAATCCTACATATTAAGGTAGATAGCCTTTATTTTACATTTACCTATTTAATTTAAGGATTAATCATGCGTTTGAGCCTTGGCATTGTGCCCACAGATAACATTTCGAGTTTGCCAATTGACGGCTACAACACTTCAGCAAGCGTTACATCTAACCCAATAAGCTTAAAGCATGTTTATGGTTTTAGTGTAACTGCCTCTTGGACTGGATCTGGAACTGGCACTTTCACTCTTCAGGCTTGTAACGATATTGAAACTCCGACTGATTATGCTCTTACTTATCCTGGCTTAACTAATTGGGTAACGATCGCTAATAGCTCGCAGGCTTCGTCTTTGGGTAGTCCTTTAATGTGGAATTACTCAAATACTATGTATCGCTTTATGAGAGTAGTCTTTACTGTTTCCGGAGGCACGATAGTTCTAACGGAGAGAATACAAATCAAAGCTGGGCAGTAAATGTCCGGCTATATTGAAGACATTGGCGGACCTTTAACTGGCGCTTATAATAACTATATCGAAGATAATAATGTTCCTGCTACCTTTACCGGTAATTTTGGTTTCTCTATTCACCGGCGTTTTATGTATTTGAGATCTGATTTAGGATTAACTACTACAGGATCCGTTGTAAATGCATGGGCAGATCAAAGTGGTAATGGAGTAAATGTAACTGAACATTCAGCGACTAACGGTTTAGGCACTGTTTCTGCTGGCTTAATGGGCACGCCGGAGTTGTTGGTGGCGGTTTAGGTGGTCTTTCGATTAGTCAAACTGGATCTATACATTAGTATTACCGGCACCAGGAACCACACCTACTATTCTTTTGGGTGTTGGAAGACTATTAACAGCGCCGGGTGGTCAAGTATTACTTACAGCTGACGGCTCATCTGAAATGGTCGTTTATGCACAAGCTGGCGGCAAATTTATATATTATTCTGGAGGTGTTGTCGGTCCTGCCACTGCTACCGTTAATTCCTGGGGAAGATATGAAGCCAGATTGATAATACCACTTCGAGTTATGTAAAATTTGGCTCATCTGTTGTAACTGGTAATAACGGAAATGCTGGCAGTTTGGCTGGTCGTGGTTTATTTGCTGCTCCTGGTGGTCAGAACCCAATGAATTTTGAGCTAATGACTTTTATAATATTAAACAATATACCTACATCTGGACAATTAACGACGGCTGCTGCTGCTGCTCAAACATTTTATGGTGTATTGCCACATGTGGGAAAATGGGTAATCGGGATGGCGAACAACGAAACTATTCTGAGCGATCAGGTTTGAGATTGTCGGCGAAGTCGCGATGGACGACCGCAATCGAATCTCCCTGACCAAGGCGCTCGAATCGATCAAGGGACTATTTCAGAATACGGAAGGGTTGCGCTTCTCCGTCCACGTTAACGAGGTGGGGCAGCTCTGCTGTCGCCGTCGTCTCCGTGCCGCTATACGAGGCGTGGCTATACAAGAAGCCCGCCAAGCCCTGGCGAAGGTCGGTCGCGGTCTCAGCGAGGCGGCCAAAGAGGAACTGAGGACCTGGGCTGTTCGACAAGTATGCGGACGACGAAGTCGAGTGATTAGCGCGGGTCGGCCTTCAGCCTTCGGTTCACTAATCAGGCCAAGGCGGACCTCGCCGACTGTTTGCGCGATCCGTCGCCTGCCCAGCGTCTCAGGGCAGTGCATACCCTCGGATGCCTGGAGCGGGATCCGTGTCATCCGGGCTTGCATACGCATCCCTATTCGCAGCTCTCCGGACCGAATCAGCAGAGAGTTTACGAAGCCTACGCGCAAAACCGCAGCCCGACGCCGCTTCGCGTTTTCTGGTCGTACGGTCCGGGTGGCGACGAAATTACGATCGTGGCAATAACCGCGCACGTCCAGGCGTCGCCGCCTTGAGGCGGATAGGGGCAGGTCCCGGGTAGATTGCGTCGGATTGACGGCGCCACTTACGGGGAATTTATGGCAAATTTAGGGCAAATTTACGGTAAGACCGCGAGGTCGTAGGCCGGCGGCAGCTTTTCGGCGATCGGGGTGACTTCCTCTGTATGCTCGTCGACACGGATTACGCTGCCGTCGCTGAGTACCCCGAACAGCGTGCCGTTATCCGGCGCGGCGACTATCGCATAATCATTCCGCGCGTGGCGTGCGTCGAGCCGTCGCCGGACGCGATGGTGCGGAAGGTATTACCCCGGTCCTCGCTGCGGAACATCAGGGCGTCGGCGCCCACCGCGCCCATCGACCATAGCGGTGGCGGGCCGGCGGCAGCTGCGGTGTAGATTGGGGCCTCGGGCCCGGAACGAACCAGCAGCGGCACCGTGTAGGAGCGGCTGAGGCCGCGGACATACGTCCAGGAGGCGCCGGCGTCGTTCGAATGGTAGACGCCGCGTCCGGTGGTGACGTAGAGGCGGCGCGAATCCTCGGTATCGACCACGATGCAATGAACGTCGGGGTAGATCTTGTGGTTCAGGGGCTCGAAGCTCTTGCCGCGGTCGCGTGAGCGGAATACCCCGCCCTCCTCGACTCCGACGTACATGGTATCGGGGTTGTGCGGGTCGAAGGTTATCGAGCGTACGTGCGGGATATGAGGAGGCGGTGGAAAGGTCGAGCGGTCGCGGCCGGGCAGCTTCTGGAACGCCGCGCATTCGCGAAAGCTGTGGCCGTCCTTGCTGTGAAGCAGGCGCGCATGCGAGGTGCCGATAAATACTTCGCCCGGAGCGTCGGGTGGAGTCCCGATAGCCGAGACGTCTTCGTCACGAATAGTTCCGGGAGTCATATCGATCCAGGTGGGCCGCCGTCGCTCGAACGCGCAACCGCAGACTTGCCGCGTGCGCTCCAGCGTGATGGTTATGCATCGACCCGGCGTACAGTAAACCGGGGTCCGCACTGTCCTGTGCCAAGGCCCAGACCGAGGCCAATCCGCCAAAACCATCACAGGAATCGCGCGACGATCAGGATTCGAGGATAACGATACCCTTAGCCGTCCCGACGCACAGTCTCATCTGCGTCTCCCCTTTGCGCGGAATGAAGCAGAAGGCCAGCGCCGCCGCACACGTCCTCACCACAGGCCAGCTTGTATTTTAGTCCTCGCGGCGCCGCAACGCCATATAAGCCGGAATGCGATCGACGGCGGGTCGGTCGCTTATTCGAGTCGAGTCGAAGTGGTGAGGTCGGCGAGGTCGGCAGGCGCGACTTTTGGGACTCGGGTCGAGGCGTACCCGCCGAACCAGCATCGTCGCTCCCCTAAGCGCTACGCGCATCCCGTTGGCGTCAATAGAGACGATAGTGCCTGGCGGGCGGTCGCTTTCGGTCGATTCGAGGAGGGCGTCGTAGAGGCGGAGATTACGGCCGCCCAGGGGACGATAGGCGCCAGGCTGCGGATCGCATCCGCGGACGAGATTGTGGACCTCGCGGGCCGATTTGGAGAAGTCGGACACGAGCGTGCTCGTCGCGACAGATAGCCTCGTAGGTCGCCTGCCGCTCGTCCTGCGCGATGGCTGGGGGATTCGCACCCTGGACCAAATCGAGCGCTTCGGTCAGGGTCTCGATGCCGAGAGGGAAGAGCGTGTTGAAGTAGATCGAGCCGGTCGTGTCCTGCGGGCCGATCGGTACGCGTCGCTGCAGGAGGATCGGGCCGGTGTCGATACCGCGATCGGGCCAGAACCAGGTGACGCCGGTTTCAGCGTCACCCTGGATAATCGCCCAATTGATCGCGCTGGCGCCGCGATGGCGCGGCAACAACGACGGATGAAAGCAAATCGTCTTCAAGCGAGGGGCGAAGAGGATACGCTCGGGAACAATTATCGTGACGAACGCCATCACGCATAGATCGGCGTTGAGCGACTTGAAGTGATCCAATGCGGCCTCGCCGCGAAATGACGCGGGTTGACTCAGGGGCACCCGAGTTGTTCCGCTTTGGCCTTTGCCGGATCGGGTCTCGAGCCCGGGGCGTCGGGGGGCACGAAGGCATGGACGATTTCCTCGCCACGCGCATGCAGCGTTTCCAGAGCTTTCTCGGCGAACGCCGCTTGCCGATAAGAACAACCCGCAAGATCTCGCACCTCGGTTGGATTCGCGGCCAACCTACCAAATCACCGATTCGCATGCACGCGCGGCGGTCGTCGTTTAGCGACGAGTATGCAGAGGCCGAGGGAAGCCGTGGTCGCGCTTTTCAGCGGTCGGCCGAATCGTCTATCATCCGGTGCGGCTGAACAAACGGCGGACAGCGAACAAGGCGGCGAGCGGGTGAACAATATGCGGCGAGATATCGAGATCAATGCCGAAGGTTGCGTACTGCGCGGATGGCTTTATTTGCCGGAGCGGGTGTCGAAGGCCGTGCCGGGAATCGTGATGGCGCATGGATTTTCGGCGGTGAAAGAGATGTATCTCGACCGTTTCGCCGAAGTTTACGCGGAGGCGGGTCTGGCCGCGCTAGTGTTCCACGAATCGCAATTTCGGCGCGAGCGACGGCATGCCGCGGCAGGAGATCGATCCGTGGGCGCAGGTGCGCGACTATCGTCACGCGATTACCTGGCTGCGACGCCAGCCGCAGATCGATCCGATGCGTATAGGAGTGTGGGGTTCGAGCTACAGCGGAGGGCATGCGCTGGTGGTCGGGGCGATCGATCGGCGGGTGAAGTGCGTGGTCTCGCAGGTCCCGCTGGTCAGCGGATCGCGCAACCTGAAGCGGCTGGTGCGCGCGGACATGGCTGCGCCGTTGCGCGAGCAGTTCGATATGGATCGCGAGGCGCGCCTGGGCGGCGCCGCACCTACGATGGTGCCGGTGGTGACGTCGGAGCCCAACGGGGTCGCCGCATTGCCCACGGCGGATTCATGGGACTGGTTCACGGCCACGGGCAAAACCCGCGCCCCCGTCTGGGAAGAACGAGGTGACCCTGCGGACGATCGAAATGTTGGGCGAGTACGAGCCAGCCAGTTATATCGATCGAATCAGCCCGACTCCCTGCTGACTGGTGATCGCGGCTCAGGATCACCTGGCGATTGGGAGGAAGCATTCATCGCGTTTAATCGCGCGCTCGAGCCCAAGCGTCTGCTTGGTCCTGGGCGGCGGTCATTTCGACGCGTACGTGAAGGAATTCGAGCAGGCAAGCGGGACCGCGCGCGACTGGTTCATGCAGCATCTCGGGGTGTGAGACGTGAGTCGGGCGCTCGCCGGCCCAAATTCATAACCTGGTGAAGCCGTCCGCGCTCCATTGTTCCGAGCCCTACACCGTTATGGACGATGAAGAGGCCGTCGGATCGTATTTTCTTCTGATTTCGGCGAGGCGAGGGTAGTTGCTGCCCCAGTATGATTGCTGCCATCCGTTCTCGAAGAAATTACTTTCGCTGACATAGGAACCCACGACCGTGGACCAAGGCGCGGAGCTGATTCATGCCCGATGAATTTGGGTCGCGGCCTTTCTGCCGTCTCCGAGCGAAGGCTCGTGTCCGGGAATTCCGGGATAGGCAGGGCCCTTGACCGTTGCCGGAACATCGCCAATGCAAACGCGGTCAGCACGGCGGGATTCGTAGCGGTATCCTCGCGGCCGCGGCGAGGGCCTCGGGTGGCGCTCCGGCGAGCCCCTTGTTGAAGTGGAGTGAGATGTACGAATTGCGCGAGCCTGCGAACCACGCGTCGGCGAGACGTTCCTGCGAATTATCCTCGAGCAGCGACGCGGGCAACCACAGCGACTCGTAAGCCCAAATGAACCAGGCGATCCTCCGCCGGTATTGCCGTCCCACCAGGCGTTGTTCGGCCCCGCACCGGGCCGCTTATCCAGTTGGAAACGGGCTCCTTCATCAAGTAGGTGAGGGATTCATCCAACAATGAGCGTCAGAAGGCTGCCATCTGGATTGGGAAAGGCTATTTCGGGCCAGTGATTGGCCCACCATTGAAAGTCCCACCATCGCCGCGCTGGAATGCCGCCGATAACCACGCGGCCTTCGATCGAATATGCCTGGGGTGAAAGCGCGATCCAGTCAAGAAACGGCTTCCAGACCTTTTTGGCCTGATCGGAATCCAACCCCCGAAGTTCATGTTGACGACGAGGCGTGTTGTCGGGACCTACGCGAGACTGTTCTCCCCAATGGCTCATTGAAAAGATGATCGCGGTAGAAACTCACGAACTCGCGGATCAGACGCCGATAGCTATCATCCGACGCCGCTTTGATCGTCATATTGGCGGCGCCGAAGAAATCAGGGAGGTTGTGCGAGGCCACGGTCATCCTACTGACGACGCCGAAGCTACCGCCTCCGCCGCCTTTCAACGCCCAGAACAGATCGGGATTAGTACATGCGTTGGCGAGGCGAATTTGGCCGTCGGCGGTGACAACTTCGGCTTCAAGCAAACTTCCGGCAGCGAGTCCGTAATGTTTGGAGTAACTGCCAAAACCTCCACCTTGAATCAGGCCCGCAACGCCGACCGTCATGCATCCGCCGCCTTGCACATATTTTCCAGCCCTAGTCGTGACCGCATTGTAGGCCTGCACCCACATGGAACCCGCGCCCAGGGTCACGGCAGGTTGCGGTCTGAGGAGGTGAGCGCATCCCTGCGGAACGAACGCGGTCATGCATCGCGATATCGTTCATGTGGCGCGTCCAAATCAGCAGCGAGTCGGGCGCGTTGGAGGTGCCCTGGTAGCTGTGGCCGCCGCCCTTTACCGCCAGTCGCAGCTCGTTTTCGCGGGCAAAGTTCACCGCCTCGGCAATGTCGTGGGCATTTCTCGCCGCGACGGCATAGACGCTTGGCTTGCTCGCCCATGCCTCGACCCATCCCAGAGTCTGGGTGAGGCCGGGCTGGTCACCGATATAGTACGGATTTCGAATGTTCTCCAGAGAGCTCTGGCGGCGTCGCCCGACGGATCGGTTTTGAGCACCGAAAGAGGAAAATTGACGGGCTTCAAGTTGCCGCCGACCGCATCATTGAGCCGCTTCCACGCGGCCTGCGATGGCCATGCGGCATCGGAAGGGCGACGCCGGCGAAAATTCGTACCCGCCCAGAGGCGGTGGGGTAGCATCGGCAGGAGGGCCGCCGATCCGGCTGCTTTCAAGAATGATCGTCTGTTCATTCGCCCTTCTGCGCGGAGAAGCTGGATTTCCTCACAATGATTCTGAGCGCGGCATTATGATCGCCGTCGGATATTACCAGACTCGATATGGCTATGTGACTGCTATCAAGTACGTTACCAGGTCCGGTTGGGTATCTACTTTTCGTATCAGTGGAGGACATCGACATCGAGCCAATCGCTCTATACATGTTTCCTCGGCGGCGGTGAAAACTAGCAACTAGCGCAAGAAGGGCCAGAGTCCCAGCGCAGTGTCGCCAAAGAGTCGATGTTGGTCATCCTCCGGAACAAGGAAAGTTCGTTGCGAGCCAATTCGTATTGTTCCTTGAGACCGCGATCGTTGGTGGCGGGAAAGTTTGAGCCCCACACCATGCGGGCGGCGCGAAGCAGTCCAGCAGCCGGGCTGAAAAACTCCCTGACATTACTTTTGCCTCTCGACGCCGCGTAAAGATTGACGCTCGAAAACTTCAAATAGAGGTTGGAGAAGCCGACCAGATCGAATAGCGGTTGCGTGGCGTCGTAGGGCGGACCCGCGCTCACTCGCGGTACTGGCCAGATGATTCGAGCGCTACCGTGACGTTGGGGAAGCGTTCAGCACGTTACGCACTCGCGGAATCTGATAGGACAGCGCCATTATGCAGATGGGGATACCGAGGATGGCGGCGCGGTCCCCAGATTGGAAAGGTGCGAGGATCGTCGAGCCAGGTGCCCTCGGTTTCCGTGGTGGTGAACAGGCGCAAGCCGCGCATCCCGCGATCCTTCACCCAGTAGGTCAAATTGTCCGCCGCGTTATCTTCCAACGGGTCCAGGATGCATACGCTGGCGAAGCGGCCGGATGATCGGTAGCACAATCGGCGGTATAGCTATTATCGAATCGATACGCGCTGTAAGGCTGAACCAGCACGGTCTTATCGATTCCGGCCTGCGCATTGAGCGCAACGAGCATCGTGGCGGACATGTCTCGCACCCATTCGCCGGGCGCCCCCGGAGTCACCTGTCTGGGATACTTTAGCTGATCCTCAGAGACGACGTGGACATGAGTATCGACGATCATGATGGCCTCGGCGCTTTGGTTTTGCGTTGTGCTGAATGGCCCTCAATTTCATCGTCGTCGGCAAGCGTGGCCGCAGCCTGAGGTCGGGCGGTTTGACGAAAGCAGCGCATCTCGGATAGAGCCACGGAAAAGTCTCAACGCGAGTCAGCATTGGAGGAACCGCCATGCCCGATCGGCCATCGTCAGATCCGGAAGGGAAACACTTCGTGCAGTAACGCCCAAGCTCCTAGACCTCACCGAGAAAGTTCTCTTTGGTGACGTGGGAACGCCCAGGATTGTCCAAGCGCGATCGCAGCCTTATAACGGTCGCGACGCTAACAGCGCTATATCGTCCGGAACAGCTACGCGGGCACATCGGCCGTGCGCTTGCTAATGGGGTGACCAAGGACGAGATCAGCGAAATTATCACGCACCTGGCCTTCTACTCCGGATGGCCGACGGCGGTGACGGCGGCCGCTGTAGCGAAATCTGTTTTTGACGAGGAGAAGAAGTAGCACCGACTAGAAGCGACCCGGTCGCGATTATCGGCGACGCGAGGCGGCTCGACAGGATCGTAGCGCAGGGCGGTCGAGCGGCGAATGAGGTCGCTCGCCTGCATGGTCGGGCGTGTGCAATCAGGAAGGCATTATAGCAACCCTGTGCGCTCGCGCGCGAGAAAACTGTCAGAGACGCTAGATCTCGGTACTAACTATTCGTTTTGTTGTAGAGGATGGAGAGATGGATCGTCTGAAAGGAAAAGTCGCTTTGATTTCCGGTGGTGCACGTGGCCAGGGGGCTGCCGAAGCGAAGCTGTTCATCAACGAAGGGGCGCGGGTGGTTATCGGCGATGTGCTCGACGCCGACGCTCGCAAGCTGGCCGACGAGATCAATCGCAATGCGGGTGCGCGGGTTACTTTGCCATGCCACCTGGACGTGACGCGGGCGAATGATTGGCGCGCCGCCGTAGACGCCTGCGAGCGTGAGTTCGCGGGACTCGACATCCTCGTCAACAATGCCGGAATCCTCAACACGAAGGGCATCGGCGACACCACGGAAGAGGAGTGGGACGCGATCATCAATGTGAATCAGAAGGGCGTGTGGTTGGGAACGAAGTTCGCGGTTCCGGCCATGAAGAAGCGCGGCGCCGGATCGATTATCAATATTTCGTCTATCTATGGGTTGATCGGATCAGGCGGATCGGCTGCATATCATGCGAGCAAAGGCGCGGTACGTATACTGACCAAGACCGCCGCGGTCGAATATGCGCCCGATAATATCAGGGTGAACTCGGTGCATCCGGGAGTGATCAAGACCCCTATGGTCGACATCTTCGAGGACAAGGAACTCGATGCGATTGCGGCGCTGGCGCCGATGAAACGTGCGGCTCGTCCCGAAGAAGTCGGTTACGTAGTGTTGTTTCTGGCTACCGACGAGGCCTCGTTTGTGACCGGAGCCGAATACGTCGTTGACGGAGGCTATACTGCCGTTTGACGTTACCGTGCCAGGTCAAGGAGATCGCGAGCGTTACCGGATAATATTTTCTGCTCTTCCGCAGACGGCAATCCCAGCGCCCGCACTTCTTGTACGGGGTGGGCGAGACCGGCCGGAAGAGGGTAGTCACTGCCGATTACTAGTCGATCCGCACCGTACGCAGTCACGAGATGAGTGAGCATCTCACGACTATGCGCGATGATGTCAAAGTGAAACTGCGACAGGTAGGTTGATGGCGGACGGGGAATAGCCTGTTTGCATTCGGGCATCAGACGGTAGCCCATGTCCAGTCGTCCGATCAGCGCCGGCAGCGTGCCACCGGCATGATAGAGAACGAACCTCAGTTTCGGGTGGCGTTCGAGTACCCCACCGTAGATCAAGAGAGCCGCGGCTAGTCCGGTGTCGTAGAGATTCCCGACGAGATTGCCGAGCGCATATCGCGCAAGTGCGCCAACCGGGGCGGGCTCGAACGGATGGATGCAGACGACCATCCGCAAGGCCTCGGCAGCCTGCCAGAAGATCTCGAATTGAGGGTCGTCGAGCTGGCGTTCGACGACCTTGGGAGGAATCTCGACGCCGCGCAGGTTCATCCTGGACGCGCGTTCGAGTTCTCGGGCGGCAACCGACGGATCCTGCAACGGAACCGACGCGAGTGGCACGAAGTGCCGGGAGTGAGCGATCGCAAGCGCTGCCATCGCATCGTTATTGACCTGGGCAATCGCAAGAGCGCGGTCATTCGGTACATCCGGGTACAGCAGAAATGGAACGCAGGAGATCGCCTGCATCGCGATACCCTCGCGATCCATATCGGCAATGCGAGCGTTGGCGTTAAAGATCGGACCGTCGATGGGTCGCAGCGCCTTTTCCTGGATCAGAAAGAATCTACGGCCTCCGGCGTCGACGATACGGGTCGCGTAGTGACTACCTTCGCGCGAGAGAAAGTCGATAATCTCGGGCGCAATGTAGTGATTGTGCATGTCGACGGCGTTCATGGGTCCTCGCGATCGACGAAGTCTTAGAGTATGAAGCTGATCTTGCCGTGCGGCCGCAGCGCTTCGTTATCGAGAATGGCTCTGCGTTCGCGAATTTTCAGCTCCTGACCGCTACGAACCAGTTTGTAGTCGTAGTGACCTATATAAGTATCGACTGATTCGTATCGCATCCGATGGATCGCAAAATTGGCGGTCACCAGAATCGCATCGTCCGCAGTCCCGAGGACGCGCACGTTGCTGATTATTCGCCGCGTGCGGAAATGTGGATTCTCGGCCCACGCCGATTTTCCGAGTAGTTGTTTTTCACGCGAGATCGGATCCGTACCGAATCGTCCGCGATGATGAACAGCGTGTTGCGCGCATCACCCTCAGGCACATCGGTCGGCGGGATCTGATAAACGGCGTCCTCGGTCAGCAGCGTCCTCGGTCAGCAGCGTCAGTCCTCGCCAGCCGCCATTCGTCGAGCAAGGCGGCTTCTTTGAAGAAAAGGTCTTCGACCTCCTGACGGCTGGGAATTGGCGGCGTGGTCATGCGGCTTTCCTCGATCGCCGAATCTGCGGTTCGGTCATCAGCTGATTCCATCGTCGCCAAAACGCGCGCATCCGAAGCTCATCGGTGATCGACGGATGCTCCCGCTTCATGCCGCGGGAAATATCTGACCACCCGACCTCACGATTGACGAAGCCACGCTGACACGATTCGAGCATTTCGACGTCATCGGGAGTGGCGAATCCACCGGGACCGAGGAAGGTGAGAAAATTATCCAGGCGCAGTGCGGAGTCCTCCGCGCTTTCATCCGCCGGCGCCAACGCCCACGCGTTAACCTCCATGTAGTCTGGCGAAACTGGATAAAAGGTTCGAATCGTGATCGCCATGATGTCGTTGATGACCAGGTTCGGGAAGATGCCGAGATTGCGGCTGGTCTCGCAGATACGCCACGCGCGATCCTTGCCGAAGCGCTCGTCAAATCGCCTGCGCACCTCTTCGAAATGACTTTTGCGATCATCACCGAAGGGTGATCCAATGGGCAATCGGTCTTCCCCAAGCACTCTGATATTCGACCGCAGCGTGACCATTACCAAGATCGAAGGGTCGCTGATATGGCAATTGGGCAGAACTCGCGCCGTCTCATGTCGATGCCGATATCGGTCAAATAGTTGAAATAGCGCTGATGCGTCGGCATCCCGTGATAGCCGTCGTAACTATTTTCGACTAGCAACTTCCAGTTGGCGCGGGCGCTGTAGGACTGTTGCCCAGCGACGACCTTCATCCCGAGTTCGGACTGATCGGCGACGAGATCGAGATATTCTCTCGCCCCCGCAAGATACTCATAGAGGTTCTGGGCCGTGGGATCGAAGCAGGCAAAGATGAATCCCCGGTAGTTATCGACCTGCGCCGGCGAGACTAATCCCATTTTTTCGAGCGAAAACGCTTCGCTGTACGATTCCTCGCCGGGAACACCGATCAATTGTCCACGCGAGTTGAATGTCCAGGCGTGATACGGACATTGAAATGTCTTCGCGTTGCCGAATTTTTGCCGACACACCATCGTCCCGCGATGAGTGCACGTATTGAACAGCACGCGGATCACACCGTCGTCGCCACGGACTAAAATCAAGGGCCTGCCTGCAACATTACGCGATCTGAAGTCACCCGCGTGCGGAACCTCGGATTCGTGGCCTACATAGATCCAGCATTTTTCGAAAATCCGGCGCCGTTCCTGTTCAAGACATTCCGGATCGGTGAAGGCTCGTCGATTCACGCGAAACAGGCCCGCTTCCTGATCGTCAACAATGTATGCTTCGGCCGATTTGTCCATTGGGGTTCTCCCAGGAGAAATAGTCATTCTATTTGGGCGACGGATCCCATGCCCAATACTGCGCGATCGCGCCGGCATCGACGCGCAAGTCTATTCCGGTAATCATCGTGGAATCGTCCGAGGCAAGAAAAATTGCCGCCTTCGCGTAGTCACTCGGACTGGGCAATTTTTGCATCGCCACTCGCGATCGAAACGGCTCGAACGCTTCTTTTAAGCGCGCACCGTCGGGCGTCTTCCGGCCCCATCGCGCACCGCGAGCGAGCGATTCCGCGGGATCAGTCGCGGTAGGAGTCAGGCTATTTACGCGGATGCCGTATGGAATCAACTCCATCGCGGCGGAACGGGTGAAGTTCAGAAGGCCACTTTTTCCTGTGCAGTAGGCGATATTCCCGGGTTCACCCTGATGACCCGCGGTCGAGATGATATTGATGATACAACCCTTGCGTCGCTGCTCGATCATCGATTTGGCGACATACTTGGTAAAGAGAAAAGTGCCGCCGAGGATTACCGCGAGCTGCTTCTGCCATTCGTCGAATGGCATCTCTAGCACCCCTTTCCGATTGAAGAAGGCGGCGCTATTCACCAGCAAATCGACTCCGCCGAAATTCTCCTGGGCTCGAGCGACGGCCGCGCCGACCTGTGCTTCATCAGTAACGTCACAAGTGATCGCGATGGATCGTCCGCCGGCGCTTGTGATCGCCTGCGCGCAGTCACAGGCATTTTCGGGTCTGGAATCGACGCAGACGATTGATGCGCCCTCAGCCGCCAATCCTTCCGCGATTCCGCCACCGATATTCGGGCTGGTGCCGGTTACGATCGCGATCTTGTCTTTTAGTTTCATGGCTCACGCCAGGAGGAAACATTTGGACGAGTTGAAGATCCACGTATCGATGAACTCGCTCTCTTTGGGCTTACGCCCGAGCTCGGAAAGGGCTCCAACGAGGCACATCCAATTCAGCAGCTCCTGCTGGCCGCATTCCTCAACGGTCGACGCGGAATAGTTGCGCCATTCATCGTATTTGCCCTGGCAGAGGGCGTCGTACAGCCGACGGTCCGCGGGAGTATCCGGGTAGAGGAAATAATTTTTCGCGGTAAGAAACGCGTGCGACCATCCGGACGACGCCATTATCGCCACCCGCCATGGGCTTTCCCTGAGAATTCGAGCAGTCGCGACACCGAGATCGAATAGGCGTGCTGGAGTCGGTGCCGGAGGGTCGAGCTGCGCTTCGTTCGGAGGGTTGTCAAAAACGGGAAGTCCGCCGTGTTGCGCGATCACCCGGCGGCCATAGCAATTAATCGCGAATGGAATGATGGGATGCGGAAAGCCCTTTCGATCATAGTCGAGGTAGAGCAGGGCGTTTGCAAAGGCGTGGCCGAGTGGATGATGCAGTGGTCTGTATGAGTAGGCAGTGTCGAAGCCCGACTCGAGGAGTTTGCCGGTGAGATGTTTGGCGGCCGTGACGTCGCCCTGAGCCCGGAACTTCTTGTCCGGAGCTTCGTTCCAGATATTTTTGGGCGGCGGGCCGTATTCGAAAGCATCGTGCGCATAGATGCAGTATGGCGGGACGATCTCCTCGCGAAAATTCTCATACTGGTCATCGCCCCACACCACGATGAAATCAGGCTTGAACGCGTCGATTGCCGCGCGAACTTTTCGCAGTGATACGAGGTGGCGCTCGCGATGCACTCTTGCGGAAGCCGTACCTTCGTCACTGCCCCATTCCTCGCGCATCGCCGCCGGCCATCCGCTAGGTTCGCGATACTTCTCGGGCAGATGCGGGTTCTGCAGCATCCGCTTCAGAATCCAGGCCATCGATTCGTCCGGACCGGCGAGCGGAGGGTAGTGAGTGATTCCCGCTACAAGAATTTCTCCCATTTGATCCTCCGAGACTGCGCGCTTTCCTTATTTGGTCGCGAACGGTTGCGATGTTCCAACTTTCATTCGTTCGCCGCGGTGGCACGATCCTTTTCTTTGAGCAGCGAAAGATAGTAGCGATTCAAACGTTCCAGGTGTTGTTCCATCTCGGCCACGGCGGCATCGCAGTCGCGCGCTTCGAAATGCTTCATGAACCTTCGGCGCGAAGGCAGCACCCACCGGTTCCTGCTCTGTCCGATCTCTTTGATGAAATGCTCCATCACGTCTATCAGAGCCTCGATCACGATGACCATCACGGGATTCTTGGTCGCGCGTCCGAGGAGGCGATGAAAGTCGAGATGAATCGCGGCCTGATCGTAAAAATAAATCTTTGCGCGTGCGGCATCTTCCGCTTTTTCAATATTCGCGTTGAGCGCCGCGATGTCTTCAGGTGTTGCGCGTTCGCATGCCATCCGTACCACTACCGACTCAACCAGCACGCGAGCCTCAGTGAGGTCTTCGGGCCGGATCGCGCCCAGGTGGAACATATCGCGAAGGCCGGTGATGATCGCATCGCCGGTGCTCTCGCGCACGAAGGCTCCGCCAGACGCACCCTTTTGGAGTCGTAGCAGCCCGGCGTTCTCCAGTGATCGCAGCGCCTCGCGCAGCGTATTTCGCGAAACGCCGAATTGCTCGGCGAGGGCGCGTTCGGGGGGAAGCCGATCTCCGGCTTTGAGCCGTCGATTTGAAAGTTCCTTGCGAATCTGTTCGGCGATCTCCTCAAATGCACGGGTAGTTTTGATGGGCCGGAATTTGACGAGCTCAAGGGTAGGCAGGTCATTGATCCGCGTTGGGCGCTTGCGCGGGACAGTCTCAGCTCGGCGGGCGGAATCGCTCCTCTGCTTCATTGGTTCAACCATTAGAAAATTTGCAAGCGAGTTGTCAAGCGCAAACCGCTTCGCCGCAAATTCGCAAAACTCTAAGGATATCGAGGGTATCGTCCGCGCGATGTTCCATGGCGACGCCGATTCTCGATGCCAGGGCGCTGGGCCATCAAATGTCTCCCTTTGCCGGTTGGCGGTCCAACAGTGCTAGAAGAAGAACGGCGTCTTTACGCCGATGGTTTTAACGGCTGCAACGGTTGGTATGGAGGACAAGGATGAGCGTCGACAATCAACGTCATGTTCTCGATGGGTACCGGGTTCTTGATTTCACTCGTTATGTCGCCGGGCCCACTTGCACCCTGATGATGGCCGAGATGGGCGCCGAGGTAATCAAGGTCGAGTTCGCTCCCGATGGCGACCCAACTCGCGCCATTCCGATCGTGAAAAACGGCCGCAGCGGTTATTTCGTCCAGCACAATCGCGGCAAACGGAGTCTCTGCGTTGACCTCAAAAGCGCTGAAGGCTTGGCAATCATCAAGGATTTGGTGACGAAGGTCGATGTAGTAGTCGAGAATTTTGCGCCCGGAGTCATCGCCCGGCTTGGTCTTGGATATGAGGCGGTGAGCGCGCTCAATCCTCGTATAGTGATGTGTTCCATTTCGGGTTTCGGTCAAACCGGGCCACTGGCTAATCTGACGGGGTATGATGGATGCGGGCAGGCGTTCGCCGGCTTCACCTCGATGTGCGGCGAGCCGGGAGAGGCGCCATACATGCCGATGATCGCGTTCGGCGACGTCAGCACGGGAGCGCATGCCATGGGAGCGGTTGCGTGCGCGTTGCTTTATCGCGAACGCACGGGTCGAGGACAGCATCTCGATATCTCGCTGCTCGATACCTACTTCCACTATCACGAGGCGGCGGTGCAGATTACGAGCCTTTCGGGCGGCGCGACAGTGCCTACCCGATGCGGCCGCCATGCGTATTACCTGGCGCCTGCTGGAATCTTCAAGAGTCGCGAGGGCTACCTAATCATCGCGGTCGTAGAGCATCAGTGGCCGCAAGTCTGCGCTGCGATGGGTCGGCCGGAGTTGGCCACGGACCCACTCTTCGCCACTAACGACGTCCGACTCAAAAATCTCGATGCCTTGATTCGCACGATTGAAGATTGGTTGGAGGCGATGCCGAGTGATGATGCGGCGATGGAAGCGCTTGCGCGTCATCGAGTACCCTTCGCTCCGGTGCTCTCGGTCGCCCAGGCGATGCGCCATCCACATATGCGTGAACGCGGTACGATTCGCACCGTGCACGATCGGCTGTTGGGAGACTTCGAACTGCCCGGCTTCGCCTTGCGTTTCTCGGAATTCCGTCAAACGCTCGAACTCGATGCCCCCTTCCTGGGTGAGCACAACGAGGAGATTCTCACGCGCTACCTTGGCTACCCGTCGGAACGGGTGCGCGAGCTTGAACACAAAGGCATTCTCAATCGCGGCGAAACCTGAGTACTCATTCAGGCAAGACAAGGCTCATGCTGATTGGTCGCGGTGCGCCCGCGATAAAGATTCGCGAAATGTCCAAATAGTCAATCGCGAGGGATAAATGGCCGAAATTGGAATCTACGAAGCGATGCGAACGTTGCGCGCCGTACGCCGGTTGCGGCCTGACCCGATACCTGACCATATCTTGGGTCGAGTGCTCGAAGCAGCCACTTGGGCACCGACTGGAGGGAATCGTCAGCCCTGGCGAATCCTGGTCGTAAAGGAGTCTCGGCTCAAAGAAAGGCTGGGCAATCTCTATTCGGAAGTGTGGACTCCGTTCGCGAAAATGTACAGGGCAGTGGCTCCAGCCGACGAGAACGAACGCAAGCGTTTCATGCGCACGCTAGATTCTGGCGACTATCTCGCCATGAACTTCGGAAAGAGCCCGGTGATCGCAATCTTCTGCTTCAATCCGGAGCAAATGGCGATTACCGATTCCAAGCTTGCGCGGCCGTCGGTAGTTGGCGGAGGTTCGGTTTATCCCGCCGTCGAGAACTTGCTACTCGCATGTCGCGCCGAAGGCCTGGGCTGTGTCCTGACGACGTTGCTTTGTCAGCGTGAGCCCGAGGTCTGCGATTTGCTCGAGATTCCAAAGCCTTGGGGCACCGCAGCCGCGATACCGATTGGGTATCCGGTTGGGCGCGGGCATGGACCGTTGGTCCGGCGCTCGATTACCGAGCTGAGTTATCTCGATACCTGGGGTAAGCGCTTTTCCTGACGAGTCCACGCTAACGAGATTGCTCTCTCGAGTTGCTAGCGGATGCCCAGTGTTGTGGCTGTTGCGTCGTCGGAAATAAACTGCCGCGGATGAACTTCAATGCATCGGCGACAAGTTGCTATTGGCGTCGCTCAGATCGCCCTGACGATGCCTAATAGGCGGCGTAGGGTCCTGTCCCCAACGATGACGATTTTCCCTCTATCCCAAGATAAACTGATCGTCCGAAGAAAAAGGGCAGGCCCCAATCAAAACCGTCGTACGTACTGCTGCCATCGAACGTACCACCGAGATTGTCAAACGCCGCATCGTTTGAGTCAAACAGACTTTCGGCATTGGATATTTGGAAGTTGACAACGCCGGATACCGCCGTACCAACGCTCTGGTTCGTTGCGCTCGCCGTTAGGGTCTCCGCGGGGCAGTAAAACGCCGAGGCATTTGAGCACTGAGCAATAGACGCGTTGTTGAAGAAAAACCCGTTCGAGCCGGTATCGAAGAAACCGCCCGCCGTGTTCTCCTGATAGACCGTATTGATGTAGAGAAAGTCCAGGCTGTTGGAGTCGGAGTTTTCCTGGTAAACCTTCACGGCGCCCGGTTGATTGTTGCTTTCGGTTCCAATGCCGAAATAGAGCGTACCGTTCGTGGACGACTGGCCGGCGGCAGGAATCGAGGGCAAACTCACCACCACACCGTTATTGTCCACTGGTAAAGAAGATACCGGGTTTTGAACGATGTCAGTGTTTGGCGGAGTCTCAAGGGAGGAGCAAGCTCCATTCGCGCATTCGAAGTACTCGCCGAAGTTCGTATCGTTGGGAGCAGAGCCGACACCAAGGATTCCATAAAAGCCAGCCAAGGTCGGGGACGAAAGCAACTGTGATCCTTGCGTGCATTCCTGGGGCGCGGGAGCGAACGCGTCGATATCGTCTATAACCTGGATTGGAATTGAAATCGTGGGTTCACCCGCAACTGTCACGTCGACCGTCGACACGCTGCCCCAGGTCGACCCTGAGCCGAAGAGTGCGCATTCTCCGATGTCGGCGCCCGCTTCAGTATTCGGAGTGATTCCCAAGCCGCTGATTTGCGAACCGAATATGCGCAGTCCGAACGAGCCGGTATCGATGAGTACATCGTTTACGGTCGTACAATTGGAGGTTCCGGTCGCACAAATAGTCACCGATGCGAAAGGCTCGTCGACCGAGTTGAAGGGTCCTGTCGTCACTGACATTGGCAGGGCATTGGCACTGCCTGGCGTCGGCGTTGCGCCAGGAGCAGGTGTTGGAGTTGCGACGGGCGCCGCGACCGGCCCGTCCGCATTACCGCGCAGATGGATCACGCCGTTATCATCGGCAGCCGAATTACAGTTATTGCATTGAATCTCAATTTCACCTTCAACGGGACCTTTCGCTGTAGGGGCAAACTCAACCGATATTTTTGTGGAGGCTTTCGGCGCCAGGGAGTACGACCCGCCACCGGCCATTATATTAAATGGAGTCGTCGGACTGGTTACCGCAACGTTGGCCTCCGTGGTGCCAGTGTTTCTGATTATTAGGGATTTGGTCGTCGCTACCTTGACGACGCCGAAGGCAATCGATTTTCGCGAAAATGCCATATGCGCGACGGGAGCGGCCGTCGCTTCGGCGCGTTGCGCGAGCGTGCCAGTTCCGAGAAATACGGCGGCTACTATCACGAGTCGACCGAGAGCAATCTTCATTTCACCACCGCTGCGGGATCGACCCCGGATGGCACCAGGCCGGGCGCATAAGCGCGGCCCGTCAGATGACCCATATGGCCGCCGAGATAGACGATCGCGTTAGGAGTGACGACCACTGAGTGATGGAGCCCAATCGGTCCATGATGCGCTGCTGCGGCCGCGGTATATTCCGGGTAGTACGAACCGAGCAGGACGCTCAGGTCGGGCGGCCGACGCCCCTCCCATGCAACACCGAATACCGGGCCGGATCGTGCGGAATATTCGCGCACTGCGACGCCTTTGCCGGTGACGAACGACGTGGCGGAGTACGAGCTGGACTGATCCGCGCCCTGTATCGAGGGCGACTGCGACATCTTACCCGCCAACGACGAGGCATCGGATTCTACCGAAGACGCATCGCCTCCGAGTCCGGCCCTCGCCGGAATCGCGGCACGGGTCAAAATGCAGCCAATCAGGAAGGTTCCTACCGCGACCTTTCCGACCGATTTGCCGATGTTTCTCATCTCCCTGGTGATCTCTCCACAATATCGGCTTGGTCTTATAAGGAAAGACGCTCGATTCGAGGCTGAGTTGCACGAAAGGCGAGGAAATCTCGAATCTTGTCCACTGATTTCTACGATTTAATATTTCGTTGAAATTGGTGGGCGATTCGCTTGTCGTGCCAGACTTCCCGGGAAATCGACGCTAAAGACTAAGCTTCCAGCCTGCTTCGTTCCTGTAACCCTATGATATTACTACCGAATGACCGGAGTTCTCCCGGGAACATTGCCTCTGCGACATCGTCTGGTGACCGATGCCCTCGAACATCGGCAATTGTCCCTCAACGCGGAGCTATGGCCTGAACTGTAATGCGCGCGGCGCGAGCAAGGCGGGTTGCGAAACGATCCGATATGCGTTTTCCGCCCATTCGCAGACCCAGCGCCGCGTCTCGCGCGGGTCGATCATCTCTTCCATCTGGAACCGGTTAAGAGGTCCGATCGGTCCCCGCGCGCTTTCGATTCGCGCATTGATCTCCGCCCGCAGGGCTGCGGGGTCGGCGGCTTCCGCGAGCTGGCGTTTGTAGGCAGCCTCGATACCGCCTTCGGGAGGAATCCCGCCGACATCGGCGGCAGGCCATACCACACGTGCACTGGCGCCGCTCCGTGGCGACGCGTAATTGTTGCCGGCAACTCCAAAGCTGCGTCGCATAATGACGGTGAAGATCGGGACTGCGACTTGCGCAAAAGCGATCATCCACTCCGCACCCTTGCGGATCGTGCCGGCGATCTCGTGCTCAAGCCCTACTGCGAAGCCCGGATTATCAACCAGGTTCAGCACCGGAACATGGAACAGGTCGCATAGATCGAGATGGCGCTTGAGTTTGTCACAGCCGTCGGCCGTGAGCGCCCCGCCGTTAATGTGACGACTATCAGATGCGATAACACCGAGCGGATAGCCGTTGAAGCGCACGAAACCTACGATCTGGTCGGTACCCCATAGCGGTCCGATTTCGAAGAACGAGCGGCGGTCCGCCATCAGTCGGATCGCCCGGCGCATGTCGAATGTGGTCGTTCGCTTGCGCGGAACGATGGTAAACAGTTCTTCCTCTCGCCGATTGATAGGATCGGTAGGCTCAGGCTTCAGCACAGGAGGCGCTTCGTAGACGCTCGAGGGTAGATAGGAGAGGAACCGCTTCGTCATCGCGGTAGCCTCTTCCTCCGACTCCGCGAGATTGTCAACGGAACCGTTTCGGCAATGGATATGCCAACCGCCCAGCTCCTCCTTTGTGATGTCGTAACCCATCGCGTGACTCACTACCGGTGGACCGGCGACGAATAGCTGGGCGATATCACGCACCATCACAGAGAAATGGCCGAGGACGGCCTTTGCCGCGCCGATGCCAACTACGCTACCGAGAAGCAGATTGACTACCGGCACCTGCGCAAGCTGTGCCACGTACATCGTGCTGCCGAGATGGCCCGGCAGGAATGAACCACCCTCGCCGGATACGCGGGGCCGACCGGCAACGATGGTGCCGGAGCTCTCCTGCGCAGTGCTCTCGCCGGTCTTCTGCTGCTTGGGCACCATCGCGGCAATGCTGCCGCCACCCGATGATCCATCGAGCAAACGGATCGAAGGACAGCGAAGATCCAGCGAAAGTCGATCGAGATGCGTGCTCTTTCCGCCGATCGCTCCGTCCGCGTGTCCACCCCGCGAGGTGAAATCGTCGGCGCATACCACGGCAATGCGGCCTTCGACCTTGCCCCAGCCGCCGACGTGGTTTGCGGGGGTGAAGCCCGCGACTCGCCCCTCCTCGTCATAGTCTGCGAAGCCGGCGAGGCTGCCGACCTCGCGGAAGCTAGCAGCGTCGAGTAGCAGATCGATCCGCTCCCTGCAGGTGAGTTTGCCGCGATTGCGCTGGCGGACTACGCCCGGATCGCTCGAACCGGGAGCCAGTCGACGAAGGGCGATCGCTTGCAATGACTGCACATCGTTGAGGAGCGGCGCCCAGGTACCGTCGCCATAGGTGCGCGACGCGGTTGAATCGCCGTTGCGCGTAGCCGGTGCAATTGTCGCAATGATCTGGCCGGCTGCGATTGTGGCGCCGATCTCGCTGGGGCTGATGCCGGTCACGACGCCCGCGCAAGGCGAATTGATTGCCGTCTCCATTTTCATCGCGCTGACGATCATCAGGGTGGTGCCGGCGTCAACGTTGGCGCCGGCCTCGACTGTCAGCTTGATGAGCGCGCCCGCTGTCGGACTTTCGACTGCCTCCTCGCCGTTGGGCACGGGCAAGCCGGTCGAGATCTGGTGTGTGCCGTTAACGGTGAATGCGCCTTTGCCGCCGCCGAATACTCTCGCCTGATGTTCGAGGAACGCGAGCGAGCCCGAGGCCGACCCCTTTGCGCCGTTCGGCGCGGAAAGTTCGGGATGCTCTGCGAAAAGGCTGGTTCGGGCATCGCCCTGCCGTACCGCCGGATTCGAGAGAATCGCCCGCAACTGCCAGAGATTCGTCGGTAATCCGGCGATATGGAATTCATCCAGCGCACGCAAGGTGTGATCGAGCGCGGACGCGAACGAACCGGTCGAGTTAGACTGGCAGATGACCTTGGCGAACATCGGATCGAATTGCGCCGGCAGCGCATATCCGAGATAGCCGCAGGAATCGACTCGCACTCCAGGACCTGTCGGTTCTTTGTAGGCGCTCATCACTCCGGCAGCGCCGGCGACGATCCGCGCCTGTACGGCAAAGCCATGCGGTGCTTCGATCGCTGCTTGATCGGGTATTCCCAGGGCTTTCAATGATTCGCCGTTCGCGATGCGAAACTGAGACTCGACCAGGTCGATGCCCGTAACTTGCTCGGTCACAGTATGTTCGACCTGTATGCGGGGGTTGCACTCGATAAAAAAATGCTCGCCGCGCTCAGGATTCACGAGGAACTCGACCGTGCCCGCGTTCAAGTAGCCAGCGGCACGCGCGAGGCGGATGGCGTCTTCAAGGATCCGTTGTCGAAGTCCGTCCTCCAGTCCCGGCGCCGGCGCGATCTCCACCACCTTCTGATTTCGAATTTGGACTGAACAGTCGCGCTCGTAGAGATGAACGATGTTGCCCTGCGCGTCACCGAGGATCTGAACCTCGATATGCCGGGTCGCGCGACCAGCTTCTCGAGAAAAACCGAACCGTCGCCGAACGCCGCGGATGCTTCGCTTTGACAGCGCGCGAACGCAGAGCCCATCTCATCGGGCCCGGTCACTGCGCGCATACCGCGACCACCGCCTCCCGCCGCCGCCTTTAGCATGACCGGATAACCGACGGCTTTCGCGACGGCCAGGGCTTCCTCAGCGCTCGCCAGGGCTTGGCTACCCAGAATGACCGGGATTCCGAGTGATTGAGCCAAATCGCGCGCCCTAGTTTTGTCACCGAACATGGCGAGCGTCTCGGGACGTGGCCCGATGAAGGTTATCTCCTCTTCGAGGCAGCGCTGCGCAAAAGCCGTATTCTCCGACAGAAATCCATAGCCGGGATGCACACAATCACAGTCGCTCGCCTTGGCGGCCTGGATTAAGGCTTCGATGTCGAGGTAAGCACGGACGGGATCTATCGATGCTTCCTGGGATTTGCCGAGGGCCCGCGATTCCGTGGTGACCCGGGTATGAAGAGAGAGTGCGTCGGCGGGGGCGTACACGCTGACCGATTCCACGCCGAGCGCAGCGGCAGCGCGAGCGACGCGAATCGCGATTTCACCTCGGTTGGCAATCAATACACGCTTGAGCAAAGGATCAACTCTCCACCAGCATTTTCAAAGTTATACGCACTGTCCACTATTCGGTGTCGCCATTGATACAAACGCCGCGTGACCTTCAACACGAGCGGCCGGATGACAACATTGCACGCCGCTTGCCCGCCGACTGCGCGATCTCACGTTCCCTATGTTTTCGTCAGGGCAAGCTTGTTTCTACGCGAGAAAGATAGTCCGGCAGGCTGCAATAATGCCACCCGGCGAAATCGTTCAATACAGGTTCGGCGCGCAGGCAGATGGCGTGGTCATCAGACGCTGACTGAGGTTCCACGATAGTAATGATGCAGGATATCCGTGTAGTTCGCGCCCCCGTTCGCCATCACCGCCGCGCCGATCTGGCAAAGGCCGACGCCATGTCCCCAGCCCGCGCCTCTTAACACGAAACGGCCAGACTCGTTGTCCACCACGAATGCGGAGCTATAGAGATGCGTGGGCGATAGAGCGCGGCGAATTTCCAGCTCCTTGCCGATGACTATATAGTCGCGTTCCCCGGTGATTTTGAGGCGATAGATTCGACCCGAAACTCCGCGAGCGAGCGCTTGCATGCTGCGAATAGGGCCGAGATCAACCGCAATTCTCGATCTGATCAGTTCAGCGAGCTCCTCGCCAGTGTACGCGACCTGCCAGCGATAGAAGTCGCGGGTTTCCTGATCGAATCCTGGAAGCACGCGCGAAAGCAGCTCCGAATCGTCCGTATTGCAGTAAGCGGGCGGGCTGGAGCGAATCCATGTCTCGGAGTTGTCGAAGCTTGGTCTCGTCGCACCATCGTAGACCGGCTCAAGATACGGGATATCTTGGTCTTCCCAGGCCACCGCATAACGTTCAGTTATCCCGCCGCAGGACTTGGAAAACCGGGTGTCGCAGATGACGCCGTGGTATCGAAGAAACTCACCGGTGGTGGCGCGAACCGCCGCGTCTGCGGCCGGAGAGAAGGCCTTGGTAATGCCCTGATACCTTTGACAATGATCATCGGCGCAGACGTCGAAATCCGCGTGCGCCTCGCGTCCGTACCAGCGCATGAGTTCACGGGAATCGACATTTTTTCCTTGCTCTATTCTGGATAGGGGCGGATTCGCCTTCGGAAACCACAGCCAGCTGCGCGAAATTACCGCGTGAGCTTTCAGCATTTCGAGAGGGCAGGATGCGCTCATCTCGGAAGAAATCACGCTCGTGACATATTCTTCGAGAGAAACATCGTTAATCACCGTCAGGCCGGCTGCTCGTTTGATGAGACGAAAAGCGCCGCGAAATACCTGTCGCTCTTTGCGTTCCCAGTGAAATCCAATTCCGATGGTGACGTCGTCGAGTGCAAATGCGCACGCCGCACCATTCGAGGGAGTGAGGGAAACTTCAGAAGTAAATCTATGGCGTCCAGCGGTGTATGTCTTGCCCGAAGCATCAGTGAACGTGCCGGCCAGTTCGACTTCAACGGCGGGTCGTCCCTCAATCAGGCCGACGGATACGTTCAACGAGCATTCTCCAGTTTTTCGGCGACTTCCTGAAACTGTTCATCTGCCAGAGTTACCTCTCGAAAAATTCCGGCAACCGCATCTCCCGTAATTTTTTCGAAATCGTGGGCCAGCGGCACTACAAATATTCCACACAGATCAATCGATGCTGGACTCACCGTCAATTCGCCGGCATAAAAGGCCGCGGGCCGATGCTTGCTCCGCGGGAACAGATACGTTGTCCACTCACCGCTCTCCTGAAAGACCGCAATATTGACCAAGGGTTCTGAACTCTTTCCGGTCGCTTCCATGAGCAGGTCGAGCGCGCGATCCATTCGATCGATCAAAGCAGATCGATCATACTCACGAAATACGAATACGTTTCGTCCGTAGTTCGCGACAGTAACAGCAGTCAGGCCGGCGGTATCGTTCTCGATCGGAAGTAATTTTCGCGATCCGGCCTGAAAATGCATATGATCTGGCGCCGACGCTCCGCATTCCGGTCCGTTATAAATGAGAAAGTATCCTGGCAGGGCAGCGGCGAGATCCAGCATGTTTCCGAATTGGCTCTCGATGCGCTGCGGGCGATGCTCACGGTGGGCAATCGTGAGGTGATGATCCACGATCGGAAAGGGATTGCAGTAGATGGTGAACTCGCCGAATGGCAGACCCTCTTCCTCCGGCGGCAGATTTCCCGCACATAGAAAGCAGGGACGTTTCGCGACCGACTCTGAGTCGACCCGCGCCGTCGTGCTGGCCACACGGTGCGGTATATGCCGGATGAAGGTATCGAACCACTCGATCCGTACCACTCGCGTCTTCGCGCGCGCGAGACCTTCAATACCTTTCGCGAGTTGCGGCCATGACCGGGCCTGCCGTTCGAACAATACTTCCAGTTCGCGGATCATCTCCGTACTCGAGCCTGAATCTCGATAGTTCGGAGCCAGTCCTTGTAGAAATCGTATCGATTCGCGACCTCGAGCGGCAGTGCGTTATCGCTGTTGCCTTCCCAACGGCGGCAAAGATAAACAGAGTCGTAAATTCGACCTATCTCGTAGTCACGGCTAATGCGTAGTGCTACTGCGTAATCCTCACCATAGCTGACATTCGGAAATCCGATACTGCGCAGAACCGAAGTATTGAATGCGCGCGGCGCGCCAAGACCATTGATGCGGAGCGCATTGTTTCTTCCGTTCTCGCGACTCCACTCCCGATGGTCGATAAGACCGGGCGGAATTTCCTTCAAAGAGAAATCGACCATCGTATAGGAGCCTATGACCATCGCATAAGGACCCGCCTCGAGCTCTGCGACGATGCGGCGAAGGACGTCATCATTGATATAGAGGTCGTCGGAATCAAGTTGAATAGCGTATTGCCCGCATTCTCTCGAGTAAATCGCCTCGTTCCAGCATCCCCCGATTCCTAGGTTCCGGCTTTCCGGGATAAGATGTTTGACTCGCGAATCGTTAAGTCGGCGCAGGATTTCCGTCGTGCGGTCGGTCGAATGGTTGTCGACGACGATTACATTGAAATCAAAATTGGTGCGCTGGCTGAGGACGCTCTGAACGGCGTCTGCAATCGTCCGCTCGCGATTCCGCACCGGTATGATGACGCTGGCTTTTACCGGAAATCGCTCCGCTGTGACCGGGACTTCCTTGAACTGCGGATGCATCCAGGCACCGATTCGTCTCAGATGAGCGGTCGCGATGCTTTCCATTTCGACTTGGTATTCACGGTTGCGCGGATCTACATAGTCGAATTGCTGTTGATCCGTCGGCCGTGTATCGATCGTCGACGCGATGTACAGCGGTTCCGGAATCCTCACAATTGTGTGCTTTTCCGAGATCCTCAGCCGCAGGTCGTATAATCCTCCCCATTTCCAGTCGTTGGCGATTCCTGACTGACGCGCGGCCGCAACGGACACACCAACCACCGGGCCGAAGTCGAAACCGTCGCGGATACTACCACTTTGATAGTTGATTCGAGGATGATCCGCCGCGTCGGCGTATACCCATCCGGCGCCGGTTTCACGTATGACCCGCGCCATTCGATCGAACATGCCTGGTCCGAGTTCAATATTCACACGCGGATCGCCGATAAAGATGACATCGGAATCGGCGGCATCGATGAGTCTCTGAACGCTCGCGGATGAGTAGTCTTTTGGATAGACGATATTCACCTTCCAGCCCACCTCTTCGCACCATCCCTCCTCCGCGAGCAGGGAATTCGCCTCATTGGCAGCGCGCAGCTTTAGCTACTGACCCCACCTCGTCGTTTCACTCGTTGCGGCCGCATGACGACGACGCCCGCCATGCGATTTGTCTTGAGAAACTCAGTCAGTTGCTGCTCTACAACACCGTCCTGGCTGCGCGACGCGTGACGCATGAGGATGTTTTCGCCGTCGCGCACGATAATTCCAGCATGAAACACATCGAGATTCTTGCGCGTGGACACGAAAAAAATCAGATCACCGGTGTGCAGGTGCGGTTCGAGCCGCCGGACGGCGGCCTTTGGTACACATTTAACGATCACCCGCCGAGCCGCGAGTCCAGGTACGACATTGAGGTTGCGTTGTCGGCTGACTATCGGGACCACCGGCATTGAAATCTGTCCGATCACTCCATTACGTATATTGTTGCTAATCCACTGACTTATATAGTGATTCCGCTGGTCCCATTGAATACTACCTCGTTCGTACCGAATCTTCCTGAGCCAGTCGCCGACGTCATCAACCTTCGAAGCGAGGGCAAGGGCCAAAATCGTCTCTATGTAGGTGACACAGTCGAATCCGACGAAAGAAGCGGTGAATACTTCAGCAGCGTCGGCTGATCCGATCAGCGGACTTTGTTTGTATGAGTGTCCAATGAAGTGGCGCGACAGGTGCTCGACTCGGCTACCGACGGCATGGTCGTTCCTAGTCTTCGACAGAAGCTTCTCGACGCAGCGCCGGTCGAGCCCTCGTGGTTGCGGATGGCTCATCGAGTTTTAATTTTAGCACGCGCGTTCGACCCAATCAGGCGGCCTATTTCTGGGTCGGATTTTCGCTGGGGTGGGGTTTCTGGGGCGGCTTAGGCCCCCTGGCGAGCTACTCGTCGGATACGGGCGGCTCAAGCTTCAGGACAAATCCTTCGGCGTTGTGAAAATCCGGCTTGTCGGTCGGATGGCGAAGCGCCCAATACGAGAATCCATCGCCCGTCTCGATAACCGCCGACAGTCCAATACGCAGCGAGGCCCGCGGATGGAGGGCAGAAAGTGAGTCCAGCCGGACGAGTCCATCGAGCTCGAGTCGATTGCCTGTGGAACGCACGGCAATTTGTGGCTGTGTCGTTTCGCTCGCGACAGGGCCGCCGTCGCGATAACCGGAGAAGCTGTATAGGGTCCATTCTCCCGACGGGGCGAAGTTGAACTCGTGATAAGCTGGACGCCCTTCCACCTCGATGAAGGTTTCGAAGCAGGTATGACGCCACAGTTCGGTCCCGATACCCGGGACGGCCGGCGACGGTATCCGGATTCGGGAAAGATCTCCCTCGAGGCGAAACGTCATCTGCAGCTCGCCGTTCGCCGATCGGTGTACCGATACCTGAATTGCGAGCACGGGCCCCGGACGTATCGACGGATGACACTGGAGGTCGAGCCAGTCTTCGGTTGTCATAGCGGCCCGGATGGTCGCAGCGAGACTGCGGCTCGACCATGATTTCGAGCCAAATCGCGGATGCTCAAAATTGCTCTTGCGCTACGGATCTCTCGTACCTTGCCGTTAGTTCCTTCGTACGTTGCGAAATGGCCCCGTGTCGAATCGTGGCTCTTTCGGCAGCTCCAGTACGCGCTCGGCGATGATGTTGCGCTGGATCTCGTCAGTACCCCCGGCGATGGATACTGCAGGTACCGAGATCAGAATCTCGGAGATGATCCCGTCACGCGGGCTCTCATTGCCGACGAGCATCGCTTCCGTTCCAGTGATCATAGTATGGACTCGAGCGGCAGCCCGAGCGACGTTGCTGGCGGCCAACTTTCCAAGCGAGCCTTCGGGACCTTGCGGCCGCCCCTGTTGCTGAGCGGCGCGTGCGCGTCGCGCGGTCCATTCCGCCGACTTCGCCATGATCATCAGCCGGGCGATCTCCTGTCGCACGTTTGGATCTCCATTCGCACCGGTCTCCTGCGCGCGCTCGATAATCAGATCCACCCGCCCGGCGCGTTGCGGATACCATTTGTAGGGTTGATTCGCCGTCTCGAGCTCCGCCCGTTCTTCGACATAGATGCGTCCAACCCGTGCTCCGCGCTTCGATGGCGGCGCGAGGCCGTCGGCGCCTCGACGCTCATGGGCGAGAGTGGTCATCGCCACCTTCCAGCCGTCGCCGACGGCGGAAATCAGGTTCTCTGCCGGCACCTTCGCGTCGGTGAAGAATACCTGGTTGAACGACGCGTGGCCGTTCATCTGTTTGAGCGGCTGGACGTCCACTCCCGGCTGCCTGATATCGATGACGAAGTAGGACAATCCCTCGTGTTTAGGCGCATCCCAATCGGTACGGGCAAGCAACAGGCCGTGATCGGCGTGATGAGCACTCGTCGTCCATACCTTCTGGCCGTTGATGATCCAGCGATCGCCGTCGAATTCCGCTCGCGTGGTAGCGCCCGCCAGGTCAGAGCCGCTGCCCGGTTCGCTGAACAGCTGGCACCAGGCATCCTCGCCGGTGAGAATGCGACGCAGATACTGTTTCTTCTGGAAATCATTTCCATGCTCGAGCAGCGTAGCCGCGGCCAGCAGTCGCACTCCTGATTTCGCCACGGCCACGGCGCCGACGTTGGCGAATTCCTCTTCCACCACTCGTACTAGGCCTACCGGTAACCCGCGGCCATAGAATTCCTGCGGCCATTGCGGCATGCCCCAGCCGGAATCGGCGAGCTTGCTGCGCCACGCCACCAGGGACATCTCCGGATCCCAGTTTGCTGCGAGCCACTCCCGTACCTCGGCGCGCACTTCGGCTTCGTTGACCTTGCTCATTGCTCAAACTCCCCAACGCTGCATCAAAAGCTCGCGATGGTAACTCGGTTGGCCGAGAAAAACCTCGGAACTCTTGGCGCGCTTGAACCACAGATGCGTGTCGTTATCCCAGGTGAATCCGATGCCACCGTGAATTTGAATACACTCGGCCGCGATACGTATATACGTGTCTGACGCCGCGGCCTTGGCCAGACTGGCGAGAGCCGGCCATTCAGGGTCGTCCACCGCGGCGGCCTGAGCCGCGTAGTATGCGGCCGATTTGGCGAGTTCGACGTCGAGCAGCAGGTCGGCGCATTTGTGCTTGATCGCTTGAAACGAGCCGATCGTACGCCCGAACTGAACGCGCAGCTTCGAGTAATCGATTGCGGAATCGAACAGTGCCTGCGCCCCGCCTGCCATTTCATTAGCGAGCGCGACGGCGGCCTGGTCGAGTGTACGCGTAATAGCCGTTGCGCCGTCATTCAGATTGCCGAGCAGATTCGCGTGCGCTCCTCGAAAATCGATGCGTGCGATTTTCCGCGTAGGATCCATCGATTCGAGGAGACGCCGTTCAACACCGCCGGCCTTCGCGTCGAGAGTAAATAGTCCCAAGCCCTCGAGTCCCGTCGTCTTCGGGACTCGCGCAGCGACGACCAGCAGGTCTGCCACGTGGCCGTCCACGACATAACTCTTAGCGCCATCGAGACGATAACCGTCGGCGTCGGGAGTGGCGATGAGCTCGATCTCCTTCGGATCCCAGCTGCCATTGAGCTCGGTGATCGCCAGGGTCGCCAGCCGCTTACCCGCCGCGATATCCGGTAGGAAGCTCGATTTCTGCTGCTCGGTGCCGGCGTTCAGGATCGCGTTGGCCGCGAGCACTGCCGAGGAGAAATAGGGCGCGCAAAGTAGCGAGCGGCCAAGTTCCTCCATGACGATACAAAGCTCGACCATGCCAAACCCGGCGCCGCCATACTGTTCAGGGATGTGGATCCCCGGTAGGGCCAGCTCCTCGCTCAATTGGCGCCATACCTCCGCATTGTAACCTTCGGGCGTGGCCATGAGGCGCCGAACCTCGGTCGTCGGCGATTTATCGTCCAGGAATCGCCGCAGTGTCGAGCGGAATTGCTCCTGCTCGTCGGTGAAAGCGAACTGGATGCGGCGTGTTGGCTGGATTCTCGATTCTATTGTTGCGCTCATCGTTCAGAAATGTACTCCGCCGCTGCTTTGTGGATGATCGTCTAATGCCACAAACTGGTTCCGCGCGGCAATGTTCGGCTTATGCTCCAGCAACTCGCCAACCGGCCTGATTACCCGGCAATCGCCGCTTCGATTTGCCCAGAATCAATCGAGCGGATACCGCGGGCATTCATATCACCCGCGCCAGGGAAATGGCCGGAGGGTTTTTTCGCGCTTCAAGTTCGGGTTAAAATGCGTTCTTCTTCAGCAATTTACCAATGATTAGATGATCAGGAAGGAATCACCTCATGTACCATTCCCGTGAACGAGTCGCGTCGTTGGACGCGCTCGCCGCCGAGATGACTCCCCTGAAGCACCCCTTCTATCAGGCGTGGACGGCGGGAACTCTGTCGTTTCAGCGCCTGCGCGAATACGCGGTTCAATATTACCCGCACGTCGCCGCGTTTCCGCGATACCTGAGTGCAATGCATTCGCGATGCGACGATCTTGAGACGCGCCAGACGATCCTCGAAAACCTTATCGACGAGGAGCGGGGCAGCCGCAATCATCCGGAGCTTTGGCTTCGGTTCGCCGACGCTCTTGGCCTCTCCCGCACGCAGGTCCTAGCGGCCGAACCGCTGCCCGCGGCGCGTTCGCTGGTCGAGACTTTTACCCATCTCAGCCGCGATTTGCCGCTGCCCGCCGGTCTGGCCGCGCTTTATGTCTACGAGTCACAGATTCCCGCGATTGCGGACGCCAAGATCGAAGGGCTCGAGCGCTTTTACGGCGTCACTGGCGAGGAAGGGTTGCGTTTTTTCGCGGTTCATCGCGAGGCCGATCTCGATCATGCAGCGGCCGTTCCGGTCTAATCGAACGGCATGCTCTTGACGAAAACGATTGTCGCATCACGCTCGACGCTGGCCGCATGGCTCTGCAAGCTGTTTGGAACATGCTCGACTGCGTTTGAAGGTGAACGAAGCGCGATTTGGTCGGCGATCCTCGCCTCGATCAGCGCTTGAATTGTCGCATCGTCGAAGTTGACAGGAGCATCTGTTGTGACTGACGCAAAAGGTCGCGGTCCTTTGGCCGATCTCAATCGGCTAATCAAAGAAAACCGCGTCGCCGAGTATTCTTCGTCCAATCTTGCGCTGGGCATGGCTCCGATCGAATTCGGTTCAGGCACCTCGCGATGGGAATGGCGCGATCAGCCGTCGGGCGCGTTGAATCCCTTCTCGGCACGATACAGGGCGGTTACCTGACGGTGTTCGTCGATGAGCTCTTCTCTACCGCGATCGCTTCAATTCTCGAGGATGGCGAATGGGCGGTGACCGCGGAAATCAAAGTTACCTTTCTCCGAGCGCTCAGTGCCGCGCGTCTCGAGGGGCAGGCGACAGTTCTGAAACGAAGCCGCACACTGGCCTTTCTCGAGGCCCAAGTACGGGACGGGCGCGGGCAAATCGCCGTCAGCGCGAGTTCGACCTGGGCCATTTCGCGCAGTTAGATGATTTCGCTGACGCGATGAATAGGCAGCAAATCGAAACTGAACAGGAAAGTTAGCCGCATTTGGAACAACTGAATTTTGAAGACCTTGACCTCGAGGATATTGTCGGCCGCGTGCTCGCGGGCCAGGAATTGTCGCTGGCGGAGGCCCGCGCGACCCTGAATTGTCCCGATACTCGCCTTCCCGATCTTCTCGCCGCGACCTTGAAGGTGCGCGAGGCCGCCTTCGGACGCCGCGTAAAAGTCTGCGTCTTGCGCAATGCGCAGAGCGGCATCTGCCCGGAGGACTGCGGCTACTGTTCGCAATCGCGCGTCTCGCGCGCGGATATTCCAGTCTACAAGATGCAAACGGTAGACGAGTTGGTGGAGGGCGCCGCGATGGCCGTCAGCAGTGGGGCGCGCCGCTATTGCATGGTCTGCAGCATGCGCGGTCCAGGCGATCGTGACGTGGATCACCTGGCGTCCGCCTGCGATCGCATCCGGGCGAAATTTCCCGATCTCGAACTCTGCCTCTCTGTGGGACTGCTCGAAATTGAACAAGCGCGCCAACTGAAAGAGTCAGGCGCCGGCTGGATCAACCATAACCTCAACACCAGCCGACGTTTTTATCCAAAGACTCTGTTCGACCCATTCGGTATGACGATCGCATAAAAACCATCGAAAACGTGCGCGCCGCCGGACTATCGATCTGTTCGGGCGGAATTATCGGGATGGGTGAGACGGATGACGACATCATCGACCTGGCGAAGGCGACCCGCCGCCTGGGCGCCGACTCGGTCCGCTGAACTTCCTTCATCCGATCGCGAGGACTCCTCTCGGTGAAGTGCGCCAACTCACTCCCGAAAAATGTCTCAAGGCGGCGTGCCTGTTCCGCTTGTTCAATCCACGCAGTGAGGTGCGCGCCGCCGGCGGCCGCGAGCTCAACCTGGGCGCTCGACAGGGCGAGATTTTCAACGCCGTCAATTCGATTTTCGTCAACGGCTACCTGACCACGGCGGGATGGGACTACGAGCGGACGCGTGAATTGATTTTACGTTCGGGATTCGAAGTCGAGACCCCGATGGGCGGCGATCGATAATCGCTCCTCGTCGGCCAGCGGCCTTTCTGGTCGAGTCTTAGCGACCTCGGGAGAGGCCGCCTGGCCAACCACCGGCGTTAAGATCGCCGCAGCACAAAAATCTGATGGAACGGGTTCTCGACGGGCAGGATCTCGAAACTGGAAATCCGGCCTCGATCGCAAGCTCGCGCGCGAGCTTCTCGCCAATTACCGAGCCTAACCCTTCGCCCTCATGCGTGAACGAAACCGTCATGCAATGCATCGTGCTCGCGCCATAGAGCGAGTGGCCCCACGAGCCGAGGTTATCCTCCAGGCGGTCGGACGCCTTGGCCTCCGACCACATCATCGCGCCCGTGGGCTTGATCGCATTGCGAATCGCGCGCAACGCGCCGCGCGGGTTAGCCATATCGTGAATACAGTTGAAGGCCATCACGAGATCGAAGTGGTCGTCGCGCCCGATACTCTCTGCCGCAACCTGTTCGAACTTGACGCGGCCCGCCAACGCTTCTTTGTCCGCGCGCTGGCGCGCGATCGCGATCGAGCCAGCATCGACGTCGAAACCGTGGAAGCGTGAATTCGGAAACGCCTTCGCCACCGGAATCAGGCATTGTCCCGACCCGCACCCGACTTCCGCTGCCTCGCCGCCCGTTAACAAGCGCTGATGAAGCTCCGGCAGCGCCGGAATTTATCGGCTCGCAACCCATGCCTCGTATCCGGCCTGGAACATCCGTCGTATCGCCTCCGCGATCTCGGGACCGAAGTCCGCGAACGGAATTCCGCCGCCCGATCGAAAGGCTTCGGTCAACGGCGCAAGTTGCCGGATGCAGGTAACTGCGTATTGGAACGCGCCGGCCATGTTGAACGGGCTATGCTCGTCGAGTAACACCGTGCGCTGAGCCGGATTGATTATGAATTTCTGGCTCTTCGGGTCATAATCGACGTAACCTGCCGCCGCCATCGTCGAAGCCCATTCGCGCAGGTAGCGCTCGTTCAAGCCGGTGCGCGTTGCCAGTTCCGCCGTCGTGCCCGCACCGCCCTCAGCCAAAGCACGGAAAATCCCCAGGCGATCGCCGATATAGCCGAGCGCCACTGCCAACGTCGCGCCAAAGTCCACCCCGACCTGGCGGGCGAGGTCCCGAGCCTGATCGCGTTCTCCGTTGCTCATGTAACCCGCTCCTTATCCTTTCGGCAGGCGCAGCACACGCTCGCCGATCACGTTGTGCTGGATCTGGTTAGTACCCGCATAAATCGTGGGACCGCGCGCCGCGAGCATCCGATGCGACCAGCGGCCGCCGTCGAGTGCGAACTCGGCTCCACGGTCGAGCTGGCTGTATGGCCCCAGCAGTTCCATCGCGTACATGGCGATTTGCAGCCCCAGCTCGGTGCCGCTCAGTTTCAGGATCGATCCTTCGGGGACCAGGCGGCAAACCCTTGAGTTCGCGTGTTAGCTGCCTGATGCTGGTGTACTTGATCGCCTGTGCTTCGATCGCAAATCGCGTGATCTCCTGCCGTACATTCGAATCATCCCACGCCGAGCCGCCGTTGCGCTGAAGCTGCCGCGCCGCTTGCGCCAACTCATAAACCTGGCGCGTAAGCCCGCGATGATGCCCGCCGGTGCGTTCGTACCCGAGCGTTGTCATCGCGACTTGCCATCCCTGGTTCTTCTGGCCGACCAGATTGCGCCGCGGCACGCGCACATCCTCGAAGAACACCTGGTTGAAGCCCTGTGCACCGGTCATCTGCACCAGCGGACGCACCGTGACCCCCGGGGTCTTCATATCGACCAGTAAATAGCTGATTCCCTTATGCTTCGGCGCCTGCGGATCGGTTCTCACCAGCAGGAAAATCCAGTCCGAATAATGGGCGTTTGAGGTCCAAATCTTCGAACCGTTGACGACGAACTCATCGCCATCCTCGACCGCCCGCGTTTGCAGGGCGGCCAGGTCCGAACCGGCGTTGGGTTCCGAGTAGCCCTGGCACCAGATCTCCTCGGCATTGAGGATTTTGGGGATGAACCGGCCTTTCTGCTCCTCGCTGCCCCATTGGATCAGAGTTGGACCGAGCAGTGTGATGCCGGAGCCGATATACGGTGCGATCGTGCCGGCGCGCGACAGTTCTTCCTGTAGATGCGCATCTGCACGATACTGGCGCCGCGGCCGCCGTGTTCCTTGGGCCATCCGATCGCCATCCAGCCGCTCTCATGCATCTTCCGATGCCATCGAACGAGCGCGTCGCGGTAATTTTCGCCTTCATCCCGAAACCGCGGCGTGCGCCGGAGCGGCGTGCTGCTTGTTCTTTTCCAGCCAGGTGCGGAACTCGATACGAAAGGCTTCGTCCTCGGGACTGAAGTTAAAATCCATTTGCGATAGCTCCTCCGACCGCGCCCTTACGCGCGTATCGGGACGCGCCACCGAGCTTGGAAGAAACGATCGCGACGTGCAACCCTCACCGCGCTAAGTCGTGGATCCAGGGGCCGAAATCGTCAAAAGTCTTCTGTTTGTTCGACCCTTTGAAGAAAAATGTCAGGTCGGCCGCGGAGGAATCCTCCCTGGCTTCTGCGCGATTCATCGACATCGCAGCGTTTTCGCCTTAAATTCGCCTCAAATTTGGCCTCGGTATCTTTGTTGCAGCGGCTTGTCTCCACCCCCCACAAGCGGGCACGATTACCGGCACGGAGGCGCCTCTTACTATGGCATCACGACCTATCGCTAACGGCAACATTTCCTTCGGGTTGGTCTCGATTCCGGTAAAGCTGTTTTCCGCGACCCGTTCGAAGTCGGTCAGCTTCAACTGTTGCACGCGAAGGACCAAAGCCGCATCCAGCAAAAAATTTACTGCCCTGTCGACGACGCCATCGTCGATCGCAGTGAGCTGGTGCGCGGTTACGAGGTTGAAAAGGGACGCTACGTCACCTTCAGCGACGAGGAACTCAAGCAGCTCGAAGCGCGCGACGATCATTCAATCGAGATCATCGAGTTCCTGCCGCTGGCCGAGGTCGATCCGGTCTACTTCGAAGAGTCGTATTATCTCGGCGCCGAGAGCGGTGCGGCGAAAGCCTACCGCTTGCTCGCCGATGCGATGGCGCAGAGCGGGCGCGTCGCGCTGGGTCGGTTCATCATGCGCGGCAAGGAGCATATCGTGCTGCTGCGGCCGTACGACAAGGGCCTGATGCTGCATACGATTTACTACGCCGATGAGGTCCGCTCTTCCGACGAAGTGGATCGCGCCACCCACGAACCGGTCAAGGAAGCGGAACTTTCGCTTGCCACGCGGTTGATTGACGAGCTGACCCAAAAGAAGTTCGACGCGTCGAAGTATCACGACACCTATCGTGAAAAAGTGATCGAAGTGGCGAAACAGAAGGTGGAGGGCCAGGAGGTCAGCGAGGTCGCGCCGAAGGAGCCGCGTCGCGGCCAGGTCATCGATCTGATGCAGGCGCTGAAGGCCTCACTGGAGAAGCGCGGTTCCCAAGCGCCGCCTGCGGCGAAAGCTGAAGCCGAAGCTGAAGAGGAAGAGAAGCCGGCCGCCGCGGCCGCCGGCGGTGGAGGCCGCCGCTGCACCGCCAAGCCCGCCCGCCCACGCCGCCGCGCTGCCTCCAAGAAATAGCGCGTAGCGCTCGCGCCTCAGGCGACTTCGATCGCGAATTGGCCGGGCTTCGCGACGTGCCCGATAATCGCGGCGTCGGTATTGCCCGCGCGTTGCAACTCCGCCAGCAATGCCACCGCGTCCCGCTCGGGGAGCGCTATCAGAAGACCGCCTGAAGTTTGAGGGTCAAAGACAATTTCACCGATTTCGTCGGCGACTTCGTCGGAGATCTTCACATTGGGACCGTAGAACTCGCGGTTGCGCGCGCCGCCTCCCGGGATCATCCCGGCGCGCACACATCTCGAGCGCGCCCGGCATCACCGGAAGATCCGATTCCTCGATGCGCAAGGTGACGCCGCTGCCGTTCGCCATCTTCGAGCCATGACCCGCGAGGCCGAAGCCGGTGATATCGGTGGCCGCGTGAACGTCGTAGGCGAGCATCGCGCGCGACGTCGCGGCGTTCAGTTCGCGCATCCAGCGCACCGCGGCTTCGTAATATTCAGTCGGCCAGCGGTCGCGCTTGAACGCCGTCATCAGGATGCCGGTGCCGAGCGGCTTGCTCAGCATCAGGCGTCGCCGGGCCGCGCGCCGACGTTGCGAATAATCCTGCGCGGATCGATTACGCCGGTCACCGCCATGCCGAATTTGACTTCCTCATCGGCGACGCTATGTCCGCCGACGATCATGACGCCGGCCTCGCGAGCCTTTTCGGTTCCTCCGCGCAGAATCTCCACCAGCATCTCGCCCGGCATACCGGATTGCGGCCAGCACACGATATTCAGCGCGCTGTACTCGGTATTCCGCCCATCGCATAAACGTCCGACAGCGCGTTGGCCGCGGAAATCTGGCCGTAGGTGAACGGATCGTCGACCACCGGCGTGAAGAAATCGACCGTGTTGACGATCGCCAAATCGTCGCTCAGACGGAACACTCCGGCGTCGTCGCCGGTAGTGATACCGACGAGCAGGTCGGGATGGCGTCCGAGGTCAAGGCGCGAGAGAACCGATTCGAGGTCCGCCGGACCCAGCTTGCCGGCTCAACCCGCCGCCTTGCATCGCGCGGTCAAGCTGATGAGTTCGCCGCGCGACGGATTATTGTCCTTGTCGGAGCCATAGTGTCACGACAAGTCTACGCCCGGATACGTCCGCGCTCAATGTCGCGGCATGTGACGATGGTTATTTGCGGGCGCGCAGCTTGCGGGCGTCGCCCACCCGCGTGGTCACGCCGCTATGGTCGAAATAGTCGAGCAGCGCGATCGCGAACTTGCGCGAGGCGCTTCAACGCGTCGCGATAGGTCGCGGCGGTGATTTCGCCATCCGCTCGCCAGCCGTTCGATCAGGCAGGCCTGCGCGGTCTCGAACGGCCGATCGCTCGAAGATAGAGGTCGGTTGCGACCTTTGACGACCTGACCCTCCCGCTCCATCGCCGCGATCAGGCTGCGCAGATCGCGCAAGCTCGGCCGGCGGCAGCTTGAGAATCTCGACGATCTGCTTCAGTTCCGGCGGCTGAAAACCGCCTCTTTCAAGTACCTGCGACCACGCGTGCGCCCAGCTTGCCGCCGTCGCCGCCCAGCCGCACCTGATGCGACGAAAGCCGCAGGACGCTCTCATCGCGCACGATCTCCGGTCTCGCGACGAGAATCGATCGATCAGCGCGCGGAACGATCGCGCGCGCGACTTCGTACGGCAGGCGCACGCGCATCGCTTCCATCTCGAGACCGGGAGCAAGCGGTTGTTCGCGATGATGCGCGCGTGAGCGGCCGCCACCACGAAACTTTCAGCTCCGCCCATTTCTCGCGGTGGTGAAGCCCTCTTCGTCGCCCAGCGAGAGCTCGATGAAAGCGGCATCCTTGAGCACCGCTGCGATCTCCGCAATGCGGCGTATTCAACAGTTGCGCGATTTGCCCGGCGCGTCATCGCGAAGCTGTCCTGAAGCCCTATCATCGCTTCGACCGCGTCGGCCCCGAGGCGCCGCGAGCGCGTTCGAGATGCCGCAGATAAGTCTCCAGCGGCTTGCGTGTGCGCCGGCCGAGCGGATTGAGCACGACGCCGCCGCCGAGCGTGCGCAGGTTGGTCTCGTCGCGGATCACGAAGCGATCGCCGGCCAGCGCGACGATCGCTTCGTCGAGTACGATCTGCACCAGTCCGCGCTCCTTCGGGAGCGATCTCGCCCGGTTCTTCCAGCACGATCACGCGCCCGATAGTTTCGGCGGTGGCGAGATAGAAGCGCACCCGCTGATTGTTCTTGAGCGGGCGCTTGGCGGCCGGCCGAATCTCGCAGCCGCGCATCGAGGCGCGTCGGTCGTCAACTTGAGCCGTTCGTCGGCGAGCACGTCGCCGCGTTTGAGTTCGATTCTTCGGCGCCGCTCAGGTTGAGCGCGACGCGCTGGCACAGGCCCGCGCTCTCGACCGTCTCGCCGTGGACCTGGATCGATCGCACGCGCACCTCGTCGCCGCCCGGCAACGCGCGCAGCTTCTGCCCGACGCGCACCTCCGCGCCCATCGCGGTGCCGGTGACGACCGTGCCGTGTCCCTTGATCACGAAGGCGCGATCCAGCGGCAGCCGGAAGAGCCCGGTCGCGCGGCGCGCCTGGAAACCCTCGATTTGCCGCGCGATTTCCTCGCGCAGTTGGTCGAGACCCGCTCCCGTTCAGCGACGACACCGCGATCACCGGCGCCTTCGCCAGCGCCGTCCCTTCGGCCAGCAATTCGATTTCCTCGCGACCTCGCCGATCCGCTGGGCGACGGCCAGGTCCGCTTTGGTGATCACGAAAATACCGCGCGTGATGCCGAGCAGATGCAGGATGTCCAGATGCTCCTCGCTCTGCGGCATCACGCCGTCGTCGGCCGCGATAGTGAACAGTACGAGGTCCATACCGTGTGCGCCGGCCAGCATGTTGCGGATGAAACGCTCATGGCCGGGAACGTCGACCACGCCCGCGCGCATGCCATCGGGCAGGGTGAAATAGGCAAAACCGAGATCGATCGAGATGCCGCGCTCCTGCTCCTCCTTGAGGCGGTCGGTGTCCTGGCCGGTGAGGGCCTTTACCAGCGCGGTCTTGCCGTGGTCGATATGGCCGGCGGTGCCGATAATCGCGTGGGTAACCGAGGAAGCCATCGCTTGCGATTGTTGCACCGCCGCGCGCAGCGGAACCAGCTATTTCAGCTGGTCGGTGTACATCTTCGAGGTCGAAGTAGTCGCGCCACGCCTTGATCTTGCCGTTGGGCGTCGGTTTCGAAGACGCCCATCACCGGCAACGAGAGCTGCTTCCCTGGCCCTTGATATCCGCCTTGAACGAATCGACCCGCTCGTTGCATCACGACATTGCCGCTGGACGCGGTGTGCAGAATCTTGAACTCGATCCAGGTCGTGCCCTTGAGCAGTCCCTCGATCGTCTTGCGGATTGCCGTCTTTGCCGTTCGCCCGGCTTCATCGGGATATTGTGGTAGACCGCATCGTCAGTGAAGAAGTCCATGATCTGTTCGACGTTGAGCCGCGACCACAGGCCTTACAGAAATCGTTGACCACACTTTCGGCTTGCAGATGACATGATCTTGTCCTCCAATTTTGATTTACTTGCTCCGGTTTGGCGCCAGCCTAGACTATTCCTGGTCGAGGTAGAAGCGATCTTCGTCCTTGTTATAGCCGAACAGCTCCGCGAACCTTCCCCAGTTGACCATCGTCGAAAACATCTTCTCGGGCTTCTCGTTCGGCAGCAGCATCGCGAGATGCTCGAGGATCACCTCTTTGGTCAGTGATCGATCCTCCTGCGCGCGCAACAAACGAACGAAATAAGCGAAGAGACCGTGCTGCTTCAGCTGCTCGCGAATGATCAGCTTGCGCCCGTTGATGTCGCTTTCGAGGAAGTGCTTGCCGAGCGGCTCGAGCACCACGTCGCCGGCCGGCGTCGAGACGAAGCCGAGGATTCTCCGCGGTCTTCATCACCTTCAGCAGGTCGCTAGAACTTGAACTGGAGGTCGCGCGCGATCTTGTAGCCGTCGTCGCGTCCGCCGCGATCTTCAAGCGTCTCCAGCAGTCCGAAGACCCACGTCAACTGGCAGTCAGGAATCGGATTGATACCGGTCTGCGGCATCAGGCGCGCTCCTCGATAAGCGAGAAGACCTTGTCGGTGAGCGCGTTGAAGCCCTCATTGCGCCGATCGCGCGGACGCGGCAAGTCGACCTTCAAGTCGGCCACCAGCCGTCCCGGTGAGGTCGACAGTACCAGAATCCGATCGGCCAGTTCCACCGCCTCTTCGATAATGTGGGTCACGATTACGATGTTATGGACCGGCATATCCTGTCGAATGCCAGATGTCGAGCAATTCCTCGCGCAGCGTGATTGCCGTCAACGCGTCGAGCGCCGAAAACGGCTCATCCATCAGCAGCACCCGCGGCTCGACCGCGAGCGCGCGCGCGAGGCCGACGCGCTGCTTCATTCCGCCCGAAAGTTCGCGCGGATAGGCTTCCTCGAAACCGTCGAGACCGACCTTGTCGATATAGATGCTGGCGCGCTTCTCGCGGTCGGCGGGCGCGACGCCCCGCGCCTCCAGCCCCAGTTCGACATTGGCCTTGACCGACAGCCACGGCATCAGCGCGAACGACTGGAACACCAGCGCGCATTCGAGATTGATTCCGTCGACCTGGCGGCCCTTGTAGAGCACTTGTCCAGTGGTCGGCCGGCATCAGACCGTTGACGATGCGCAGCATGGTTGATTTGCCGCATCCCGAAGGGCCCGACAATCGCGACCAATTCGCCCTCCTCGACGGTGAAACTGATGTCCTCGATCACCGGCAGCGTGCCCTTGGCATGCGGAAAGCTTTTGGCAGATGTGTTTGAGTTCGAGCAGGGCCATGATGTCGGTAGGTCTGGCTCACACATCGCGGTCATTTGCCCCTTCAATAGTCCATCCGTAACGTTCGGTCGCTACGTCGTAGAGCCGCCGCCACACCAGGCGGTTCAATAGTATCACGACCAAAACCATTGAAAGCAGGGTCAGTAGGATCATTAACCCGTTGCCGGTCTGATAGGTCGCGTCATCCAGCATCGCGCCCAGCCCGAAGACCTTGTAGGTGTTGCTCGCGATAGACGAAATATTCCGACAGTATCAGCGCATTCCATCCGCCCCCCCAGGCCGTGATACTGCCGGTTATGCAGCGAAGGCACCACCGCCGGCAGCGTCAGTTTGCGCCATGTCTCGAAGCGGCTTAGCCCGAACGAGCGCGACGGCTTCCTTGAGATCGGCGGGAATCTGGCTGACGCCGGCGAGCAGGTTAAACAGCAGGTACCATTGCATTCCTGTCAGGATCAGCAGGATCGACGCGAGGTTCATGCCGCCGGTTACGTGGATCACGAAGATCACGATCAGCGGGAAACAGCGCGGTCGCCGGGCATCGATCCGACGATCTCGGCGATCGGCGCCAGGCGCCGGGCAAAGCGTGGGCTCTCGCTGGCCGCGATCGCGCACGGGATCGTCCACGCCAGCGAGATTACGTAAGCGGCGATCATCCGCAGCATTGAAGCGCCGTCGCTGCGCGGTATTTGCCTGACCTGCGACGGCCACGGCTGCAGCAGCGTGCGGACCAGCGCCACCAGGCCTCGACGATCGCCCCGTAGACGAAGAAGAACAGGATCGCGCCCATCATCCGCAATCCGCAACAGCGCCTGCCGACTCGCACCAGCGCGGGATACTCGGCGGGATTGAACGGCGGCGTCGCGCCGCAGCGCCCAGTGGATCGCGCTGGCGATCGGTACGCATCATCGCGCGGATACCGCAGCTGATCGCCGGTCCGACCGCGCCCAGCGCGTCGAGTCCACCGAGCGGACGCGTCGGCTTCGCGTCGACGATGCGGCGAATTCGTAGCGGAACTTCTCCGCCCATGTCGGACAGCGGCTGCCAGACGATCCAGTCCATCAGGATGATTATCGCCAGCAATGTGAGCAGTCCCGGCGATCAATTCGGCCGCTGCGGCCCTTCTCCGCCGCCTTCATCAGGTAGCTGCCGAGGCCGGGTAAGCGTAATGCGCCGGTCCGACCGCGATAATCTCGCAGGCGATCAGGTAGTACCATCCTGCGACCCACGACAGGATCGAGTTGTAGACCAGCTTCGGCACGCAGGCCGGCAGCAGCAGCCGCTTGAGCTCGCAGCCATCCGCTGGCGCCGAAAGCATCGAGCGCTTCGATCGAATCTTGCGGACCGTGCGAATCGCCTCGAACACGCCGAGCGCCATATTCCAGGCCTGGCTCGTGAAGATGAGAAAAATTGCCGCCATCTCGACGCCCGCCCGGCTGCCGTGTGCGAGCGCGACGAAGAAATAGATCGCCGCCGGAAAAAAACCGACCACCGGCACCGATTGCGCGATATCGATCGCCGGGATCAATACCCGCTCCGAGGCCCGGCTTTTCGCCGCCAGCAGGCCATAGATCAAGGAAAAGATCAGCGCCAGCACGTATGCCGCGAGCATCCGATAGAAAGAACAGAAGGCGTAATAAGGCAGATGGCTCACCGAGACGCTCAGATGAGGTCCGTGGAGCGCGGGGGCGTGATGCTTGTACTCGAAGAAAAGCGCGACGATCGCGGCCAGCGCCATAAATGACAGCAGGCCGTTCAAGGCTCGTCTCGCGCTTATCTGATTACTCGGCATGGCTGCGACCGTGAAACACTCAACAATACCCACTACAGATCGGGCTCGCAAAGACAGCTTTCGGTTACGAACGCGTGAACTGTTGCGCGCTCACGCGGAACTGACCTTCACTTATTCATGCGAAGCTGAACTTCCTTGGTCGCGCGAGCCGATCCTGCTTACTTGCGCGAAGCATCCTCTTACTTGCGCGAAGCCAATCCTCATTACTTGCGCGGAGCCGTTCTCCTTACCTGATCGACGAGCGGGCTTCTATCGCCTGCGCCCTTCGGTTGACAACGCCCTTTCCGGCAAATAGCGCTTTCTCGATGGCTCCTACGGCAGACCCGCGTCATGGCAACGGATGGCGACTCGGCGGCGATTCCACCGAATCCGCTACCTCCGCTCTCATTGCGCCCGGGGAACCGCCCGGCGATCGCAGCCTCGACGCCCTCGAGCGTCCAATCGCGGTAGTTACGGTTGAGCGGATGGCGTGGGGACTAATCGCGCTATGGGCCGTAGCGACGCGCCTGATTGCCCTCGGGGCGCGGCCGCTTTCATCTTCCGAAGCTCGCTACGCGCTCTTCGAGTACGACCTCACGCACAAGACCGCACTGGCTGCCGCCGTGGATTTTCATCCGTGGTGGGGCGGCTGGCTGCATTTGCTCGAAGCCGGATTTTTCGCGGTGACAGGGTCGGGCGATTTCAGCGCCCGGCTGATTTTCGCCCTGAGCGGGCTATTGCTCATCGCGATGGCCTTCGTGATGCGCCGCTGGCTTGGCCGTGCCGGCGCGATCGCGCTCGGTACGATGCTGACGATTTCGCCGAGTGTTACCTATTTTTCGCGCTCAGCATCCACAGTGGTACCGGCGTTGGCAATGTTCCTGGTTGCCCTGGCGCTCTTCATGCGGCTTATCGAACAACCGGGCCAGCGACCCGCTATCCGCCTCGGATTCGTCGGCGGCCTGATGGTCGCGGCGGGATTTGCGGGCATTGTCGGCGCCGTCTCGTCCATCGTGGCGTTGGCCCTGGTCGGGCTCTGGCTGCTTGTCAGCAAGCGCAACGCCTATCTGGGCGTCCGTGTCTGGTTCGACCGCTACACCGGTCTGGCTGTCGTAACATTGTTGGTCGCCGCGGTGGTGATCGCGCTCTCCGAGACCGTCCTGCCCGACGTCATTCATCGTATCCAGACATTACCGGCTCAAGCCGTTTCGGGGCTTCCGGGATTTGCGTCAGGGTTCGCCTTTTATGCTCCACCACTGGCTCTGTATGAGTTTCTGATCGTTATCCTCGCGATCGTAGGAGCGATCGTCATACTCGCCTGGCGCGTCCGTTCACGCTTCGCCTGGTGGTGCCTGGTTTGGGCGGCCGTTAGCGTCGCTGTCTATCTCTGGATACCCCTTCGGACGCCCGGACTTACGGTCGCTATGGTTGTTCCCGCCGCGTTGGTCGGTGCGATTGGGATCGAATATTTGCATCACAGCAATGCGTGGCGATACGCGAGGTTGCCGCTCGCGATTTTAGCGTTATTGACCGTTTACGTTCAGCTTTTGAGCAATTTCGTCAATCTCGCGCCCGATGCCAGCGAAGCGCCATGGTCGCGGCATGCGAATCTGGCCTGGCGCGACGGTGCGACCACTCTTCAGGCGTACGATCAGTGTCGCGAAATCACGAAGCAATTCGCTGCTACGCCCGCCACCGTCTATTTTCGTGGGCGTGGCGCCGCCCAAGTGCCCGCCTTGCGATGGTACCTGCGCTCGCTGGCGGCCGCCCGCGATGCCGACTCGGCCGCGGTGATAGTAGAGGTGGGTGGGTCGGCCAAGGCGTCAAACGACGCCGCCGACACGGCCAGTTATGCCTTTGACGCGGATCAAGGATGGCATCCGTCTCTGAGCGGCCTGGACACCGCGCGAACGCTCCGTTACCTGCTCACCGCCCAGGTCTGGGAGCCGATAACGACAGAACTGGCCCTAATCACCGTGCGCACTACCGGCGCGTCTTCGCCTACGATTATCATGACACCGGGTACTTCACGGTGACCGGCGCATGATTGCGCCCCTTTGACCCGCTCGGTAATAAAGATGCGGCGCTACTTACAGGCCGCGCACAGCGCTGGTCCCGCGCCGATTTCTCGCCCGACAGGAGCCTAGATGCAATCCGTCGTCAACGAACTAATCGCCTGGCAACTCCATCCGGTCGTCGACCATTTCAGTATCGCGCTCGTGATAATTGCCGTTGCCGTCGATCTCGTGGCGAGCCTGCTGCCTTCGCGTCTCTGGATTCGCTATACCGCCGTCACCCTTATCGTGCTCGGCGCTATCGCGGTTGCCGGATCCAATCTTACCGGCGGATGGGAAGCCGACAAGGTTTGGGACCAGGTTACGGGCCCTGCCAAGGACGTGCTTAAGCGTCATGGGCAACTTGGCGATATTTTGCCGTGGGTGATCGGTGGTTTGGCGCTGTTTCGCCTCGGTGTTCAGTTTTTGGGATTTCTCGGTGGGTTGCGGCCAGTTTACCTGGTGCTCGCGATCATTGCGGTCGGCGCGATTATCTACCAGGGACATGAGGGCGGCGAATTGGTCTATACTTACGGTATCGGCACCGCCGTAATGCCCACTGAAGCGGCAACGCCGTCATCGTCGATGGTCGTACCTCCCGTAAGCGCTCCTCCGGTCGTTCCAAGCTCGGCGCCGACCCTATTTGTTCCTCCCGCCGCCGCGACGCCTGCCGCGGCCGGCTCGCCGTCTCCCTCCGCGGAGGTATCGCCGATGGGCTCGCCGGCGCCATCGATTGTGGCGTCGCCCGTGCCATCGATTGAAGCCTCGCCGGTACCGACGCCTTCGCCTACGTCATCGGGAGGAACTCCGGTAACGCCGCCGCCCGGCGCGTCAGCACCTTCGACAGCGGCAAGTCCAGGAGCACCAAAGAGCCTTTAGCGATGCCTCGCCGCCAAATAGGATTCGTCGAAGCGCTCTGGCGCTACCCGGTGAAATCCTTGCGCGGCGAATCACTCGATGAAGCGCAGGTAGTCGAGGGCGGGGTCGCGGGCGATCGCGTCTGGGCGCTGCGCGAACTCGATCGAGGCGGCATCATGAGCGCTCGCACCTGGGCGGCGATGCTCGAATTGCGCGCGGTCTGGAGCGGCGACCCGACCAACGCAGCGGATGCCCATGTTTGTATCGAACTCCCCGACGGCGGCCGAATGATTTGCGCCGACGATACCGAATCCTCGTCGATACTCTCGGATCTGTTTCGCCGAAAGATTCGCCTCGAACGGATTCGCGCCGAGCGCATTACCCCCGAGGAACTCGAAGCGGTTATGCGGGGTGAGGCTTTTCCGCCGAAGCGCGATTTTTTCGACGAGGACGTGATGCATATCATCGCTAGCGGCACCCTCGCGCATTTACGCACGCTGCGACCCGATTCGGACTTCGATCCGCGCCGCTTTCGCGCCAATATCTACGTCGACACTGGAGACGAAGCCGGCGGCTTCCTCGAGGATCAATGGCTTAACGGTGTGCTCGAGATTGGGGAAACCGTCCGTATCGGCGGGATGCGTCCCTCGATTCGGTGCGCGATTACCACGCACGCGCAATCGGAACTTCCTCGCGACGTGGCGATTTTGCGCACCGCGTGGCAGCATCATCAGGCCTACGTCGGTGTGTTTGCGTCGGTCGCGGTACCCGGGAAAATCAGGGTTGGCGACCAGGTTATGCTCGCGCTCTGAGGTTGGGCGCGGATTCAGGTGATTTAATGGCGAGACATCAGGTCGGAGTCGTACAGGAACTGTTTCGTTACCCGGTCAAATCGATGCTGGGGGAGCGGCTGGACGAACTCGATGTGAGTAACAGGGGCGTGATCGGTGACCGCGCCTGGGCGCTGCGTGAAGCCGATGGACGTATCACCTCGGCGAAAAAATGGGCCAATATGCTGGAGTTTCGCGCCAGTTACGACCATACGCCGCGGCCGGAGGAGCTGGCGGCCCCACGTATCGTGCTGCCCGACGGACGCTCGATTCACGCCGATGACCCTGATGCTTCCGAGGTACTCTCGAGCGCTCTCGGTCGAAATATAAGTCTGGTCTCACTGAGTCCGAAAGAGCATTCGCGCGCCGAAATCGACCCGCGCACCATCTTCGGCGAGTTGGCCGTGGAAGAGGTCCTGCCGCCCTTTACGCTGGCGACCTTACCCGAAGATTTTGCCCTGCCGAATGGGACTTTTTTCGATTCGGCGATGATCCACCTGTTGGCCACGGGTTCGCTCGCCTACATGCGATCGCTCATCGGCGATGACGCGCAACTCGACCCGCGCCGGTTTCGCCCCAATATCCTTATCGAAACCGATCCGCGCACGACCGGCTTCGTCGAGGACGAATGGGTGGGCGGAACGCTCGAAGTGGGCGACAGCCTCGAGATCATCAAGATCGAGCCGGCGCTGCGCTGCGTGATGACGACCCATCGGCAGGAAGAGCTGCCGCGTGACCCGCGAATCCTGCGCACCGCCGCGCAGCATCATAAGGCCAAGCTGGGAGCCTTTGCCTGGATCGGCCGCCCCGGCCGCGTCCGCCTTGGCGACCAAGTCGTTCTGGTCAACTGACCGCCCGCGAGCGGTTCGCGATCAATCTCCGATCGCGATGAACAGCGGGGTGCTGTTGGTATTGGACGTTTCGGTCTGAATCGGAGTGCCGACCGCGGTGAGCGCCCCCGACGTCCCATTGATGGAGTAAGTCGAGATCGTCCCGGTGGTCTGATTGGTCACGTAAAGCGACATCCCAGTGGGATCGATTGCAATCCCGGTCGGGTTGCTGAGACCACTGACGGCAACTGCGGGCGTGGTAAGCGCGCCGGTTGTCGGCGAGACCCCGTAGATCGAAATCGTTCCGGCCGACTGATTGGCGGTATAGAGGAATTCGTTGCCGCCCGAAGGCGCGGCGATCGCGAGTCCGATCGATGGTGTTCCGGGCGAAGTGGTCGGGTAGACCTGGACCAGGGTCAGCGCCCCGGTCGAGACCCCGTTCAGCAGCGACACCGTTCCGTTGACCACGTCTGTCACATAGAGGAATTGGCCGGTCGGGTCGAGAATTACCGGTCCGGGCATCCCGATACCCGATGAGACAGTGGGCGTTGAGGTTCCGGCGCCGAGCGAGCCGTCGCTGTTGACCGGAAAAGTGATGATAGTGCCGCTATTTGCCCGGTCGGAGACGAAAACGAAGCTACCATTGGCGACCGCTGCGTAAGGATTCGCCAACGGGCCGGTGGCGGTCGCGACACTGGCCAAGGCACCGGTAGTAGCGTTCACCGTGTAGGCCGAAATGGTCGCGCTGCCGTAATTGTGACGTAAGCGAAGCCGCCGGTCGAGGGTAGCGCTACCCATCGCGGATTCGTCCCGGCTGCGACCGAGCCGGTGCCGATATTGGTGAGCTTGCCCGTCGTGGTGTTGAAGGTGTACTGGCGGACTCCCCCGTTGGTGTTGGCAACGTACAGAAAGTTGCCGATGGGTGAAGTCGTAATCCCGAATGGTCCGCTCTTCGAACCTGCCGCAACCGTGCCGAGGAAGGTCAAAGCTCCAGTTGTCAGTGTACGCTTGAACTCGGCGACCGTACCGTCGTTGTTGCTAACGTAAACGAACGCTCCGGTGCCGGGAGTCGGTGTCGCAGTAGTCCCCGAGGTGGGGGTAGCGGTGGGAAAGATGGATTTGCCGCATGCGCCGCCGCCTCCTATCAATAAGAAGGTCAGCAACAATGCCCAAAGACCGGGCACTAAGCGCGCCACGGTTGCCGCCGCCCGCAGCCGGGACGCATGGTGCTGCGGCTCACCACCTCCCTCCGGCGCGCATCCATCATGCCTTCGCACCTACCCTCATCAGTACGAAAGTCTACACGAAGCGTTTCAGCGGAACACCGCCCTTTGATGACTTGACAAGCTGGATATAGGCATGGCGTGTTCACCAGCGAAGATACGTAATAAGACTGTCGATTAGCGCGGTCTGGCGATTAGATGGCCTTATATAAGTAGCGTTGAGCTTAGCGAAAAGGAGCCGATTCGATGGCAAAAATCGATTTCAACAAGATTCCCAAGTTTTCCCAATTGCCGGTGAAGCCGGGTGCGCCGCCGGACTCGAATTGGGGCGTTTTCGGCGATGACGACGAGGTCGGATGCGTCAATTTCCTGACCGAGGACGGCATAATCGAAGCGGCCAAGCTGGTGCGCAAGGGCAAGGTCTTTCGGCTCGACACCCCGGTAAATTACGCGACCCGCCGTTGTTCAATCGTGAGCCGGTGCAGCACACCAAAAAGAGCTTCGAGAGCCTGGGGTTGCTCGGCTTTGACGACGTGCTCGACCAGTACAACACCCAGGAGGGCAGCCAATGGGACGGCCTGGGCACGTGGGCAATCTTAAAGCGCAGGCCTTCTACAACGGCGTTACCAACGACCAGATCAAGGGGAGCAACAAGCTCGGGATTCACAACTGGGCCGACCGCTTCGTCGGCCGCGGAGTCCTGGTCGACGCCTTTCGCTATCGCGCCGAAAAGGGCAAACCGCTAAATCCCCTCACCGACGAACGCTACAGCCTCGACGACCTAAGCAGGCGCTCGCCGCGCAGTCGACCGAACTCAAGCCCGGTTCGATCCTGCTGGTGCGGACCGGCTGGATGCCCGCGTATCTCGGCGCGACGGCGGAGCAGAAGCGCAAGATGGCGCCGCTCGAGGATCTGAAGGCCTGCGGGATTGACGACAGCCGCGAGACTGGTGGCGTGGCTATGGGACAGCCGCGTTGCCGCGATCGGAACGGACTGCCCCGCGGTGGAACCGTGGCCGTGGGACTTCCGGCAGAACGGCGCGCTCCATTACCGCACGCTCTCGCTGCTGGGATTGCCGCTCGGCGAGCAGTTCAACCTCGAGAAGCTGGCGGCGGATTGCGCGGCCGACAAACGCTACGAGTTCATGATGGTGTCGGTGCCGCTCCACCTGGTCGGCGGTATCGCCTCGCCGCCCAATGCCGTCGCGATAAAATAGGCGAGGGTAGAGCCGGAGATTACGGAAAGTTCAGCGAGACGGATTTACTGGAATAGCGACGATCGCGGGTGCGGCCGGCGGAGCCGCACTCGCGATTCGTTACAGGCGGCGCGCGATCACTTCGATCGCGGTCGCAATTCCGTCGGTCATCATCTCGGATGACATGCTCGCCGCCGCGCGATGTCGGACTGCCTGCCCCGCCGCATACGGCAGATGGATGAAGCCGGCGGGAGCGCCACGGCGTCGACGGAGCGCGTGCAGGCCGGCGTACATCACCGCATTGCAGACGTAGACGCCGGCGCTGAGCGAGAGCCCGGTCGGAATGCCGCGACGCTTCAGCGCGCGGATATCGGGGCGATCGGCAGGCGCGAAAAGTAGGCGTCGGGAGCGCCGCTCACCACCGGCTTGCCGTTCACGCCACCGTCGATCTCGCGGCTGGCCCGCGTGTCGGCGAGGTTAATTGCGACCTTTTCGATCGACAAGGCAGGCCGTCCGCCCGCCTGCCCGAGACCGAGTATCGCCGCCGGCCGCAGTTCTTCGATCGCTTCGGCGACGATTCGCGCGGCGCGATTGCAATTGACCGGGAGCCGCAGCGCCTTAACCGTCGCGCCGGAGATTTCCGCCGCGTCGAGCCGTTGCGCGACCTCCCACGACGGATTGACGCGTTCGCCGCCGAAGGGCGCGAACCCGGTCAGCAGGATGAGCCGCGCCATTCAGTCCCGTGCGCTTCGCCGCCGTGGCGATTCGATCGGCAGGTCATCGCGATTTCCCCATTCGGCCCACGAGCCCAGGTAATTGCGGACGTGCCGGTAGCCGGCGACCTTGAGCGCCACGTAGGCGTTAGCCGAGCGATAGCCGCCCTGGCAGTAGGGAATGATCTCGCGGTTCGGGTCGAGCCCGAGACCCTCGAACTCCGCGCGCAACTGCGCCGCCGGTTTGAAGGCGCCGTCGGCTCCGACATTGTGCGCCCAGTCGCGATGGATCGCGCCGGGAATCGCGCCGCCATGCCGTGCCCGTACGCGCTCGCCGTAATATTCCTCGTCGGTGCGCACGTCGAAGATCTGCGAGTCGATGCGTCCGATGCGATCGACGATATAGTCGCGTGAGGCGATCGCGTCCTCGCGCGGCGTTCCGTTGAAATTCGCCGGTATCACCGGACGCGCAACGGTGACGAGTTTCTCGGCGGAGGCCAGCTTGAGGCCGCCGTCGAGGATCCGCACCGCCGCATGGCCCATGTAGTCGAGCGCCCAGGCGCCGCGCGTCGCGCGCATCCCGGAGTCGTTCTCGTAGAAGACGACGGTCTCGCTGCCGGTGATTCCGAGGGCCGAAAACATCCAGGCCAGTTGGCCGCGAAAATTACGCAGTCCAGCTTCACTGGTATCGCTGTGATGGAACGGGAAGGGATCGAAATTGAGCGCGCCTTCGAGATGGCCGGCCCAGTAATCGGCGGGTGCGCGCGTATCGATCAGGACGACGTTGGCGCGATTCGCCGCGAGCCATTTCGTATCGACGAGAAATTCCGCAACCGCATTGCTTTCTGAAGCCATCGTACCTCCGGCGGGCCTTGAGCGATTGAGCCCTTCAGGCCCCTTTCCCGACTGCATCGCTAATAGAGCGGAATCCGTCTCGGACGAGCAAGCGCGCGAGTCCTTGCGAATTTCGCCGACGATTCGCGGTCCTTCGTAGATGAAACCGGTGTAAAGCTCGACCAGGCTCGCGCCCGCGCGAATGTGGGCGTAGGCGTCCTCCGCGCTGGCGATACCGCCGACGCCGATTATCGGGATTTGGCCCGCGCGTATCATTGTAGACCTGCGCGATGACCTCGCGGGCGCGCGCCTTGAGCGGCGCGCCGCTGAGGCCGCCTTCTAGTCGCCGACGCAACCCCGACCCTTCGCGCCTGAGCGTGGTGTTGGTCGCGACGATACCGTCGAGGCCGAGTTCGATTGCCGCGGCGCAGATCTCGCGGATCATTGCTGATTCGAGGTCGGGTGCGATCTTTATCGGAAGCGGACGACGAGCCTGGGGAATCCGCGCAACGTCTCGACGATCGCGCTAATCCGTTCAGGCGCCTGAAAGGCGCGCAGTCCCGGTGTATTTGGCGAGGAGAGGTTGACGACGACGAAGTCGGCCACGTCGGCGACCGCGTCATCAACGCCGCGTAGTCCGCCGCGACCGATCGGCGGGAGTATCCTTGTTGGGCCGAAATTTACCGCAAGACGGATCCGGAGCGGCTGCTTGCGGCAGCTTCGAGCCGCGGAACGACCGCGTCCATCCCTTCGCTCGGAAAACCCAAGCGGTTGATCAACGCGCGATGATCGGTCAGACGCCACATCCGCGGCGGCGCATTACCGGCTGCGGACGCGGCGTTATCGTGCCGATCTCGGCGAAACCGAAGCCCAGGAATTCCACGCCCCAATCGCGCGCGCGTCCTTGTCGGCTCCTGCGGCCAGTCCGAGCGGATTGGAAAACGAAACGCCAAATACCGTGGAATGAAGTTCCGGCGGGTCCGGTCGCGGTGCGATCGACGGTATCCGCGACAGCGTTTGCAGCGTGAGCCGATGGGAGCGCTCGGCGTCGATCGAAAACAGGATCGGCCTGAGCAGCGCGTACGAGGTATCGAGGATTCGTCCCATCGCGGGCGAATCTTGCAGCGCCTCGCGCACGCCACGCAATCCCACGGGTTTGACCCCGCCTGGTGGCGGCGCTATGGCTCACGGCGTCGGTTTGCCAAAAATCACGGGAGGGATACCTCGATGGTTACCGTCGGCAATCACCTCAAGATGAATGTGCCGCACGAATTGCGTGAGCGCACGCGCGAGTTTTACGCCGGTCTCCTCAAATGCAAACCGATGGCGAGTCCGAGCGCCGGACTCGACCTTTACGAATTCGACGGCGGTTTCGTCCTGGGACTTTTCTTCGGCCCGGCCACCGAGGTCCCCTTACCGAAGCGGAACATCTGCGCGCGACCTGGATGGAGCTCAAGGTCGACTATCCGGCGACGTGGAAAACCAAGCTGATGGCGTTCGGCGTGCGTCCGGGTCGATTCCCCGACCCGACGCGCTTTTTCTTTCAGGCGCCCGGCGGACAGGTTTTTCGTCTCGCGCCGCTAGACGGCGGAATTTAAGGAGTTTCAGGTCGCGCGCGCGAATATTACTCGGCGCCGATGCGCGAATGCATCAAAAGAACGGCGAGAATTGGACCGGCCCCCCGGAGAGATTTTTCACCCCGCAGACTCCGTCGCAATGACTTGGCGAGGTTAGCGCCATCGCTTTCGTTACTCGGCGTCGATGCCAGATGCTTCAAAAGACCGGCGCGACGGAACCGGCCGGCGCGGCCAAGATTCTTCACTCCTGCGGCGGACTCCGTTCAAGATGCAGTGGCGACGGCTACGTCAGAGCATCCAGCGCAAGGGTTCCAGGCCCATCAGCAGGCGGCCGTGCCACATCGTAGTTCCTGACCCGATTTAGAACCTGGTGGTCCCCCTTCTACGGACTGCCAAGAATTCCGAGACAGTGGCAAGAGTTCGTCCTCGCGGAACCGTAGAGACACTTGTCTCTCCCGCTCAGTCCAAGGGAGTAGAAATATTCTGTCGAATCCCGGAGAGCAGATTTGGTAGTCGGATTGAATGGAAGAACCGCACTATCTGGGCAGCGGGTGGATGGTGATGAGCGACGACCTATGGCTGCCTGACGAGGAATACGAAGAAGGGTATGTACGGAGAGCCAAGAGAGAAATACTTGAACTAGTTCGCAGCCGACCTGGAGATTGCTTCATAGACGAGAGGCAGCTTCAGATACGATACGAGCGCTCCTTCTATCACTGGATCACATCACGAGCGATAGATGACCTCGCGGAAGCGGGAGACATTCGCTCTGAGTTTCTCCCGCTTACAGCCGTTGGACGCCCAATTCAACAGAGAGTTCAAATTAGAGTTCTGTTTGCGCCAGGGCAGCGCTACTGGCTGCGACGCGCCAGTAAAATGGTGGCTCTAGTAGCCCGATATTCGGACCCACAAATTACCAGAGCGGTGGGACATCAAGCGGAGATGCTATTCGATGCTGGGCTAGCCCGAGTGGGCTTTATTCCCGGTGGCGGAGGTGACCAGAGAATTTAATGGAAAAAAATGGGAGGAGAACCGCTCACGATTTGGCAGACAGGATTAACGTCAGGGACGATATTGCGTACGGAACAGAGATTAAAAACAAGCTAGCCTATCCGGACCAGGGCGACGAATAGAAATAAAGCTTCGGATGTGTCGTTATCTCAATCTGAAGCCGCTGATTATTTCCCGAGCGCTGCCTAAGTCATGGATTTACGATATAGAAAAGTGCCTACGGCGGTTTTGCTCCTCGTCTTCCGGGATCAATTGTATCCGTTTGGCTTCGAGACATTCACAAGAGAGATTCGAGAAAAATAAGAGCTCCCGTGGGATTGCCCGAGAGCGTTGGATAGGCAGACGGTCCACCGCTTCCTCCAGTGGCATCTTAAAAAGTTAGGCTTGTCCGGGCGAATTCGAAATTGGATTCACATCGTGGGTCTCAGGCTAAGCTCCCGAAAATAAAAGGCAAAAGTCTCCTTGCTCTCGACCAAATACGTCCTGTGTAGCCGCAAATATTTTCTACCGTCACCGCCTGAGTGAAGGCGGCTTTCCCACCTGAGTCATCTGCTACGCGGCTTACCGCCGATTGGCCCCGTAGCCTCTGGCCTCTTATTTGTAGACGTGTGCCTAGCTAGACCGAGCCATCGCCATGAGCCAACCGCAGGATGTACCGCGCATCTGTTCGGTCTTCAGAGCATCCAGCGTAGGGGTTCCAGGCCCATCAGCAGGCGGCCGGCCATCTCATAGGTCTTGAGCGACCCCATCAGATGCTGATTCATGGTGACGACGTCGCGCAGGCAGCGGTCGAGCGGCCGCTCTGATATACCGCCGAACCGCCCGTCCCTTGAACACCGTCTGCACCGCTTCCATGCATCCTCCGACCACGTGGCCGTACGCCGCGATGAAACGCGCCTGTTGCCGTGCGCTCGGCCGTTGGCCCGCCACCAGGGTCTCCCACAGATCGCCGACAACGTCGAAAAGGTAGGCGCGAGACGAACCCAGTATCGCCTCCTCTGCGTTGCGCCGCGTCCTGCACGAAGACTTCGTCGCGCAGCATCTTGGGCGGTTCCACATGGTCGCCCAGCATCATCCCGCCGCGCCGGCCGGCGTTCGGCGTTTTCGATCAGGATATCGATCGCGTGGCGGGCGATGCCGAGCGCGGGAGGCGCCCCCTTGGCGATGAACATCAGCGGAAAGGCGTAGAGCGGACCTTGCCTTTTTACCAGGTCGCGATCCTGGAAGGTGAAGGTCTGCTCCGTGGGCACTAAGACGTCGTGGATTGCGATGTCGTTACTGCCGGTGCCTGGGAGTTCGGTGGTGTACCAGGTATCGAGAATCTCGCAATCGGCGAGCTTGACGAAACAGGTGCGCGTCTCCGGCATGCCTGTTGTTATATTCTTGCGGCTATTGATTCTCCATCACGTAGCATCCGGCCCAGAGCCATTCGCAATGCTGACAGCCGCTGCCGAAGGGCAAGCGGCCGCTCACCTTGTAACCGCCGGGGACCGGCGTCGCCTGCCCGCTGTTGGTCACGGTAGCCGCGGTTGCCGTCCAGATGTCGGGGTACATCGCGCGGCCGACACCGTCTTCGAGAAAAGCGGTGACGTAGCCGCTGTCGTCATCCGGATCATCGTGCACCATCCGACGGAACCCTCGACCATCGCTAGCGCCTCGATGATACGCAGTTGGGTGAGCGGGTCGAGTTCGGGGCCACCCCACGCTTTGGGGATGACCATGCGAATATGTGGCCTCTTCCTCCATCGCGTCGGCGATTTCTGCGGCGCAATCCGCCGTCCGCGTTCGATCTCCTCGCTGGCCTCGCGAATCTTCGGCGCCATCGCGATCGCGGCATGAAGAATCGGTGACTCCTGCGGTTGTGCTTGTCCGGCTGGGCGAAGCATTTGAACGACCTCCCAAAATCAAGGATGGCGCGTCTGAAGTTAGTCCGCCGCGCGGCGAGACACAAAACCTCGGCGATATTCCCAACGCGCCCGGGGGCATATCGCCGGCGAGGATTCGCTACAGCGTGCGCGAATT
>CAWDQC010000057.1:0-66054 GCA_963804355.1 uncultured Pseudomonadota bacterium | reverse complement strand
GTATCGCTGTCACTATTCGATTTCATTTCAACGGATCGTCAGGATTACGCTGTTCATCGGCTTCGCGATCAAGATTCCCGCCTTTCCGTTTCATACCTGGCTGCCCGACGCTCACGTCGAGGCGCCGACTGCAATCAGCGTGATCCTGGCGGGCGTCCTGTTGAAGATGGGACGTATGGATCCTGCGCGTAAATTTTCCGATACTACCCGCGGCCAGTCATGATTTGGCGTGGCTTTTTCTCGGCGTTATCGGGACCGTCCATATCGTCTACGGTGCAATGTGCGCGATGGCGCAAGAGGACTTCAAGAAGCTCGTCGCCTACTCGTCGATCAGTCATATGGGATACGTGATGTTGGGTATCGCATCGTTCACCGCTGCCGGAATCAACGGCGCCGTGCTCCAGATGTTCAACCACGGGACTATCACGGCGATGCTGTTCATCCTGGTTGGAGTCATCTATGACCGCGCGCATCATCGCGATATCGAAGGCTTCGGCGGCCTCGCGCAGCGGATGCCGGTTTACGCAGGAATAACGGGCTTTGCCTTCTTCGCCGCGATGGGCCTGCCGGGGCTCTCGGCATTTATTTCGGAGGTACTCGGTGCTGATCGGAGCATGGCAACCGCATCCGATAATGACGGTGCTTGGCGCCGCCACCGCGATCCTGACGGCGGGGTATATGTTGTGGTGCTTCCAGCGAATCTACCTTGGGCCACTCAACGAGAAATACCAGGGCTTACCCGATTTGAGCCTGCGCGAGGCGTTCACGCTGGTGCCGCTCGGCGTTATCGTGCTGATTCTCGGAGTTTATCCTCACGCCGTACTGACCCTGCTGAATACCTCGTTGGTGCATCTCAATCAGATCGTGCTGGGCGCCGGCCCGGTTGCGACCGCGGCGCTGCATTAGGGTTCTGCGGTAATCGCGACGATGGATCTTGGTAGCCTCGCAAGCCTGCGGCTGTTTTATCCGGAGCTACTGCTCGCGGCTGGGACGCTGGCGATCATCCTTATTGATCTCCTGCTGCGCGAAAAGGCGATTCTGGGCGATCTGTCACTGCTGATTGCCGCGGGCGCCTTGCTGCTGATCGGACTGGAGGCGCGTAACGCCGGCGCCTGGTTGTTCAACCGCATGCTGGTCTACGACTCTTTCGCGCTGTTCTTCCGTGCACTGATAGCTCTCGCTGCGATCGTCGCGGTTTGGATGTCGATTGGATCCGACGAAGTGCGTCATTGCGAGCAGGGCGAGTATTACGCCGTGCTGCTCGCGAGCACGCTCGGGATGTTCCTGATGGCGGAATCGGTGAACCTCCTGATGGCGTACCTGGCGCTCGAATTCGTCAGCCTGACTTCGTACGTGCTGACGGGCATTTTGAAGCGGAATCGACGTTCCCAGGAGGCGGCGCTCAAGTATCTCATCTACGGCGGCGTCGCTTCGGGCACGATGATCTATGGAATGAGCTGGATCTACGGGCTCGCGGGATCGCTTCGAGTTCAACGTTATAAACCGTGCGCTTTTCGCCGGCGGCAACGCCCCCGCGCTCGCGGTCTTCATTTCGTTAGTGCTGATTCTGGCGGGGATGGGTTACAAAGTGGCGTCGGTGCCGTTCCATATGTGGGCGCCTGACGTTTATGAAGGGGCGCCGATTCCAATTACGACCTTCCTGGCCATCGGTTCCAAGGCCGCCGGCTTCGCCCTGCTGACGCGGTTTTTCTATCCCGCGATCTCGCACCTGGCGGTGGGCGGAAACTGGCACGCTCTGACGGGCGTCGAATGGCCGGAGTTATTACTCATCATCTGCGCCGTCACGATGACTCTCGGCAATCTTGCGGCTTTGCAGCAGGACAATATGAAGCGCCTGCTCGCCTACTCCAGTATCGCGCAGGCGGGTTACGCACTGATGGGTTTCGTGCTCCTGTCCGACGACGGCATCCGCGCGATGCTGGTCTACCTGTTTGCCTATTACGTGATGGATGCGGGGGCCTTTTTGGTCGTAATGATCGTGGCGAATGCGACCGGACGTGAGGATATCGGCGCTTATCGCGGACTCGCGTGGCGGGGCGGGGCCGTACCAGCAATCGCACTTGCCGTCTTCCTGCTTTCTCTCACGGGAATTCCCGCGACTATCGGATTCATCGGCAAGTTTTATATATTTGCTGCGGCAATCCGCGAGAAGTTCTACATCCTGGCGGTGATCGGCATCCTCAACTCGGTGGTCTCTCTGTACTATTACATGCGTCCGATCAAAGAGATGTTTCTCGAACAGCCGACCGGGGAAGAAAAGCCGTTCTCGGTTGAAATCTGGAACTATGGTCTGATGAGCGTGCTCGCGATCATGACGGTCTTTCTAGGTCTCTATCCGCCGCCGATGATAGCTTTCGCCAGCCGTTCGCTAAAATTCTTCGTCGGCCGTTCATAGCGGATTGCGCCGAGGGTCAAGTGGCTGGCGGCGTGTCGGCGCTGTCACTTTCTAGGTACTCAAGCCGGGAACAGGGGAATATCGATGGGTAAGCTCGACAATAAAGTCGCATTGATTACGGGAGGCGCGTCGGGGATCGGCAAGGCCACCGCGCTTCTTTTCGCCCAGGAAGGTGCAAAGGTCACTATCGCGGATTGGGCGGAGGACAACGCCAAGGCGGTAGCCGCGCAGATTATCGAAGATGGCGGCGCCGCGATTGCGATCAAGACCGACATCACGAAAGCCGCCGATACCGAGCGTATGGTTGCCGAAACAGTCCGTCGCCTCGGCCGGCTCGATATCATCTACAACAACGCCGGTATCGGTAATGCCAAACCGGTGCACGAAATGACCGAGGAAGAATGGGACCGCGTCGTTGACGTCGACCTGAAAGGGGTTTTCCTGGGGTCGAAGTACGCCTTGCCCGAACTGATGAAGCATGGCGGCGTGATCCTTAGCACCGCCTCGATTGCTGGAATCGAGGGTGTGCGGCACATGGCGCACTACTGCGCGGCCAAGGCCGGGGTGATCATGCTCACCAAGACGATGGCGATGGACTATGCTGAACATGGTATCCGCGTCAATTGCATCTGCCCCGGGACGATCGGTACGCCCCTTTTCGAGAGTGGGTATGCGCATCTTCCGCCGGACAAGCAGCAGCGGGCGCTGCGCACATGGGAAGGGATGCATCTATTGAATCGCCTGGGACAGCCGGAGGAGATCGCGCGGACGGCGTTATTCCTATGCTCCGATGACTCGTCGTTCATTACCGGACAGGCGATCGTCGTCGATGGCGGATTCACAACCGGTCATCGCCTCAGCAGACGCTGAAAACCCGAACTTCCGGTTCCGCATTCGCAATTGATTTTGACCGGACTGGGATCATCGCGACGAGCCGCTTTCACGTTCGCGCAGTTCGGTGCTAAGCATCGGGTTGACGCCGCGCGCGGCGGCCCAGCTTCACAACGGAGGAACATGCGATGGCGAAAAGCGTCGATCAAATTGTCACCGAATTGTCGGATCGCGAGGCGATACGTGCATTGCCGGTGCGTTACTGCGATTGCGTATGGCGTGGCGATGTCGACGGTCTGGTGAATCTTTTCACCGAAGACGGCGCCTTCACGATGATCGGAGCCAAGGGCAACGAGAACACCAATCGCGGGCGCGCCGAGTTGCTCAAGACCTATAAGGAGGGCCTCTCGTCGCTCACTCCTCGTCCCTACATCCACAACCATGTGATCGAGTTGCAGGGTAACGATCGCGCCAGCGGGCGCTGTTATGTTGAACTGCGGGACGCCAGCAATCAGATGAGTTGGCTTGGCACCGGATTCTACAATGACGAATACGTCAAATCCGGCGATGAGTGGAAATTCAAGTCGCGGCGTGTCCAATTGGTTCAAGGCGAAGGTCGCATGGCCAACCGCGGATGAACGCTTGGTAGTCGCTGTCCGGGCTCAACCATGTGCCTCTTTTCACGCGGACAAATGCGACTAAAAGATCACTTCTATTCTCAATCGGGAGGTTATGACCGATGGCAAAAAGCATCGAGCAGATAGCGAACGATTTGGCAGATCGCGAGGGTATTCGCGAACTTCCAATCAAGTATTGCGACTGCGTATGGCGTAGCGATTTTTCCGGGCTCGTCGATCTGTTCGCCGCGGATGGCGCCTTCATCACGAAGGGACGCAAGCGCGAACACGTCGCTTCGGGCCGTGACGCCCTGCTTAAACTTTATGGTGGCCTGACTTCAGGCGACATCACTCCGCGGCCGTACATCCACAATCACGTCGTCGACTTGACGGGTAGCGGACGCGCCACCGGCAGATGCTACGTCGAACTGCGCAACGTCAAACAGAATATGAAGTGGATCGGGACCGGCTTCTACGACGACGAATACATAAAGGTCGGCGATACCTGGAAATTCAAATCGCGCACCTTCCAGACCGCGTACATGGAGGGCACCCCGGGCCGCTAGACGGCCGGGCGCCGCGGAACGACGAGTGCGCCACGCTTGAGCGAAGATTCCTCTGCCGGCGCGAACGGGATTCTCTACGTCGTCGGCATGCCGATCGGCAATCCCGGGGATATAAGCGCACGCGCGCTCGAGATTCTCGCTCAAGCTAACCTTATTGCATGCGAGGACACCCGCCGAACCGGGCGGGTCCTCGCAGCGCATTCGATTCGCACGCCTACCACGAGCTTTTTCGAGCACAACGAGGAACGTCGCACGCCGGCGATCATCGAAAAATTGCGGCGGGGCGACAAAATCGCGCTTGTCACCGATGCCGGTACGCCGGCGATCTCCGATCCGGGATACCGGCTGGTGCGCGCTGCGCACGAAGCAGGGATTCGTGTCGTTGCCGTTCCGGGGGCATCCGCGGCAGTAGCCGCGCTTTCGATTGCCGGTCTCCCGACCGATCGTTTCGTCTTCGAAGGATTTCTACCGAGTAAGGCCGGCGCCCTTCGAGCCGCTCTTGAACGATTGGCACGCGAGGATCGCACGATCGTTTTCTTCGAGGCCGCGCGTCGGCTGGGCGAGACTCTCCGCGAAATGGCTTCTGTGTTTGGAAACGATCGAACCGCCGCGGTGGTGCGGGAGATTACCAAGACTTACGAAGAGACGGTGCGCGGCACGCTCGCGGAACTCGCCACTCGCTTCATCGATCAGCCGGCTCTCGGTGAGATCACCCTGGTGGTTGCCGGCGCGGAAATATCGAATGAGTCGGGCGGTGATGCACAAATCGTCGACGAACTACGAACAGTCCAGGTTCTACGCGAAGCAGGCCTGAGCCTGAAACAAGCCGCGTCGGCCGTTGCAAAAATCACCGGCCATAGCCAGCGCGACATTTATCAAAGCGCGATCCGTGCACGCCGACCCCTCGACTGATTCGAGTCAGTGTGAGGCAGTTCGGTGATTCGATCAGCGCAGTGTGCGGAAAAACTCTCGCACGTCCTTGACCAATGCCTCCGGCTCCTCCATCGGCGCGAAATGTCCCCCCGATGGCATCACCGTCCAGCGTTTCAGGTTGTAGTAACGCTCGGCCCACTTTCGCGGCATCAGCATCACTTCCTTGAGGAAAACCGCAGCCCCCGTCGGCGCCTCGACGACCGGCTTACGGTCGTGCGATGGCTTCCACAGGTTATGGCGAGCCTCATAGTAATAGCGCGCCGAAGTGCCGTAGCTTTCGGTTATCCAGTAGAGCGTCATCGTCGTACACAGGTCGTCTTTGGAAAAGCGCCGTGAAACATCGCCGGCGCAATCGCTCCAGGTGCGGCGCTTCTCGAGGATCCACGAACACAGTCCCGCCGGTGAATCGTTCAGCGCGACGGCTACCGTCTGCGGCTTGGTAGTTTGCAGGTGCATATAACCGGACTCATTCGACATGAAGTTCCGGTTGCGCTCGAGCCAGCCTTCTTCGCCCGGTCCGAAGTCGTCGGCCGAGGGACCGCCGCCGCCAAAGAACGAAAGCGAGACCAGCAGGTTCATGTGGACGCCGATCATTTGCTCCGCGTACTTATGGCCCAATTGCGCGGTGATGATCGCGCCCCAGTCGCCGCCTTGCGCGGCGAATTTTTTATAACCGAGCACGTCCTGCATCAACTTGACCCAGAGATCGGCCGTCCTCCAGTAGTTGATTCCTGTCGTCAGCAGGGGCGTCGAGAACCCGTACCCCGGTAGCGACGGTACCACCACGTCGAACGCATCGGCCGGATCGCCGCCATACGACGCTGGATCCGCCAGCGGCTTGATGACCTTGTGAAAATCCCAAAAGGTCCAGGGCCATCCATGGCTCAGGATAAGCGGGATCGGATTCGGCCCCTTGCCGGGCTCGTGGATGAAATGGATGGGAACGCCTTCGATTTCCGTCTTGTAATTCGCGAAGGAATTCATCTCGCGTTCGTGCTTGCGCCAGTCGTAGCTCGTGCGCCAGTACTCGACGAGTTCCTTCAAATCTTCTGTCTTGGTGCCGTATTCCCAGTTCTCGTTACCGAAATCACGCGGCCATCGCGTACGCCCCAATCGCTCACGGAGATCTTCCAGTACCGCGTCGGGAACGGAAATCTTGAAGGGTTCTTTTTGCGGCATTACAGACTCTCCTGCGCTCAGGGCATCATCGTTCGGGTTTTTCAAAAAAAGAGAGGGAGCCTCGATGACTCCCTCTCTGCGACGCACAGATTAGCGGCCGGCCGCGGCCAGCGACAATTCATCGCTCGCGATCGTGCGATGAGGATTGAAATGCGGCAGTACATGCTTCGAGATGAGCCGCAGCGACTTCATAATGTTCTGATGCGGAATGCGGCCCGCCTGTTTGAACATGATCACCTGGTCGATTCCGCTGCGCTCTAAGGTCTCGAGCTTGCGGTTGACTTCGTCGGGGTTACCCACGACGACCATATGATGCTCTTTCAACTTGGCGTCGGGCGTGTCTTTGGGATCCATGTCCATCGCCATGAGATTGCGTAGATACTCGTACGAGTAGAGCTTGTTCTTTGTCATCAGCGGCTCGAACAACTTGGCGACGTTGTGCATGAACCAGCGCGCGCCCTCGATACCGATCGCTTCTTCCTCTTTGTTTTCCGCCACGTGACAGATGACCAGACCGGCGAAGGCCTCGTTCGGTACTTTTCCCACCTGGTCGGTGCGGGTAGCGAACGACTTGTGATACGCCTCGATACTCTTTTGCACCTGCTCGAAGTTGAGGCTGAAGCTGAGCACGCCCATCCCGCGATCTCCGGCCATCTGGTAGCTGTCGGGCGCCACGCACGCCATCCACATCGGCGGATGCGGTTTTTGAATCGGCTTCGGCACGACGCGCCGCGGCGGAACCTTTATCAATTTGCCGTTGTACTCGAGTATGTCGTCGGTCCAGGCCTTGACGACCACATCGAGTGCTTCGCGAACTTCTTGCCGGGTGCGGTCGTAGTCGACGCTGAAGCCGTCGAGTTCCTGTGCCGTAGTGGATCGTCCGGTGCCGAGCTCCATGCGCCCGTTGCTCAGAATATCCAGTACGGCGGCCTGTTCCGCCACCTTGATTGGATTGTTGAAGTTGAAAGGAAGCAGCCGTACACCGTGCGCGATACGAATATTCTTGGTGCGCTGACTCACCGCGCCATAAAAGACCTCGGGCGCTGAACTATGAGAGTATTCCTCGAGGAAATGGTGCTCGACCTCCCACACGTAATCGATTCCGATGCGATCGGCGAGCTCGATCTGAGCTAACGCCTCCCAGTAGACATTGTATTCACTTAGGGCGTTCCACGGCCGTGGCGTTTCCATTTCGTAGAGCAGGCCAAATTTCATTGGGTCCCTCCGTCGCGATCGAATTGGCGTCCCTATAATTGAAGATTCTGGCATTTTTCGAAAACGAATTGCAAAGCTTCAAGCGAGCGCTTGTTGGAAAGTCATCCAACCGCCATACACGATAATTTCCTCGCGCTGCGCCGGAACGCCCTTACCTTCGCGCCGAGCACAATTATCAAACGCAACCGACCTCACTCAAAGATGAACCAAAATAACAGTTTCCTGAGGAAACATATGCGTTCGTACTGATGGATTGTCAACACGGGCGAGTTTCCATACAAGAGGTTCATGGGGGAAACCAATCTGGTGCGAAAGAGTCGAGCACTGCTCGAACTCTTCTATCCAATTCATTACAAGGCCGGGATGGCAGTCGAGGATGCCATGCGCGCCCGTACGCTCACGCGCAAACAGGTTGCCGTGCTCTGGCTGCTGCGAAGCGAGGGCGGGGGCAGGGCGGGGGTGCGGCGCAAAGATATCGAACGTTCAATCAAGTCCTGGTTCGAGGTGAGCAGTTCCGCCATAACCAAGTCGATCCGCAAGATGTCGCGCGCGCCTCATCGGCTGGTCGAGATGGTCGAGTCGCCCGATTCGGGACGTGAAAAACGCGTCTTTCTGACTCCGCGCGGGGAAGCTTTCATCGAGACCATGGTCGCCCGTGGCGAGAGATTCCTTCAGGAAATTGTCGAGCAGCTTCCGAGTGGACAGGTCGACAATGGCATCGATTTTCTCCGCGATGCCATCGCGGTGCTCGAAAAGCGCCCCATTCGCCACGCAGTGGCAGAGGGCAAGCGAGGTTCGGAACCACAACGACGTTCTACTCGGGTGCGGTCCCGTCGTTGAGCCCATATCAGGGGCGCTTGAAACCTCGTAGACCGTAGGGTTCAATTGCGGCTTGGAATGGAGTGGGGATGGCGACGAGGGAAAAGCATAGCAACGTCAAGGTAAATCGCCGCTCTCTCCGTTCCAAGGCGACCGTGTTGCTCATCCATGGGCCCAACCTCAACCTGCTCGGAACGCGCGAACCCGAGGTCTATGGTCGCACAACCCTGGCCGAGATTGACCGGCAAGTGATCGAACTCGGGCGCGAGCTCGAAGTCGAGGTCGAGGTCTTTCAGTCAAATAGTGAAGGTGAGATCGTCGACCGGATTCAGCAGGCCCGCGGACGAATCGATGTACTGATTATAAATCCGGCGGCGTACACTCATACCAGTATCGCGATTCGCGATGCGATCAGCGCCACGGAGGTGCCGACCATCGAAGTCCACCTATCTAATGTTTATAAGCGCGAAGCGTTCCGGCATCACTCAACGATCGCGGATATAGCCGAGGGCCGGATTATGGGCTTCGGAGCTGACGGTTATCTGCTCGCGCTGCGTGCAGCCAATAGTCTGATTGTCGCGAAAGTGGAGAATGGCTGAGTGGCGCGCATCGACCCGCCTCGAATGTCGTATCAATAGAGGTCTCGCGTCGATCAACAAGAGAGTTCCCGGAGTTAAATGGAAGTTCGTGAGATAAAGGCGCTGCTGGCTCTAATGCAACAATATGGGCTGGTCGAGCTCGAGGTCGAGGACAAGAAGAAAGGGAAGATCCGGCTCGTTCGGGGCGGTCAAACGATCGCCGAGACGGCTGCGCTCAATCACGCGCCCCTGCCGCCGCAACAAATTCCCACACCAGTCGCCCTTGTGCCGCCGCCAAGCCGCCCACGGTCCAGCGCCGCGCCCGAACCTCCGAAGCTTGAGGAAGGCCAGCGCTTCGTTACGAGTCCGATGGTGGGCACGTTTTATCGAGCGGCATCGCCCGACGGTAACCCCTTCGTCGAGGAGGGTGCCGCTGTGCGTAAGGGCCAGACCGTGTGTATCATTGAAGCAATGAAGATGATGAACGAAATCGAGGCGGACGTGGCGGGACGCGTGGTCAAGATCCTTTGCGAAAACGCGCAGCCGGTCGAGTATGGCCAGCCACTTGTCGTGGTCGAGGTCGCCTGAAGGAGTACATCATGTTCAAAAAACTCCTGGTAGCAAATCGTGGGACCATCGCCATTCGCATCATCCGGGCCTGCCACGAGCTTGGGATCAAGACGATTGCGATCTACTCGACCGCCGATAAGGACGCTCTGCACGTCAGGATGGCGGACGAGGCGGTTTGCATCGGGCCCGCGGCGGCCGAGGACAGTTACCTCAATATCCCGTCTATCATCAGCACGGTATTAACTTACGGCGCCGACGCCGTACATCCCGGGTATGGCTTTCTTTCCGAGAACGGTGATTTCGCCGAGGCGTGCCTGCGCTCCGGGGTGAATTTTGTCGGGCCCCGAGCCCGCCATATTCGTCTTATGGGCGACAAGCCGCGTGCCCGCAGGATTATGCGACGCGCCGGCGTGCCAATTCTCCCCGGCAGCGAAGGCACCGGCGTGACCGAATTGCGCGAAGCCCAGGCAGACGCGAAGCGTCTCGGGTTCCCGGTACTTATCAAAGCGGCCGCTGGCGGCGGCGGTAAGGGTATGCGTATTGCCCGCGACGCGCAGGAGCTTGCCAAGTTCTTCGCGCTCGCTCGCGGAGAATCCGAGGCGGCCTTCGGCTCGCGCACGATGTACCTCGAAAAGTACCTTGAACGGGCGCGCCACGTCGAATTCCAGATTCTGGCCGACAACAATCGCAACGCTGTTCACCTCGGTGAGCGCGACTGTTCGATCCAGCGTCGCCATCAGAAGGTGCTCGAAGAAGCGCCTTGTCCCGTGATGACCAGTCGTCTGCGCGAAAAAATGGGCAAGGCAGCGGTTCGCGCGGCGCAGGTCGTCGGTTACTCGAATGTCGGAACGGTCGAGTTTCTACTAGCTGGCGACGGCCAGTTCTACTTCATCGAAATGAATACGCGGATCCAAGTCGAACACGGCGTAACCGAGATGGTGACGTCGACCGATCTGGTCAAAGAGAGCATCCGCATCGCCGCGGGCGAGCCGCTCAGCTTCAAGCAACGGCAGCTATCCATCAATGGCGCCGCGATAGAGTGCCGCATCTATGCCGAAGATCCGGACAGTCACCTGCCTTCACCAGGGGTGGTTTCGAGCCATCATTCACCCGGCGGGCTCGGCGTGCGCGTCGAGACGGCGCTCTACGATGGCTATCGCGTGCCAGTGCACTACGATCCACTAATCGCGAAACTGATCGTCCACGCGGAAAATCGCGAACTCGCGATCATTCGTGCGCGCGCGGCCCTGCGTGAGTATCTGATCGACGGCATCAAGACCAATATTCCACTCCATCTGCGCATCCTCGAAGATCCAGACTTCCGCAGTGGCCAGTTCGCCACGGATTTCTTCAAGCGTTACGAAGTTCGCGAAGCCGTGCCGATCGCCGAGGGAAGAACGGCAAAAGCATCTTGATGACCCGGTACTCTGAAGACTCGTCCCGCGCCGGCATCGTCGCGACTATCTTTGTCACCGCATCAAAAATCGAAAAGCACGACAGTAAGTGAAACACCGCACTGACATCACACGTTTCGCATTGGCGATCGCGATACTCATGGGCGTCGCGATTTTGCCCTTGCGAACCTACGCTCAGGATACCGGAACCAGCAGCAATCAACTGCCGGCAGGCGGCTTATCGAACGAGTCGGGAGGACTTTCGGGTATTGGCGCCAGTGGATCGGGAGCGCCAAGCGCTCAGGTCGCGACGCCGACTTTTGATTTCGGAACGGTGCTCAACGGTGTTCCGGTAAAGCACGTCTTCCAGATTAAAAATATCGGAACCGCGCCGCTGATCATTGGCGGTGTGCAAACCTCCTGCGGATGCACGGCCGCTCAGCCGACTAAAACTACGGTCGCGCCGGGCGAAGCATCCGACATCGCGGTTACCTTCGATACCCGTTCCGACAAAGGGCCCGCGACGCGCACCATCACAGTGGCCACCAACGATCCCAAGCATCAGCAGTTCAACCTGATTCTAAAGGGCGACGTCAAAGTTCAGGTCGAAGCCGCTCCTTCCCCGGTCGCCTTTGGCAATGTCAAACACGGCAACGAGGAGTCGCGCCAGGTAGTCATCACTGACGCGATGGGCGACAAGAATTTTAAGATTGACTCGATCTCCAACTCCAGCAAGGACATCAAGGTTACTCAGCAACCACGTTCCGACGGTAAGCCCGGCGTGGAGCTCACGGTCACGCTCTTGAACACGATGCCGGCCGGACCCTTCAACGACGTGGTGAAGGTCGCGACCTCCCGGGCCCCCGTCGACGTCGCTGTCTTCGGAACGATCGTCGGCGATCTGACGGTGAATCCGCCGCAGGTTTCCTTTGGAATCGTGCCTCATCATGCGGGAGTCCTGCGTACGATTCGACTGACCAATTCCGGCGACCGCACTATCAAAGTGGTCGGCCTATCGAGCACCAATCAGAGCGTCATGGCTGCGGTCGAGCCGGTCACCCCCGGCAAGGTCTACAAGATCACGCTCCAGCTACGCCCCAACACCCCCGACGGCAAATTGCTTGGTACCTTGGCCATCAAAACCGATGACCCCCAACAGGAAACGTTGCAGGTCCCGTTTTTCGGTATCGTCGGCAGCTTCAGGGGCTAGACCTCCAGATAACGTCTCCGATTTCGGCGACGATGCTATCTCTGTTTCACCCCTCTCTCTGGCCAATCCCATTTCTCGATGCAGCGCGGCTGATTCAAGAACGCTGACGATTCGCATCACGAAACATGACAAGTGATGTTTTATGATTTTCTAAGGAGCTTGATGCGGTAAATTCTCGTTCTGACGCAGTTCCTCAGCCGACCGTTCCAGATAGCCACAACTTCAGTCTCATCCGCGGGATTTTCACCGCGATTCATCGGGGCAGTTGTGTCTATAGCCGTTTCATTCTTATATTCAGATTGAGAGGATGACCACGATCAGGGACACAGCGATGTCAAAGCTGTCCAGACTGAATCCGTTTCCCTACCTGCTGCACAAGACGATCGATTTCGCCCTCTCGCTTCTAACTAAACCTATTGCTCGCTATACGCTCGCCGTCCCCAACGATATCGAGCAGCTCGAACGTGGAATGCGTAAGGGCGACGTATTGCTCGTCGAGGGCAACGAACGCATCAGCGCGTGCATCAAGTACCTAACGCAGAGTTCCTGGTCCCATTCGGCCATTTACGTTGGTGATGAAGCGCTCAAGCGCGATCCTGAAACGAAGCACCAACTCCTCGAAAAGTTCGGTGACGATGCCCGTTTCCTTTTGGTCGAGGCCCTGGTCGAGAGCGGGGTGGTGCTGACGCCCCTGAGCAAATATCGCAACTTCAACATCAGGATCTGCCGGCCGCATCGGCTTACTCCCGCCGACTTGCACGAGGTGATCGATTTTGCGGTTAGCCACGTTGGCCTCAAGTACGATTTAAGGAATGTCTTTGATCTTGCTCGATACTTTCTGCCGGTATCGATCGTACCGGCGCGATGGCGTCGGCAGGCCTTGCATTTCGGCAGCGGCAATCCGACGCAGGTGATCTGCTCGAGCCTGGTCGCCGAATGCTTTCATCGCGTCCGCTATCCCGTAATACCGAGCTATGAGCCCTTTCCGGCGGGATCAGTTGCGATCAAAGCGCCGAGGCCATTGAAAGCCGTAGCCGGGTTCCTCGGACGATTTTCTCCCAAGGAACAACACGTGCTGGGATTGTTGCGGATGGTTTCGCCGACGCTGGTGACGCCGCGCGACTTCGACCTGTCGCCTTATTTCGAGATTATCAAGTTCGACATTGGCGGTGGCTCGAAGTTCGATTATCGCAAGCTGCAATGGGTCGATGAGCCCAAGCCCGAACCAGAACAGCTGGAGAAATCCGCCTGACGGGCTTGCGGTTGCCCGCGCGCGTTTGAGATAAACTTCTGACACGCCACGATTCACGAGCCGCCAGTAGCTGGAGGGCGCAGTTGGGACAGAACGAAGAACGCGGAACAAATCAGCGCGAGTCGCTCGAGAAGACGATCGCCAAGATTCTTCATCGCTACTGTAATTTTGGCTGGGCCAACTACTATATTCCCGGGGAGAAATTCCCCAGCCTAATCGAGGAATTGGTCGAGGTGGCTAGCCCTGCCGGCCAGGCCTCTTATGAGGATGTGGTCGAGTTTCTCCTGCGCACGCAGCGGATGGCCTCCTCGCAGGAGCGAGCTGCGCGCCTGATGCAGGAATTCACCGTGCAGCGTAAAGGCTGAACCCCTCGATTTCGATCGCGATAAGCTGCATATGCGGGACCTTGCCGCCGGCTCGAGGCTTGGCAACAATGGATGCGCCCGCGGCGTCGAGGCGGGAAGGATCCGTATAAGAGTTGTATATGCCTAAGAAGCTCCGCTTCGCCTTGGGCGCGGGACTGATGGTGGCGGCGATTGCCTACCTGATCGTCACTGCCGTTCGCAATACCGCCGAATATTATTTGACGGTCAACGAGGTCAAGGCGCGCCAATCCCAACTCGCCGGTCAAATGCTACGTGTCGCCGGCAGAGTCGAGGCCGGCTCGATCCAATGGGATCCGTCGAGCTTGACGCTTCGGTTCGCGATGACTCAGCCGCCGGCCAGCGACGGCGGTCTTAAACCCGTCGCCATATCTACCGGCGCAACCGCCTTCTCGGTCATCTGCCGTGGCGAGCCCAAACCCGACATGTTTGCTGCCGGCCGCGACGTTATCGTCGAAGGTCAACTAACCCCTGCCGGAACAATCGAGGCGCGCAAGGTTCTCACTAGTTGTCCCTCGAAGTACTCCCCGAAAAAATCGGAATAGCCGACGATGCCCCTTATTGGTCAACTCGCGCTCGCGCTCGCCCTGATACTCGCGTTCTATTCGATCGTCGCCAACGTCGTCGGCGCCCGCCGCGGAATTCCCACGCTGATCGTCAGTGCACGCCACGCCGTATGGGCCTTGTGTGCGATGGTGACGGTCGCGATCGGCGCGCTCTGGATGAGCCTCCTGCAGAGCGATCTCTCGCTCGAATACGTCGCCTCGTATACCAGCACCACCCTGCCGACGTTCTACAAGGTCACCTCATTATGGGGCGGCCAGCAGGGCTCATTGCTGCTGTGGACGTGGCTGCTGACCATCTTCACCGCGATTACCGCATTTCAGAATCGCCGCCGTAACCCTGAGATCGCACCCTATGCGCTTGCGGTGCTGGCAGGGGTCGCGATCTTCTTCCTGCTGATGCTCAACTTCGTGACCCGTCCCTTCGACATGCTCGCCGCGATTCCGGCTGAGGGACAGGATCTGAACCCGCTGCTGCAGAACTATTGGATGGCGATTCATCCGCCCTCCCTCTATACCGGCTATGTGAGTGCGAGCGTGCCGTTCGCCTTTGGCACCGCCGCCCTGATTACCGGCCATCTCGACGACTCGTGGATTCGCAGCACGCGCCGATGGGCGATCTTCTCCTGGTTCTTTCTCACCCTCGGCAATCTTTTCGGCGCCCGATGGGCTTACGAAGTCCTTGGATGGGGCGGCTACTGGGCCTGGGATCCGGTGGAAAACGCGGCCTTCATGCCCTGGCTGGTGATGACCGCCTATCTCCATTCGGTGATGATCCAGGAGCGCAAGGACATGCTGAAGGTATGGAACCTTGTACTCATCGGTATGGCCTTCGGACTGACACTCTTCGGCACCTTCCTCACGCGCAGTGGCGTCATCTCCTCGGTGCATTCGTTCACCGCTTCGGGTCTCGGCCCGTATTTCCTTACCTTCCTGATCGTGGTCACGGTTCTCTACAGCGGATTGCTCATCTCGCGGGTTAAAAGTCTGCGCACGCCGGCCGAGTTCGAGTCATACCTCTCGCGCGAAGCCGCTTTCCTTTTCAACAATCTGGTCCTTGTCGGAATCGCCTTCGCGGTCTTCTGGGGCACACTCTTCCCGGTGCTTTCCGAAGCCGTGCGGGGCGTCAAAATCACCGTGGGGCCGCCGTTCTTTGACAAGGTCAACGCGCCGCTCGCGCTGGTTTTGATCTTCCTGATGGGCGTCGGGCCGCTGATCGCATGGCGGCGATCCTCCCTCGACAATCTCGGGCGCACCTTCGCCGCTCCCGCAACCTTCGGCGTGGTCACCGGCCTCTGCGCTTTTCTCGCGGGACTCCATCAATGGTACGTGCTGACGGCGCTGTCTCTCGCCGCGTTCGTGCTTGGCACCGTCGTCGCCGAATTTCGCCGGGGCGTCGGCGCGCGCCGTCATATGGTCTCCGAGCCGGCCGCCAAGGCCGTCGTCAACCTGATCGCCAAGAACAATCGCCGTTATGGCGGCTACATCATCCACCTCGGCGTGATCTTCGCCTTCGTCGGTATCGTCGCCTCGTCGTTTTTTCGGGTCGAAGTGAAAAAGAGCGTGAAGCAGGGCGACAGCTTTTTTATCGGCCCGTATGAACTCGTCTACCTGGGACATGACCAGCAACGAAACACCGCATCTGGAGCGTGCCAGTGCGCGCGTCGAGGTGTTCCGCTCCGGCAAGCCAGTCGCCGTGATGGCGCCGGCGAAGCTCTTCTACAAACGCCCGCAACAGCCCGCTACAGAAGTTGCCATCCGCACGACACCGGCTAGCGATCTTTACGTCGTCCTCGCCGGTATCGATGACACCACCGGGATGGCGACCTTTCAGGTCTTCCTGACGCCGCTGGTTTTCTGGCTATGGGCGGGAGGTCTGACCATGGCCTTCGGTACCGTGATCGTGATGTGGCCCAACGTGCGTGAACGTGCCGCTATCGTCGCAGCCGTGCGCGCCCCCGCCGCATTGGATCTTGAGCCGCAACCCGTACCCGGGGGTGACTAACCCTTGTCGCGCCGTAGTTCGCTGACTCTCGCCTTCGCGATCGTCGTCCTCTTTTTGATGATGGTTCCTTCGGGCCGTGCGGCGCCGACTCCGCCAAAGACTTCCACCCAGGAAGTCAGCGAAGGGCTGACGTGCCAGTGCGGATGCGGCCTGACGGTGGCCAACTGCAATCATCCGCAATGCGAATTCGCGGTGCCGATACGCACGCAGATCGACAAGATGATTGCCAACGGCATGACGCGCCCGCAGATCATCGCCTGGTTCCGAACCACCTACGGCGAAAAGGTCCTCTCCGCCCCCACCACCGAGGGCTTCAATCTTCTTGCCTGGATTACGCCGTTCGCGGTACTGCTCGCCGGTGGCGTCGGCATCGTTTTCGTTTTTGGCCGCTGGCGTTCGAGCCCACCGCTTCCTGCCTCAGATGCTAATCCGGTCGATCCCGAATTGAAGCGCCGCCTCGAACGCGAATTGCGGGAGCGCATCTAGCCGTGATGACTTACGTTGCCGCTGTCATGATCGTCGCGGCAGTCGCACTATTCGTCGCCGCGCCTCTTACCGAGGGGCTGCGCCGTGGACGTCGTGAGGGCGTCGGTAGGCTCGAGATCGATCGTCTTGAACACGATCGCGGACTTGCGATGCAAGGTTTGCGCGAGCTCGAATTCGATCACGAAATGGGCAAGCTCGATCCCGCCGACTATCAGCAACTCCGCGCCGCCCTCGAAAGTCGCGCCTTTGCCGCGATGTCCGCGCTCGATCGCGCAGGCCAGAATCGCGCTATGCGACGAAGTACCACCGCCGACACGGTAACCGCGTTGCCGTCGTCAGCGTCATGCGCCGCGAACTCGTGCCCACGATGCGATGCAACGATCGTCTCCGGTCAGGATTTCTGTTCCGAATGTGGCGCGAAACTCGGTCGCCTTTCGGACCATCCGGCCAACGGCTCCGCTCAATCGAAAATCGCGCCTGCGCAATCGAAAATCGTGGCGGCGCAGTCGAAATGACCGGGCCTCTCGTCGAAGCGCGCGGCCTGGACAAATCCTTTCACTTCACCCCGGTCTTGCGCGGCGTGACTTTCGCGGTCTCCGCCGGCAGTGCTGCGCTGATCGTCGGCCGGAACGGCGTCGGCAAATCGACCTTGGTACGCATTCTCGCCGGACTCGCCGCTCCGAGCGCCGGCGCTGCACTGCTCTTTGGCCATCCGAGCCGCACCCTCGATTCCGATGACCGCCGCCGCGTCGGCCTCGTCACTCATCAGAGCTTTCTCTACCCGAATCTGAGCGCACGCGAAAATCTCGAATTCTACGCCGCGCTCTACCGGCTTAATCGCTCGCCCGGCGATATCGACGGATGGATCGGCCGCGTTGGCCTTGCCGCCGCCGCTGACGATCGCGTGCGCGCCTTCTCGCGCGGTATGGAGCAGCGGCTTGGGCTTGCCCGTGCCCTGATGCCGTTGCCGGACGTGCTCCTCATGGACGAGCCCTTCGCCGCCTTGGATAACGAAGGCGCGGCCATCGTGACGCGATTGCTCGCGGAAGCCATCGATCGCGGATGCGCGATCGTGCTCACCGCTCACGAGCCGTTCGCATTGCCCGGAATTCCAATTGACGTTTACGAACTGGTGCGCGGTCGTCTCGAGGGACCGCGCGCGCTTCCGCCGCGCGATCATCCCGAAACCGGCGCCGGCGCGACGCCGTCCGCGCTGGCGCGCTGAAAGCCTCCAATGGCGACCTTCGTCGCGATACTGCGCAAGGATTTGCGCCTCGAACTACGCGGTGGCGAGAGCACGATCACATTGATCGCGCTCTCGCTGCTAATCCTGGTCGTAATGGTCTTCGCGCTCAACCCGGCCGGTGGTGCGCGCGACTCCGGCACCGCGGCCGGAGCATTGTGGGTCGCTTTGATTTTCTCCGGGATGCTCGGGGCGACGCGGGTGCTCGTTGCCGAAAACAGCAACGGCTGCCTTCGCGCGTTGCTGCTCAGTCCCGCCGACCGCGCCGCGATCTACTGCGCCAAGCTCGTCGCCGCCTTCATTTTCATGGCGGTCGCCGAGCTTGCCGCCGTCGTCATCATGGTGCTGTTCTTCAATCTCGATTTTGACATTCGCCTCGCGCGACTCGCGCCGGTAGCGGCGCTCGGCGCGCTCGGCTTCGCCGCGCTCGCGACGTTGCTCGCGGCCATTTCCGGCCGCATGCGCGCCGGCGATCTTCTATTGCCGCTGCTTGCCGTGCCGCTTTTCATCCCGGCGCTGATCGCCGGGGTCAAAGCGAGCGACGCCGCGCTTTTCGGCGAGCCGTTTGCGATGTTCGCCGAATGGCTCAAAATCCTCATCGCCTTCGACGTGCTCTTCTTGAGCGCCGGTTATCTCCTGTTCGAGCATGTTATTGGCGAGGATTGAGCCTCGCCCCTTTTGGACGCATGCGTGATCGATTCGTAATGTCTCGTCGAATCATGGCAAAATCCGATTCGACACAAGGAACGCAAATCATTCCCGTTCGAAACGTTGATCGGATGGTCGAGGAGCGAACGCGATGCTGAACCCGTATCTCGAAGCCTGGCAGATCCGTGAATTGATCGTCAAAAAAGAGGTGACGTTGCGCGAGGTCGCGGAATTTTTCAATCAGCGCATCGAACGGCTCAATCCGAGGCTCGGCGCTTTTATGACCCATACCGCCGATCGCGCTCTGGCCGACGCCGCCCGCCTCGAAAAAGCCGGTCCCGCCGAAATCGCCAAAATGCCGCTGTACGGCGTTCCTTATTCGCTCAAGGATCTCACGTGGACCAAAGGTATCAGGACCACGATGGGATCGAAGAACTACGAAAACTTCGTGCCTCCGCTCGACGCCGAAGTCGCAACTCGCGCGCATAACGCGGGCGGAATCCTGCTCGGCAAGACCACCACGCCGGAGTTCGGCGGACGCCCTACGACGGAAGGCGGCCTCTGTCCGCCCGCGCGCAATCCCTGGAACCTCGAACATACCGCGGGAGGTTCGAGCGGTGGCGCCGCCAGTGCTGCCGCGGCGGGACTCGGGGCGTTGGCCGAGGGTAGCGACGGCGGTGGTTCGATTCGTATCCCCTCGAGCTGTTGCGGACTCGTCGGCCTGAAACCGTCGCGAGGCCGTGTCTCGTTCGCGCCGGTCTTCGGCGAGGCCTGGGGCGGATTCGCGACGACCGGCCCGATTGCTCGATCCGTTCGCGACGTTGCGTTGTTTCTCGACGTGCTCGCCGGTCCCGTCGTCGGCGATCCTTATTGGGCGCCGCCACCGGCTGAGCCCTTCAGCGCGGCGGTCGGCAAGCGCCCGCAGAAGCTGCGTCTCGCCTCGATTCTCGAAAGCGCCGAAGGCAAGGTCGATAGCGAAGTGCGCATCCGCCACCGAATCGGCCCTCGCCGCCTTCCAGGAAATGGGGCATACGGTCGAACCCGTCAAGCTCGATCCTGCCGCTCTCCTGGCCGGCGTCACTGCCGTCATAATCAACTCGGGAGTCAGCTCGGTGCCGATGCCCAAGCCCGAATTGATGGATCCCGATCGTGCGGATGTCCTGGGAGCAGGGCAAAAACATCAAGGCCGCCGAATACCTCGGAGCGGTTTCGCAGATGCACAACATTTCGCGCGAGATCATCACAGACGCTCGCGCCTTATGACGCCTTGATTACCCCGACCCTCACCCGGCCCGCGATGCGGCTGGGTACGATGCCCTCCGATCCGACCAAGGGCGTGCGCGACCTTTTCGAATGGCTGGTGTTTACCTTCCCCTTCAATGCGACCGGTCAGCCGGCGTTCTCGTTGCCCAACGGATTTTCCAAGGCAGGAATGCCGATCGGCTTGCAGATAGTCGGTCGTCAGAACGACGAAGCGGGGATTATCTCGCTCGCGGCCCAATTCGAGGAGGCGCGCCCCTGGAAGGGTAAACATCCGCAGCTCGACTGACGAGATCGCCGCGGTGCGCGCCATCGATGCTTCCGAAAGCGTTGGGCGAGCCCTCTGAGAGTCCCGTATAACCAACGATCCGGGCGAGACAGGCTCCTTAGTCTCTCCCGCACCTCTCGCGGAAACCCGTACTCCGGTCACCTGAAAAATGCGTTGGACCGCGGCGCGTCATCGAAGTACGATTCTGCGGCGGCGAATGATTCTGAAGGCGCTCCTTCGATGCTCGCCGCGCAGACGGCTCAGCGCGCACACTTCATCTCGCTCCATCGATCTCGGTTGCCGCCACCACATTAAGGCCACTCGGGAATCCGCGCTATCTGCTGTTCAAAGTGTTATAGGAAGGGACTGAATTTATCCGATGAGTAGGAACGCAATCGATTCGCTCGGCCTTTTGACGCTGCTTCTGGTAGTGGCTGCTCTCTTTATGGTCTTTATTTACGTGCCTACGGAGGCGGTGCAAGGTACCGTTCAGCGTATCTTCTATTTTCACGTCCCCTGCGCCTGGGTAGCGTTCGCGGCCTTCGCGCTGGTCGCGATCTCCGGCATCTTCTACCTGTGGCTCGGCCAGCAGGTCTGGGACGACTTGGGCTATGCCGCCGCAGAGACCGGGATGGTCTTCTGCACCCTTGTCCTCGTCACCGGCTCCCTTTGGGCGCGACCAATCTGGGGTGCATGGTGGACCTGGGATTCACGCCTCACCACCACGCTGATCCTGTGGCTGCTCTATGGCGGCTACCTGATGCTCCGCGCGATGGCCGACGATACTCCGCAGGTGGCGCGCTTTTCCGCGGTTTTCGGCATCATCGCCGCCGCCGACGTGCCGATTATCATCATTTCGGTGCGCTTGTGGCGTACCATCCATCCAGCCGTCCTCGTCACTCGGCAAGGCGGGCATGGTCTCGAGGATCCGCGGATGGTGTCGACCCTGCTGGTCTCGATGGCTGCGTTTACGGCACTGTTCGCCTGGCTCCTGCTGCTGCGCTTCACGACGCTGCGGGCCCGAACCCGGCTCGGCTATTTGGCCCTTGAACTGGGCCAGGCTAGGGCCGCAATCGGAGATCTCTAATGGAAAACCTCAGCTATTTATTTGCCGCCTATACGGTAATCTTCGTGGTGTTGTTCCTTTACGTTCTGTTTCTATGGCGGCGTCAGGCCCGGCTCGACACCCAGCTGCGCTCGCTCGAAAACGGGTTGCGCAGCGTTCGGGAGGAACTCGCCAGCCGGGTCTCCCAGCCCTCTCGGCTGGCCCGGGAGGCGCAAGCTTCGCGATCTTCGCGCTAGGCGTTGCCAACCAGCATTTTCATGCGCATGTTATAGGGTAGAATCACGGTTTAGATGGATTTTCGGGACTATTACAAAACCCTCGGTGTTGAAAGCACCGCAAGCGCAGCTGAAATCAAGAGCGCCTACCGTAAGCTTGCGCGGAAGTACCATCCCGACGTCAATCCCAACAACAAGGACGCCGAGAAGCGTTTCAAGGAAATAAACGAGGCCTACCAGGTCGTAGGCGACGCCGAGAAGCGTAAGAAATACGACCAGATGGGCGCGGACTGGCAAAACGGCACCGGCGAAGACGAAGTCCTGCGTCGCTATGCTCGCGCCGGAAGCCCTGTCGAGCCTGATAACGGCGCGATGGGTGGTGGCGGGTTTAGTGACTTCTTCGAGCGGTTCTTCGGAGGATTGGGTGGCAGTGGTGGACGCTCGCGCGGCTTTGATTTCGGCGGCGAGTTTCCGCGTGGCCGCGGCGGGCGGGCGCCCGACCTTCATGCCGATGTCGTAATCAGCCTGGCCGAGGCGGCGAAAGGCGCGCAAAAACGGATCACCCTCGATGCGACTGACGAATGCCCCGTCTGCGGAGGGACCGGGATGGTCACGCGTTCGGAAAAGCGTGGCAACGCACGAGCGGTCCGTACGGCGGAACCCTGCCAAAATTGCGGCGGTGCGGGCGTCGTTCATCAACGCCGCACCCTCGACGTCACCATCCCGGCGGGGATGATTGACGGCTCGAAGATGCGTCTCAAAGGCCAGGGCGGCAAGGGTCCGCGCAGTGAACTCAATGGTGACCTTATCCTGACGCTGCGCCTGCCGCACGACGATGTATTTACGGTCAACGGGCGGGATGTGCGGTGTACGCTTCCTGTTTGGGATTACGAAGCGGCGCTTGGTGCCGAGGTTACCGCGCCTTCTGTTGGTGGCAAGGTATCGCTCAAGATTCCGTCGGGTAGCCAAAGCGGCCGCGTGATGCGGTTGAAGGGTAGAGGACTGCCCGGTCGCGGCAAAGAGCCGGCGGGCGACTTGTTCTACGAGCTTCGGGTGCTGGCGCCTACTGACCTTACCGAGGAAGAACGCAAGCTGATGCAACAACTGGCAGAGCGTCGGCGCGCGCGGGACGTCACCGATCCTCGCGCCGAGATGATAAAGGGCTAGGTCCGCGCCAGTTGGTTCGCCACGTCGACCAGATTCTCCCAAGCTCTCAGCGGCGAAGCGGTTAGAAATCCTGTCACCAGCCGCGTCTACGCATCACCCGGTGTGACTGGTTATAATTAAGCGGATGGAACAACGTTCGATCGTTCGGTTGGAAAGGGCGGTGCGCGCGGCTTTGCGCGCTCATGCGCAGCTTCCGGCGTCGATCCTCGTCGCGCTCTCGGGAGGTCCCGATTCGGTTGCGCTGCTTCATGCCCTGCTACGACTCCGCATCGCGTGTCCTGAGCTAAAACTCGAGGTAGCTGCTGCCCATCTGAATCATGGTCTTCGTGGTGCCGAATCGGATCGTGATGAAAGCTTCGTGCGGGCGCTGTGTGCGAAGAAAGGCGTGCCGCTCATCGTCGAGCAGGCCCAGGACTCGAACCCGATGCGCGCGAATATCGAAGAGCGTGCTCGCGATCTGCGCTATGAATTCCTCAACCGCGCGGCCGACCGGCTCGGTGCGACGCTCATCGCCACTGCGCATCATGCGGACGACCAGGCCGAGACACTGCTCCTGCGCTTGCTGCGGGGAAGCGGTGCGACCGGCCTCGGCGCGATTGCGGCCAGCGGTCCCGGCAGGCTTATCCGTCCTTTACTGGCGCTTACTCGCAACGATCTTCTCGCCTATTTGCGAGCGGTCGGTGCGGATTACGTTACTGACAGTACGAATGCATCGACGACCTTCTTACGCAATCGGGTACGCGCCGAGCTGATCCCGATGCTCGAGCGCGACTACGCGCCGGGCCTTAGCGAGAGACTCGCCGACCTGGCGCGCGAGATGCGCGAATTGGACGATTTCGTTACCGCCCATGCCCGTGCGGAACTGGCGGCGCGGTTGACGGAGAATGGCCGCCTCGGCCTGGCCGAATTTTCGAAGCTCCAGCCCGCGCTGGCGGCAGTGGTATTGCGCGAATTTGTGCGGGGGAGCATCGGCAACCTGCGGCATATACGCCGCGATCACATCGAGGCGATGCGCCGCCTTTGTACCTCCAATGAGGCGGGAAGCAACGTCGTGGGTCTGCCGCAAGGCTGGACATTTCATCGCGAGTACGGCTACGCGATGCTTGCGCGCGAGATTACAGAAGAAGCCAGCCCATTTACGGTCGAGATCAAGCGGCATGGCACAACGCTGGTGGAGCCGGCGCAATTTTCGTTATCGTCGAGCATCGTCCGGACGAGCAACCTTGGCCGGAACGCGCTATCATGGAAGTCGGCCGACGCGATCGAGGCCTACTTCGATGCCGACGAAATCGGGCCCCTGGTGGCGCGAAGCTTCGAGCGTGGAGACCACATTCGGGTGTTCGGCAAGGGTGGCCGGCGCAAGGTTCAGGATGTTTTTGTCGATAAGAAATTGCCGGCAAAATTACGTTCCCGCTGGCCGCTCGTGGTCTGCGACGGAGAAGTTGTCTGGATTCCAAATCTAGTGCGGAGCTCGGTAGCGACAGTAACGCCGAAGACGCGAAAAGTGCTCTATTTTGCGCGCCACACCCCGTGCAAACCGGCTAAGTCTGTCGTTGCTTGGAAATTAACTCGCGTGCTACGCTTTTATAAGAAATGAATCAAGTTTCGCGGAATATCGCGCTCTGGCTGGTAGTAGTCCTGATGGCGCTGCTGCTGGTGAATTTTTTCAGCCGCACCCAGCGCAGTGTACCGGATAAGATCTTCTCCGAGTTCCTCGATGATGTGCGGGTCGGAAAGGTCACCTCGGTAACGATTCAGGGGAATCAGATCCTCGGTGACGGACTAACGGGGACCATTTCCGTACCTACGCTCCCAACGACCCCGATCTGGTCAAAACCTTACGCGACAAGGGCATCAAGATAGCCGCCAAACCGGCCGAGGGCGATCCGTGGTGGATGGTCCTGCTGGTGCAATGGTTCCCGATGCTCCTGCTGGTGGCCGTATGGATTTTCTTCATGCGCCAGATGCAGATCGGTGGCGGCAAGGCGATGTCATTCGGTAAGAGCCGCGCCAAGCTGCTCACCGAAAACACTCACAAAGTTACCTTTTGCGGATGTCGCCGGAATCGACGAGGCGAAGGACGAACTGGAAGAGATAATTCAGTTCCTGAAAGACCCCAAGCGTTTCACGCGCCTGGGAGGCACGCATTCCCAAGGGCGTCCTGCTGGTAGGGCCGCCGGGAACGGGCAAGACTCTGCTCGCACGCGCGATCGCCGGTGAAGCCGGGGTTCCCTTCTTCTCGATTTCCGGGTCGCGACTTCGTCGAGATGTTCGTCGGCGTCGGGGCTTCGCGTGTTCGCGATTTGTTCGTACAGGGCAAGAAGCACGCGCCCTGCATCATCTTCATCGACGAAATTGACGCCGTCGGACGGCATCGGGGCGCGGGCCTCGGCGGCGGTCACGACGAGCGTGAGCAGACCCTCAACCAGTTACTGGTTGAGATGGATGGGTTCGAGGCCAACGAGGGCGTAATTCTGGTCGCCGCGACCAACCGGCCCGACGTGCTCGATCCGGCCCTGTTGCGGCCGGGCCGCTTCGACCGCCGCGTGGTAGTGCCGCGTCCCGACGTCAAAGGGCGCGAGGGTATTCTCAAGGTTCATACCCGCAAGGTCCCGCTCGCGGCAGGATGTCGATGTGCTCCGAGCTCGCGCGCTCGACGCCGGGTTTTGCCGGTGCCGATCTCGAAAACCTGGTCAACGAAGCCGCCCTGCTGGCCGCGCGTCGCAGCAAAGAGCGGGTCGAGATGTCCGACTTCGAACTCGCCAAGGACAAGGTCCTGATGGGCGCCGAGCGGCGCTCGATGGTCATGTCGCTGGCGAACGGCGCAACACCGCCTACCACGAAAGCGGGTCATGCGCTGGTCGCGATGCTGCTACCGGGGGCCGACCCGGTACATAAGGTTACGATTATTCCGCGCGGAATGGCGCTGGGCGTCACCCAGCAGTTCCCGCTCGACGACCGCTACACCTATTCGCGCGATTACCTGATGACGCGGCTGGCGATGATGTTCGGCGGACGCGTAGCGGAAGAGCTTGTCTTTGATCACATGACCACCGGGCGCCGGCGACGATATCGAGAAGGCGACCGAGCTGTCCCGCAAGATGGTCTGCGAATGGGGCATGAGCAAAGAGCTCGGGCCGATGACGTTCGGACGCCGCGAGGAACAGGTTTTCCTCGGCCGCGACCTGAACATTCCAAGGACTACTCGGAACATACGGCTCTCGAAATCGACCGCGAAGTTCGCCGCATCGTTGACGACTCGTATCAGAAGGCACGTTCGCTCCTGACGGAACATCTGGCGTGTCTCCACGCTCTGGCCGAGCGCCTGCTCGAAAAGGAGGTGGTCGACGGCGCGGAGGTGGCGGCGATGGTTAAGGCGTTTCGCGAGGGCCGTCCATTGCCGATGCCCTGCCGCCGCCGGTTGTACTCCCGACAGCGCCTACTGGCGGAGCGATGACCCCCAAGGACAAGCCCAAGCCGGCGGAAGAGGAAAATACGGTCCCTGGGCTCGCGCCGAAACCATCACTGGCCTGAAGCGTAGTTTCTCTTGAGAGACCGGCCGCGGCTGCGAAAGATTGCCTCCTGACCGGAGCAGCCCCGCGGACCTGCCGCTTCGGTAGGAGTGCGTGTCTCGGTGTCCATGATGATCTCAGAGCCGGCGCGCAATCGCCGGCGTCGCTGATGCGTTCCACCAGGACGATTCGGTTCCCCGGCCTCTTCGTCTCCCCAACGATCGTACGATTCAGTTTCCCGCCGTGATGGGCGTGCTTAACGTCACGCCGGATTCATTTTCCGACGGCGGCCGATATCTCGATCCCGGGCGCGCACTGGATCATGCCCTCGAGATGGAAGCCGCCGGTGCGGCGATCATCGACATAGGCGGTGAATCCAGCCGGCCCGGCGGTGCCAAGGAGATTTCCGTCGAGGTCGAACTGGAGCGGGTCGTTCCGGTGCTGGATCGTCTCCAGGGCAGGCTTGAGATGCCGAATATCGATCGATACCCGCAAGGCCGCGGTTGCGCGTGCGGCGATCGACGAGGTGCGGCCATCATCAATGACATAAGCGCGCTCGAAGGCGATCCTGGAATGGCCCAGCTGGTCGCGAAATCGAAGTGCGCCGTCGTCCTGATGCATATGAAGGGCGGTCCTGCGGACCATATAAAATTTGCGCGTTACCGTGATGTTGTAAAAGAGGTCACGCGCTATCTTTCCCGACCGCGCAGGCTCTCGCGCTCGCAGCGGGAATTGTCAATCACGGATTATTCTCGATCCGGGTATCGGATTTGCAAAAACTGCCCGACATAACCTTGAGATACTGGGTGGTTTAGGGAGATTTGCGCGCTAGGCTATCCAGTATTAGTGGGAGCCTCACGGAAAAGTTTTGTCCGCCGCATCGCCGGCGATCGCGAGGCGAGCTATTCTTTTCGGAACGGCCGCGGCGAACGCGTTGGCGATCGCGCAGGGAGTTCGATCATTCGGGTCCATGACCCCGGACCGGCGGTGGCGGTGATGCGGATGGGAAGGGCGATCGCCGGGGCGTAGAGAACCGCGGCTGACGAAAACCAATGCACGGGTTTGTTTCTGTCATACCAAGGCTGCGCTGGCAGGATTTACCTCGATATCCTGATCGTCGCCTATGTAATTTATCGGATTGCGCTGCTGATCCGCGGCACGCGGACGATGCAGATGGTGATCGGGCTGGGCATTGTCGCGGCCGCCTTCATGGGTTCGCAGATGCTCGGCTTGTTCACGCTCAACTGGCTGCTGAACAATTTTCTCGGTTCGTTGATCGTGATCCTGGTGGTTATCTTCCAGGCCGACATTCGCCGCGCCCTTACCGGCGTCGGCGCGCGGCCGTTGTTTGGTGCACGACCCAGCGTGGCAGGCGTGGCCCAGGAGTTGGCCACCACCGCCGCGTGGTTTTCGGCGCGACGGATCGGTGCGTTGATCGTGATCGAGCAGGATGTTGGGCTGCAGGATTTCGTGCAGACCGGCCGCGCAATCGATGGGACCGTATCTCCGGAGTTGCTCGAGACCATCTTCATGCGAGGTTCGCCGCTGCACGACGGTGCGGTCATAATCAAAGGCGACCAGGTACTCGCGGCTGCCTGCCTGTTGCCGCTTTCGAGCAACGCCAATGTCAGTCTCACGCTCGGAACGCGTCATCGCGCGGCGATCGGTCTGACGGAGGACAACGACGCCCTGGTAATCGTCGTTTCCGAGGAAGACGGTACGATTTCGCTGGCTCATCATGGTGAACTTCTGCGCGGGCTCAAGCCGCCGCAGTTGATCGAGGCCTTGCAGAATCTCCCGGTATAAGCCGAGGATCTCTGCGCGGATGAATCGTTGTGATGAAGATTTGCAGTCAAAACCGCCGCGGGAGGATCGCCTGAAGTGGCGTCGCCGGCGATAAAGGAGCAGGCGCCGCCCACTGCGGTCGCACCGCCGACCGAAGTGAAGCCGCGCCGACGCTATTCGCTGATCGCGATTCGCGATCGGATGCGCCGCAACATGGGATTGCGCCTCATCTCGATCGCTCTCGCGATTGGGCTGTGGATTTTTGTTAACGCCGGACAGCACGAATCGCTCAAGCAATTTACCGTGCCGGTGGTTTATCACGGTTTGCCGCACGGCTTTATGATCGTCAATCAGCATCCGGAACTGGTTACGATCCAGGTTTTCGGCCCGCGTACCCTGCTCTCGCTGATCGATCCGAATCGAGTCCCGTTGCGGCTGGACCTTTCGGCGCCGGAGTCGGACAGGCCTCATTCAAGGTCGGTCCGGACGCGTTTACGTTGCAGGCGTCAGACCACTGTGCAGAGCATCCTGCCTTCACAGATCGTCCTCGATATCGACCATGTGGTGACCCGTAACGTGCCGGTGCATCTGGTGACGGTCGGGAAGCTCGCCGAAGGCTACCGTCTCGCGGTTAGTGAAATCGCGCCCCCGAGTATCACGCTGCGAGGACCGAGCCACGAATTGGCGCGCACCGACCAGGTCGATACGGAAGCGATGGATGTCGAGGGCCTTAACGCGAGCTCGTCGAGCGTGCTGGGTCTGGCGATGCCGGCCGGGCACATTAAAATCGATCCGGATGAAGTGACGGTGCGAGTCTCGGTCGCGCCGGTAATGGGTGATCGCGAATTTCGCGGAGTGCCAATCAACGTTCGCAACAGTGATTGGAGATACAAAGTGGATCCCAACCGCGCGGTCGTCGATGTGCGCGGTCCGTTGCCGATCTGGCGAAACTCGACTTGTCGAATTCGGTCTATGCGGAGGCCGACGGCATGACTCCCGGCGTACACACGCTGGCGCTGCAAATTTCGTTGCCCGAAGGCATCGAGTTGGTACGCCAGACGCCGGTCAGGGTCAAAGTTAGAATGTCCAAGGAGAGGCGGCCAACAGTTGAATACCAGGCGCAATAAACTCTTTGGCACGGATGGTGTGCGGGGCGTTGCCAATGTGGAGCCGATTACTTCCGAAACCGCGCTCAAGCTCGGACGGGCGCTGGCCTACGTGTTCAAGCATTCGCAAGGCCGTCATCGCCGGATCCTGATCGGCAAGGACACTCGCCTCTCGGGCTATATGCTCGAAACCGCGATGGCTTCGGGAATCTGCTCGATGGGCGCTGACGTATGGCTGGTGGGCCGCTGCCAACACCCGGTATCGCCTTTTTGACCCGCAGCATGCGTGCCGACGCCGGTGTCGGTAATTCGCTTCGCACAATCCTTTCGAAGACAACGGTATCAAATTTTTCTCGCGTGACGGCTTCAAACTCGACGACGAAACCGAACGCCGAATCGAGGAGCTGGTTTTCGACGACAACGAGATGCTCTCGCATACGCGCGCCACCGCGGGCCGATATCGGCAAGGCGGCTCGAATCGAAGACGCGATCGGCGCTACCTGGTCTTTCTCAAGTCGTGCGTCCCGCGCAGCTGACCTATCGAAAATCTAAAGTCGCGATCGATTGCGCCAACGGCGCCGCCTACAAGGTTGGTCCCGATGCGCTCGAAGAACTCGGCGCCGGAAGTGATCAGATTGGTGTCGATCCCGACGGCAAAAATATAAACGACGACTGCGGCGCGGTGCATCTGCAGAAGCTCGCGAGACCGTCCTCCGCACGGCGCCGACGTCGGTATCGCGTTGGACGGCGACGGCGACCGCACCATGTTGATCGACGAGCGCGGCGAAGTCTTCGACGGCGACGACGTGATGGCGGTGCTGGGCTTGCAAGCTCGCGCGCGAGGGCCGCCTCCACGACAATACCGTCGTCGCCACCGTGATGAGCAATTTTGGACTCGAGCTCGCGCTCGTCGCAGTCCGGAATTCGCCTGGTGCGCACCGACGTCGGCGACCCGGCGTCGTGCGCGAGATGCGTTCGAATTCGTACAACCTCGGCGGTGAGCAATCCGGCCACGTAATCCTGATGGACTACTCGACCACCGGCGACGGTCTCATCAGCGCACTCTGGTGATTGACCTGCATGGTCGAGACGGGGCGGCCGCTGAGCGAATTGCGCGCGATGCGCCGGGTGCCGCAGGTCCTCGAAAACGTCAAGGTGCGCGACCGTATTCCGATGGCCGAAATGCCCGACGTGATGCGGATGATCGCGCACGCCGAGCAGCGACTGGCGGGCACGGGACGGCTCCTGGTTCGCTACTCGGGCACCGAGATGCTCGCGCGCGTGATGATCGAAGGCGAAGATTTCGACCAGATCAACGTGCTCGCACGCGAAATCGGTGATGCGATTCGCCGGCATACGGGCGCCTAGACAGTAAGGGAATGGCCAAGCTCGGCGTGAATGTCGACCACGTCGCGACCTTGCGTCAGGCGCGGCGCGCCGCGTATCCGGATCCAGTCGAGCTCTCGCTCGCGGCGCAACGCGCGGGGGCCGCCGCGATAACCGTTCACCTGCGCGAAGACCGCCGCCATATCCAGGACGACGATCTGTTCAGGATTCGCAGCGCCATCAAGATTCATCTCAATCAGGAAATGGCGCCGCTCCCCGAGATGGTCGAAATTGCGATCGAGCTGCGGCCTCACGAAGTCTGCCTGGTGCCCGAGCGCCGAGCAGGAGTTGACCACCGAGGGCGGTCTCGATGTCGCGGGGTTGAAGGATCGGCTCGTACCGATCATCGAACGATTGAAGCGTGAGGCCTTCGCCGTCAGCCTCTTTATCGATCCGGAGTCCTCGCAACTCGAAGCGGCGGCGGCTCTCGGAGCTGACTTCGTCGAATTGCATACGGGAACCTACGCGAACCTCGCCGACGCCGTATTTGCAGGCCGCCGCTCAAAAGCCCCCGCGCGCTTCGCACGGCTTCGGCGGCTATTCGGGGAGCAGACGCGCGCCGAGCTGGAGAAGCTGCGCGTGGCGGCCAGGCTTGCGCGGTCGCTCAAGCTCAAACCCAACGTCGGGCATGGACTCAACTACCAGAACGTCGGGCCGGTCGCGGCGATTCCCGGCCTTTCGTGGATGCACATCGGACACTCGATCGTCGCCCGCGCCGTGATGGTTGGGATGGGGCGAGCGGTGCGCGAGATGAACCTGTTGATCAACAAAAAACCCGCCGCAGCAAATCGGCGTTGAGCTGACCCGGCCGGGTCAGATCCGCCTCCACACTTATGATTCTTCTGACTGCCAGCGAAAGCCGCGATCTCGACCGTCTATGCCAGAGCCAATACGGTGTACCGTCGTACACGCTGATGACGCGAGCGGGGGAGGCGGTTGCGCGTAGCGTGGCGCGTCTTTGGCCCGACGCGATGGCCGCCGGAGTAGTGGTCGTGGCAGGCAAGGGCAATAACGGCGGCGATGGGTTCGTTGCCGCGCGCGCATTGCTCGACGCGGGCGAGAAAGTAAGTGTCCTCCTCTTGGCGCGGACAGCCGATCTCAAAGGTGACGCGGCGCGGGCCTACCGTGACTTTTCTGCCAAAGGCGGCGTCACCCACGAGATTGTCGATGAAGCCCAGATCGGCACCGCGCAGTCCATCATGAGATCCAGGCGTCGTCATCGATGCGATTTTTGGCACCGGGCTCAACGCTGAGGTACGCGGTCTTGCCAGCCGCGCGATCGAGACGATCAACCATCTCGGTGCGGCCAGCATACGCCGATCCTCGCGGTGGACATTGCCTCGGGCGTCAATTCCGATACTGGCGCCGTGATGGGTAAAGCGGTTCGCGCAACCGCAACGGTAACTTTTGGTTACGCGAAGTACGGCCACGTCTCGTACCCGGGCGCGCAGCTTTGCGGGGAACTCGAAATCGCCGACATCGGTTTCGTAGCGGAGGCGCTGCGTGCAATCGCGCCGCGCGGCCGCCTGATCGAAAGCCCGGATGCATCCGCGCTAATACGGCCGCGTGCGGGCAACACCCATAAAGGCACTTATGGCCATCTGTTGATCGTTGCGGGCAGCCTCGGCAAATCCGGCGCGGCGCTTTTGACCACGCGCGGCGCTTTGCGAGCAGGCGCCGGCCTGGTGACGGCGGCTATCCCCGAGATTATTGGCGCAATCGTGGCGTCCGGACAGGCGGAGTTGATGACCGAGCCGATGCCGAGTCGCGACGGTCATTTCGACTCCGTGGCAACAATCCTCGGCCTGCAGGAACTGATCGCGGGCAAGTCGGCTGTTGTCATCGGACCGGGCCTCGGCGCGAGTGAAGACAGTGCGCAAATAGTCGAGTGGATGATTCGTAACGGCGCGCAACCTGATCGTCCATTGCTCATCGACGCCGACGGCTTGAACGTCGTTGCGACGCTTGGTCCTGCGATCCTCAAGTCGGCGCAGGGCCCGACTGTCGCTGACGCCTCATCCGGGCGAGATGGCTCGTCTGTTGGGGTCGTCGACCGTGGCGGTAAATTCCGACCGAATCGGTGCAGCCAGACAGTTAGCCTCAACTACCGGATCCGTTGTCCTGCTCAAAGGAGCGCGTAGCGTGATCGCGACGCCACAGGGAGCAATCGATGTCAATTCCAGTGGGAATCCGGGTATGGGTGCGCCGGGTATGGGCGATGTCCTCTCGGGTATCGTTGGCGCGTTTCTGGGCCAGCGCACAGAAGCTGGTGACGCGTTGAGGCTTGGCGTCTTTCTTCACGGCTACGCTGCCGACCGCCTTGCCGTGCGAATTGGACCGAGCGGGTTCTTTGCGAGCGAAGTGGCGGACGAACTCCCTCCCGCGATCGCTGCGCTTTTGCACTGAAAGAGCTATAATCGAGTTGCGGGTACATCCGCGCCTGCCGGAAGAGTCGGGAAACTCGTGGCCAGCACAGCATTTGTCATAGATAGCGGCTCGACGCGTGAAACCAAGGCTTGGGGCCGACGGCTCGCATCGATTCTTCAGGGCGGCGAACTACTCGCCCTCGAAGGCGATCTCGGGGTCGGAAAAACCTGCTTTATCAAGGGGATAGCTCGCGGCCTGAGCATGCGCGAGGAGCAGATCCTCAGCCCCACCTTCACCATGATACAGGAGCACAGCGGACGCTTGCCGCTCTACCACATCGACCTTTACCGTCTCGAGACCGTGGGACTGGAAGATATGGGGCTGCGCGAATACCTGTTTTCGGAGGCTATTGCCGCGGTCGAATGGTTCGAGCGACTGCGAGACGCCGAAGAGATAGAACGATTGACGATTCGACTCGCCTACGCGTCCGCCAGTCATCGCCGAATCGAGTTTGTAGCCGTCGGGGAACGCTACTCGAGTCTGCTCGAAAGCCTGGTAAGTCGGTTCAGTTAGGTTGATTTCGGCCAATTTTAACCGACTTTGCGTTTCAGCTAGTCAAAGCACAATAAAACATAAAAATATTTCTTTTGCGGGATTTGGCCATCTGCTAGCTATTAATTATGGCAGAGTCCTTCGCACAAGCGATTGATACTCTACTTGCCCTACCTCACATGGCGCTTCTCTATTGGGGAAGCCTCGCGATGATGACCCGGGTGTTGTTCGCTCTTGGAGCAGCCGCGGTCGGCGTCTATAGCGGTTCACGCGCAGAGCGGAGCGGGCTAAGCACATTCCTCTTTTTCGGCGCCTTTGGCTGCTTCGCCTACGTCATAGCCCTGGGCATACAAATCGTTCAGTAAATCTGCTCCATCGAAGGCATCTGACTTTTACACTGAAGCTTCTGGTTTAGACCTCAAATTCCACGCATAATTAGGGTTTACTCCATTTCTGGGGTGGGAATCTAAGCTGTGGCTTTGTTGGTTCAGAAATATGGCGGTACCTCGGTCGGCTCGATTGACCGGATCAAGGCGGTCGCGGATCGCGTTATCCGGTCCCGTCAGCAGGACGACCGTGTCGTCGTCGTGGTCTCGGCCATGGCGGGTGAGACCAACCGGCTCTTTCAACTAGCGGATCAGTTGAGCGATTCACCCAATGCGCGCGAGACCGACGTCCTGGTCGCGACGGGGGAGCAGGTTTCGGCCGCGTTGCTGGCGATTCGATTACAGGCGCTGGGCCATCCGACGGTGTCGTTCCTGGCCCATCAACTGAAGATTACGACCGACTCGCGCCATGGCGCCGCGCGGATCAAATCGATCGAATGCGATCGCCTCACCACCGCGCTCGAGGCTGGGAATATCGTCGTGGTCGCCGGTTACCAGGGTGTAGACGCGAAGGGCGATATCACCACGCTCGGCCGTGGCGCATCGGATCTCACGGCGGTGGCGCTCGCCGCCGCGCTGAAGGCTTCGGTGTGCGAGATCTATACTGACGTTGACGGGGTCTATACCGCGGATCCAAATATCTGCCCCAAGGCGCGACGGCTCGATCGTATCTCGTATGACGAGATGCTCGAGATGGCCGGGCTCGGCGCCAAGGTGCTGCAGCTTCGCTCGGTCGAACTTGCGCGGCGCTACGGTGTGCCGCTGTTCGTGCGTTCGAGTTTCGGTGAAGGTTCGGTAGGCACCTGGGTGGGGCGAGAGGACAAGTCGATGGAAAATGTACTGGTCTCCGGGGTAACGCTGATCAGAACCAGAGCAAGATTACGCTCACCGGAGTTGAGGATCGTCCCGGCTTGGCGGCGAAGATTTTCGTCCCGATCGCGGAGGCCGGGATCGTGGTCGATATGATTATTCAGAACGCGAGCGCCGATGGGCGCACGGATGTCACCTTTACGGTTGGCCGTTCGGATCTGCGCCGTGCGCTCGAGTTGGTCAAGTTGCTCGCCGAGGAAGTCGGCGCCGCCGGTATCCGCGACGAGGAGCAGGCCGCCAAGGTTTCGGTGGTAGGCGTAGGGATGCGCACGCATGCGGGCGTCGCCGCAAAGATGTTTCGCGTGTTGGCCGACGAAGGAATCAACATCGAAATGATCGCGACCTCGGAGATTAAAGTGTCCGTCGTCGTGAACGCCAAATACGGAGAGCTTGCGATGCGGGCCCTGCACGACGCATTCTTGGGAGATAGCGCGAACAACGCGCCAGGGGAGACGGTCTAGCCAAATGGCGGCTGCCAAAAAAATCCAGATCTACGACACCACCTTGCGGGACGGATGCCAGTCCGAGGACGTTTCTTTGACGGTCGAGGACAAGCTGCAGATTGCGCAGCGGCTGGACGATCTGGGTGTCAGTTATATTGAAGGCGGGTGGCCGGGTTCGAACGAGCGCGACGCGGCTTTCTTCAAGGAGGTCAAGCGTATCAAGCTGCGACACGCGAAGATTGCGGCTTTTGGTGCGACTCGTCGCGCCAACGTTCGCGCTGCCGCCGATCGCAACTTGCAACTGATCCTGAGCGCCGACACTCCCGTTGCGTGCGTAGTCGGCAAGACCTGGGATTTGCATGTGCGCGAAGCCCTGCGAATTTCTCTCAATGCCAACCTCGAGATTCTCAACGACACTATCGCCTATCTGAAAAAACACGTCGACGAAGTCATTTTCGACGCCGAGCATTTCTTCGACGGCTACGCGCTGAACCCGGAATATGCGCTGGCCGCTCTGAAGGCGGTGGCCGATGCGGGAGTCGACCTCATCGCGTTGTGCGATACCAACGGGGGCCGTTTGCCGCATGAAATTGAAGCAGCCACGCAGGCGGCGATCGCGGCGGTCTCGAGTCCGATCGGTATTCATTGTCACAATGATTCCGAGGTAGCGGTCGCAAATACGATCGCCGCGGTACGCAGCGGCGCCGTGCAGGTGCAAGGGACGATCAACGGTTTTGGCGAACGTTGCGGCAACGCGAACCTGGTTTCGATCATCGCCAACCTTCAGCTCAAGCTTGGCTATGAATGCGTGCTGCCGGAAAAGCTCAAGACCCTCAAAGAAACTTCGAGGTTGGTCTACGAGCTTGCCAATATCACGCCTCATCTGCGACAAGCGTACGTCGGCCGCGCGGCGTTCACGCACAAGGCGGGGCTTCACGTATCGGGGATTCAGCGCAACGTGCGCACCTACGAACATATCGATCCGGCACAAGTCGGCAACGACCGCCACGTGGTGCTTTCCGAGCTTTCGGGCCGCGCCAATATTCTTTACAAGACGCGCGAGTTTGGCGTCGACGCGGATTTCAGTAACGAACAGATCGAGACCCTGCTCGAAGAGCTGAAGCGGCTGGAAAGCCTCGGCTATACCTTCGACGGCGCCGATGCGTCGTTCGAGCTCTTGATGCTGCGCACGTTGGGACGCGGGCGTGACCATTTTAACTTCGTCAGCTTCCGGGTTTTCGACGACAAATGGCATGAGGAGCAGGCGCCCTTCAGTGAAGCGGTAGTGATAATCGAAGGCCCCGACGGTCAACGCACACGCAACTCGGCGATCGGCAATGGGCCCGTGAATGCGCTGGATTCGGCTTTGCGCCGCGCCCTGGTTCCCTACTATCCGAGCCTCGAACGGATGCAGTTGGTTGATTACAAGGTCCGCGTGCTCGACGACGGGGTCGGCACCGGCGCGCGCGTACGGGTGCTTATCGAATCGACCGATGGCGAGCGCCGATGGGGTACCGTGGGACTCTCCAGCAACGTGGTCGAGGCGAGCTGGCAGGCGCTGATCGATTCGGTGGAATTCAAACTGCATAAGGATGACGCGAAAGCGCCCGCTCGCTCCCACGCCATGGCCAACGGCCACGACGCTAATGGCGCCGGAACGAACGGCGCGCTTCGCAACGGTACGAAGGTGGCCGCGCGGCCACGTGCAGGGAAGACGAGGCGCTCGAAGGGCGAGTTCGCCGAAAAGGCTTAGGTCGGCGAAAGGGAGCGTCTACAGGAGGAACTCATGCGTGCAATCGATCGAATACGCGAGGATATTCAGGCGGTCTTTGACCGCGACCCGGCCGCGCGTACCACGATCGAGGTGGTGCTCAGCTATCCGGGATTGCACGCGATTTGGTTCTATAGGATGGGCAACTGGCTATGGCGGCATGAGCTGAAGCTGCTTGGCCGTCTGGTGAGTGAACTCGCCCGGTTTATCACGGGCATCGAGATTCATCCCGGTGCGACCATCGGACGCCGGCTCTTTATCGACCACGGTATGGGCGTGGTGGTCGGTGAGACGGCGGAGATCGGCGACGACGTGCTGATCTATCAGGGAGTGACGCTCGGAGGCACCAGCCTCAAAAAGGAAAAGCGTCACCCGACCATCGAGGATCAGGTCATGATCAGCGCGGGCGCCGCGATTATCGGACCGGTGCGAATTGGACGCGGAAGTCGTATCGGCGCGGGCGCCGTTGTGGTCTCCTCGGCGCCGCCCTACTCAACGATCGTCGGTATCCCCGGCAAGGTTATAGAAGGGGAGAGTACGCGGCAGGATGTCGCGACACTCGAGCATGCGCGGCTACCCGATCCGGTGGCGCGAGCGATGAGCAACCTCGTGGACAAGATCAACAAGCTTGGGGCGCGCCTGGAAGAGATCGAGGAGCGCCAGGATTGTCTTGAGGATAAGGTAATTCCGGCTCAGCCGCCGATCGTCAATGGCAGTGCGACCAAAGAATCCGCCGGATCCACGGCGTCCACTCCGGAGCCCTTCAAGACCGACTGACCTTAGACAAGCGCCTTCACTTACAGCTTGTGGCCGAAATCGGCGCCCATTTCGTATTCGTTGGGGCTCTGTATCAGGGCGCCTTCGAGCAGGCGCTCGAATCGAAAGGGCGTAATATCCACGATGCGACTTTGGCCAAAGAGGATCAGCTCCGCCATCGCCGCGCCGACCGCGGGTGCGGTCTTGAACCCCGTTCCGCTGAAACCGGCCGCGACGTAGAGGCCTTCGATGCCCGGAACCTTGCCTAGCACCGCGCGCGCATCCGGGCTGACGTCGTATAGACCGGCATGGCCGTGGGCATAAGGCGCGTCAGCCATTCCCGGAATCCGATGACCTAGCCTCCGTCCAACCTCCGCTACAAAATCGGTGTCGTTGCCCTCGTTGAAACTGTCGGGATTCGCGTCTTCCTCGGGACGCCAGGCTCCAAGCCCCGCGAGGGTCAAATCTTCGCCGTGAGGACGAAAATAGGCTCCAGCAACCGTGTCGATACACGCCATATGTCGAAGTGCGCTGTCACGACGAAAGAAACCGATTTGTGCGCGCTCGATCTTCAGGCCGATGGGCGGCGATATGGCTTTAGTAGCGAGTCGGTCCAGGGTCCTGTCGCCAGGCAGACCGCCGCGGCGTTAAGTGTACCGCCATCGGCCAATTTCAGACCCGTTGCAATATCGCGAGAACGAATAATCTCGCTAATGCAATTATGCAACACGTCAATTCTGTATCGTTGTGATAATGCAGCGGCGAATCCTTGGGTTGTGGCGACCGGTTTCGCGTAGCCGCTCAAGGGCTCGTAGGCGGCCGCGGCGACGTCCTCAAGGTTGATGCCGGATTCGAGTCGGACCAGGTCGTCCGGATCACACAGGCGGGTATCGATGTCTATGCCCTGGAGCATCGCGACGTTAGCGCGCAGTTTGTCGACGTTGTTGGGTCCGACGACGATCGCGACGCCGGTGCGCACGAAGCCGGGATCGCCCGCGCCCACAAGGTCTTTCCAGTTACGGAAGTAATCGAGGCTTTTCCAGGCGAGGGCGGCCTCAGGCGCGAAAGTATAGTGCATACGGATTAGAGCGCCCGAGCGGGAGGTCATCCCGGCGCCGACGCCGCCCTGGTCTATCAACGTGACCTGCGCGCCGGCCTGAGCGAGATGGAAGGCTATGCTGGTGCCGACTACACCAGCGCCGACCACAATAACGTCGGGATTGCGTGAGTAAACCATTAGGAGAGTGTCTTTTGCCGCTATGCAGTCTACGGTAAGCTTACACACTTTAGACCGTTGTGCGGAATATGAGGATTTATCTCGACCATAACGCTTCGACACCGCTCAGAGAGTGCGCGCGGACCGCGATGATGCGTTGCATCGAAGAATGCGGGCATGGGAATCCGGCGTCGGTGCATCGCTCAGGACAGCGGGCACGCGGGATGTTGGAGAACGCTCGCGAGCAGGTGGCGAGCCTCATAGGCGCGCCGGCCCGCAGCGTGGTCTTCACCAGCGGCGGGACCGAAGCCAACAACCTCGCGATAATGGGGGCTGTCGAATCATCAGGGCGGTCACGGCGGAAGATCGTTAGTTCGGCGATCGAGCACTCGTCCGTGTTGGCTCCGTTGGCGCATCTGGAGGGGCAGGGTCGGGACATCGTGCGGATTGCGCCCGCCTCGGACGGTCGTGTTGCGCCGGAGGCCGTAATCGATGCGATTGACGGTGAAACGGCTCTGGTAACGCTAGGGCTCGCCAATTCAGAGACGGGAGCGTTGCAGGACCTAAGCCGCGTGAGCGAGGCGGTACGACGCGCCGGTGCGAGATTTCACGTTGATGCGGTACAGGCAGTCGGGCGCAGCGCGCTGAGCCTGCGGGGGCTGGACTGCGACGCTCTGACCGTGAGCGCGCATAAGTTAGGAGGTCCAGCGGGTATTGGCGCGCTGTATCTCGGACCAGATGTGGCAATCACGCAGCAGAGTCGAGGCGGCCCGCAGGAGCGCGGGCTTCGGGCGGGGACGCCAAACCTGATCGGTGCGATAGCTTTCGGCGCGGCGGCGGAGGAGTGTCAAAATCTCCTCAACGTCGAATGCGTCCGTGTTGCAGATTTGAGCGAGATGCTGCTGAGTCGGCTGCTGGCGACGATACCGGGGCTGCGGCTTCAACGGTCCGACTGAGCGAATCTGCAACACGCTCAATCTTACCTTTCCCGGAGTTCTAGGAGAGAGCATGCTCATCGCGCTCGACCTCGAGGGGGTGGAGGTCTCGATGGGTTCGGCTTGTGCGGCGGGAGCAGTGGAACCCTCGCACGTACTGCTGGCGATGGGGCGCAGCGTCGCGGAGGCGCGCAGTTCGTTGCGGCTGAGTATGGGGTGGAGTACAACGCCGGAGGAGATTGCACGGGCCGCCGAAATTATTCCGCGCGTATGGCGCCGGGTCGAGGCGGCGGAGCCCACAACCGTACTAAATGATTCGGTCGAGGTTGTCCTGAGATGAGCGCGCGGGTGCTGGTGGCGATGTCGGGCGGGGTGGATAGTTCCGTCGCCGCGGCGCTGTTGTGCGAGCAAGGGTATGATGTCGTAGGCGTCGCGATGCGGCTGACGCCGGAGGCGCCGCCGACGGTTGCGAGACGGCGCGGGACCTGTTGCTCGCACGATGATTTCGAGGACGCGCGGCGCGTTGCGGAACGGCTGGGCTTTCCGTTCTACGTGGTCGACCTGAGGGCGGACTTCGCCGCTCGGGTCGTCAGCAATTTCGTCAGCGAATATCTAGATGGCCGCACGCCGAACCCGTGTGTGATGTGCAACCGGGAGATCAAATTCGACCGGCTTTGGAGCCGCGCGCGGGCGTTGTCAGCCGATTTTATCGCGACCGGTCACTACGTTCGATCCGAGCGTGACATGTACGGGCGGTTCCATCTGCGGCGGGCCGCGGATAGCGCGAAGGATCAGTCCTATTTCCTCTTTTCCCTTACGCAGAAGGAATTGGCGCGGACGCTTTTCCCACTCGGCGAGATGACCAAGACGGAAGTACGTGAGCATGCGCGTGCCTTGGGTCTGGCGAACGCGGACAAGCCGGAGAGTCAGGAGATATGCTTCGTCCCCGACGGCAAGTACGCGAATTTCGTCGAAAGAAACTCCGATCAAGCGCAGATTCGCCGCGGACGGATTTTAGACGGCGAGGGGCGGGTGCTGGCGCAACATCGCGGAGTGCATAATTTTACGATCGGACAGCGCCGCGGGCTCGGGGTGGCGACCGGCGAGCCACGCTATGTACGGAAGATCTCGGCGAAGAGCGGGGACGTGATCGCGGGCAGATATGATGAGTTGAATGCGGCGGGGCTAGTGGCGCGTTCAGTCAGTCTGGTAGATCCAGAGGCCTCGACCGTGGCGGAGATGCCGGTGGAGGTGAAAATTCGTTATCGCGCCACCGCGATTCCAGCGACGGTACGAATGACGAGCGCGGACAGCGCGGAAGTGCGTTTCGTTTCCGGCGGTCCGGCAGTGAGCCCGGGACAGGCGTGCGTTTTTTACCGCGGCGATGAAGTTATCGGCGGTGGGTTTATCGAGAGCGCGATCGAGCGATAAGGCGGACAGGTAGCGACTGCGGATGCGTTTTGCGATTGCGACATTAGGCTGCAAAGTCAATCAGTACGATTCGGCGGTGATCGAGGCACGCCTGCGTGCTGATGGGCATGGAGCGCGGTGAGTTCGCCGAGGCGGCGGACGTTTATGTCGTCAATACCTGCACCATAACCGATCGGGCGGACGCGGAGAGCCTTCGTCTGGCACGGCGGGCGCGCCGGCTCAATCCGCATGCGCGCGTCATCATGACCGGATGTCTCGCGCAGGCGAATCCAGACGCACTGGCGAAGGCGCGTGAAGTCGACGCGGTGGTCGGACTGGACTGTCTCGGCGACCTCGAGCAGGCGGTCGCGGGTCTCGCGAGCGAGCGAGTAATGGTCTCGGACCTGCGCAAGGAGAGCGCTACGATCGAGCTTGGCGCGGTGGCGCTAGAGGGGCATACGCGGGCCTTTCTCAAGCTGCAGGAGGGCTGCGACCAATTTCTGCACCTACTGTATCGTGCCGTTCTCTCGTGGAAAGTCGCGCAGCGTTGGACCGCGGCGGGTGATAGAGACGATCGACGAGTTGGCGGAGCGGGGTTTCAAGGAAGTGATCCTGTCGGGCGTACACCTGGGGGGATATGGTAAAGACCTCGAACCGGCGACCGAACTCGAGGCCTTACTGGAGATGATCGCCGAGCGCGCGCGGATAGCGCGGGTTCGTATCAGCTCGCTCGACCCCGAGGAATTGAGCGACCGGATCATTTCGATCGTCGCGCAGAGTGACAAGTTCTGCCCGCACTTTCATCTGCCACTGCAGGCGGGCGAGGACTCGATCCTGTCGAGGATGCGCCGGCGGTACTCGCACCGCGTACTTTCGCGAACGGGTGGAGCGCGTGATGGAGGCGCTGCCCGACGCGGCGATCGGAACCGATCTGATAGTGGGGTTTCCCGGCGAGACGTCACGCCATTTCGAGGAGTTCGTGACGTTCGTACAAGGTTTGCCAATCGCATACTTCCACGTGTTCCCGTATTCGGTGCGTGCGGGAACCACTGCGGCAAAGTTAAGTGGTCGAGTTGCACCGAATGAAATCAAAGAGACGGGCGGCCGTGATGCGCAAGGTGGGGGAAGAGAAGCGGCAGGCCTTCGCACGAAAATTCGTGGGCAGGCGACTTCGGGTTTTGTTCGAAGAAGCTGACGCGCAAGGACAACTACATGGTTACAGCCGCAACTATATCCGCGTTTCGGCCCATGGCGGCGTAGAATTGTGTAATCATGAAGTAGAGGTGGAGGGAACGCTTGCAGAGGGCGCTCAACTGGCTGGCCGGCTGGTTGAGAGGCAGGAGCGACGCCGCGCCGTCCCTGCCGTCAGTCTCGCCGGCTGAAAATCATCACGCGGACCTGGAACGGACGCTCGGTTATAATTTCAAGCGGTCGGAGTTGCTGGTGACGGCGCTGACCCATCCGAGCGCCGCGACCGGTGTCGAAGCGCATTACGAACGACTCGAGTTCCTCGGCGACGCGGTACTCGATTTGGCGATTGCCGATCTGTTGATGCATCGCTTTCCCGAGGCCAAGGAAGGTGCGCTGTCCGAGGAACGCGCATCGATCGTTAATGGGCGAACACTTGCGCTCAAGGCGGGCGAAATCGGACTCGGGCCGAAATTGCGCCTGGGCAAAGGCGAAGAGAAAAGTGGCGGCCGCGACAAAACTTCGATTCTCGCGGCGGCATTCGAGGCAGTGATTGGGGCGATTTTCATTGACGGTGGTCTGACGCCCGCTCAGCTTGTGGTCGAGAAGTTGTTCGTCGACGATATCGGCGGACCGTCGGCAGAGCGTGATTACAAGACCGAACTTCAGGAGATCGCGTATCGGCGCTTCCGCTCGCAACCGGTATACGAGTTGGTATCCGCGCGCGGTCCGGACCACGCCAAGCGTTTCACCACGCGCATCCGAATAGGCGGTCGCGAACTCGGCGTTGGGAGGGCGGCAGCAAAAAGCAGAGCGAGCAAGCGGCAGCACGAGCGGCCTTGAGCGCGATCGAGGACGAGCGCCAGGCGCGAGGGTAGGGCGCGCCGAGGCAAGTCTGGCGACGCGAATCGGAAGGAAGGCAGTATCACCACTATAGAGGCCAGCGTCGCGAGTAAGCATCGGGCGGGATTCGTCACGATCGCTGGGCGCACGAACGTCGGCAAATCCACTCTGCTTAATCGAATCGTTGGGGAAAAAGGTGGCGATTGTTACGCCCAAGCCGCAGACTACCCGGCGGCGGATCGTCGGAATTTGCCACGACCCCGACGCACAGATCATCCTGATCGATACTCCCGGACTTCACGAACCGCGCCGTCCGCTTAACCGCCGCATGGTCGATACAGCGTGGCGATGCCTGGCTGAGGGCGAGGTGATAGTCGGCGTCGTTGAAGCGAGGAATCGGCTGGCCGACGAAGATCGCGAGTTCCTGCAAGGGATCGGGAAGCTTGAACGGCCGGTGATCGTCGCGATCAACAAGATCGACCGCAGCACCCGCGAGCATTTGATCAACCTGGTGCAAGAAGTAAATCAGGCTCTGCCCGCGGCCGAGATCGTGCCGGTAAGCGCGTTGAAGGGTGAGAACGTCGACGAACTCGTAAGAGTGATCAAGCAAGCGCTACCGGAAAGTCCGTCACTAATGTCGGAGGACGAGTACACTGATCAAACGGAACGGATGATTGCCGAAGAGGTGATTCGCGAAAAGATCTTTCTCGCGATGCGTCAAGAAATTCCGTTTTCGACGGCCGTCGTAGTGGAGGAATTCGTCGAGGAACCGGATCGAAATCTGGCCAAGCTCGCGGTGCTGATCATCGTCGAGCGCGAGTCCCATAAGGGAATGGTTATCGGCGCTCGCGGACAACAGCTCAAGGAAATCGGCACCAGCGCGCGCCTCGAGCTTGAAGAGATGCTGGAACGCCGGATTTTTCTCGAAATGAGAGTCAAGGTCGAGAAGGGATGGACCGCTGATCCGCGCAAGCTCAAGGAGTTGGGATTCTAACCGACAAGTTCGGTACCGATAATTTCCCGGAACGAGAATGAGCAAGGAGTCTCGAAATAAGGTGCGGGCGACGGCCGGCGGCGTCAGGGGTTCGTCGGCAATCGACTCGCTGGCAGCCTCCGGAGTGCCGGTGGTCGTGATCGTCGGACGCGCCAATGCCGGCAAGTCAACGCTGTTCAACCGTATCGTCGGACGCGGACGTGCGATTGTGAGTCCGATTGCCGGTACCACGCGCGACCTCAATATTGCTCGGGTCTCGCACAACGAACACGAATTTGCCCTGGTGGACAGCGGCGGTCTGGAGCTTTACACGCGGGAATCGGCGACCGAACGGGCCATGGAAGAAGCGTTGCACGCGGTTGCATCGGCGGAAGTCGTAGTCTTCGTCGTTGATGGGCACGCCGGTATCTCGAGCGGGGACGAAGAAGCACTTGCGCTGATTCGCGAGACCGGAAGGCCGATGGTGCTCGCGGTCAACAAAGTCGACCATCCCGGACGCGCGAATGCGGCTGCGTCGGACGCCTACACTTTGGGCGTGCCGAATGTCGTTTTCGTTTCCGCCGCGCATGGGCACGGTCTCGAGGAACTGCTCGATGCGATCGTGGCGACGCTGCCGCAGCAGCAGATCACGTCCGAGGTCAAACCGGATTTACGGCTTGCATTGATCGGCCGACCGAACGTGGGAAAGTCCTCGATCCTCAATCGCCTCTCGGGGTACGAGCGTGCCATTGTCGATGATCGGCCAGGGACCACACGCGATCCGGTGGACGTACGCGTAAAGGCGGGCGATCGCGAAGTTCTTTTGATCGATACGGCCGGAATCAGACGTCCAACCAAGGTCGAGGGGGAACTCGAAGGATCTGCCGTCGGACGGGCGATCCAGACGATTCGGCGGGCCGAAGTTCTCGCCCTGGTGATCGACGCCACCGAGGGAATCACCGATCAGGATACGAGATTGGCGCGGCTGGTCGATCACGAAGGCCGGGCCTTGATACTCGTGTGCAACAAATGGGACGAGGCGGCCAAACAGGGGCGTCGGATGCAAGTCTTCGTCCGCGACCAGCGCGCGGATCATCCGTTTCTCGATTTCGCGCCGATGCTGTTCACGTCCGCATTAACCGGTGACGGCATTAAGGAGATCATTCCATCGGCGGCGCGAGCCGGAGCGGCGTGGCATGCGTCATTCCAGACGGCGTTGCTGAATCGCATACTTGCCGACGCGACGGCGGAAATGGATCCGCCGCTGGTGGCAAGACGGCGGCTGAAGCTGATGTATGTGACGCAAACCGGCACTGCGCCGCCGCGACTCGCGTTCTTTGCAAATGTCGAGCGCGACATTCCCGCGCACTATGTCAGGTTTCTCGAAAAGCGATTTCGCAAGGCACTCGACCTCGAATCTGTCGGCACTCCCCTGCGTATGGAGTTCCGGCGGACGGGACGGTCATGGGCGGAAGAGCGCGGTAAGAAACGTCAAGCTGGGCCGACCGTATCGAGCGGACTCCGCGACACATAGCGGGATCTGAATCTCGCAGGCGAGGCCGTCCCCGCTGCTTTCGAGGATTGTGGAGAGCCGGCGGTTGCCCCCACTTCGACCATGCCAGTCGCTCGGATATAGTGTTTCGACAAGGCGGGCGTCGTGATCCTGATCCTCGATTTTGGAAGCCAATACACCCAATTGATTGCGCGCCGGGTGCGCGAGGCCGGGGTGTATTGCGAAATCCATCCGTATAATGTTGCGCTCGATAGAATTCGCGCGATGCGCCCGCGCGGAATTGTTCTTTCCGGAGGGCCGGCGAGTCTCTACGAGACCGATGCACCGGACATCAGCGACGAGGTGCTCCACAGCGGATGCCCGGTGTTGGGAATCTGCTACGGCATGTACGTAATCGCGCAGCATCTTGGAGCCAGGAGCGCGGGCTCGAATGCGCGGGAGTATGGGCCAGCGACGATCGAAATTGGCGAGCCGGATGCGCTCTTCGATGGCATCTACCAAGGCGAGCAGCTGGTGTGGATGAGCCACGGCGACCGGGTCGAAGCGATCCCGCCGGAACTATGCCCGATCGCGCACAGTGCCAACTCTCCCTATGCGGCGGTGCGGACTCGCGACGGGCGGATTCGCGGAATCCAGTTCCATCCGGAAGTCGCCCACACGCCTTGCGGCGCACAGGTATTGCGCAATTTCGTCCTGAAGATCTGCGGCGAGCCCGGCGATTGGACGATGGAGAGTTTCGTCGAGACCAAAGTCGGCGAGATCCGCAATCTCGTCGGAGCGAATGACCGCGTCATCATGGGATTATCTGGAGGCGTCGACTCGTCGGTGGCGGCGGCGTTGATCAACCGCGCTATCGGCAAGCGACTGGTGTGCGTGTTCGTCGATAACGGACTTCTGCGCGCCGGCGAGCGCGAACGTATGGAGCAGACCTTCGCCGGCGAGCTGGGGATCGAGCTGAAAGTCGCCGACGCCTCCGCGCTTTTCCTCGATCGGCTGGCAGGGGTGCTCGATCCCGAACAGAAGCGGCGCATCATCGGCCACACCTTTATCGACGTGTTCGATCGCGAGGCCACGGCGATCGGTGGCGCGCGCTTTCTCGGTCAGGGTACGCTTTATCCCGACGTGATCGAATCGGTTTCGTTCAAGGGGCCGTCGGCGACGATCAAAAGTCATCACAACGTCGGTGGTTTGCCCGAGCGAATGCGACTCGAACTGATCGAACCATTGCGTGAACTGTTCAAGGACGAGGTGCGCGAGGTCGGCCGTCAGTTAGGACTCGCCGCCGCCGTGGTCGATCGCGAACCGTTCCCCGGACCCGGGCTGGCGGTACGAATCGTCGGCGAAGTCACGCGCGAACGGCTGGAACTGCTGCGCCGGGCGGACCTGATCGTTATGGAGGAAGTCGCCGCGGCCGGAATGCAGCGTCGCGTGTGGCAGGCCTTTGCGGTCTTGCTACCGCTGAAAACCGTCGGCGTCATGGGCGATGGGCGCAGCTATGAGAGCGTGATCGCGATCCGCGCGGTAGAATCACAGGACGGTATGACCGCGGATTGGGCGCGGCTTGACCCCGCTTTCCTCGCGCGCGTGTCGAGCCGGATCACAAACGAAACGCGTGGCGTCAATCGCGTCGTCTACGATATAACTTCGAAGCCGCCGGCAACTATCGAATGGGAGTGAAAGAGTGACGGTTCGTACGCGTTATGCGCCGAGTCCGACCGGTGCATTGCATATTGGTAACGTCCGCTCAGGACTTTTCGCCTATCTATTCGCACGCCACAACCAGGGCATCTTCATACTGCGAATCGACGACACCGATCGCGAGCGATCGACCAAAGAGTCGATCGACGAGATTCTCGAAAGCCTGCGCTGGCTCGGTGTCGAGTGGGACGAGGGCCCGCCCGACACGACCTATTTTCAATCGAACCGATTCGACCGTTATCGCGAGGGAGCATTGCAACTGCTCCACGCCGGCAAGGCCTACCCTTGCTATTGCAGCACGGCCGAGCTGGATGCGATGCGCAAACAAGCCGAGCGCGAGCATCGCAAGCCCGGTTATGACGGCCGCTGTCGCGATCGTACACCGGCCGCTGATCTGGCCAACTTCGCGCTGCCGGATAAAAGGGCCGGTCGCGACTACACCATCCGTTTCCGATCGCCGCGCAGTGGTCAGACGGTTGTCGATGATCTCATCAAAGGTCGTGCGGTATTCGACAATAGCGAACTCGACGACCTGATCATTTTTCGATCCGACGGGATGCCGACGTACAATTTTGCGACGGTGCTCGACGACGCGGATTTCAAGATCACGCACGTGGTTCGCGGCGACGACCATCTACCCAACACTCCACGCCAGATACAAATCTTCCTCGCCCTGGGACTCGAGCCGCCCGCCTACGCGCATCTACCGATGGTGATGGGTGCGGACGGTCAGAAGCTGTCGAAACGGCACGGCGCCACCTCCGTGTTCGCCTATCGCGACCTGGGATACTTTCCAGAGGCACTGCTGAACTACCTGGTGCGTCTCGGATGGTCGCACGGCGATCAGGAAATTTTCTCGTTATCCGAGATGTTCGAATATTTCGATTTCGCTAACTGCGGAAAATCGGCAGGGACCTTCAACGCCGAGAAACTGCTGTGGCTTAACTTCCATTATTTGAAGGAACGCAGCCTCGACCAGCTCGCAGATGAGGTAAAGCCTTTCATCGAAAAGCGCGGATGGAAAATTCCGGGTGACGACGAGTGGTTAAAGAGGATGCTCGCGACTTTGCGTGAACGCGCCAAGACGCTGGTCGAGCTTGTGGATTTCGCCAGTTTTTACCTCAACGAGACTATCGAGCTCGACGCCAAGGCGTCCGCAAAATTTCTTAAGCCCGAGGTCGCGGAACCCCTCGCCGCGTTGACCGCGGAGCTTTCCGCCCTCGACGGTGATTTCAGCGAGACGGCAATACAGGGTGGCTTCGAGCGGGTTCTGGCGCGCTTCAACCTCAAGCTGGGCCAGCTCGCCCAGCCCGTCAGAGTGGCGCTGACCGGGGGGACCGTAAGCCCCGGGATTTATGAAGTGATCGCTGTGCTCGGTCGGGATCGTACGGTTGCGCGTTTGCATTCGGCGGTCGATCGCGTCAGGGCCGCCGCCTGAGAACGAATCGCGTCGGGATAAAAATCCGTCAGTTTGGAGACATAAAGATGAGCCGCCGCAAGCAAATCGAACTTTCGCCCGAGGACCAAGACAAGTTTTTAGCCGAACCTCATACCGCGTCGCTTGCCACGGTCGACAAGAATGGGTTTCCGCACGTCGTCGCAATGGCCTACCTTTACAAAGATGGCGCGATCTATATGACTTCGTATGGAAAGGCGCAGAAAGTGCTCAATGTCCGGCGCAATCCAAAGGTCGGCGTGATGGTCGAGGCCGGGCGCAACTACTCCGAACTGCGCGGCGTGATGATCCGGGGAAATTGCGAAGTGATCGAGGATCGCGAAGCGGTGCGCATGACGATGCGCGGAGTGGCCGAGAAAGAAGGTCATGTCGCGGCGGTTCCAAGCGGCGCCGCATCAAGCGCCCCCAAGCGAGTCGTCCTCAAAGTGACCCCCTTGAAAATCGCCAGTTGGGACCATTCGAAGCTCGGCGGTAAGTACTGACAAGTCAAGCGACAATCCACTAGTATCGCGTTCGAGACTGATTGAGATCGGAGACGGAGGCCGGAGATGGATCTCAAGCTTGCGGGCAAGACGGCGCTGGTACTTGGTGGCAGCAAGGGACTCGGGCGTGGCGTCGCGGATGCCCTCGCCGGTGAAGGCGTTGCTGTCGCGGTGGTTTCGCGCGGAAAAGAGGCAGTCGACAAGGCTACCGCCGAGATCAAGGCGAGTGGCGGGCGCGCCATCGGACTGGTTGGCGACACTTCCAACTGGGCCTCGATCGAGGCCGTCGCGAAAAGCGCGCGGCAGGAACTGGGCCCGATCGATATTCTCCTGAATAATACCGGTGGCCCGCCGCCGACTCGTGTAATCGGTACCGCTCCCGACTTGTGGGAAGCGCAATTTCAGTCGATGGTGCTGGTTTTCTTCAAACTGACGGAAATCCTGCTGCCCGAGATGCGCGAGCGCAAATGGGGCCGGATTATCAATGTTGCCTCTGAGTCGGTCGTTCAGCCGATTCCGCAGATTGCCATCTCTAATACCTTGCGCGGTGCCGTAATCGGCTGGGCCAAGACTCTGGCGGGCGAGGTCGCGCGCGATGGTGTTACCGTCAATACTCTCTTGCCCGGCGCCTTCGCGACCGATCGCGTGCTCGGTGTTCAGCGCGCCCAAGGAGTCACGCAGGAGCAGGCGATGGAGCGAATCGCTCGCAATATTCCCGTTGGTCGAATGGGTACCGCGGCAGAGTTTGGCGCCATGGCGGCGTTCATCGCGAGCCCCCTGGCGGGATACATTACCGGCTCCATGATTCGCCTCGACGGCGGCTCGATCCGTTCAATCTAGTTGGCGCGAAGCCGGCTCAGGTAGGGACAAGGTTGAAATATGGATTTTAACTACGGCGCCGAGGACGAGGCTTTTCGATCGGAAATCCGCAATTGGCTCGAAAAGAATCGCCAGTATGCAATGGCGGCGCAGGAGCCACTCGCCGACGAAGGCGAGGGCGACTGGGACGCGCGCGTGCGCTGGCATCGCAAGTTGCACGAAGGAAAATGGGTTGCCGTCAGCTGGCCTAAGGAATACGGCGGCCGCGGTGCGACCCTCCTGCAGAACATTATTTTTCACGAGGAACTCGAGCGCATCGGCGCCAGCGCCGCGGGTGGATTCGGGATCTCGTTGCTCGGTCCAACCTTGATGCATTGGGGCACCGAGGATCAGAAACGTCGCCACATCCCCAAGATTCTCAGTGGCGAGGAATTCTGGTGCCAGGGTTATTCCGAGCCGAATTCCGGTTCGGACCTTGCCTCGCTGCAGACCCGTGCGGTCGACGACGGTGACGATTTCGTCGTCAACGGTTCGAAGATCTGGACTTCTCTCGCCCATCACGCCGACTGGATCTTCCTGCTCGTGCGTACCGACCCCGAGGCTCCCAAGCACAAGGGGATAAGCTACCTCCTGGTCGATATGAAGACCCCCGGAGTCACGGTGCGTCCGCTGGTTCAGATGACCGGCGCGCGCGGCTTCAACCAGGTCTTCTTCGAAGATGTGCGAGTGCCGAAAAAGAACATCGTCGGCGAGAAGAACAACGGATGGCAGGTCGCGATTACCACTCTGATGTTCGAGCGCGCCGGCGGTAATGATCGCGGTCTGATGAGACAGGTCAACGAGCTGGCCGCACTCGCAAAAAGGACCCGGCGCAATGGGCATTTCGCATGGGACGACAGCTCCGTGCGTCAGAAGATTGCGCGCTTCGCCTCGGAAGCCGAAGCCATCAAGTTCACCAATTTTCGCCAGCTCACCCGCCAACTGAAGGGGATGCCGCCCGGGCCGGAAGGCTCGATGAACAAACTCTGCGGCACCGAGCTGGCCCTCGCGATCGCATTGTTCGCGATGGAACTCCTGGGACCGTACAGCCAGTTTGAGACGAACGCCGATTTCGCCGTTGACCAGGGACGCTGGCTGCAGCGGATGCTGGCTGTGCGCGGCACCACCATTTACGCCGGCACCAATCAGATTCAACACAACATCATTGGTGAGCGCGTGCTGGGCTTGCCCAAAGGTTAGATGACGCTGTCGCGCGGTTAGATATTCCGGTGGAAGCAAAAGAAGTCAAAATGTATTCGGACTACAAGAGTCCGTTTGCCTACTTGGCCTTCGATCCGGCTTTCGCACTCATGGATCGTTACAAAATTCACCTGCGCTGGATTCCCTTCCAGCTTCGAATCAAGGGTAAGGGCGAGCGCAGCACATATTCCGAATATAAGGCGCGCTATTCGTACCTCGATGCCCGTCGTTGGGCCAAGCCGCGCGGTATCGTGATTCGCGGACCGTTGAAGGTTTACGACACCCAGCCCGCACTCATCGGTGGACTCTTTGCACAAAAGCACGGCCGCCTTCTCGACTACAGCCGCAAGGCCTTCGAGCTCTTCTTTCGCCGCGAGTTCGAGGCTGACCTGCCCGAAGCTGTCGCCCATCTCCTCGGGACTTTGAACCTGCCGATCGACGAATATCGCGAATATCTCAACGGCGAGGGGGCTCGCGCGTACGACCAGGCTCAGGAGGAGGCGGTGGCGGATAATGTCTTCGGCGTTCCGCTATTTTTCTTCGAGCGCGAACCTTTCTGGGGACACGACCGCATACCAATTCTGGAGGAGCGCCTGACCGAAGCCGGCCTCGCAATCAAAACCTGAGTAGATTCCGGCCCAAGCCATACGCGGAGTTTGCACTGGGCTTCCCTTTCTCGCTGTGCAACAGTCCGCCCAAAACAGACGTTCCAACGGGAACACCCAAACCTCACTTCACTTTCAATTCCGTGAGTCTTGCCTGCGCCGTTCCGTAATTGCCGAGGTGAAATACGGATGCTCCAGTCGGGGAGAACGTGAAATCCTCAAACGGTTCCGCGAGCATCTTGTTCAGGTAGTCTACCGAGGCAAGTCCGGTGGTAACGTGGAGCTCTAAATGCTCGCCCGAATGCTCGGGCACGTATGCCTCGATGTAGCGAATAGTTGCCTCATTGATATCGGGAGCGGCGGGAGTGGTGACGAATGCGGCCGCGGTTCCCGATGGCACCGTGTATGGGGCTACGGCGTCAATCAAATGCTGTTGCAACTTGATCAATTCGGGGGTGGTTTTCACGACGATGCCGGATAAGCCCACACCCGGTAGCGATGGGTCGGTGAGATAGTAGTATTTGTACGCCTTCAATTTGAAACTGGTAACATTGTAGCTCTCGAAGACTTTGCCGGCGGCAGCATAAATTTTCGCGAGATCCGCGGTGCGGACGAAACGCTGCAACATCGTGATGTGCGGATGATGCGTCGCGTCGAGAGAAAAACCCTTGGGGAAGACCGATCGCAGGCGCGCGTTCATGGCTTCCGCACGATTCACCATCGTGGCGTCCGGCTCCAGCGCGATGTCTATAGCAGTAACCGAGGTTTCCTGTGCGCTGCCTCCGTTCGCATAGCCCACCAACGATGCCAAGCAGATGCCGAATGAGGCAAGAAATGCATACGTATTCATAGTAATCCTCGATTTTTGACCTCTACTCGAAAGCTCAGGTTCAACCAGACCCTCAAAGTTCGGCCATTATCGGTTGGGCTTCTCCGCGCTTCAAGCCGGCTGCGTCTGTATTCATTGGATGATAATGCCTGGTGTCAGTAGCGTGCGGGCCGGACGGACCGTCCCCGAATCGCGAAAATACGCCTGGGTCTTCGGGCTTGATGGTTTGGCCTAAAGACAGTACGTTCTGGGCGTGAGCTTCATTTTGGGCCTCATCGAGTTCTCCCGTTTACATCGCTCCGGCCGTGCCGTGGACAACCGCCTGGAGTCTGGCCGGCGTTGATTTTCCCTGATATTTGTTGCTCGAAATTATTGTACAAACTTGTCCGTGACTGGCATGGTAATCTCTGACTATGAGCACCAATACTGCCACCGCCGCTGACGTATACCCGGAACTCGGCCGCGTCGAAACTTCGCTAAGTTACCTGGTCGATTCGAGCGAACGGCCGGCGACCTACATGTACGAGCCGTCTCAGGCCGATCCTCCGGTGCCGTCGATCAAATCGACTCGCCATCCGGCTTCGATTTTCGACGGGCGCTCCATCATCGGCGCTCTCTCGCTCGATCGGCAGGGGTTCGTCCTTCTGCATCATGATACGGCGATCAAGGATTTCTACGACGCCGACGCGGTTCGCGCGACCTACTATCCCGAGGTCGAGCAGTTGGTGAAGGAAGCAACCGGCGCCGTCCGAGTGGTGGCCTTCGATCATAACGTTCGCAATCTGCCGATGGCGAACCGCAAGGTAAGTGGCGTGCGCGAACCGGTCAAGTTCGCCCATAACGACTACACCATTAAGTCCGGCCCGCAGCGCGTGCGCGATCTCTTTCCGTCCGAGGCCGACGAACTATTGAAGCACCGTTTTGCCGTGATCAATGTGTGGCGGCCGATCAGCGGACCGGTGCAGGAGTCACCGATCGCCGTTTGCGATGCGCGCAGTATCGCGCAAAGCGATTGGGTCGAGAGCGATCTCAAGTATCGCGATCGCACCGGCGAGGTTTACTCCATCACCTTCAACCCCGCCCATCGATGGTTTTATTTCCCGCAGATGCAGCGCGACGAGGCGATTCTTCTCAAATGTTATGATTCGAAGGACGACGGCCGCGCGCGTTTTACCGCGCACAGCGCCTTCGACGATCCCACCAGCCCGCCGAACGCGCCTGCCCGCGAAAGTATCGAGACACGCACTCTAGTTTTCTTTGAGGCGTGAGCGAAAAAGTAGATCGGAGGAACAAAATGCACGTAGGTTACGGAGCCGCTTTTCAGAACCCCGGCAATCGTCTCTCGGACACTGAGGTCTGGATCAATGAAGTCCGGCTGGCCGAGATGGCCGAACCGCTCGGATTCGAGTCGGTATGGTCGGTCGAACATCACTTCGACGATTACACCATGGTCCCCGATGTTCTCCAGTTTCTCAGCTACATGGCTGGACGGACCAAGCATGCGAAGTTGGGCTCGATGGTCGTGGTGCTGCCCTGGCACGATCCGATTCGCGTCGCCGAGCAGGTTACGATGCTCGATCATCTATCCAACGGTCGCTTCATCCTCGGCCTCGGGCGCGGTCTCGCGCGAATCGAATACGAGGGTTTTCGTCTCGACCAGAACGAAGGGCGCTCACTCTTCGTCGAATACGCCGAGTTGGTGCTGAACGCGCTTGAGAAGGGTTACATGGAAGGCGGACGTCACACCAATCAGCCCCGCCGCGAGATTCGGCCTTTCCCTGCGCGTTCATTCAAGGGTCGGACCTATGCCGCCGCGGTATCTCCCGAATCGATGCCGATCATGGCGAAACTCGGCGTCGGTGTGCTCGTAATCCCGCAAAAGCCCTGGGACGCCGTCAAAAAGGATTTCGAGGTCTACCACAAGGTATGGCGCGAAACGAACGGCGCCACCGAGCCGCCGAAGCCGTTGAGTGGTGGCTTCATCTTTGTCGATGAAGACAAGAGCCGTGCGCAAGAACTCGGGATGAAGTACATCACCGACTACTACCACACCGCGATGAAGCACTATGAGATGAGCTCCGCGCAGTTCGGCCAGCACAAGAGCTACGAGTTCTACAGCGGCGTCAACAAGTTCATCGAGCGCCACGGCATGGATAGCGCCGCCGAGAGCTTCGCGCAGTTGATGCCGTTCGGCACGCCGGCGCAGGTGCTCGAGAAGCTCGCGTTCATGAAAGAGACCATCGACATGAACGGTATCATGGGCAATTTCAGTTTTGCCGGGATGCCCTTTGACGAAGCGGAACGCAATATCAAATGCTTCGCCAAACATGTGATGCCCGAGCTCAAGAAGTGGAAAACGCAACCGTTGAACGAACCGACCGCCCTGAACTTCGGTGCGTCCGGCGCCAAGGCAGCGTAGCTTCGGCGGCTGCTCGCAATTCGTAACCATGAGGGGCGGTCTCGCGATCGCCCCTTATTTTTTCCGCGCCCGCCGCGCAAAAAGAGGATTCGCCGATGAAGGTGATATTCGAAAAAAAAGCGCAAGTCGCCTACGTCACGATCAACCGGCCCGAGCGCTTGAATGCTTGTGACTTCGAAACCTACGGACGCCTCGCCGAGATCTGGCGCGAATTCCGCGACGATCCCGCGCTTCGTGTCGCCATTCTGACCGGTAGCGGCGAACGCGCTTTTTGCGCGGGAAGCGACGTCAAGTCCAATTACGTTGACAAGCCGGGCGAGGAACCACCCGATTCACCTTTTCCGGTGATGTTCGACCTCTACAAGCCGATCATCGCGGCGATCAACGGTCACGCCAATGGCGGCGGCCTCGAACAGGCTCTCGCCTGCGATATCCGCGTGGCCGCCCATCACGCTCAATTCGGTCTGGGCGAGGTACGACTCGGATGGCTGCCGGGCGCCGGCGGTACGCAACGCCTGCCACGCCTGATCCCGCTGGGGCGCGCGTTGGAAATGCTCTACACCGGCAACCGCATCAACGCCGACGAAGCGCTGCGCCTCGGGTTAGTCGATTACATCGTTCCGATGGGCCGTCTGCTGAACAAGTGCGAGGAGATTGCCGCCGAGATCTGCAAGAGCGCACCGCTCGCCGTTCAACGGATCAAACAAGCGGCATTGCGTGGCCTCGATCTTCCCCTCGGCGACGGCCTCAAACTCGAGCGGGATCTGTATCTTTGGCTTCAGGGCACCGATGACGCACGCGAGGGCGCGCGCGCCTTCGCCGAAAAGCGCGCACCGGATTGGAAGGGTAAGTAGCCGACCGCGAGCGTCGCGTTTTTTCTTCGGCAGGTTCTTCGAGGCGCCGCGGATTCGTTCAATCCGCGGCGCTCGTCTTTTATGCCCGTGTGATCTTGTCGATCTCCGCCAGCTCTTCTTTGGTGAGCTTGCAGTTAACCGCCTTGACGTTTTCGCTCACCTGGTCCGCGCGTGTCGCACCCGAAATGATACTTGAGTTCTCCGGCTGAGCGACCAGCCAGCCGACTGCCACTTCGACCATGCTGTGGCCGTGTGTCTTGGCGAGTTGCTCGAGACGCTCCAACTTGGCGAAATTGCCCTCGTTCAGCACTCGGTCCGCTAGCGGCTTCATCGCCCCGAAACGCGTATCCTTAGGCGGCTCCACGCCCGGCCGGTATTTGCCCGTGAGAAATCCGCTTGCGAGTGGAAAAAAGGGCAGGATTCCGACGCCATAGTGGCGGCAGGCTGGAATCAGCTCACGCTCGATACTGCGATCGAGCAGATTGTACTGGTTTTGTGCGGAGACATAGGAGGCGAGACCGTTGGCCCGCGCGATCCCCATCGAATCCGCCAATTGCCATCCCGCGTAATTGCTGCATCCGATATAACGAACCTTCCCCATGCGGACTAGCGAGTCGAGCGCTTCGAGCGTCTCCTGCTCGGGCGTCGAGGAATCCGGCGTGTGAATCTGGTAGAGGTCGATATAATCGGTGCCGAGGCGTTTCAGACTTGCCTCGCATGCCGCAATCGCCCATCGGCGCGATCCTCCGCGTAAATACGGTCCTTCCCCCATAACCATCCCGAATTTACTGGCGAGCACCACTTCATGCCGTCGCGCTCCGAGCGCCTTGCCGAGCATCTCCTCGGAAGCGCCGCGACCACCATAAATGTCCGCGGTATCAAACAGGCTTATTCCTTCATCGAGCGCGCGATGCACCACCGCCTTGGTCTGTTCCGCATCGATTCGCATTCCGAAGTTGTTGCAGCCAAGTCCGGCGAGCGACACCTGAAGACCGGACTTTCCCAGGCTTCGATACTCCATCATTCACCTCCGCGTATCTCAAAATGCGATATCTCGTCCAACTGGCCCATCTTGGAGTGAGATTCGCGTCATTCTTCGCGGTCCTTCCTACGATATATCCAGAGCTTCCACGAAAACGCAGATCTAGCATACCTGGAGCGCCGGTTCCCGCGCCGCGGTCGTGCCTTTGGCGCGGATAATCAACGATGGAATCGCGATCGCCGCGATCACACCGTTGCGCTCATCATCTGTTCGATAAACGCGGCACACAGTCCGTCGCTGCGGGTTTGAAAGTAGCGCGCGTTAGCAAGGTCCGGCGTGAGATGGAAAACCTTCGCGAAGCCTTTTGCCCTGAGCCTTGCGGCCAGTTGTTCCGGCGCGATTCGCAGAAGCCAGGGTTCGCCCATCGCCGCGAACTGAGCGATAAATGCTCTCACCAGTGCCGCGTCGTCGGGCGGAAGCACCTCGTCGGTCGTAACGAAGCTGAATACAAGTTCGCTGCCGCGAACCGCGGAGAGAACCATATCCAGGGTCTGTTCGAAGGCGGTCTCGGTGAGATACTGGCTTACGCCCAGCATCGAGAAGAAGATCGGTGCGCCGAAATCCACCCCCGCTTCGGCTAAGCCACTCTTCAAGGATGCATTCTCGAAATTGACCGCGATCAACCGCACATTGTCGGGCACGGCGATACCGCCTTGCGTCAGGAGTCGCCTTTTCCATTGCTGCGTCGCCGGGTGATCGATCTCAAAGATAGTCAGCGCGTGGGCCCAGGATGGTTGACGATAGGCGAAAGTGTCGAGCCCCGCGCCAAGAATTATATATTGCCGCACACCTCGGTTGGCGGCTTCCTCAAGACAATCTTCGGCGTATCGGCTACGCATCACGAAAGTCGCCTTCAACCGCTGCCGGGTGGCCGCGGGCAACTGCTCCAGAAGTTTGAGACGCGAACGGTAAAAGTCACTGTTCAAATCGAACAGCCGCGGAGTGACCGGATCCTCGAGGATCTTCGGCTCATCGTCCTGCTGCTGATGGATCACGCGCATCAGCGCGGCACCCTCAGCCGTCAGGCTTGGACGTTCCTCTTCCATTGCGAGCTATCTTAACCACCGGGCGGAATCGCATGGCAAGGCGCGATTGACACTACCGCTGGATTCTTGGGAGAAAAGGATCGCTTTAGGACGAGGTGAATAGAGTGACGACCTGGAGTACGGAAAGCGTCAAGACCCCGGATGCCGAACTCGCGATGATCAAAGGCGGCTCCGGCAAGCCATTACTCATCTTCCACGACGAATTGGGCTTCCCCGGCTGGATGACCTGGAATGAGACTCTGGCGCACGAGCGCACCCTGCTGATTCCGCTGCAGCCCGGCTTCGGCAAGACTCCGCGGATCGACTGGATCATGGACTACCGCGATCTGGCAGGCTTCTACTCCCAGGTCGTGCGCGAGATGCGCCTCGAACCGGTCGATGTCATCGGCTTTTCGGCCGGCGGCTTTATTGCGGCCGAAATGGTCGCGGCGGACCCCAAGATCTTCTCCCACATGGTCCTGGTTGCGCCGATGGGGATAAAACCCGAACAAGGCGAAATCATGGACACCTTCGCGCTCACGATTCGCCATCATTTACGGTCAACCGTCGCCGATCCCGAAGGCACCCCTGAATTCGCGCAAATCTACGGCGGACAGATGACGCCCGAACAGTTCGAGGCGTTCGAAGACGCCCGTGCCGAAACCGCTCGCATCGGATGGGAACCCTATCTGCATAATCCGAGTCTTCCTCATTTGCTGCGAGGCGTTAAGACACCGACTCTGCTGGTATGGGGCACGCGCGACGAGGTGGTGCCGCGCGGATGCGTCGACGCTTACAAAAATGTGATTGCTACCGCCCAGGTTGCACAGATCGAAGGTGCCGGACATCGGCCGGAAATCGAGAATTCGGTCGAGTTCGAGCGGCTCGTCAGGAACTTCCTGGCGAAATAAACTGACCCGTTGGAGGATCGCGTCAAATGAAGATCGGATATTTTACCGAGCGGCCCTATCGTTGGCTCCCCGAAGAAGCGATCCTGAAGAACCGCGCATTCTTTGCGGTGTCTAATAGCCTCTACGACCGTGACAAAGCGGCTGACGATTACAACTACTATTTAGACGAGAATTGCTACGCCGAGGAGCTCGGATTCGACCTCGTTGCCCTCAACGAACATCACGGCAATCCCTTCTGCATGGGTAGCGTGATGAACGTCGAGGCCGCGATCCTCGCCAAGATGACCAAACGCATCAAGATTGTCCTGATCGGCAATCCCCTTCCGGTCATCAAGCACCCGCTTCGCATGGCGGAGGAACTGGCCGAGATCGACCTCATTTCGCGCGGCCGCCTCATCACCGGATGGGTCCGCGGCGCCGGCAGCGAGCAGTTCTTCAACAATGCCAATCCCGCCTATAACCGCGAAATGTTCAACGAGGCGCACGATTTTATCGTGCAGGCCTGGACCCGGCCGGGGCCGTGGCGCTACGAGGGCAAGCATTTCCATTACCGCCACGTGAATCCTTGGGCGCTGCCCTACCAGAAGCCGCATCCGCCGATGTGGATCCCCGGCGTCATCAGCGCCGAGACCGTAAAATGGTGCGCGGACCATCGCTATCCCTACATCGGGCTGGGAACGCTCCTCGGGCCGACGTGCGATCTCTGGGACTACTATGCCGACGAAGCGGCGAAACACGGCTATCAGGCCGGTTCAGAGAATTTCGGGTACCTGATACCGACGGTCGTCGCGGAGAGTGAAGAAAAGGCGAACTTGATCGCCGAGAACTTCGTCTATGGTGGCGGACAGAACGCCTTTTCCGCGCCGCAGTTTACGATGCCGCCCGGATACAACTCGAAGTCCGCCATTCGCGCGCTGGCCAAGCAGCCGACCGGGAGCTGGCTCGGCGTCAGCGGCGAAAAGATGTCGGAGCAGATGCACGGTCGCGACTCCCAGGAAGTGGACTACAAAGACGTCCACCGCAAACTGGTGGCCGGACTCGACAAGGTCAAGCGCAACTACCAGGTAATAGCGGGAACCCCGAAGACGGTGGTGCCTAAAATCAAGGCGATCCTGAGTATCCTGCGGCCCGGGGTGTTTATCATGTTCAGCATCCAGGGCCCGGTCAGCAACGAAGACCGCATGACCAGCATGCGCCTGTTCGCTCAGGAGGTAATGCCGGCGCTGCAGGAGCATGCGAAAGCAATCGACTTGCAGGATCCTTTCCAGCGCACGCCGGGTTCGGTTTCACTGAATGGTGGGACGTCGCGAGCGCCGGTCGCGGATCGCGGGCCGCTCAAGGAACTAGGACTGCGGTAGATCCAAATTTTTCGCCGATCGATCGCCCGGCGGGAGTCGAACTCTCGCCGGGCATTTTTTTATGCGCCGCTAGAACATGAACTCTTCCGAATCCATCCCCAGCAGTAAGCGACCCGCCGGCCGGTACATCCTGAGATGCACCACGTAATGCTGGCAGGCGGTGGCGATATCGCGCAGGTCGCGATCCAGCGGGCTGCCGCGGAAAATCGAGCTGGAAGATGCGATGTCGTACAGAGCCGACACTACTTCCTTCGCCGTCTGATGGGAGTAGGTGATCATCAGGCGATATGTGGCGCGTTGGCGCGGCGAGGGCCGATCACCCTTGCATAACGTCGCCCACAACTCCTCGACGATACTGTAAACGTATGCCCGGGCGGCCCCGAGCGCGGCCTCGGCCCACGCAATTGCGTCCTGAACGCGACTGTCTTCGCGCAACGGGCGTCCGCTCGGCTGCGCCAGTTTGCTCGAACCGAGTTCGGTCAAATACTCGATGGCGCTGCGGCCGATGCCAAGCGGAACTCCGGCATGAGAAACCAAAAACAAAGGCGGGAAAAGGTAAAGCGGTCCGGGACAATAGGGCGGCTCCGCCATGCTGACGCTCTCATCGGTCGGCACGAAAACATTATCAACGGTGAAATCGTTGCTGCCAGTGCCGCGCATCCCGGTGGTATGCCACACGTCGATGATTTTGGCCTTCGCCGCCGGCACCAGCATCACGCGATACTCCGGCTGGCCGTTAGGGCGGCGTTTCGGCTCGCCGTTCTGAAAGACCATGCATCCGCAGACCATCGTCGAGGCGTGGGCGCTGCCACTGCCGAAATGCCAGGTGCCGCTCACGCGAAAACCGCCGTCAACGACCTCGGCGTGATGGGGCGGGCGCAGTTGTCCTGCGATCACGGAATCGAAGTTCCCGAAGAGGCGTCGCGCCGTGTCGGGAGCGAGAAAGGCCGACAGAAAGCTACCGGCGCTTCCGATCATCGATAGCCAACCGACCGAGCCGTTAAAGCGCGAGAGTTCTTCCACCACCCGCACCTGCGCCATGGGGTCCAATTCGCTGCCCCCGTAGACCCGGGGCACTCCCATGCGAAACACCCCCGCCTCCATCAGGGCGCGGGCCAACGGCGGCGGCAGACGGCGTTCGATTTCCATCGACTCCGCGGCAGCGCGGATCTGCGGCTCGAGCGCCCGCGCCGCAGCCAGGACGTCGCTCGGAGAATGCGCAATTTCGTGAATTTGTTCGGTCATCGCATCCCTCGATCCCGATTCTGATTGACGAGTGGCAAGTTGTGAGCGTATTGGGAAACGCCACGTCGGCTTTTGGACCGGCGACCGCCAGATTGTCGTCAATCGGTCGGTTCCGCAAGACCTCGATGAGAGGTCCAAATTCGACAGGACTCAGCTGTGGCATTTAGGCTCAGCGACTCATCGAGGCTCGTAGAGGGGTACTAAAAGGCTTGGGCCGAAGCTGCAATCTTTAACCAATAAAATCCGTCTTTGAGCGTGTTCTTTCAGTTAATTGCGACCTTAACGCCTAATAGTTATTAATTATCTACAAAAAGAGTCCTAGACATTCAGATACGTTTTAATTTAGTCTCGGCTGGCGTTTTTACCCCCGGAGGACTCTATGAAGATCGTTAGCCGCTTGTTTGTTCAAGCCAGCGAATGGCGCAGAGGTCAAACCATGACCGAATACGCGCTTATCCTGGCAGCCGTAGCCGTCGTAGTGTTTGCGACTTACGAGACCCTGGGCCAGGACATCAACAGCCTGGTCAATTCGGTCGGTGCGCTCCTGACCGCGACTTAAAGAATCGAAATAGCTGGAAACAGCAGCACGTCCGCGGTACCAAGGGCGCGCGACCACCAGTCTGAAGTATCGAACGACGAGCGTGGGACGCATTTCTTCCTGTAAAACCACTTACGTGTGGCTTGTGTTGCAGATTGCAACGAGCCAAAAGCCGTTCCGAGATTGAACGTCGTACTCCAGTCGCGTTAGCGCGACGTCCTTGCCGAATCTTAATTGTCCGGGGGCCGAAAAGGACAATCAATCATTGGCAGCTTGCTGCGATGTCCGTGGCGACGTTGTCGCTGATGTCGAAAAGCTGGCCCCGGACATCGCCAATGGTGCACCCGCCGGACCGGATCGTGGCGGGCATGCGGCCATCGGGTGCAACGGCACCGGCAAGTGGCCGGCCGGCTGGGCACCGGCTATCTCTTCCTCTACGAGGTCCCGCCGCATAGCTGTTCGCAGAGATGCCCGCACTTCGATGGGGCCGCGCGAGTAGCTCATTCGGCATAGAGCAGGCGGTCAAAAACGGCATTGTCGCCCGGTGTTACGCCCGCCATGACTACAAGTTTATCGCCAGCATCTCGTATCGCCGCCACGGCCGAGAGGGCGAAGTCGCGTCGAATTTTGGAGGAAAGATAAAGCATTGCGTCACGTCTAATGTTTCGTCAAACTGGGTCTAGGCATTAATTAGCTAGGGATTGGAGAATTTGGCGAATGGACTTCATCATCCGGACATTCTTGAAGCTCCGTGAATGGCGTAAAGGCCAGACGATGACTGAATACGCGCTGATCATGTCTGCGGTCGCAGTGGTCGTATTCGTCACCTACGAGGTTATGGGTCAGGACGTAAACAGCCTGGTGAATCACGTCGACAAGACTCTAACCGCAACTTGAACCTTCCCGCCTGCGGATTGGCGTGCGCGATATAATCGCGCCGCCATCCGAACAGGCATCTAACGCGTTCGTCACTTCCAGACTCAGGGTTATTGGCCGACGCCAGCACGCGCCGGTAATCGCATTTGTGGTCGCGTCGCCGATCCGCGCTGACGCCGCGGAAACCGCGACGATCGCCGTTTCGCCTAGGCTCCGCATCGCACCCGCGGTCGGTGTCAACGCGTCTGACGTCGCGATGTGCCCGTCGCCAAGAGCCTGATCCGACGAGGCAATTGACGCACTCAGTGCGTGAAATTCCGTCGCGAGATGATCGGGATCGAATCGAGCTCAACCGGCTCGCCGTCAGCAATAGCGCTTTCACCTGTTCGTCCACATCTCGCGAGTTTTGGTGAATCACTCACTGACACAGAGGCCGCTACGAGCGCGCGCGACTTGCCCTGATGAAGTGGCGATCGGGCGTGGCGCTTCCGTCGATGGATTATTGGTCGCGGTAGCGGCAGCCGTTGGTGCAGGTATTGTCGATGTAATTATCTTTCAGCCCAAGACCGCGGTGAATTTCCATCGGGTTGCCGGCGCCGTCCACGGTGTTGCCTTTCGCGAAGCATCCGGAGTAGTCCACGCCTTTGACGGAATACGCAGTGCCGCAAGTGAGCATATTCGCATAGCCACCGCCGCAGCCGCCGCCCAAGGTGTCTTTGCACTGATAACCGTTGCCATGTTCATCGCGGGTGACATAGTTGTAATCGAGTGTGGTTGCCGGGAATGACTGACCCGCCTGTTCACCCTCGTTACCTATCGCGCAGTCGAAAGCATAGTTGTGATCGATATGAGAGGCGGCCACGTTATCGAAGTCGGCCGAATAGTAACCGCACCATTTGAAATCGTTGTAGGTAATGTTCCAGTCGAACGGTTGGACGCTGGTTCCGGTCGAGCCGTAGACCTCGACTGCCGCCTGCCCGCGCGGATGGAGGAAAACATTGCCGGTGATTTGAACGTTGTACGACCTGCCGGTATAGCCACCGCCGATGATATCGAAGTTGAAGCTGGTAGGACCGCCGTCGGCGAAGATCATCGGTGGCATTCCGGGGTCGTCGGCGAAGGTACAATTGCTGATCGAGATATCGTGCGCGTTATCGATCTTGAGGAAAGGTGTCTTATTGTCGCGGTTTCTGAAGTGGAGCACGACGTCGCGACTCGCACACTGCAGTTGCTTGTTGGAGGGAATGAAGACTGTACCGTTGAAGTCGCAGTTGTCGCCGGAGATGCGTACGTCGCCCGAAGAGTTGAGAGAGTCCTGGAGTCCCGCCGTATTGTCTCCATCACTGCAGAGATAGGTATGCGGCATGTAGAGTCTCGGCAAGATGGCGTTGGCCGCGCCATAGCTTTTGACTGACCCGCCGGCGGCATTGGCGACGCCAACCGCTTTCGACTGAAAGCAGGCAAGTGCGATAGTCAGCGCGTAGACAGCGACGATCGCAACGCCACTAACTCTCAGGCCGTCTTTCCTTCTGAGGTCGCGCAATAGTTGCCAATAACGATACGAGATCATCATAAATATGCTACTGACTTCGCAAAGTAGTATCAAATCACTAAATTCTCTCTAAGCTTCCGACTAGGGTTCCATCCTGACTTCGAAACAGGTCTATAGGCGGCCGTTATTACCTCGATAGACCGCCGCAGGCAGTCACGCGATTGTGGTTGCGGTCGCGACTTGAGCGTCCGTGCAAAAACGTCCGGACTTGCTACGGTTTGGCCAAACGGCAAGGTAGCGGTAAACGGTGATTTGCCATGGATTTCAAGTTTAGCGAAGAAGACGAAGCGTTTCGGCAAGAGTTCAGAAGCTGGTTGGAGCAGAATCTTCCCCGCGACTGGCGCGACGACGGCGAGCAGGCCGATCCTGAGACCAAGTCGGAATTCGAGCGTCGCCGCTCATGGCATCGCAAACTCGCCGATGGCGGCTGGATGTGTATCAACTGGCCGAAAGAGTATGGCGGACGCGGCGCGACCCTGCTTCAGCAAATCGTCTACAACCAGGAACTCGACCGCGCCAAGGCGCCGCCGGTCGTCAACTTCCAGGGGATCGCGCGCGTCGGCCCGACCCTGATGCAGTGGGGAACGCCGGAGCAGAAGAAACGCTACATCCCGCGGATACCCACCGCCGAGGAGATCTGGTGCCAGGGACTATCGGAGCCCAACCACGGATCCGACCTTGCCGCGGTCGAAACTCGAGCCGTGGATGAGGGTGACCACTTCGTCGTCAACGGTTCGAAGGTGTGGACCTCGAATGCGCATCACGCCGATATGTCGACTCTGCTCTGCCGCACCGATCCCACGCTGCCCAAGCATAAGGGGCTGAGCTATTTACTGGTCGATATGAAAAGCCCCGGCGTGACGGTTCGCCCGCTCATCCAGATCACCGGAGAACACGGCTTTAACCAGGTCTTTTACGAGGATGTGCAAGTACCGAAGTCCAACCTGGTGGGGCAGAAGAACCAGGGCTGGATGGTCGCGATGACCAATATGATGTTCGAGCGGACGATCCATGGCGGACGCACGGACATGATGGTCGAGGTGCGGCAACTCGGCGATCTGGCGCGGCAGGTCGAACGCAACGGCCGTCCCGCCTGGGAAGACGGTTACGTGCGCCAGAAGATAACGCGCCTTGCCTGCGAGGCCGAGGCGCTCAAGTACACGAGCTATCGGCAGTTGACCCGTCAGCTCAAGGGGCTGCAGCCCGGACC